>ONDA01000004.1 GCA_900316475.1 uncultured Prevotellaceae bacterium
TGACAAAAACAGGGCGCAGCAGCAAACGGCAGAATGGAGAGCCCACCGCAATTTGTTATTTTTGCTTCGTTTTGTTCTCCAAAATTCAATGCTCGGCAAAAAAAGAATGTTTTCTTTTGTTTTGCTCTCGACTTTTCGTAACTTTGCAAAAGCTAACCCGAACGAGATAGACATATGGATGACAAAAGACAAAACATGAATCGGCGCGAGTTCCTCAAAAGACTGGGACTCGGTGCAGGATCGGCCGTGGCGTTGATGGCATTGGAACCGCTGAACGCATTGGCACAAGACAAGAAGGACACTACGGTGAAAGGACGCATGACCTACCGCGTGCAGCACGGCTCGGGCGAACAGGTGTCGCTCCTGGGCTTTGGCATGATGCGCCTGCCGAACAATCAGGACGAGGTGAACCAGATGGTGGACTACGCCATTGAGCACGGCGTGAACTACTTCGACACGGCACCGATGTATATGGGCGGACAGTCGGAGGTGCTCACGGGCAACGCGCTCGCCCGTCATCCGCGTGAAAAGTTCTTCGTGGCCACGAAGATGTCGAACCAGAACCGCCGCCTGTGGTCGTTCGACGAGTCGAAAGCCATGTACGAACGGTCATTCGAGCGGCTGAAGGTGGACCACATCGACTACTACCTGCTACACAGCATCGGCGGCGGTATGGAATCGCTGAAAGGACGCTTCCTCGACAACGGCATCCTCGACTTCCTGCTGAAGGAGCGCGAGGCAGGCCGCATCAAGCACCTCGGCTTCTCGTACCACGGCGACGTGCGCGACTTCGACTGGCTGCTCGACCGGCAGGAGGAGTACCACTGGGACTTCTGCCAGATTCAGATGAACTTCCTCGACTGGCGACACGCCTCGCTACGCGGCGGACGGCGCGTAGATGCCGACGCCGAATACCTATACGGCAAATGCGAGAAACAGGGCGTGCAGTGTGTCATCATGGAACCGCTGCGCGGCGGTGCCTTCGGCCGTATGGCTCAGGAACTGACCGACCAGCTGAAGGCTGTCCGTCCGGACGACAGCACGGCGCGCTGGGCTTTCCGCTGGGTAGGCTCCTACCCCAACATCCTGACCACGTTGAGCGGCATGAACCGTATGGAGCACGTCAAGGAGAACGTCGAGACTTTCTCGCCGCTGGAGGTGTGTACCGAGGCCGAGAACAAGCTGCTGGCCAATATCGCCGACCAGATGTCGGGCTTCCCCACCATTCCCTGCACCACCTGCGAATACTGCATGCCCTGCCCCTATGGCGTCGACATACCCGGCAACTTCGCTTACTACAACGAGGCTGTGAACAGCCACGTACTGCCGCTGCCCGACAAAAGTGCCGCCGACTTCGCTGCACGCAAGCAGCAGTTCGTCGACGGCTATCAGAAAGCGCTGGCCGACCAGAAGAAGTGGGCCTATCAGTGTCAGGACTGCGAGGAATGCCTCTCGAAGTGTCCGCAACAGATACGCATCCCCAACCAGATGGCGCGCATCGTAGAAACACTGCGCGGCCCCCGAATTTGAGAGCCGCACAGCAAATATTAATTCTTTGAATAACGGAAGGAGTTGACGTCTACATAGCCGCCGGCTTTTTTCGTGGCGTGTGCACACCGGAACCGGCCCTACTGTGCATAATGAACTACGAATTTCACGAATTACACGAATTTTATGATGAATATAATGAACAAAGATTTGAAGATTTAAAAGATTTATTTTCATTCATTCTTTGAATATCGGAAGAAGTCGACGTCAACGTAGCCGCCGACTTTTTTCGTGGCGTAGTTGAAGATGCCGAACTTCGTGCCCATGAAGAAGCGGCGGTAGTCGAACGACATACGGTAGTTCTTCGTGCCTATCTGTGTCCATTGCTCGCCGTCGAGGCTGTAGAAGAAGTTGGCTACGTCGTGGTGGCCGGGCTGGAAGTCGCCGTCAAGACGGAGCCAAAGTTTTTTAGAGGAGAGCGGTATGCTCTCAATAACTTTCTCATCGACATTGGTAACGGCTTTCTCGCGGTCGGTCAGGCTCACCTTCTGCTCGCTCATCTCAAGCGTCAGTTTCTTGCCATTCTTCTTCACGGTGAGCACGCCGCTGTCGCCGTTGAAGGCTGTCAGACCGGCACGGTCGCCATCCTTCATCTTCGACAAGTCCAGGCAGACGAAGCCACTGCACGTCGGACCCTCCATACGCTGCGTCAGCGTGTTGGGAGCCAGATAGAGGTTGGGCACCACGCGGTTGGTCTTCAGACGCAGGAATCCCGGACGCTCCGTCAGGCTCCATGCCTTGTCAATGGGATTATGGTTCCACTGCCAGTGCAAGCCCAACTTTGACGATGAGAATTCGTCGGAACACACGATGCCACGAGTGTAATTACTCCCCTCGCCATTGGGAGAGGGGTCGGGGGTGAGGCTTCTATAGGGGCGCATCGTGGCGGGCACCTTACCCTGCTCGTCGCCTAACTGCGGCCAACCGTCAATCCAGCGCACCGGCGACAGCGTCAGCACACGGCCTACACCGCCACGGTCCTGGAACATAATGCCATACCAGTCGCCCTCCTCGGTATCAACGATGGTGCCCTGGGCCAGATAGGAGAAGCCGCCGAAGTCGCTCTCCAAGATGACGTTCTTCTCCCACTTGCCATTCAGGTCCTTCGTGCGGTAGCACACCTCGCGGCGATGACGGCCGGGAGCATAGACATGGCTGATGAGCAGGGCATAGTAGGTGCCGCGATGCTTGATGACACGGGTACCCTCCAACAGGCCGCGCTCGTCGGCCTCACGCTGGAAGTAATGGCGGTGACTACCCTCGACGACTCCCTTCAGGTCGCGCGTCAGCTGACACATCTCACCCGTTCCGAAGAACACGTAGGGTGTGCCGTCGTCATCGAAGAACAACGTGGCGTCATGGAAGTGGCGCAGACGGGAGTGGATAGTCCACGGACCCTCGGCCTTCGGAGCGGTGAAGATGTAGGTCTGGCCCATCGGACCGCCCTCGTTGGGGGCTAACAGTGCCCAGAACTTTCCGTCATGGTACTTCAGCGATGTGGCCCACTGGCCGCGGCCGTAGACCGTACCTTCCTGCAGGTCGTACTTCGGCGAGTCCGTCAGCCGGTCGAAGATATAGCCTACGGTCTCCCAGTGCTTCAGGTCTTTCGATGCCATGACGGGGGCACCGGGCATGAGGTGCATGGTGGTTGTCACCATATAGAATGTGTCGCCGACGCGTATAACGTCGGGGTCGGGCGTATCGGCCCACAGCATCGGGTTGACGATGTCGTCCTTGGCCGCCAAACCTTGGACAGCCACGAAGGTCAGTAAAAACAAAAATAATTTCTTCATCACGATAATGGTTTTGTGAGTTATCATACTGTGTGCAAAGTTACAAAAGAACACGCAGAAAACACCCATCTGTCGTTTCATATTCTTTCTTTCATGTCGCAAAACAGGCAAGAATACAAAAAAACATTAAACAATTGCGTATTATCAATATTTTTTTACTAAATTTGCTCACAGAATGAGAACCTTCAAAAGCTACTGACAATGAAAAGACTATTCCTTTGCCTCACGAGCGTCCTCTGCACAGCAGCAGTTTCGGCGCAGCCCAGTCCGAACAACGACGGAACGGTGACCTTCCGTTACAAGAACGACTCAGCCAAGAACGTACAGGTTGACGTGCAGTTCTGTGGCCGTAAAGACATGAAACGTGGTGCCGACGGCACGTGGACCGTCACCCTCGGCCCGGCAGCTCCCGACCTCTACCCCTACCACTATATCGTCGACGGTCTGAACGTCATGGACCCGGAGAATCCACAGTACTTCCCCAACGAGGGCTTTAAGAACAGTCTCCTCGAGATTCCGTCCACGGCGGGCAGCCTGCCCCACGACATCCGTAATGTGCCCCACGGCCGCCTGGAGTATATCCACTACTTCTCCAAGAGCCTCGGTGCCACCAACCAGGCTGTGGTCTACCTGCCGCCGCGCTATATGGAGAACCAACAGAAGCGATACCCCGTCTTCTACCTCATCAGCGGCACCACCGACACTGAGGAGGTTTATTATAAGGTGGGACGCGTCAACTACATCCTCGACAACCTCATTGCCGACAAAATGGCGAACGAGATGATTGTCGTGCTGCCCTACGGTAATCCTACCAAACTGCTGAATGCCGGCAGTGACGCTGCCACCCAGCCACAGACGAAGTTCGGCGGCGATCCCTTCAGCCGCGACCTCATCGAAGACCTGATGCCCTACATCGACCGTACCTACCGCACACGCGCCGACCGCAACCACCGCGCCATCGGCGGTTTCTCACGCGGCGGCAACCAGGCTCTCTACAACGGTCTGACGAACCTCGACAAGTTCTCATACCTCTGTTCCTACAGCTCGTTCACGTCGACAGACATCCCGCAGGTCTACGACCAGAGTGCTGAGACGAACAAGAAGATTCACCTCTTCTGGCTCGGCGTGGGCACCGACGACTTCCTCTATGGCAACGCCCGCGACTACATGGAATTCCTTGACAAGAAAGGCATACGCAGCGTCAAGGAGCTGACAAACGACAAGTTCGGCCACACATGGATGAACGCCAAGTACTTCCTGGCCAAGACGTTGCCATTGCTCTTCAACAAGAAAGCTTCCGAAGTTGCTATGAAGGAAGCAAAGCCGGCACCGGCAGCCACGGGCAAGGAACCGCAGTTCACGCCGGGTGTCATGGCACGCCTCTTCCCGCGTCCCATCATCTCGCCAGAGTACGACCAGCAGGGTATCACCTTCCGTCTGAAGGCTCCCGAGGCGCGCAAGGTTGAGCTTTGGGCAGAGATGTTGTTGGAACCAAAGCCCATGGTGCGCGATACGGACGGCGTCTGGACGGTCAGACAGGACGAATATATCTTCGAGACCTTCAGATACTGCTTCCTCGTTGACGGCACACCCATCGCCGACCCCAACAACATGAACTTGTCGCCAGACCTGGGGTTCAAGTATAGTATTTCCAACAACCCGAACTCGCCTTTCAACTTCGCATCGATGGGCGACATACAGCACGGACGCACGGGCTACGACGTGGAGCGCCAGGAGGCCTGGTACATGTCGGCCATGCCGCAGACACCCACCATCCCCGCATTCATACAGCTCATCCCCGGCAAGAACGACACGATGGAGAGCTGGTTCAAGGTGGGCGGAGCCGATGCCATCGCCGACCGCCTGCTGGCCGACGGCAAGACCAAGCCCTGCGTCATCACCACCAGCAACCTGGAGTTCATGCGGCAGGCGAACATGCCACAGATGCCGGGCTTCAGGGTCAGGACGCTCAAGGCCGACGACTACCCGACATGGCCGCAGCGCCGGCGCGCTCTCTTCCGTCTGCTGATAGAGATAGGTAAAGAGCCGGCTCCCTCATTTGGCGGTTTCGGAGGGGGCCGTGGTTTCGGCGGGGGCAATCCGAACGACAACGGACAATAACCAACCATAACCAAATGAAAAAAACTACGATGATGGCGGTAGTGACCGCCTTACTAAGCACTGCCGAGGCATCGGCACAGAACAAGTACGTGTGGCAGGATCCCGACAAGCCCAGGACAGAACGGGTGGAGAACCTGCTGAGTATGCTGAAACCTGAGGAGAAGGTGGGGCTGATGATGAACAAGTCGGCCTCCATCGATCGTCTCGGCATTCCCAGCTACAACTGGTGGAGCGAAGCCTGCCACGGCGTGCGACAGGGTGGCTACACCGTCTACCCGCAGCCCATCGGTATGGCGGCGGCCTTCAACGAGCAGCTGGTCTATGACGTCTTCTCGCAGGTGAGCGACGAGGCCCGTGCCAACTGGAACCGCTCGGACCATAACCAGTTCAACGTGCCACAGGGCGTCACCTACTACCCCGGCAACCCCGAACTGACGTTCTGGTGCCCGAACGTGAACATCTTCCGCGACCCACGCTGGGGACGCGGACAGGAGACCTGCGGCGAAGACCCTTACATGAACGCCGTACTCGGCCTGCAAACCGTACTCGGCATGCAGGGCAACGACCCACACTACCTGAAGACCCACGCCTGTGCCAAGCACTACGCCGTACACAGCGGTCCGGAGCCGCTGCGCCACTCGATGAACGTGGAGCCTACGAACCGCGACCTCTGGGAGACCTACCTGCCTGCCTTCAAGACCCTGGTCAAAAAGGGTAACGTGCGCGAGGTGATGTGTGCCTACCAGCGCTTCGAGGGAAAGCCATGCTGCACCAGCGACCGCCTGCTCATCGACATTCTGCGCAACAAGTGGGGCTACGACGGACTGGTGGTCACCGACTGCGACGCCATCAACAACTTCTTCAACCGTGGACAGCACGAGACGCACAAAGACCCGCTCTCGGCATCGGTCGACGCCGTGCTCAACGGTACCGACCTGGAGTGCGGCAAGGTGTTTATGAGTCTTGCCGAAGGACTGAAGAAGGGACTCATCAAGGAGAGCGACCTCGACGGCCACCTGCGCCGCACACTGCTCGGCCGTTTCGAACTGGGTATGTTCGACCCCGCCGAACGACTCCCATGGGCAACGCTGCCCGCCTCAACCATCTCCTGCGAGAAGCACGACCTGCTGGCCACACAGGCGGCATGTGAGTCGATGGTGCTGTTAGAGAACAAGAGTATCCCCTCCCAAGGAGGGGCTTTGAAACCAGTGCTGCCGCTATCGAAGCAAATCAGGACGCTGGCCGTCGTCGGACCCAACGCCGACGACGTGGAGCTGCTCAACGGCAACTACGGCGGCACGCCTACCAAGGAGCACCAGCACTCGCTGCTCAGCGGCATCAAGGCGGCTCTGCCCAACACCAAGATTATCTATCAGAAGGCGTGCGAGCTGAACGATGAATACAACACCATACACCATCTGCAGGACTTCAACGACGGCAAGGGTGTGAAGGTGGAGTTCTGGAACAACCGCGAGCGCAGCGGCAAGCCCGTGAAGACAGGCTATTACAACGAACTCAACTTCTCGACTTTCGGCGCCTGGGGCTTTGCCGAGGGCGTCAACAACGACAACCTGGCCGTCCGCATCAGCGGTGAATACACCGCCACGTTTACCGGCGAGATGAAATACACACTCTCTACCGACAACGGCTACGTGCTGAAGGTCAACGGCCAACTGGTCGAGGAGAACAAGGGCGGCGGTGGCCGGCGCGGCTTCGGACGCCGTGGAAGAGTGGAGTACAAGTCGTTTGCCGTCACCAAGGGACAGACCTACGACGTCTGTATAGAGTACAGCCGTGGCAACGGCAACTTCGCCATGCTGCGCGGCGACATCTGCGAACGACGCTTAGTGGACTTCACCGACCTGGCCAACGAGGTGAAGGAAGCCGACGCCATCGTCATCATCGGCGGCATCTCTGCACGCATGGAGGGCGAAGGCGGTGACAAGCAGGACATAGAACTGCCTCGCGTACAGCAGCTCCTGCTCCGCGCCATGCACGCCACCGGCAAGCCCGTCGTCTTCGTCAACTGCTCTGGTTCAGCCATCGCCTTCGGCAGTGTCGAAGGACAGTACGACGCACTGCTGCAGGCCTGGTACCCCGGACAGGGCGGTGCCAAGGCGCTGGCTAAGGTGCTCGTCGGCGACTATAACCCCGGTGGTAAGCTGCCCGTCACGTTCTACCGCTCCACGGCCGACCTGCCCGACTTCATGGACTACTCGATGAAGAACCGCACCTACCGCTACTTCACCGGTCAGCCGCAGTATGCCTTCGGCTACGGACTGAGCTACACGACGTTCAACGTGGGCCAGGGCAGCCTCTCGGCAAAATCCGGACATATCAAGAACCTCAGACTGACAGTCACCGTCCCTGTTACCAATACCGGCAACTGCGAAGGCACGGAGACGATACAGGTCTACGTGAAAGCGCTTGACGACCCGGGGGCGCCCATCAAGGCACTGAAGGGATTCAAGAAGCTGGCTCTCAAGCCGGGGGAGACGAAACAGGCCGTGATTGCCCTCGACAGCGAGGCTTTCGAATACTACGACGAGAGCATCGACGAACTGGCTCCCCGTGCCGGTCGCTACCAGATTCTCTACGGCACGTCCTCACGTCAGGAAGACTTGCAGAAACTCGATTTCACATTAAACCAATAAATATTCAACAAAAACAAAATGAACAAACGTACAACTTTCGCTGCACTGCTTGCGGCAGCCACGCTGGGAGTCAACGCCCAGAAACCCATGACCGCCCCACAGGGCGGAAAAGCCATCAGCGACGAGCTGATAGGCATCTTCTTTGAAGACATCTCGTCGAGTGCCGACGGTGGCCTCTTTGCCGAACTGCTACAGAACGGCTCCTTTGAGTTCAGTCCTGCCGAGAAAGACGGCTGGGGACCTGGCACAGCCTGGAAAACCGTCCGTCCGGGGCACTCCTTAGGCTACATACAGCCCGTCACGGCCAACAAGGTGGACAACAGCTTCACGCACAGCTACATCAGCAACACCTGTATGCGCATCCACGCCGAGCGCACACGTGAGTTCTACGACTTCAAGGGCTGGAGAGGCTTCGGCATCGAGAACGGCGGTTTCGAGGGTATCAGCGTGAAGAATGGCGCACAGTACGACTTCTCCATGCGTCTGGCCAATGTGGGCGCCGCCAAACAGCTGCGTGTGGTACTGGTAGAGTCGCAGGGCTGGGGCAAGGACCCGAAACTGCTGGCAGAGGCAACGCTCGACATCCCGGCAGGCAAAGGCGAAAACGACTGGCAGACATTCAAGGCCACGCTCAAGCCTAACGCTGACAGCCAGAAGGCTGCCCTGCAGGTGCTGCTGCTCAACGATGGCGACGTCTACGTCGACGACCTATCGCTCATGCCGCAGGACACCTACAAAGGACACGGCCTGCGTAAGGACCTGGCACAGGCTCTGGCCGACCTGCAGCCAAAGTTCATGCGCTTCCCTGGCGGCTGTGTGGTACACGGCGGCGGCGACGGCATCTGGAATACCTACCGCTGGAAGAACACCATCGGCCCGCGCCACCAGCGCATACAGCAGAAGAACACATGGGGCTACCACCAGAGCATGGGACTGGGCTACTATGAGTACTTCCAGTTCTGCGAGGACCTGGGTATGCAGCCTGTTCCCATCCTGCCGTGCGGCGTCAGCTGTCAGGGTACGAACGGCGGCTGGAACATGTGGCCAAAGCAGGCTCAGGACGTTGCACCCATGGACCAGCTGGACGAGTGGGTACAGGACGCCCTCGACCTCATCGAGTGGGCTAATGGCGACCCCGCCAAGTCGAAATGGGCTAAGATGCGTGCCGACCAGGGACACCCGAAGCCGTTCGGTCTGAAGTACCTGGGACTGGGCAACGAGGAGAAGATTTCGCCGGAGTTCATCGAGCGCTTCAAGTATATATATAATAAGGTGACGAAGGCGCACCCGGAGATTGTCATCGTGGGCACCGCCGGTCCCGGTTCTCACCCCAAGAACCCCGACTTCGAGGCTGGCTGGAAACTGGCAGAGGAACTGGGAATGCCCATCATCGACGAGCACTACTACGAGAAGAACGACTACTTCCTCAACAGCAGGCAGTACGACAAGTACCCCCGCGACCGCAAGACGAAAATCTATCTCGGAGAGTATGCCGCCAAGGACAAGAAACTCATCGACGCTCTGGCCGAGGGTCTCTACCTGCTGCACGTAGAACGTAACGGCGACATCGTATGCATGACGTCGTATGCTCCGCTCTTCGCACGCAAGAACGCCACCAACTGGAACCCCGACCTCATCTACTTCGACAACGAGCGTCCTTACCTTACCTGCAGCTACTATGTGCAGCAGATGTTCGGACAGTCGAGCGGACAGTACTACTACGGCGACTGCGTCAAGTTCGAAGGCGACGATGCCGGTGTGCAGCAGCCTCAGGAGAACGTTCACTACGGTCAGTCGGTCATCCTGAACGTCAAGAAGCGCAAGCTCTACGTGAAGATGGTGAACGCCACCGACAAGGCGAAGAAAGCCGACGTCAACCTGAAGCGCTTCTCGCTGAAGAAGCTGGCCGTGAAGACTACCCTCGCTGGTGCACGCGACGACGAGAACAACTACGAGAAACAGCCCATCGCTCCGAAGACGGAGACCTTCAAGCCGAAGAAGCAGTTTGCCATCGACTTGCAGCCCTACTCCATGGTGATGCTGGAATACCAGCTGTAAACCCACACGCATAAAAAGAGCGGCTCTCGGAATGTCCGAGGGCCGCTCTTTTTATGCGTACTTTCGTTTCTTATTTGAACTGCCACCAGTCAAGACGGACGTCGCCCTGACAGCGGTCGAAGCAGATGTAGAGGTCGTGGACACCGGCGGCACCCTTGACCTTGGCGCTAAACGAGCGATACTTCTCCAGTGAACCGGTAGCGTTGACGACTGCCGTACCGACGACGGGGCCGTCCTGTGCGTCGAGACGCAGGGTGACGGTAGCCTTGCCCGTAGCGGCAGCGGTGATAGCGAACGATTTGGCACCCTTGGCGCCAAAGTCAACGCCGCGCAGACGGATGTACTCACCGTCGTTCAGGTCGAAGACATACATATTCCGCTTGCCCGTAGACGCCGGCATATCTTTCACGACACCCGTATTCTCTATGCCCATCTTAGCCGTCTTCAGACCGAAGCCCCAGTTCATGGTCTCAGCCTCTACACGGCGGTAGGGATTCAGCCATTGCAGCTGTTTCAGCGGCTTCTGGTCGAGCCAGTAGGGAATCTCCTTGATGGTGCCGTCGGCCTGGTACTCTATCTCCGAAGCCGACACCGAGCGGCGCTCGTGGTGGACGAAGGTCTCCAGATGCATCACGTCGTAGTCCTGTCCGAAGACATAGCTGTGACCCTTGAAGTCGCAGATACCGGGATGGTTGCCGCGGTCGCGGGGCGTAGGACTCATGATGTAGTTCTTCCACTCCCAGGGGCCTGTTGGCGAGTCGCTCATGGCATAGCCCAAAGCCTCGGGACAGCAGGTGGTGGCGTAGGCAAGGTAGTAGTGGCCGTTGCGCTTGTAGATCCACGGTCCCTCCTGATAGTTCTTCACAGTCCAGTTAGCCTTCTCGCTCCAAGGGGCACGGAGGTTGATTTTGGCGCGTTCCTCCTTGACGGGACGCATCACGCCGTCCTGGGGGTTCAGCACGTAGATGTCGCCCTGAGTCGAAATCATGTCCTTATTCAACTTCGTATAGTAGACGTGGGGGTTGCCCCAGTACATATACGCCTGTCCGTCGTCGTCGACGAATACCGACGGGTCGATGTCGTCCCAGTGTTCCTTCTGCCACACCAATGGCTTGCCGAGCGGATCCTTGAAGGGACCGT
This sequence comes from uncultured Prevotellaceae bacterium, assembly GCA_900316475.1. Lineage (GTDB taxonomy): Bacteria > Bacteroidota > Bacteroidia > Bacteroidales > Bacteroidaceae > Prevotella. The sequence goes on from ONDA01000004.1 coordinate 11,315, forward strand.
AGGGCGAGTCGGCCACGAGGACACCGATGCCATGGCCGTGGAGCGGGGCGTAGAGATAGTACTTGCCATTGCGCTCTACGGTCTGGATGGCCCATGCGCCGTTGTCGCGGCTGCGCCATTCAAACTCCTTCAGCGAGGCCACGGCACCGTGCTCCGTCCAGTTCACCATGTCGGTCGTCGACCACAGCAGCCAGTCGTACATAAAGAAGCCGGCAGAGTTCTTCTCGTTCAGGTCGGGGATATCCTCGGGCGAAGCGTCGTGCGACGTATATAAGAATAAGGTGTCGCCGACAACCATCGGCGAGGGGTCGGCGGTGTACTTCGTCTGGAAGAGCGGCATGTTCACCTGCTCTAGACCCTGCATCTCCCACCAGTCGAAGTTGAAGAGCTTCGGACCCTTGCGTCCCTTGAACACGAAGTAGAGGTCAGCTGTTGCCGGCAGGTTCAGGCCTGCCAGCGTGCGTGTGGGTGCATCGATATCGGTCAGCGTAGAGTAGTCCAGGTCGAGATTCACCGTCTGCCAGTTCAGCCAGCCTCCCGTTGCCGGCACGTTCACCGTACCGAGGAGCCGTCCCTTCAGACTGTCGAGACGTATCTCTATCTGTCCGCCACGTAGTCCGCTGGCCACACGGGCCTTGAACGTCCGTGGTGTCTTCTTGCCGAAGGCCACGTTCTGCAGTTTGATATAGTCGCCGTTATGAATGTCGCTGACATAGACGCCGACACCGTCGCCCTGCTCCGTCTTCACACCCTTTGAGAATGCCATCGTCTCGGCCTCCACACGGCGGTAGGGGTCGAACGTGGCAATGGGCTTCACACCCTCGTCGGTAGGCAGGATGGTGGGGAAGGAGCCGTCGGCATTGTACTTGAACTCCTCGACGGCCACACTGCGACCGAAGCCGCCGCCACCGGGCAGCTTGCCGGTGTGGTAGAAGAAGTAGCTGTGTCCGTTGAAGTCGGCCACACCACAGTGGTTCGTAAACGACTTCGTGTCGCTCAGCGGCATAATCTCGCCAGCGTAGGTCCACGGTCCCGTAGGATGAGGTGCCGTACTGTAGGAGATATGCTCAGGCACGCCGCCAGCAGCGTAGAGGAGGTAGTAAGCCCCCCCTACTGCCCCCGAGGGGGCTTCTTTTGTCTTGCGCTTGGACTTTCCAGCTATTGTAGCCCCCTTGGGGGCAGAATGGGGGGCTTTCATCAGCCACGGGCCTTCCACGTAGCTGTCCTTGTATTTCTTTCCCTTCTCGCGCTTGCTCATGATGGGACCGCCGAAGGCTTCTTCCGTCATATCGAGCTTGCCCAACTCGCCGCTGTAGGAAATCATATCCTCGTTCAGCTTCAGGTAGTAGCACTGCGGATTGCCCCACATCAGCCACGCCTGACCGTCGTCGTCAATCATCACCGTCGGGTCGATGTGGTCCCACGAGCCGTTCTCGAACAGCGGTTTGCCAATGGCGTCGCGGAACGGACCAGTGGGCGAGTCGCTGACGGCGACGCCGATAGCCATGCCGTTAGACAGCTTCGAGTGGGCACAGATGTACCAGTAGAACTTGCCGTTACGCTCAATGGTCTGTGAGGCCCACGCACGGTCGTCGGCCCAGCGGAACGACTCCAAGGCTAAGGGTGAGCCGTGGTCCTGCCAGTTGACCATGTCCTTCGTAGAATAGACTCGCCACTCCTGCATCCAGAAGAAGTCGGCGTTGTCCTCGTCATGGCCGGTGTAGACGTACATCGTGCCGTTGTGTACCATCGGTGCAGGGTCGCTGGTGAACCATGTCTGCACAAACGGGTTCTGTGCCGTTGCCGCGCAGGCAGCAACCATAGCACCTGATAAGACTATTTTCCTTAACTTCATAACTCCTTACTACTTTCTACTTACTCCTCAGTTTTTAATAACGACGCCGCCATTCTTCGGGATGGTGATGGTCAGCTGCTGTTTCTTGTTTTGTTCCACCTGCATGACCGAACCCTGCAGCAGGGCGTTATCGCTATAGACGGTCAGCAAGCTTTTCTTGGCAAACATCGGCAGATACAGGTTCCGCTTCAGAGGCTGGTCCTGAGCATTGATGCCCACGACATACCATGTATCACCCGAACGGCGTGCCAGCACGACATACTTGCCGGGGTAGCCGTCGATAAAGTGTACCTCGTCCCACGTCGTCGGAACATCCTTCATGAAGTCGATAGCCCATGCCGGGGCGTCGGTCAGGTTGTTGGGAGCCATGGCGAAGTGCTGCACGCTCGACTGGAAGAGCACGGCCGTAGCCATAGCATAGACGTCGCTGGTACGGCGCACGGTGCCGTGGGCGTTATCGGCATTATAATATTTGTTGAGCGTCGAACCGCCAAAGTCCATCGAACCGACGGTATTGCGGACGAAGGGGTGGATACAGGCGTTGCGAGCCTCGGCGTCGCAGGCTCCCTGGCCGAAGTGGAGGTTCTCCGAGGCCAGCACAGCCTCCGAGGCTACGTAGTTGGGGTACATCCTCTCCCACCCTCTTGGCAGGGTGCAACCATGGAAGATGACCTGCAGGCCGAAGTCGTTGGCATCGGTGAGGATGTCTTCATAGAGTTGCATCATCGGCTGCTTGTCGCCACCGAAGAAGTCGACCTTGATGCCGAGGATGCCCGTGTCGTGCATCCACTTCATCTCCTGGCGGCGCACAGCCGGACGGTCCATCTTGCCGATAGGTGTCTGCGGCGCGTCGTTCCACGAACCGTTGGAGTTGTACCAGAGGAAGATTCCTACACCCTTGCTCTTGCCATAGCGTGCCAGTTCGGCCATACGCTCATAGCCTATCTGGCGGTCCCAGAAGGCATCGATGAGCACCGAGCGGTAGCCCATGGCTGCTGAGAAGTCGATATAGCGTTTCTGCTCGTCGAAGTTGCAGCTGCTGTCCATGCCGATAATCCACGACCAGGAGCCGGCTCCGTATGTATAGTTCTTCGATGCCTTATACTTAGGCTTGACGACATCCCACGCCACGGTGGTCTCCACGATGTTCTGCAACGAGGAACCGAGGGTGATGGTGCGCCAAGGTGTCTCACAGGGCAGCGAGACGGCAGCCGTCACGGTGCCTTGTCCGTTCATCTCGCCCTGCTGCGGGAAACCGATGCGGTAGTTTGTGCCACCGGCATTCAGCAGCCGGCAGCCGACATAGTTGCCGTCGGTGCCTGTCTCGCTGATGAGCACCCACACCTGTCCTGTTTGTTGCTGTGCCACAGCAACAGACGGAACCTTGAACAGGCAGGGGAAGGTATAGCCCTCGCCCCAGCCGTTCTTGCCGGCAGCCTCGTCGAGGCTGTAGCTCGTCTCGTAGCTGGGCGATGTACGTGCAAAGCCCCCCATCGGTTTCGACTGCGGACAGAGATAGGTCAGCGTACCGTCGGGCAGCACGAAGCCCGTGGCCTCGCTCTGTACGACGGCCACACGGGTCTCGTCATTGCGCACCTTCTTGGGATAGAGCTTATAACGGATGGCGATGTCACGGTTACTGACGCGGATGATGACGTCCATAGCGTGCCAGCCGTTCTTGGCAAACTGGCAAACACCTTCGTTGGCCTCGTAGGTGACGTGACTCTGCTTGATGGTTTTCAGCTCATACGTGTCGCTGACGGGTGTCACGTTGTAGTCCTGCATCTTAACACCTTCGGTGAGGTCGGCGAAGTTCAGCTTCACACCTAAAGGCGACGGCATCAGCACCGTCTGGCCGGAGCGTTCCACCTGATACATGGGGCGTCCGCCCTCGTCGGTGATAGCAACGGCAATCTGACCGTTAGGACTGACAATCTTCGTGTCTAAAGCATAGGCACTGGCCACCGCTAAGGTGGTCAGTGCCGTCATAATCATTGTTCTTTTGGTTATCATTTCTTTATAATCTTAATGGTTCTTCCGTCTGCGGTGCGGATGATGTTCAAGCCACGACGCAGTTCCTGACTCTTCACACCCGAGAGGTTGTAGATGCCTTCGGCAGCCGACTGGCTGGCGGAGCCTACGGTCTCTATGCCGGTAGTGGTCGCCTTTCTGATGCGGCAGTCGAGAAGGAGATACTCAATCATGCCGCTGCCCACCTGCTTGAACTGGATGATGTAGTTGCCCTTCGTCGTGACGGTGAAGTCCAGGGTGTTACGCTGGGCCGACGACACGTCGCCAGCATAGTTTCCACTGATATTAGGTTTGGCCGTCTGATTGGCCGATGCCTTCAAGACAGAGCCACTGGAAGTGAGGATCTTGGCCTGATAGGTCGGCGTAGCCTTCCAGCCAGCCATAGCATACTGCAACTGATAGTTACCCGGTTCCAGGGTGAGCAGATAAGCCGACTGACGACCGTATTCAGCATTGTTACCGCGCCAGTAGAGTGCCTTACCCTGGTAGCCCGTCAGTCCAGCGAAGGTACGGGGACCGCTACCGTTCGAAGTAGGATAGTTGCGTACATTGCCGTTCTCGTCGGTGGTACGCCAGCCCTCAGGCAGTTCGCCACTGTTCACGTTGGTGAAGTCGAGTTCATAGATGGCCTGCGTGTCATAGAATACGGGCTGGATGGTCATGTTCTCATCCATCATTGTGAACGACACCTGACGCTGACCCTTGGCGACAGGGATGGTCAGTCCCTGGGTGAAGAAGACGCTGTTCACCACGCGCAGTTCCTTGATGTCGTAGCCCTCGTCGGGGGTAATAGTCAGCTTCACGGTCTGGCCGGCAACGGCCTCGCTGACGTCGGCGGTCACCTTACCGAAGTCGGCGTCCTTCACCGTCACCAAATATTTCTCTGCCTCAGTGCCTACAGGCTCGTAAATCACCTGGTCGATAATCATGTCACTAAACGAACTGGTGTTCTGGATAACCATGTTGTTGGGGGTCGAACCGTCCTTCAGGTCGGCTGTCACCACCGTCTCGCGCCAGTTGTTCTTAGCCGTCTTGACGATGTCGGCCTTGAGGACGGTGCCATTGACGGTGAACGTCATCTGTCCGGCCTTCGTCGCGTTGCAGTAGCGCATACGGATGTTATAGCGTCCGGCAGCACCAGTCTGCAGCTTCAGCTGGTGGCGCAGGGCGCAGTTGGTATTGCCCTGAGTGGTGATATAACCCATGCCGGCAAAGTCCTTCATATCCTGAGCCCACCAGCCAGAGTGTGTCAGATTACAGTTAGCCGACTTGCGGTCCATATTCTCGGCCTCGATGATGATGGGGCCGACGTAGGGTTCGGGTTGCTGGGGAGTAGGCAGTGCCTCGGAAGGCAGCACGTCGGTCAGCCGTCCGGTGGCAGCACCGGAGCACTTGATGGAGAGATTGACAGGGCCAATGTGCTTCACCACAATCTTATAGGTCTGGGCTGCCTCGTTGTAGGCAGTAGTTCCGGCTACAACCGTCACATTATGGCCTGTAGCTCCTGTCGTAGGTTTCTTCTGGGTAAGGGTGGGACGTGCTGTCACACCTGTCAGCAGGATGGTGTCATTGGTCACTGTCGTAATAGTGGTAGAGTCGCTGCGGTAGTTGTTCAGGTAGAAGTCGATGTGGTCGGCATACTCACGGATGACGCCGCTCGAGAGCTTGCCCAAGTTCAGCTTCAGCATCTCGCAGGTGTTATACTGCAGGGGAATCTCTGCCGAAGCGCGCTTCTTGCTATTCAGATAGGTGTACGGCGTATAGGCTACGAGCTGGTTCCTATAGCGGTTGACATAGAGGTCGCCCTTTGACACTTCGGGGTAGAGCTGGTTGAACTCATTCTGCTTCTTCGACAGCGTGCCCCAGCGCGAGGCGTACTGCGACTTCTTCACCTGCACGGGGATAGCCCTGGCAATATCGTCGTAGAGTCCCGTCACCATAGGAACGGCACCATAGCGGCCGGTGGATTTGAGATACCACAGGTTGTTCTCCCAACGGCCATCGCCCATATTGGCGGGGTCGTTCACTTTGTACAGTCCGTCGTAGAGGGCATCGGGCACCTTGAAGTCGCTATTGCTGTCGTGGAGGATGACAGCCTTGGTCTTGGCAACAACCTCCTCGCGGGTGGGAATATACATAGTACCATTGATAATCTGGCGCCACATGTCAATCCAGATACCCTTGAAATTGTCGAAGGTAGTCCAGTTGCGGCGGGTGTAGCCGTCAACGTTGGTATCGTTCATATTCCTGAAGTCCTCTGTCCAGATGAGCTCCGGGCCGTCCCAGACGGCACCGCCGTTGACGCAGGTCTGCTCAATCACCGTACCGATGCCGGCAGAACCGGGGTACTTATAGGGCTTCAGCCTGCCAGCCTCGTCGAAAGCCTTCTCACCGGTAATCTCCGGGTGCTTCGACAGGTAGTACTTCGTCGTCATGTCGTTCCAGCCGCAGTTGTCGTAGCGCACACCGTAGTTCTTCGTCAGACCTGAGATGAAGGGACCCCAGCAGACGCTCTCGTTGTTGTAGAACGAGCTGCAGTGGGTGTACTTATAGAGGAAGAGCATGGCCTCGGGATACTTCTTACAAGCCTCCAGGAACTTCGGCTCACTCTTCAGCTCGGCAATGGGGTCGGTGTCGAAGTGATAGATGCCACCACACCAGCTGACGGTGAGGAAACCGCCGTACTTGTGCGACATCTCTACGAGGTTGGCAAAGAGATTCCAACGGCTCGACTTCGTCATCGAGCTGAGGTCGCCGGCATCGCCGAAAGCCCAGAACTGCTCGGCGTAGTTCCAGCCAAGGAAGTTGGGGAAGTGCTTAAAGAAATACTCAAACGTCTCCAGGTCGTTGTCCTGGATGTGGGTATGTCCGCCGGAGGCCGGCTGACAGGTGAAGAACATATTGTTCTGCTGGCAGACGGTGCCCCACGACTTATAGGTGCGCACGGCATTACGAGGCATACGATACATATTGGTCTTCGTATCATAGCCGCACGACAGCGAGAGATTCATCACCACGTAGGGCTTGATGTCGTTGGGGATGAGGTCGATAATCTTCTGCGGGTCGGCAGAGTTCCACACGTCGACATGGATGAGCCACATCGGGTGCTGCGAGTCGATGGGACGACGCACCTGCGCTTCGCTAACGAAAAGTGAAGCGTGAAGAACAAACAATAAAAGCGTAAACAGTTTTTTCATACTTTAAAATAGTGTTATTGGTTTTCTGGCTGCAAAGGTACTGAAAAAAAACGGGACTGATGCCCGCCGTTCGTTTCATAATCATTTGCTCATGTTTCATTCACCTTATTCTATTGAAAAGAGGCCGGAAGTGCAAAACTTCCGGCCTCTTTTTTAAACTATGTTAGGGATTACTTAATCACCTTCTCCATCTTCACCGTGCCGTCGCTCATGTGCTTCTTCACGATGACAACACCCTTCTTGGCAACGGGGATGCGCTGGCCGTTCAGGTCGTAGAGCTCGATGGCGCGAACCTTAGCGGTAGCTGCGGCCTTATCAACGCCAGTAGCGACTTCATCGTAGAGAGCGCTGTAGTCGACATCAGCTTTACCAGTGAGGTAGATGTGAACGTCGTCAAGGAATGCCTGCGACAGGTTGCTCCATGTGCAGCCAAGAGTCAGCATACCGTCTTCAACGATGACATTCGGAATCTCAATATCAGCCATACCATCTTGATGTGTAACCTTAGCCCAACCGGCGGTATTGATATCCTTGTCCATGTCGGCACCCTCTTCAACATCAGGCGTAGAAGAAGTCTTCACATAGACATAAGAGAACACTTCTTCGGTGATGTCACCTGAGTGGTCACGGCACTTGAACACGATGTTATAGATACCTGCGGGCAGGTCGGTAATGGTCTGCTCAGTGGTAGCCTCAGCGTGCCAGCCAGGATGGAAGGCGACGTCCTCAGGATAAGCAGTATTAGCGTTGTGAGTGGGATTCGGTCCCCAGCTGCTCCAAGCCTCAGCATTACCCTTCAGGTTAGTCCAACCAGGAATAGCCATTGTGAAGGCAGGTGCATAGATGTTCGGGTTCTTCACGAATACGCTCAGGTCGTGGGTCTTGGCCAGACCCGTCTGCTCGTCCTCGGGGAACAGGTTCTCGCCGGCATTAATCTTCTTGTAGAGAGCAGCCTTCAGGTTGTTCTTTACCTTCTCAGCCAGTTCATCGTCATCGTCGAAGGCATTCAGAGCTTCCTCGATAATCGGGTTCTCAGGCTCAAGTACCTTGATGGCCTCAGCACCACGGCGCAGACGCTCTACGAGCGGAGCCACACCATACGTATACATCTTAGACTCACCAGAGGTAAACATCTTCTGACCCTTCTCAACAAGCTCTGCCAGCTCGTTGATAGCAGTCGTCAGCTGTGCATCGTCAGTCAGCTTGTCATAGGTGTAGTGCTTCTGCCAGTTGGGTTCTTCCTCAGTACCTTCGTTCACCATTTCAGAAACGCCGTGATACTTGTTGACAGCAGCCTTTATCTCACTGAACAGAGGCAGATTCACGAACTTCGTGGGAACACCCGTGTTGCTGGGATTCTCGTTCTGACGGACAACGTCAGCACCGTCCTTGATCTTCTGGTCGTAGTTCTTGCAGAGGGTAGCGTGGTTAATCAGGTCATCACCACACTGGGCAAGTGCCTCAACAGCAGCGACACACTCCGAAGGAGAGGTGTAAGTAGCCTTACCAGCCTCAACCTCAGCAATCTTATTGTTCAGAGCCGTCTGAGCCTCACCGGCGAAGCGCTCGTCAGCGTTGTCAGCCTGTGTCTTCTTAGCCTTCTCCAGAGCCAGGTCAACCTCGTACATCTCCATAGCACCGAAAGTCTCTGGGATATAGGTCAGCTTGACATTTGCCAACAGAGTTTCATACATGTCTGCGTCACCAACTTCGTCAGTGGCATTCTTCATTACAATGAAGCGAAGCTCGTAGTTGTCGTTAGCATCAGGAACAAAGTTGAATGAGTAAGCAGAAGAGCCCTTCACAGCATTCTTGCTGCCATTGACATCAGGATCACAAGTAACAACCTGCTCAAACTTGACATCACCATTAGAATTCAGAATCTGAACCTTCTGATACTGACCGCTTGACTTCCAACGTGCAGTGTTGAACGACAGATTATAGGTTTTACCTGCTTCTAGTGCCAATACGTGTGTATCGTCATTCTTGCCGTAGGTAACATAGTTACGACGGAAATAGAGTGCGTGGGTAAAGTCACCACCTGCGGCAAAATCGCTGAACAGGCGAGCATTTGAACCATAAGTGTTACCAGGAGTACGTTCCTCCATACCATCGGCATAGACCAAGAAGCCTTCGGGAATGCCATTATTAGCACAATCGTTGAAGTAGTTCAGCGGAATAATATCATAAGGCAGGTCGGTAACGTCAACGGGACCAACGCTGAACGTGTAGGTCGTATCAACAAAGACTTCCTCATCGAGCATCACCTCAGCATAGACCTTCTTGATGTTCACAGTGTGACGGCCGTTAGCCAGGTCGGCACCAGCGTATGTCATCTTAATCTCAGAAGCGAAGCCTTCTGCATCGGGATTAACAGGAGTAATCGTCAGAGCCTGACCATCGAGCGTAGCAACAGCCTGAGAGACGTCAGCTCTCTTGTCGAACTTAGCCGTCAACTCCTTCAGACCAGGAGCAACGTTGAACGAGCCCTGCTCGGGAGAAGCGCTTACAACCGTAGGAAGTACAGCAACGAAGGGATAAGCATCCTCAACAGCGATAGACTCATTGTAGAGGGCCTTCTCGTCGACAGCACCAACAACCTCACCGGCATTTGGACCAGAAGTGTACTTCAGCTGGAGGTCGCCAGCAGGATTCTTGAAGGTAATCTGGACGTCGTCAGTAGGATTGATCTCATCAGGGAAGAAGATATAGAAGCGACCGTCAGAATAGCCTTCAATAGAGATAATCTCAATGGGCTGGCCATTCACCTTGACAGTAGCACAATCAGCGGGATAGACAACACGGCTTGAGCCGGCAGCCTTGGTCAGTTCAGCCAGGTTGGTATCGAAGCCGAAGTCAATCTGAGCCACGTAAGAAGCAACAAATGCAGAAGTACCCACTTTGTAAACCTCGAAGCGAACGTTGTCGAAGTAATACTTGTTGACAACCTCCTTGTCGCGGTTCAGGTCGAAAGCAATGCTCATAACACCATTGCTCTCGAAGTCGGCACTGATGGTACCCTCAGCTTTCAGCGTCTGCCAGTCGGTGCTGGTGGTAAACTCAGGCATGATAGACGGCATCTTCCATGCACGTGGGTCAGCGTGGCAGCCACCACCGAATGTAGCCACATAGTCAGACTTGACATCCATAGCGAAACGCCACTTCGTACCTTCAGTGAGCTGTTCGGGGAATTTGATGAAGAGCTGAGTACACCAGTCTTCCTTCACACCAGTCTTGGTGGTCAGCACAAGGGCGCGAGAGCCATTCTGGCCCATACCCTCTTCTACAGTAGTAGGTGCATGCGCACTGCCATCGTCGTCGGCTTCACCGCCACTGAGACATACGGCGAACGAAGTTAAGTCATCATTCTCGAAGTCGCTATTGGTAAGGATGTTCACCCAGCCAACCTGCTTTGCGCCCTCATTCTTCTCAACCTCAATGCTGTTAAGAATAACACGTGTATTCCAGGCAGAACCCTTGATAGCCGTGATATAGACAAAGCCATACTCCTTCTTGATCTTCTCCAAGTCGACAACGTAGGTTCCATCCTCTTCCTGTGTCGTATAACCTGCAGTGGCAGGAACGATAAGATGATCGTTCTTACCATCGCTCTTATCACTGTTGAGGAAGATACGCGGCGTAGAACCGTCCAAGTCGCCAGCTTCATTACAGCCAACCATGTTGACATAGAGCTTGGAATAAGCACCAAGGTCAAGATAAGCACTGCAATCGGAGTCGCCGAATGCACAGCCTGCAACCTCGCCGATGTGATATTCGGCTTGGAAGTCGCCCGTCTTTACGGCATTAAGACCCCAACCATCATGAGTGAAGAAGCCATCCGCCGTCAGCGGAATACGCTCTGCACTTACATTCGTTGCGCCCAGCAGCATGGCTGCCAGTACAACAAGAAATTGGTAAGTTTTCTTCATGTTTTAATGTTTTTAGTGAATAATATAAATAAATAGGTTGAAAATTCTGGGTGCAAAGATAAAGACCTGCGGCGAAAAGGGCTTTATCGTTTGTTTCATTGACTTTTCTTTTTGTTCTACCGCCTAAAAAACACGGTTTACAAGCCATAATCCGACAATTATGAATAGTGCGGCGACCCTCGCTGAATAAAAAAGGGACTCGCCGTATGTGTGGCGAGTCCCATTGAACTTCGTTCGAAGTCGTTCACGTTCGGAAGAATCTGAGCAAGCTCAGTTCTTCTCTTACTTAATCACGACCTTCTTGCCGTTGATGATGTTCAGACCCTTCTTGGGCTGAGCCAGACGCTGACCGCCGAGGTTGAAGATAGCACCGTTCTCGGTACCGGTCTTCACAGCCTGCAGACCGACAGCCACGGGATCGTAAGCACCCTTGACAACCTGCAGCTTCGTGAACTGACCAGCAGGACTGCCCCAGCCCAGCTTGATGGCGTTCAGACGGGCAGCACCATTCAGGTTCTCAGCCTTCAGGTCGATGTCAACCAGACCGTCCTCACCGATGGTGGGATTCAGCTCGGTCAGGGCTCCGCCGTTGCCGTCGCCACCGCCGTTGCCAACCTCCAAGCGGTTGAACAGCACGCGCAGCTGCAAGCCGGGAGTACCGACGATGAGCAGGTGGTCGTAAGCCGACAGGTCAGCATAGGTCTTCCATACCACACTGGGATTACCGAACATCGTCGTACCTGCACCCTTCTCACCGGTTCCAACCTCATAAGCGCAACCGATAGTAGCCTCAGTGGGCTCAGCCTCCTCGTCGATGCCAGTCCACTCCTGGAACATAGCCTGAGTCAGGTCGTAAACACCGTCAGCAATGACAGGAGCGTCAACCAGCTCGTCGATGGCCTGCAGGATAGCACGGCGGGCTGCTTCCATAGCAGCGATGCTGGGAGCGCTCATAGCCAGCAGATCCTTAGCGGCAACCACGGCATCCTTCACCTTCTTAGCACTTTCGCTGGTCTTCGTCGACAGGTCGATAGCCTCAGCCTTGTCGACAGCAGCCTGCAGCGACAGCTTGTTCACCATGATAGCGGGATCGTCGGTGGTAGCCTCAGGAGCCTTGTAAAGCAGCAGGTCGGTGACAACAACACCAGCGCCCCAGCCCTGCTTCTTGATGCTGTGCAGACGGGCAAAGCCGTAGTCGGCAACAATCTTCTTCAGGTCAATAGAGAATATATTGCCATCAATCGTCTGATACTTTTCCGTTGACCAAGTGAACGCATTATTAGGATTAATATCGAGCATCTTGGAGTCAGCCTGTGTCTCAGCCTGCTGACCGTTTGCCTCCAGACGGTTCATGCAGAAGCGGGGCTTGATGTCGCCAGAGGTGATAACCACCAGCTTGTCGTAACCGGCCAAGTCGGCCCAGTTCAGCTCACCTACATTGCCATCGCCATAGGGCAGGCCGGAAGCAGCATTTAACTCATAAGCGCAACCAGTAGCTGCGCCCTCACCGGGTGCCGCAAGACTTTCATAGTGCTTGAAGTCAGCAGCCGTCAGCTGCGTATAGCCCTCAAACAGCTTCAGACCGCTGATGGCATTGTTCACGGCAGCAGCTGCTGCTGTCAGTTCCTCCTCAGTGACATTGGTCTTTGCCAAAGCTGCCTCACCAGCCGTGATGGCATCCTGCAGGGCGTTCCAGCTCAGGTTGGTCTTGAAATTCTGGCTCTGCATCTTTCCGACATTAATAGCCTTCTGAAGAGCATCTTTAAAGGCAAAAAGAGGATCGTCACCCTTTTCCAGATAGACATAATCGACAACCACCTCACCTGGAGCTGCTTGATTACTACCAGACAAACAGATTTCGGTAGCAGCGGCAAGGAAGTCTGTCGGAATTGTTGTGAGATCCAACGTCGTTTCGCCCGATTGTTCAACCCAAAGCGTCTTATTATCACCACCCCTATAGACAAGGATACGGAACTTGTCACCAGCGTTAATAGTACACTTAATCACCAACTTCGTATAAGCGCCAAGACCCGACGTCGGAAGACCGATGTTACGGAGCTGGTTGTAGTAAGTGGTCGACCAAGTGAAGGTCTTCGTTGCAGCATTCCACGTCGTGTTGGTGTTCGACGGGTTTTCAAAGGTTGCATAAACCTTCTCTCCTGCGTTTGCCACACCTACAGCACCAAGCAAGAGTGCCAGTGTAAGCAATGATTTAGTAATAAATTTCATAAGCTAAAAATTTTAATTAATTAAATAGGTTAATAATCACTTTCTGGCTGCAAAGGTAACATAAACAGAAGAAACGGACTTTTATTTCCGTTTCTTCTGTTTTCACTTTTGTATCAAACCCCTATTAAAAGAGCTTTCTTGCTTCAATCAGCATCATGAAGCTATTGTTCAGGCTAGCCCTCGCGCTCTGCATACTCCGACGGCGAGACACCGAAGTGCTTGCGGAAGACGGTAGAGAAATGTGCGAGATTGGAGAATCCGACGGCGTAGGCCACCTGCGTGATGTTCACCTTCTGCTCCTTGAGGAGGCGGGCAGCCTGCTCTAAGCGGATGTTACGGATGAACTCGCTGGTGGAGATGCCGGTGAGCTCCTTCATCTTACGGTGCAGCTGTGCACGGCTGATGCCGACCTCCTGCGTGAGCATGTCGACATTGAAGTCGCTGTTCGACAGGTTCTTGTTGACAACCTTCATGATACGCTCCATCAACAGCTCGTCGTTGCCCTTCACCTCAGGTTGTTCGAGGAGTTCTGCCTGCTGCTGGGCACCGCTGAACTTTCCCTTGAGGTGGAGTCGCGAGTGGATAAGGTTTTCGATGTTCATGTGCAGCTCCTCCATGTTGAAGGGCTTGGCGAGGAAAGCATCGGCCCCACGTTCCAGACCTTCGAGACGGTTGCCGACGTCGGCCTTGGAGGTGAGCATGATGACAGGCAGGTGCGAGATGTTGAGATTGGTCTTGATCATGCGGAGCATGGTGAAGCCATCCATCTCGGGCATCATCACGTCGCTGATGACGAGGTCGTAGGGGTTGGTGAGCAACTCCTTCAAGCCCTCGCGGCCGTTGGAGCAGATACTAAACTTATAGTAATGTCCCAGCTCAGAACTGATATAATTGCCTATCTCCCGGTCGTCGTCGACGATGAGCACGCGGTAACGGGCACTGCTGTTGGCCGCTGGTTGCTGACCGGCGTGTGCCGGCTGCTGCGATGTGTTCTCTATCTCCTCGGGCTTGAGGTGGGCATTGCCTAACGGCAGTTTGACGGTGAAGACGGAGCCTTGCTGCCCGTCGGAGCGGTTCTCGGCAGTGATGGTGCCATGGTGCATGTCGACAATCATCTTACAGAGGTTCAGGCCGATGCCCGTACCGTCGATATGCATCCGCCGTGAGTTGCCACCCTGATAGAAGCGCTCGAAGATATGGCGGAGGCTGTCGTAGTCGAGGCCAACGCCGTTGTCGGTGACTCTGACGGTGGCATAATCGCCATCCTCAGTAAGGCTGATGGTGATGGCACCACCGTCCTGACTGTATTTGAAGGCATTCGACAGGAGGTTGGTGACCACCTTGTCGAACTGTCCGCGGTCGATCCACACGTCGAGGCTGTCGAGACCGTCGTGTACGAAGCGAAAGTCGATGTTGCGCTCCTGGGCGTTGTACTCGAACATCTTGCTCAGGCTGGCCACGAAGGGGACGAGGTCGGTCTGCTCGCAGTGGAGGTGCATCTGCTGCTTGTCAATCTTGCGCACGTCAAGAATCTGGTTGACGAGGTTGAGTATGCGCTGGGCGTTATGCTCGATGGTGTCAACGTCGCGACGAGCATCTTTCTGGTCGTCGTTCAGACGGCGGCGCAGGTTGGCAAGGGGCGACATGATGAGCGTCAGCGGCGAGCGTATGTCGTGCGTAGCGTTGATGAGGAACTTCATCTTCTCCTCGTTGAGCTGTTCGTTGGCACGGCGACGGTAAGTCAGGAAGATATAGGTGGCTAAAGAAACCAGGATGGCGAAATAGATGAAATAGGCGAGCAGCGAACGGTACCAGGGAGCACGGACGGTGACGACGATAACCTTCTCGGGGGTGTAGTCGCCCTGTCCGACGGAGGCACGCACGGCAATACGGTAGGTGCCTGGTTGCAGATGATTCAGGGTGAAGTCGTTCTTGCCCGGCGGGTTGGAAATCCACTCACCGTTGTTGATGCTGTACTCGTAGATACTGTTCATCGGGTTGTCGAAGTTGAACTGCGAGAAAGCCAGGGTGACGGTATGGTCGAGGTAGCTTAGAGTGAAGTAGTTGCTCTCAACGACGGCTTTTTCCGTTATCTGCACGCCGTTAAGCACGGTACGCGTGTTAACCGACTGGTTGCCGACGGAGAATGACGAGAGGCTCAAAGGTTCTGGCTTTACACGCTCCGACTTGATGTCGCCCGGTGAGAAGACGGTCAGGCCGTCGTTGTTGCCGAAATAGACGACGTCGTTGGCCGTATGCATGCCCACGCCGTAAAGGTATTCCTTCGTCGTCAGGCCGTTATCACCGATATGGCCGATGAAGGATTTCTTTTTGGCATCATACTGCCAGATACCCATCGACGTCGAGCACCAGATGTCGCCGTCGTTCGACTGAACGATATAGTTCACGGTCTTGTTCCTAAGCTGGTCGGCTCCGGGGAAAGGGCTGACGGTACGTTTCTTGTGGTTGTAGAGGTAGAGGCCGCGATCGGTGCCTATGGCAATATTGCCGTTGCGCAACTCGCAGATGGAGAAACAGATGACGCCGTTGAGCAGTTGGTTCCAGCCGTGACTGAGGAAGCTGCCTGTGCGGGGGTCATAGCAGGAGACGCCTGAGGCAGTGCCCATCCAGACAACACCCTCGCGATCGGAAGCCATACACATCACCCAGTCATTGCAGAGGTGTCCCTTCTTGATGGTGTCCTGCCCCACGTTGCGGAAATTCTTCAGTTCGCCGGTCTGCGGGTTGTAGACACAGAAGCCGCGGGAGAATGTCGAGATGTAGATATTGCCCTGGGCGTCGCTGGTCATGTCGTTGAAGCGGTCACAGTCGAACGTGACCTTCTGTTGCGACGCTCCTGTCAGCGGGTTGTAGGCGTAGAGTGCATCGTCGGTACCAATCCAGTAGCGCTTCTGCTGGTCGCGGAAGATGAACTCTATAGCATCGGGAGCCGAAGGACGAGCCACGATGCGGCCGTCGGCATCGAAACCGTAGACGCCCACGCCCTGGACGCTGCACCACGTGAGGCCCCCGTCGCCCTCGCAGACCGACGTGATGGGCGAACTGACGCTGGCCTTTTGGTTCTGGAAGCTCCAGCTGCTGAACTGCATCGGCCGCTGGGGGATGAGCGCCAGGCCCTTTCGCTGCAGACCTATCCAGAGGTTGCCGGTCCTGTCAGAGAGGATGCCACGTATCTTAGCAGTATTCATATCAGCACCGAATATGGTGGGCTCAAAGCGCTCCAGCCGGTGACT
This sequence comes from uncultured Prevotellaceae bacterium, assembly GCA_900316475.1. Lineage (GTDB taxonomy): Bacteria > Bacteroidota > Bacteroidia > Bacteroidales > Bacteroidaceae > Prevotella. The sequence continues at coordinate 27,810 of ONDA01000004.1, forward strand.
ACCCTTGACGATACGGAACATACCATGTCCTCGCGTACCTATATATATAACATCGTTCTTATCCTTTTCTACGCTATTGAAGAGAATCTCCTTGCCGGCAAGGGCACTCATGTCGATGTCGGTATCCGATATGGTGTTGTCGCGGAAACAGGTGATGCCACGCAGGCCAACGATATACACCTCGCCATCGCGCTCGACGAAGCCCTGGGGCTCTCCTTTCGACTCAAAATGGCGGAAGTGGTTGCCCGATTTCATGACAACGGTATTGCCCGAAGCCGACTTCCAGAAACGTCCCTTCGAGTCCTCGAAGACACGGCTGAAATAGTTGTTGTTGGCAGCGTCGGCGAAACCTTCTGCCGGTTTCACATCCCCGTTATCATCGATGAGGAAGCCGCCATAGCCCGCCGTTCCCACAAAGACGCGCCCGTCGGCAAGCTGCAGCAGGCTGCTGACACGCGGTTTCAGATTGTTCGGGAACGTGAAATGGATAAAGCCGGCAGCAGCCTCGTCATAACGGTCGAGACCGTGGACGGTGCCCACCCAGACTCGTCCCTTTTTGTCGCAAAGCAGGATGACGGCACCATTGTCGCAGATGCTCCACTCGTCGGTATCGTCATGGAGGAACATGCGGAAGTGATAACCGTCGAAGCGGTTCAGACCGTAGTCGGTGGCAATCCAGATGCTGCCATACTTATCCTGGCAGAGACTGTTGATGAGTCCGCTGGAGAACAAGTCGGAGGGAATGTAATGACCCGTCTGTGCCGAAAGGCTGCCAAACGACAACACAAGGGTTAGTATAAGTAGTAAAATTCTCTTCATAGTTATAGTTGTAGTTCACTTACAGCTTGCAAAGTTACATTATTTTTTAATTCTAACAAAAAAAAGAGAACGTTTCTTTTATTTTTCTTTTTGTCTCAACCCATAAAAAAACAAAAACAGCCACCGGTATTCTCATACGGGCGGCCGTTTTGGGATTAGTTCATCTTAACTAATTCAAACTACAAAAACTAACTACTAACTATAACTACTTACTAATAACCTTATGCGTATGAAATGTTTTTTTGCTTATGAAGCAAATGAGAAACACTTTTCTCTTATTCACGGTGCAAAGATACACATTTTCCTGCAATCAGGCTATCGCGTATGTTTCGCTTCGTTTCGTTTTTGTCAGAACAGTTGTTTTTGTGAAAAAGTTAAGGAGTCAAGGCGTTCTTTCAACGCCTTAACTCCTTAGCTCCTTAGTACTTCCTTATCTATTACGGCAGTGGCAGATACCAGTTCTTCTTCGTCATAAGCAATGCGCGAAGTGAAGGATCAACCTCGCCATTGCGGCGCGACACGGGGTCGGCCAGATAGGCAGGATCGTCACGGCGCAGGGCCACACGCATCAGGTCATAGAAGCGGTATCCCTCGAAGAAGCCTTCCAAAGCCATCTCGTTGATAATCATATCCTCGACCAGGGGTATCTGGTAGGCGATGGTGTCCTGACGGGTAGCCAGTGGTGTAGCCGGCAGGGGCACGTCGTAGAGCGTGTCGCACTCAGCGTCGCCGGAGCCACGGGTGTGGATGCCGCGGACGTTCTCGCGCTTGAAGATGGTCTCGTCAAAAGTGATGTACTGCTTAGAGGCAGCATACTCAAGGGAGTCGACATACTTCTTGGCGTTCTCGTTGCACAGGCCGTGCTTGAGAATCAGCATGGCCGACTGCGGATAGCCGGCACGGTTGAGGGCCTCGGCAAAGCGCAGGTACACCATCGGGCTGCGGTAGGTGACGACCTCACCGCCCCAGATCTTGTCGATAATCTGCTGCGTCGACGAATACTCGCTGTAGGGATCCTGTGAACCACTCGTGTACTGGCTGTAGACCGAGCAGAGACGCAGGTCGCCGACATACAACTCGTCGCTCATGCCAGTGTGTGGTACGGCGATGGTATCAACACTGGTCGTCGTCTCGTAGCGCATGGTGTAGTTCTGGCTGGCCGACAGGCGTTTGAGTCCTGTCGAGGGCACCATCTGGAAGAAATAGCGATTGTCAGTGGTAGAGTTATAGATATTCGGCAGGTCGCTGATAATGCCGTCGAAGACACGCGTCTCCATCGGGATGTAGCTGAGTATCTCGGCAGATGAGAGCGTATAGCGACGCGAAGGCACAGTGTACGACGTCGGACTGGTCCATGTCGAGCGGTTGGACTGGTTCAGGAAGATGGGATTGTTCCTGTCGTTCAGGTAGTCGGAATACCACTTCGCAGCCTCTTCATAGCGGCCGGCCCAGAGGCAGAGGTCGCCAAGGAGGGCACGGGTGGGAATGAAGAACTCGTCCATGACAAGTCCGCGATAGTTGGGTATGTCGACATAGGCATACGGCGTCAGGTCGTTGATGAAGAAGTTGCAGACGGTCTTGATGTCAGAACGGGGACCAGCCACGGCAGCAGCGGCCTCGCGCTCGGTCATCATCGGCGTAGTGACGAGGGGTACCTCGCCGTAAGCCTTGACCAGCTCAAGGTAAGTCCATGCGCGGAACGTCTTCACGGCAGCATACTCATTGGCGAAGACTTTCTTGCCGCGACGCTGCAGGGCAGTGTCGACGTGAGCCAGGTAGTAGTTGCAGTTGTTGATGACGGCATAGTAGTCACTGACCTCATTGTACTTGTTACTCTGCGAGAAGTCGAAGGCGGCCAGACGCTTCAGGTCAGCCGAGGCAGCTTCGTTGACTTTGACCAGGTCGGAACGTACCTCGCCCAGCAGCACGATGCGGTCGGCAATGTACTGCATCTTGTTGATGATGCCCATGACGCTGTAGACCGAGTCGGTAGGTTGGTTGAGGGTGTTGTCCTTCTCATACTCCACTAACTCAGACTCTGTCTCGAGTATGTCGGAGCAGCTGGTGAGTGCTGCGGTAGTACCGCAGCCTACGACCAACATGAGGGCTATTTTCTTGATATTCATAATCCTATATTCTATATTATAAGTTCTACGTGATTAGAGGTTGATGTTAACACCAAATGAGAAGGAGCGTCCGCTGCCTAAGAGTCCGCGGTCGATACCCTGTGCGAGCACATTGCTGCTCATAGCGCAAGAGGGGTCGCTACCCAGGTAGCGGGTCACCGTGAAGAGGTTGGTGGCGTTGCCCCAGATGGTGAGACCCTGCAGGTAAGTGCTCTGGATGGGCAGGTAGTAGCTCAGCGTGACGGAAGCCAGGCGCAGGTATGAGCCGTCCTCAATCCAACGGTCGCTGAAGCGTGAGTTGCCCATCGGGTCGCGGAAGCTGGCACGGGGGATGTCGGTCTGCTGTCCCTCGGTGGTCCAACGGTTCTGCATGGCCGTGGTCTGGTTGAGGAAGTAGGTACCACCCTCTAACAGCGAGCGCTGATAGTTGTAGACATCATTGCCGAGCGAGTAGTTCATAATGGCATTGAGCGTGATGTTCTTATACTTGAACGTGCTGCTGATGTTACCATAGATATCGGGGTTGGGATCGCCGATGACCATGCGGTCGGCCTCGTTGATCTCGCCGTTGCCGTCAAGGTCGGCAAAGTCTACGTCGCCAGCCTCGAAATACTGACGGTCGCCATTCTTCTTGATGACGTACTTGTTGGCTGCCTGGGCTGCCTGCGTCGTGGTGAAGACGCCGTTGGCCTTATAGCCATAGAACAGTCCCACAGGCTGGCCCACCTTGGTCTGGATGGTAGCACCGTAGATGTTGGTCTCAATGGTACGGTCGTTATCAGGCAGTGCGGTCACCTTATTCTTATAGTGGCCTGCCGAAGCGCCAAGTTCCCAGCTGAAGTCCTTCAGGGTGAGCACCTTGATGCCGAGGTTGACATCGAAGCCTTCGTTCTCGAGCTTACCGTTGTTACACCAGTTCTGGCTCAGACCACTGGTCCACGACAGCTGGCTGAACGACAGCAGATTGGATGTCCAGCTCTTGAAGTAGTTGAAGCGGACGCGGACGCGGTTGTCGATGAAGTTGCCATCGAAGCCGGCAGTCAGTCGCTTGGTGGTCTCCCACTGCAGGTCGGTATTGCCGATGTTGCCAATGGACAGGCCTACCACGCCGACCTTCTCGTCGTCGGAGCGCAGCATACGCTTGGCAACGAAATAGGAACGCGAAGCCGTGTAGTTGATGTCGTCGTTACCGGTAACGTCGAAGCCGACGTTCAGACGCAGGTAGTTAATACCGGGGATGCCGGCCAGCCAGCGCTCGTTGGTCATCACCCAGGCAGCGCCGACACTGGGGAAAAGTCCCCAGACGGTGTTGAAGAGCTTCAGGCCAGAGGCATCCTCACCGAAGCGTGACGAAGCCTGTGCCGAGAGGCCTGCGCTGACATAGTAGCGGTCGCCGAAGTTGTAGTCGGCCAGTCCGTACCACGTAATCTCACGTGTCTGGTCGTCGGCGCCGTCGGTGGTCTTGAACTTCAGCGAGGTGCTCATGTTCGGGGTTTTGTCGTTACCAGAGTTGTAACCCGACTGTGAGGTGCTGCTCAGGTCGTTGCTCAGGTAGCGCATACCACCCTTGAAGCTGATGTTGTGGAGATTGTACTTGTTCTGCCACGTCACACGGGTATCGCTCTGAATAGAAGTCTCGCGCGAAGCCAGACTCTGGGCGATGTTCTGAAGACGGGTGTCCTCGTCGAGTCCTTCAACGATGAAGTTAGGCACGCCCTGGATAGGCAGGTAGTAGTTCTCGTTGGTATTGACGAGAGCCAGCGTGAAGTGCTCACTCAACGACAGGTGCCTGTTGAACTGGAACTTCGGCATGACGGAGAACATCACCAGACGGTTACCGAAGGAGTTACGGTTTCTGCCATCGCCGTATTCGAGGATGCTCGAGGGGTTAGCCAGACTGCAACGTCCCTGGAACTTGCCTTCGAGATAGTCGTCGGCAGCAGCCAGGAAGTGGCTGATCTTACCGTGGTTGTCGAAGGCGTAAGGCGACAGGAAAGGAGCCTTGGCCAGTCCGAGGAATCCCGGCGAGGTGATGACCGTACCGAGGGGATTCTCAGGTGCGCCATCGTCGCGGAGGTCGCGGTCGACGTCACTGTAGCTGGCGTCGAAGCGGACATCGAGCTTGTTGGTGATAGTGATGTCGGAGTTCAGTCGCATGTTGAAGCGCGAGTAGTCGTTGCCCTTCAGCGTGCTGTTACCCAGCGAATAGCCCACCGACAGGTTGTAGGAAGCGACATTGTCACCACCCTGGACGTTGATGCCGTAGTTCTGCGAGAAAGCGTTCTCATAGACCTCGTCTGACCAGTCGGTGTCGTTGTGGAACTCGTTGTAGTAGAGATAGCCCTTGCTGGTAGCGGTCGGCGCCTCGTTGTTCAGGTAGCGCATACTGCTCATGGAAGCGGGGTCGATGTTGCCCGTCAGCAGCACCGTGGTGTAGAGGCGGAAGTCCTCGGCACCCAGCATCTTGGGCAGACGGGGTTTCAGCTGGTAGCGGCCGTTGATGTTCACGTCAATCTTGGTAGCCATTGACTTGTTACGCTTCGTCTTGATGAAGACGACGCCGTTGGCACCCTTGGCACCGTAGAGGGCCGTACCGTTCTTGAGCACCTTGACGCTCTCGATGTCGTTAACATTGAGGTTGGCCAGGATGTTGTTGAAATAGCCGTCGTGGAGCATCGTACGGTTGTACTGCATGTCCATGATGACGTCATCCACCACCACCAAAGGCTGGGCGTTGGCGTTGAGGGAGTTGATACCTTCGATGAGCATCGTGTTGCCCAAGCCGGGGGTACCGCTGCGGTTCACCATACGCATATCGGCACCGAGCTGCTGTGCAATCAGCGGGTCGATGCTCAGTTCGGCATTGTTATCAAAATGGATGGCCTCGGCAGCAATGTTGGCCGACGTGGTGCGGCTGTAGGTCTCGTTAAAGGCGTTGCTGTAGAGACGGACGTCGGCCTTCTGGCCTCTGATGGCGCGCTGCTGCAGGTTGTAGCCGTCGACACGCAACAGGATGGAGCGTGTATCCTCGGGCACCTTCAGTTCGTACTTACCATCCTCGTCGGTCATAGTTGTCAGGCGCTGGTTGTCGTAGGCCGACACGATGACACCGGCCAGCGGCTTGCCCGTGGCAGCGTCGACGACCTGTCCTGTCACCGTTTTCGTATTTTCCTGAGCTGCCAGCGAAGCAGAAGCCAGCAGCATGGCGAAAGAAATGATATACTTCTTCATAGGTTATTCATCTTTAGAGGTTCGTGGACGCAGGTAGATGCAGTCGAGCAGCATCTCGCGGGAGAATTTCGAAGTCTCAAGCGGACCAATATTACACTTCAAGGTCAGGTTGAACTTGTTAGTGCTCTGTCCATAGTTGGAAGCGGGGAAGTGGAAAGCCTCGGCCAGCACGACGGTGTCAACCTTCGTCGGGTCGGTCTGGAACACTTTGTTGTCGCAGTTGAAAGTCTTGTCTTTTCCGTCCAAGTCAACATAGTTGACGTCGGCCTTGAACTTACAGGGACGAAGACGGGCGTCGGGATTGATGACGGTCTGCGGCAGCACGATGATGCAGACATCATAGTCGCCTGACAGTACGTTCTCAAGACGGAAGGTCAGTTCCCAGTTGGCCGTACCGCTGGAGGGTACAATCTGCAGGAAGGCATTCTCCGAGATACTATCGGCCACCAGGCGGATAGGCGTATAGCGGCAGCTCTTCTCCGGCGGGACGATGAGCCACGTAGCCTCACCCTCGGTCCACAGCTCCTTGAAATAGGTCTTCACGGGGTCGAAGGGCCACTCGTCGGTCTTGTACAGAACGCCATTGCTGCACTGCAGCTTACGGGCACCGTAGAGGATACCTCCCGGCTCGAAAGGCTTCTGGAAGACGTGATAGACAGGCTTGCCGGCCACATAGCCCTTGCGCCAGTTGCGATAGGGCACCGACACCAGTGAGTCGGTGGTGGTCAGCTGGTCGGTCAAGTTGAAGACGGCATCGTCGAACAAGGCGCGTGTGGTCCAGTAACGCTGCAGTGAGTCGCGCTTCTGGTAAGACTCGTCATAGACGAAGTACTTGGTGACCTTGTTCCATGCACGCTCCCAGCCGGCAGCCGTAGGAGCCACCATCCAGAAGGCAGAGTCCTCGGCGTTGATCAGGCCGATAGCTTCCAGCATACGGTTGCGCTCGTAGACGACAGAGTCTTCATACACGGGGACGCCCTCTTCGTAACCGCTGATGACAGAGGCGTTGGGGTCGAACTCGTCCCATTCATACTGACGAAGGCTGGCGCCGACAGGCGTCATCTCGTGGTCGTCACAGAGTGCCTCGTAGAGGTTGTAGCCGTAAGGCAGTGCCCGCGACATCACATGGATGACACCATTCTTAGCGTGCTGGTTGCCCTTGATGACGGGAATGCCCTGAACGGTGCTCTCCGTCAGCTTGAGGCTCTTGCCGTTCATCATGCGGAGGTCCTGCGGAACAGTCTTCAGCGAGGTGGTCATACGCGACATGTGGTTGAAGACAAAGGCTTTCTCCACCATCGAGTCGCCGGGAGCCGTCTTTACGAGGTTCAGCAGCGAGTCCTTGTTAAAAGTGCCGTTGACCGGAGCCATGACGGTGAAAGCCTGTCCGCCACGAAGAAGGTCGGCATAGCTTACACCTCTCTTCTTATGCATACGGAAGATCTCGGTCTTCTCGAGCACCTCACAGAAGTCCGTCAACTGAGGATCAGACGAGAGTTGCTCCCACAGGGTGCCGCCAACGCCGCTGTCGACGGACGGCTCGTAGTGATCGTCCCAATCGGTGCAGGCAGCGAGGGCTGCGGCAAAGCCGCAACCTACTGCCATCGAAAGGGCTATATTCTTGAAACTCTTATTATTCATAATTTTCAATTATCAATTATCAATTTTCAATTATCAATTATCAATGCTGATCCTCGCCCTCGGGACTGCCATAGACACTCTTCGGGCAGATTTCCAGATAGTTGAAGTTACAATAATTCTCAGGATTATCGAGCACCTGGCGCAGACGCAGGTAGTAAACCTTGTCCGGGTCTAAGCTCTCAGTAGCCAGCACGCGACGGGTGGAGATGTTGTTGTTACGCAGACAACCACCAGTATTGCCGGTGCCGCCCTGGTACCACACGTCCATTGCCTTCATGAAGCCACGGTTGTGGAGGGCCTTGTCCTGCATCTTGATTTCCTCAGCCGACTTGGCACCTTCAGAACCATCGGAGATAAAGCCAATCTCAGGATCGGTGGGGTAGATACGCATATCGACAGGAATACCGCAGGGGACGTTGTTCAGATAAGCCTGAATAACACCACGTTCCTCATTAGGCGTATAGCCAATACGAATCTCGTAAGTACCCTTCTTCGGGACACACGGCAGACGGAGCGTCACGTCGAAACGGCCGCTGATAACGACCACGCCGCCCATGAAGGAAGCCCACCATACATCGTTGCCGGTGACACCGACGAAGCTCTCGTCGCTCATCTGCCAGCCGTCGGTGAAGCCCTTCTTGAAACCACGCAGCGAGTTTCCGATGTCGTCCTTGTGGTTACGGCCGTCGCAGTTCATGAAGTCGCGGCTCAGCGTCGACGGGTGGAAACGCATACGGCAGTTGAAGATGACGTCACGCGTGTGGGTATTAAAGGTCAGGATATCATCAATGTAATGATAGAAACCGTTCAAAGCCTGCTGGTCGGTCTTACCCGACTCTGAGGGAGCCAGCACCTTCACGCCACGGCTCTGGTCGTCATAGAGACGGGCCATCAGTCCGCGACGGTTGATGAACACGCCCTGATCGCTGCCCGACGGCATAGCCAGACGTACCAGCGTACCGGGACACATCGTCTCGTAGAACTCCTCGGGGTCGGCGAGACTGGTCTTCCAGCACTGCGAGGTGAGCTCGTTGCCGACAAGGTCGTTATACATAATGATACGGTTCAGCAGGTGGTAGCTGACGAAGCGGTTCAGCGGGTTCTTGCGATGCGTAAAGTCGTGGTCATACTGTCCGGCATCCTCGGGATAGGTAGCGTCATAGATACGCTTGGCGTAAGCCTTCAGGTCCTCGATGTTGTTGATGCCATTGCGGTGGTAGACGGAGTCGGGCTCTACGAAGGCCGTGAACTTGAAGTAGCGGTTGCTGACCCAGAGACAGGTCATGTAGGGGTTACCGTTGTTCAAGCAGCGCTCCTGCGTGCCAAGTGTGACAGAGTCGACACCGATGCTGTAATGCTCGTCCATATACTCATGCAGCGAGTCGTCGAGGTGCGTCAGTCGCAGGGCTTCGCAGAAGAGCGTGATGGTAGTGTCTTCGCGCATCTTCTCAGGCAGGAAGTCCGTGCTCGACGAGAGCACGCGGTCGACGATATGAACCACGCCATTGGTCACAGAGTCGTTAAACTCCGTCATGCGCGAGTTCTTGTTGACATAGTAGATGAGGCGGTTGCCGTTGGTCACGTCTGAGTCACTCGACCAGGTGATATACTGGTCCAGCATGTTCAGGCCAACGTTACCCTCGGGCACGTCGGAGGTGAAGAAAGCACCCTTGCGGATGATATGGGTACGGGCAAGAGAGTCGCAGATGTTCTGCGGAATACCTGCCACCGAGCCATAGCCGTTGTTCTGAATGTACTGTGCCATGGCATCATTCGTAGGAGCAAAGAGCGTATAGCGGCCGTAGGTGGTCATCAGCGAGAAGTAGGGCGTGCGCTTCAGCAGGGCTGTAAACTCGCTGAAACGGTCCTGGTTGGTCTCAAGGAAGGCACCGGCCGTCATCTTCTGGGCAGTGTACATACTCTCGGGGACGTCGTCATCGTTATCCACGCAGGAGAAGAACAGCGGCATGGACATCAGGGCGATGACCGACAGCACCTGTACCTGGCCACTTATCTGACGAAATATTGTTGTTATCTTTTTCATTTCTTATAGGTCGTTAAATAGGTTACAATGACTTTAACTTAACGCTGATACTGAGAGTCCTCACCATTGGTGAATGCCGGGTTCTGCTGGAGCAGCGGGTTCACCTTGATTTCACTCTTAGCATAGGGGAAGTAGATGATGTTCAGGTCGGCCATCTTGATGGCAATGGCGTTGGCATCCTTACTCTCGTACTTACTCTTGACGCAGGAGACGAGGTAGCTCGTGTTGCCGTCACGGCGCGAGCGGCGTACGAGGTCGTACCAGCGCTTGCCCTCGAACATCAGTTCACGGCGACGCTCGTCGAACACCAGGTTCTCCATGGCGGTCTTCGAGTTGGTGTAGTCGGCGCTCTTCAGGGTCGACGTCAGGTTGTTGGCGCGCTTGTAGACGGTGTTCACGAGATTGAAAGCCTCTTCGTAGTCGCCTTCGCCACCACGCTCCACAAGAGCCTCAGCCTTGATGAGCAGCATCTCGCTCAAGCGGTAGAAGATCCAGGAGGCGTTGTCCGAGTTACGCAGATGCTGTTCGAGACGCAGGCCGGCCTCGTTGCTCAGGTTCTTTGTCTGGAAATTCACCGAGCTACGTACATACTTACCGATATACATCGTGTTTCCTGAGGCTCTGAAGTTCTCATAGAAACGGCAGTCGGAAGATTTGAACAGCGGGTTCTTGTTCGTAATGACATTATCCATGCTGGGGAACGACAGCTCGTTGGCTCTCAGTCGGCCGTTAGGCGTGTTGTCGTTACCATAGAACGAGCCTACCCAGCCGTTGGAGGTGTGCGTGAACTTCAGCTCAAAGATACTCTCGAAGGAGTTGCCGTCGCCGAAGATCTCGTTGTAGGTACGTCCGCAGTTGTTGGTACCCTCAGGCATCTCGAGAATCATGGGCACGCCGTCGACATACTGGATATAGGTAATATCGCCGACACGCGTCTTCAGTTCCTCGTACTGCTGGCGCTTGTAGTCGATGACCATGTCAGCATACTTGATGGCGTTGTCCCAGTCCTGCTTCCACAGATAGAGGTCGGCCAGGAGCGCCCAGATGGCGACGCGGGTGATGCGGCTGGTGTTCTCTTCAGGCAGTGTGAAATAGCTGCCGCTGACGGTCTCCAGCTTATAGCGGCGCACGGCGTAGTCCTTGACACTCTCCAGGTTGGTAATCAGGGAGTCGAGCACAGCGTTGAACGGTGTGGCAGCCTTGACGTAGTTCTGCGTATCATCGATACTGGCCTCCGTGGTGTAAGGAACGTCACGGAACGTACGGATGAGGTAGAAGTAGCAGAGGGCACGCAGGGTAGACACCTCAGCGATGTCGCTCCTCATCTCAGCCTCGCTGTAGTTAGGGTCGGTAGCCTGCACTTCAGGGGCATAGTGACAGAGGATATTACAACGGTTGATGCACTCATAGAGTTTCGACCAGTTGCAATAGGGATTGGTAGGCAGAAGGTTCTCCTTCAGGATTTCGGAGACCTCGTTAGGCACATTAGCTCCGGCAAAGAGGTTGTCGGAACGAAGCTCGCTCCACAGTCCGATACGGTTCATGGCATCGGAACTCTGCAGGGACACGTAGCAGCTGGCCCGGACACTTTCCACGTCGCTCTTCTGCGTCCAGTAGTTCTCGAGCACCACGTCGTTCAGTGGCAGGATGTCGAGGAAGTCAGAGCAGGAGGCGAGACCCAGGACGGCAGTGGCACAGCCACAGCCAACTGCGAACTTCACGCTATATTTCTTTATTATATTAGTAATCATAATTCTTAATATCTAATTTCTAATTCCTCATTTAGAACTGAATGGTCACGCCACCGGTGAATGACTTCGAGCGCGGTGTCTGGGCATTATCGGTCACGATACCCATTGAACCGTAGCCCACCTCGGGGTCAGCACCTGAGTACTTGGTCAGACAGAACAGGTTGTTGGCCGAGACGTAGAAGTTGAGCTGGGTCAGTCCGATTTTCTTGATGAGTTTCGGATCGAACGAGTAGCTGAGCTGTGCGTAGTTCAGACGGATGAAGGAGCCGTCCTCGACGAAGCGGTCGGAACCTAAGTAGTTGTAACCGGCCTGACGGAGAGCGCGGGGAATCTCGGTGATGTCACCCTCGACACGCCAGCGCCAGTTGACGGCGGCACTCTGGTTATTGTTGTCGTACATCTTCTCTGCGTTCATGCGGGCAGCGTTGATGATCTTGTTGCCGTAGCGGAAGTTGAACTGGCTGTTCAGCGACCAGCGTCCGTAGTGGAGCTTGAAGCCGAAACCGCCGGTGAACTTAGGCAGTGACGAACCGAGGTAGACGATGTCGAGCTCGTCAATCTGGCCGTCGTGGTTGATATCCTCGTAGATGGCATCGCCACCACGGAACACCTTCGTCTCGTCCTTCGAACCGCCGTAGCAGAACATCATCGGCGTGGTCATGCCGTTCTCGTCGACGATGACGTTGCCGTCAGCATCGCGGGCAACAGGGGCATTGGGGCCGCTGACGCCGGGCACCTCGACCGGAGAGTAGTCGCTGTACTGATAGACACCCTTGTAGCGGAAGCCGTAGATACTACCCATAGCCGTGTTCAGCTCGACACGTGTGAGATAAGAACCGTTCTGGCGGTTGAACTCGCCGTTCAGGGTTGCCAGATAGGTCTCGTCCATAGCAGTGATGGTGTTCTTGTTGTTAGCAAAGGTGATGTTGAAGTCAGCCGAGAACTTGCCGAGCTTGACAATGCGGTTACCGTTCAGGTTGAACTCCCAACCGACGTTCTTCATGTCGCCGACATTCTGGTAGGCCAGCGTGGGGAAGCCCGACGATGTGGGGATACCACGGCCGGAGATAAGCAGGTCGGAGGTGTACTGCCAATAGAACTCGACATTACCGGTGATGCGCTCGTTGAAGAAGCCGAAGTCGGTACCGATGTTGTAGGTCTCCTTCTGCTCCCACTTCAGGCTCTTCATCTGAATGTTGGCAGGAGCGACACTCGTTCCGACGCTCAGATAGCCGGCGCCCTTGGTGTAACGGCTGTAGAACAGACCCTCGCTGCCGGGCTGGCGACCGACGATACCCCAACCTGGACGGATAGAGAGCATCGAGACGAAGGGCAGTGTCTTCTGGAACCAAGGCTCCTTGCTGATGTTATAACGCAGCGAGACGGCGGGGAAGTTACCCCAGCGCTGGTCGTCGCCGAACTTGGTAGAACCGTCGCGACGGACGGAGAAGTCGACCATGTAACGGCCCTTGTAGGCATAGTGTGCAGAGTAGGTGAAGTAGAGGCTGCGCCACTGGCCGCTACCTGTAGCGATGTTGCTGATGATACCCTCGGCAGCCGTACTCTGGATAGAACCGCTGGGCAGACCCCAGAGGCCGGTAGCCTGCGATGACGACGTACCGCTGGTGAGCTGGCCACGGAGCATCATCGTCAGCGAGTGGTCGGTATTGCGGAAGTGCGGCGTGAAGGTCAGCGTGTGAGTCGTGGTGACACCGAGGCTCTTGTCGGAGTTCGACGACACCTTGTTACTCTCGCCGTCGCTCCAGCCCTTCGTGCTCAGCGACAGGGGCATGTACTGGTCGTTATATTTATTAAAGATGTTAAACACGACCTTGCCCTCATAGTCCAGACGGGTGTGCTCTTCGTCAAGACCCAGCAGACGGTAGTTCAGCTTGAACTCAGGCGTAATGTTATAGCTGGTATCCTCGTTCTTGGCCAGGTATGCCAGTGCCACAGGGTTCTTCATGTCGCGCTGGTCCTTCAGCTCCTCTGAGGCGTTGGGCAGCATGGCATAGTAGTCGGCCAGGTCGTTGCCGTAGCGGTCCTGCTCGTAGACAGAGAGGTTAGGCATACGCTTATAGGCAATACCAAGGAGGTCACCGTTGTTCATGTGGTTCTTGGTGTAGGTCAGGGCGATGTTGGTCTCAATCTTGATACGGTCGCTGACGAAATAGTCAAGGTTCACGCGCGAGGTGAAGCGGTCAAGCTTCTGCTCGATGATAGAACCCGTCTCATGGTCATAACCGGCACCGACACGGAAGTTGGCCTTCTCACCACCACCACTCAGGGCGAGGTAGTAGTTCTGGCGCCAACCGGTCTTCTTGACCTCGTCAAGCCAGTCGGTGTTGTTGTTGTACATCTCATACTCCGAGAAGGCGGGATTGTAGTTGATTTCCTTGATGTCGCTGGCGGCATCGCTCATCTGCGGGTTGAAGTACTCTTCCTTCAGCAGCATGGTGTACTCGTCGCCCGTCAGCATGTTGTAGCCCTTGGGCTGGTAGGTACCGGTGAGTCGAGCGCTGAAGTTGACGCGGGTCTTACCACGGGCACCGCGCTTCGTCTTGATCTCGATGACACCGTTAGAACCCTGCGAACCCCAGATGGCAGTAGCGGCAGCGTCCTTCAGCACGGAGATGCTCTCGATATCCTCGGGGTTGACGTTGAGCAGCTCGGCAAACTTCTCGTCGTTGGCATTGGAGAAGTCGAAATTGTTGACGTTGCTCTCCCAGACGTTGCCGTCGACCACGATCAGCGGCTCGCTCGAACCGTTGATGGACGACACACCACGCAGGCGCATCGACGTGCCCTTACCGAGGTCACCGCCTGCCACGATGTCCAGACCGGCGATACGTCCCTGAAGGGCCTCGTCGACGGTGGTGATGGCCAGACCCTCGAACTCTTTCATGTCAATGCTCTGGCGAGCGGTAGAAATCTCATCCACGGGGATGGCCAGACCCGAGCCCTGCGCCTTGCGCTTGGCGGTGACGGTCACCTCCTTGATCTGAGTGGCATCCGACATGCGGATGGCGAACTTGGTCTTGTTGATAGCCAGGGTCTGCGTCTTGTAACCGACGTACGACACGCGGAGCTTGTCCTTCGGGTTCTTCAACTTGAACGAGAAGTTACCGCTCATATCGGTCTGGGCCGAGGCCACGATACGGTTGGCCGCATCAATCTCGACGACATTGGCCATCATGACAGGGCCGAAGGCATCGGTCACCGTACCGCTGATGATGTCGCCAGCTTTCTGGGCGAAGGTATTGAGCGTTGACAGTTGGCAGCCAATCGCAATCAAACCTAATATTCTGAATAGTCTTTTATTCATAGCTTATCACTTATACATTAACGGTTTGTCAATCAGGTGGATGACAGCCGAAGAGGTTGTCTGAAGCATTCTTGCATTGATAGGTGATGTTCCCATGTACTGATACTCACGGGCCATCAGGTTGTAGAGACCGGAGTCGGTCATCACGTGAGCCTCGCTGCCGGTATTGTCGCGGACGGTCAGGCCGGTAGCGGTAAGCTTAGAATGGAGCTGATGGAAACGATGGGTCTCCGCGTCGATCAGGGCCGTCTCGTGGTCATCGTTGTCGGTACCGCCGCCAATAACCAGGGAGTTGTCCTGGATATGGTATCTCAGGAAGTTCAGGATGAGCTGGGCGTCGGCCTCTGACTTCTCGGTCTCGCCGGCCTCTTTCTCAGCCTCCACCTGTTCCCAGGTAGGCAGCTTGCCTGAGTTGATGAGGGCCTCGATGCTCTCATTAGTAGGCACGTACACGGTATAGTGATAGGTATTGAAGGCAGAGATGTTGTCGTAAGGCGTAGCAAACTGGTTGTCGTGCAGACGTTCCAGCAGGCCGCTGCTCTCCAGCATCTCGCGGAACACGCGGAAGTCGTCGTACTGCAACAGCACCTCGAAGACGCTCTTGCGGGTAGTCATGATGGGCTGCTCGTCAAGGATGTAAGCCTTACCGTTACCTTCGACGGTCTGGTCATAGACCTTCGTGACCGTCAGCGGCGTGCCGTTATCCGTCTGGTAGCTGCCCTCTACGGAGATGTTGCCACCCTCACGGCTGATATGCAGGAAGGTGCCGCCCTTCGTCTGGTAGTACTCCTTGCCGTCCTCCACGTCGCCGATGACGATGTGGGTGTCGAGGATGTCCTTCAGACGGTTCTTGATCTCGTCGAAGCTGGCCTTACGGACAGAGTCGCCGACCTCGCCCGTAGCGGGGTCGTAGTTCCAGACGCTGGCCCACACACGGTCGTCAGGCGTACGGTCGGGCTGTGCAACCTTCGACGGATCCCAGTGGAAACGGAACAGCTGGGTCTTGGCCATACCGTAGGAGACGGGGTCGATATACTCCAGCAGGGCTTTGTTCGTGGGGATGAAGAGGCTGTAGCGGGCGTTCAGTGAGTTCAGGTACACATTGTAACGACACTTCTGAGCAGCCCAGTAGAGAATCTTCATGGCCTCGTTGGTCAGGGCAGGATAGAGCACGCTGACGAACGAGGTGGGAGAAAACACCTTGTTGGTGAGATAGACGGCACCGTTACAACCGAGCCATACGGAGTCGATGTCGGCACGGTCGACACCCATCGGGTCGTTGGCATCGTTGAGGATGCTGGCAAACTTCGAGGGCACGGAGATGAGGAACGAACTCAGCATGTTGTTGTTGATAAGTTCGGCAATCACGTCGTCGGGCACCTTGTCCCACGTATGGTACTGCTCGCGGAGGATGCTGCCGGCGCCGTTCTGCCAGTAGGCGTCCATAGCGGCGTTGCTGGGCACCATCATCACGCCCATGTCGCGCTGCACGCCCGTGTTGCCCACTCCGGCGTCACCCGAATAATAGGAGTTCCACTCGGGGTCGTACTTCAGCATGGACACAGGACCGTTGTCTGGCGACTTGTTCAGCGCAGCGCCGTTCTGGGTCTTCATCGAGAAGAAGCGCTTCTGGTAGACGGTGTCTGTCTGGTTGTCAGTGTACAGGTAGTTGTACTGCATGGTCATCGAACCGTTGCTGTTGGGGGTCATGTCGGGATAGGGAGCACAGAAACGCTCGAGCAGCGAGTTGTAGCTGCTGGCAACGCTCTTACTCTTGATGACCTCGGCCATGTTGGGCAGCGGCGTGACGACCTCGGCCATACGGTGTATGAAACCGTTAGAGCACTTGATGTTCGGCTCGGCCACCTGCACGCCGTTGATGCTGGCATCACCGGCCTGGCGGTTGGTACGGTTGTTGAACAGGAAGTTGTAGTCGTCATTCGTGATGCGGTTGTTGGTGAGCCACTTCTCAATAAACTGCAGGAGCGTCACCTTAGTGTAGTCCGTCATACAGACAATGGGGCGGCCGGCATTACGCAGACGGTCCCAGTAACGGTTGGCAGGCATCTGCTCGGGACGGATGATAGCCACGGAGTCGAACTCCGACGTCGAGGCGAAGCGACGCATACTCTTACCCTCCTGGGGCGGGTTACCCTGCACGCTGGGCAGAGAGTTGAGCTGCATCGAGTTGTCCATCATGCTGCCGAAGAGCAGCAGCTTCTTTTGCGAGGTGGTAAGCTGGCCGTAATTGCGTACGCCCCAGCTGTTGTTAGAGTAGAACCTGTCGTAAGCGGCGTCGTCGGCCACAAACAGCGTCTTAGAACCCGTCTTGGCCAACACTTCGCGGTAGCCAAGGTCATTGATCATGCGCACCGTGTTGGTGTAGTTGCCCTGCTCGTCGAGCCAACTGTAGATGCTCGACCCCCAGCCATCGGGAGTACGCTCATCCAAGTCGTATTCTTCACACGACGAGAAAGCACCACAACCTGCCAACAGCACTCCCGCAGCCAGCATCCAATGCCGGCCACGTTTCCAGAATCGTCTTTCGGTTTTCATACTTAATGTGAGTTTTAGTTATTTAAAAAAAATTGCTGACTTCATTTTCGGTTGCAAAATTATATATAATTTAACAAACGCGCATTTCCACACGTCCGCAAGGGTTTTCTATTTGTTCTTACCTATTATATAAATGTTTCATGGGTTTTTCTTTTTGTATCATGAGAAAATATATTATCTTTGCAAGCCGTTAGAATAAGGTATTATATGGCAAGAAACAGCGAACAGCTACTGGCGTACATCCGCGAAGGCCGCTCCATGACGCAGGCCGAGAAACTCAGGCTCATCGTCAGCCTGAGCGTGCCCAGCATCCTGGCACAGATTTCGGCAACGGTGATGTTCTTCATCGATGCCGCAATGGTGGGTCATCTCGGCGAGCACGCCACAGCGGCCATCGGACTCGTTGAGACGACGACATGGCTGATGGGCGGACTGGGGTCGGCGGCCAACATAGGCTTCTCGGTACAGGTGGCGCACTTCATTGGCGCCAACGACTTCGAGGCGGCACGGCGCGTGCTGCGCCAGGCTCTGGTGTGCTGCGCCCTTTGGGGGCTGACGCTGACCACCGCGGCCATTGCCGTCCACGCCCGCCTACCCTACTGGCTGGGCGGCTCGCCCGACATTGCCGGCGACGCCTCAACGTACTTCCTGCTCATCGGCATCTGTGGTCTGTTCTTCCAGATGTCGGGTCTGGCGGGTTCGATGCTGAAGAGTTCGGGCAACATGAAGGTGCCGTCGATGCTCAATATCGGGATGTGTGTCATGGACGTCGTCTTTAACTACCTATTTATATATATAATGGAGCTCGGCGTCACAGGCGCCGCCCTCGGCACGGGACTGGCCGAGCTGATCACCGCCATCCTTATGTTCTGGTTCCTGCTCGTCAGGTCGCCGCTTCACATTTCTCTCTCCTCTCTCCTCTCTCCTCTCTCCTCTATTCAACCTGACGTCGTCAAGACGGCCTTCAAGATCGGCGCCCCCATGGGCCTGCAACACCTGCTGATGGGCGGCGCACAGATCGTCAGCACCATTATCGTAGCACCGCTGGGCACCGTCGCCATAGCCGCCAACTCACTGGCCATCACCGTCGAAAGCCTCTGCTTCATGCCGGGCTACGGCATCGCCGAGGCTGCCACGACACTCGTCGGACAGAGCGTCGGCGCCGGACAACGCCTGCTGACGCGCTCGTTCGCCAACCTGTCCGTAGCCCTCGGCATCGGCGTCATGACGGCCATGGGGGTGCTGATGTGGATCTTCGCACCGGAACTGATGGCCGTCATGTCGCCAGTCGACGACATCATAACGCAAGGAGCCGACGCCCTGCGCATCGAGGCATGGGCCGAACCGATGTTCGCCGCCTCCATCGTCTGCAACGGCGTCTTCATCGGTGCCGCCGACACGCTGCGACCGGCCATCATGAGCCTCACCTCGATGTGGGGCGTGCGTCTGACGCTGGCCGCCCTTCTCGCACCGCTCTACGGTCTGCGCGGCGTCTGGACGGCAATGGCCATCGAACTATCCTTCCGCGGCGCCATCTTCCTGGCACGACTCCTACGGGGACGCTGGATAAAAGCCTGACAACGACAGAAACAAAAAAAAATGGTTCCCAGACCACTGTCCGGGAACCATTTCCACAATATTAAATAACTAAAAACCTTACTTATGAAAAAAAGTGATGGCCGTCTCACGACGTGGATCACATTATCCTTACTTTCAATCCTTTTTACTTTTACCTTAATACTAACTAAAACCTACGAAGTCAATCTTTAACCTTATTTACTAACACTTATTTCTATTGAAGATGTCATTATTTCCTTTTGACGATGCAAAGGTACGGCGACTTTTCCGCCCGACAATGAATTCTTCGGAAAAACCTTGGAAAAAGCCCATTCTGTTGACGTAAATCAAGTCGTTGTGCGCGAACACACCAGATTTGTGTGCGAAAACACCCGCTTTTTACCCCTCTGACGACGGTCTGAAGGCAGCCTGTTGATACACTCCCCTACCCGTCTTAAAAAGCACGATTATCCGCCTATCCGCAAACTCCGCTGAAGGTCAGACAGTTAGCACGAAATTATCCGCCATTTATCCGCCATTTATCCGTCATTATTCCTGGGCGAAATGTTAAAAGTGGGTGCTTTCCTTGCATCTTCCACTTTTATGATGTAACTTTGCAAACCGAAAAGGTGAAGAACACACCCACCATAAGACAACAGTAAAGGCAGAAAAGTAGTCGTCCGACGGGAGCGGACGAAAGTCCGACACGTGCGGACTAAAGTCCGACGGGAGCGGACTACCACCCTGCCGGCGTCTAAGCATGAGTTATCAACCAGTTATATTAAATTAAGGTACTATGGAAAAAACAAAGGAAAGAACGATTTCAAAAGTGAAGACCAGCGACGGACGCTACGGCACGCCCGTCACCACCACGCTGAGTGCCGTCTACGAGAAGCTGCGCTCGGGCGACAACGAGGAGCGCGTCAAGAAGATTGCCCGCAACGTGACCGTGGCCGTCATCAACGGCTCCGACACGGGCGTGGGCGCCGACACGCTGCCCTACCTGCTCTTCGGAGCCACCTTCGGCAAGGGCGGACTGGACGACGTGCGCACGAAGACCGGCCTCGTGCTGCTCAGCATCGCCTGCCCGGAGGGCCTCAGCCGCATAGAGGCGCTGAAACTCCACGTGGCACAGCTGCCCTACACGCTGCTGACGTTCACAGGCTCGTCGCAGAAGACGCTGAAGGTGGTGGTGGTCTGCCGCTACGGCGACGGCTTCGAACCGCAGACGACGGACGAGTATGCACAGCTGCTCATCGACGGGCACCAGACGGCTGCCCGACTCTATCAGGCATTGGCCGACTGCGAGGTGCAGGACGACAGCCGGGGACTGTTGGCTGGCTGCCGCATGAGCAACGACCCGCAGGCATTCTACAATCCTGACGCACAGCCTGTTATAGTCATCCGACAGATAGCCGGAGCCTCTGCCGGCGTGCGTCTGACCCGCGAAGGCCACATCGACAGCGGTATGACGGAGGCCGAGGAACAGCGGCAGAAGATGGAGTACTACGCCTGTCTCGACAAGGCGTGCGAAGAGACGGACAGCGCCGAGGAGATGGTGCAGGCCTTAGCACACTACTGCCACAAGGCAGGACTGCCCGAGGAGGCGTGCCTGCACGAGACGATGACCCGCTGGGTGAGCATCCCCGTCGACGACGACCTGAAGCGCCGCATCTTCCGCTCGGTCTACAAGAAACCGCTGGGCGACACGAAACCCGTGTCGCAGATGAACGACAAGGAGCGTATAGCACGCTTCATCAAGGACTTCTTCGACCGCCGCTACGAGCTGCGCTACAACGAGGTGAAGCGGCAGGAGGAGTTCCGGCCCCGAAAAGGCAGGGACTGGCCTTGGCAACCGCTGACGAAGCGCGACCTGAAGCGCATCGCCTTTGAGGAAATGATGGAGGGCGGCTACGGATGGTCGATAGACATCGAAACCTACGTGCAGTCGTCACTCGTCAAGACCTACAACCCCATCCTGGAGTTTCTCTTCGCCACCAACCAGTACTACGACCCCAAGCGCGACTACATCGGCGAACTGGCGCGGCGCGTGCCCACCGACTACCCGGACTGGGAGAAGTACTTCCACCGCTGGTTCTTAGCGATGGTAGCACAATGGACGCGACGCAGCCGCGACTTCGGCAACGCCGTAGTCCCAATGCTCATCGGGAGGCAGGGCACCCACAAGTCGACATTCTGCAAACTGTTGCTGCCACACTCGCTGCGCGAGTACTATATGGACGACATCAAGATGGACAACGCCGAACAGGTGGAGCGCGTCTTAGGACGCATGGCGCTGGTGAACATCGACGAGTACAACGCCAAGACCGACCGCGAACAGGCGAAAATCAAGCGCCTGCTGACGGAGCGCGACGTACAGGTACGACAGATGCGCTCCGATCAGTACACGATGACCTCGCGACTCTGCTCGTTCATAGCCACCACCAACGACACGCAGCCGCTGCCCGGCGGCGACGGCACACGACGCTACCTCTGCGTAGAACTGACGGGCGTCATCGATACCGACACACCCATCGACTACCCCCGACTCTACGCCCAGGCCATGCACGAACTGGCAGAAGGCAAGCCCTTCCGGTTCTATCCCCACGAGGAAGCCGAGATCCAGGAGCACAACCGCCCCTACCAGCAGCAGACGTCGACAGAAGAGGTGCTGCTCACCTACTTCGCACCGGTAGGAAAGGACAACCTCTATTTTATGAAGGCTGTCGACATCCAGCAGGAACTGGCCAAGCACCTGAAGGCCAGCGACGTGCCGAACATCAAGCAACTGACCGTCACACTGAAACGCTGCGGTTTCCGCAACGGCACGCACAAAGGCCAAAGAGGCTGGTTTGCACGCCCTCTAACGGAAAAATGACGGAAAAATGGCGGATAAATGACGGATAATTTCACGCTAACACGCTGATACTCAGCAAAGTTTGCGGATAAGCGGATAATTTGATTTTTTAAGACTGTATGGAAAAGGAAGAACTGTTAAAAGAAAAGATACGCGAGGGATTCGTTCCCTGCTTCAACAACGCCTGCCAGCGACGCGAACACTGCCTGCGCTGGCAGGCCCGTGAATACGTCAGGACCGAGCCTTGGGTCGCCACGTGCATCAACCCCGCCAACCCCGAGGCGACGGGCGACACCTGCATCATGTACCGCGACGACAAGAAGGTGCGCATAGCCTACGGCTTCACCCGACTGCTCGACCTGCTGCCCCGCCGCACAGGCCGCCTCCTCATGGCCGACATCATCGCCCAGCACAACCGCACCTACGCCTACGAGTACCGCAACGGCACACGTCCCATCCCACCACGCATGCAGGAAGACATCGCCGACACCTGCCGCCGCGCCGGCTACACCGCCCCCGTCGCCTTCGACCGCTACGAAGAAGGGTATGAGTGGTGAGAAAAGTGCTTCAATAAAATGGCCGATGACAAAAAAATCGGCCATTTTTTTGTAGTTAGGGGAAAAAACATTACCTTTGTACCGTCGCTATCCAATAAATCTCAATTAACGTGTTATGACAGCCATAGAACTCAACGCTCAATTGCTTCGGCAAATCAGTTATATTGCCGACAACGAGAGCTACCTACAGAAAACGCTGGACTTTATCAATAAATTGACAAAGTCCAAGTCAATTGCGTCTGTCAGAGGGGCAGAATACACAAAATTGCTTGAGCGCCTGTCGGACTTTCAGGAGTATGAAAAAGGCTGGGATGGCGAGGACGCGCTCCCGCTAAACAGTCAGGTGGTAAAGAACTTCAAGAAAATCCTTCAGAAAAGTGTAGACAGCGACTTGTACGGTTGGACAATCTACCCCGCTGCCAATGGGACGCTTCTGATTCAGAACAAAGGAAGAAAATCGGGTATCAACATTGGAGTAAACGGTTTTTCCTATTATATAATAAAGGATGGTGAAGTTCAAGGTGAAAACAACCTGAAGTTTTCTCCTGCCGCCGTACTTGAAACGATGAAGCGAATCTAAGCCGTTATGATACCTGATTCAGAGAATGTTGCTCGCGCGATTTTCTCGCCTAAGATGATTATCGAGGGTGAGATTCAGCCGGAGGCTTTCCGCCTACGTGCTTCTATTGGCGAAGAATACCTTTCTGTTATGCGAATGTCATTCCCATCCTGGCCCGAAGACATCAAAATGATTCCACAACGCAAAAACAGGAAACTTTATGGCTTTGCAGAGATGAATGTAGGCGACATCAGGCATATACCACTAAAAAATGTGGAGTATGACGTTCGAGAATGTCCCCAAACAGCGATTGCCTCTCATGCAGGAATATTCATAAGCATCAATGGCGAAAACCTAATTGGAGGAAAATCGCTTGGCACAACAGAGCCAGGAACAGAACAAGATTTCCTCATACTTGCTATTCAAAGGGAACTTGTCGAAATAGCCCAAAAAGGTCTTTTCACGCTATAGCACTCACCGCTCCCGTCGCCTTCGACCGCTACGAAGAAGGGTATGAGTGGTGATTATTGGGAATCACCGCTGCGACAACAGCCAGAGGGCAAAGAACTTGTCATAGACTTCGTAGACGCCGAGGGTTGAGGTGACGAAATTCTTCTCTAACAAGCCCTTGATGGCTGACTGTACGCTGCTCGAGGAAGGCAGACGGTATTTGCGGACAAAGGCAGAAGAGGTCACATTACGGGCTTTGCCCTCCTTGCAGATGGCTAACAACAGCTCCTTCTGTTTGGGCGGCAACTGAAATAGGAGCGACTGATATGTAAACTCATTGGAACGTAAGATGTTGGCGATGGCCGTCTCCATCATCTGGTCGGTACACTCTGCACCCTGAGGTGTCAGCGAAAAGAACTCGTTCATGACCCGCTGAACATACCACGTCACGCCCTCAAAACGCTCATAGACGCTAGAAACGACTGCCTCAGAGATATGCTTGCCAGACTCTTCGAAAAGATTCCTCGCAAAGGGAACGTATTTATCTAAGGGAATACTGCCGAGGCTCATCATCGACGTACTTTGATAAAACGGACGCGAGGGACTGAAAAACATCTCACTCATCATGGTACGCTGGGAACCTGAGAAGATGAACTGGGCATTCCGGCAATGCTGTACGTAAGTACGCAAAATAGCTTCCATATTCCCGCCGGCATAGCTACTTACGGTCTGGAACTCGTCGATAGCCACAATGCAAGGCTTATCGGCCTCACTGATATAATGGAAAATCTCATCAAGGGTTGTTCGCGGCTGGCGAACGTCACCAATCTCAACATTCCACGAGGGATTGCCGACAGCATCGAAACTGATGCCCGTCCGTAGTGACGCCAGGAAATTGACAAAGCGCTGCGCAACCTTGACACCACGGGGACGCAAAGATGCAAGCATGGAAGCTCCCATCGCTGCCACCAACTCCTCAATGTTCTTGGTTGCATAGATGTCAATCAGAAACGTGTAGTACTTTCGCTCTATGTCGCGCTGGTGGAAGAGGTTCTCTATCAGTCCGGTTTTGCCAATACGACGAGGCGCCACCAACGCCACATTATTCCCATTAACGAGCAAGCGCTTCAACTCCGAGGTCTCCCCCACCCGGTCGCAGAAATACTTCGGCGACTCATAGCCATACAATATAAACGGATTGTTTATCATACCTAAATTTATATACTCTCACAATTGCCACAGCAAAGATAATTATTATACTTCAATTATCATACTATAATAATCATCTTATAATAATAATTAACTAAACCGCTATGAAGGAAACGGGCGAAATGGTAAATTATCCTAAATAGGATTATCCTAATTTGGATAATTGCTGCAAAAATACTATCTTTGCCCTCAAAATAAGGAAGATATGGACAATCCGTTTGTAACAAAAGGCTATGCAGGCCCGGAGTATTTCTGCGACAGAGTAAAAGAAACACAGCAATTGGTGGAACTGACGACCAATGGAAACAACATGGCGCTCATTTCGCCACGTCGTGGTAGAGGAAGTCTACAAGCGTTTTGACGCTGTCACATCTTGCTTACAGAGAGTACACAATGTTCTGTTTTTAAAGACGCCATCAGGTCAATGTTGTACGACAGACATGGTAGATGGAGCTGTGACATATATTCTCGACATGTTCACAGAGACTTATGTCGATCTGCTCGACAGGATTCCGGAGAAACAGCGTGAGGTATTTATAGCCATAGCCCGTGAAGGCCAAGCCAAAGCCATCACAGGCAAAGCCTTCATCAAGAAGTACCATCTCCAGACTGTCAGCGTCATCACAGCTGCCATCCGCGGACTACTTGAAAAAGATTTAATTACGGTAGACAAAGGAGTATATACCATCTACGACCCCTTCTTCGCCCTCTGGCTCCAACGGAATATCACTTAGACTCTTGGCTCAACTCTGCCGCCACAAGATTCGTCAGTTCGACGAACTGGGGGATGGTGAGCTGCTCGGGACGGAGCGTGAGAAGTGAAGAGTGAAGAGTAAAGAGTGAAGAATCTTTGTCTAACAGCTGGCGCAGCGAGACGCGGAGCATCTTGCGGCGCTGGTTGAAGACGGTCTTGACGACACGGCGGAAGAGGGGCCAGTCGCAGCCGAGGTCGGTCACCTGGTTGCGCGTCATGCGGATGACGGCACTCTGCACCTTGGGCGGCGGATTGAAGACACCCGGCTCGACGGTGAAGAGATACTCCACGTCGTACCACGCCTGAATGAGTACCGAAAGGATGCCGTACTGCTTGTTGCCGGGCTGCGCTGCCATGCGGACGGCCACCTCGTGCTGTATCATACCCGTACAGCAGGGTATCAGCTCCTTGTTGTCGAGCATCTTGAAGAAAATCTGCGACGAGATGTCGTAAGGGTAATTGCCCGTCAGCACGAACGGCTGACCGCTGAAGACCTCGGTGAGGTCCATACGGAGGAAGTCGCCGGAGATAATCGCCCGGTCTTTTAGAGGTTCGTTTTTTCGAGGTACTTTTTTTCGAGGTACGAGGTACGAGGTGCGAGGTACGAGATTACCTTCACCCGAAGAGGCCGCCGCAGAAGTATTCTCGTACCTCGTACCTCGTACCTCGCACCTCGATTCCTCTTCCTCGCACCTCGAAATCTCCTCCTCGCCCCCCGAGAACTCAGGGAATTTCTCTTTCAGATACGCCACACTCTCGCGATCAATCTCGACAACTTTCAGCGGACGGGGCTTCTCGGTGAGGAACTGCGTCATGACACCCATACCCGGTCCCACCTCCAAGACGGGCAGGTCGGCAAACGGCGCATCAACGGTGTCAGCTATGCGCTTGGCGATATTCAAGTCAACAAGGAAGTGCTGACCAAGGTTCTTTTTAGGGCGGACTTGTTTCATGGGTGCAAAGTTACGAAATATTTCTTAATTCTTAACCTCTGTTTCCAAATTATTTATTACCTTTGCACCAATGGAAAAGAAATCCATAGGCACAAATCTGCTGAAAATAGCATTGCCGCTCCTGCTCGGCGGGGCTATCCTCTATTGGATGTACCGCGACTTCGACTTCAGGACGGTGGGACACGTCATGCTCCACAACATGAACTGGACGTGGATGCTGCTGTCGTTCCCCTTCGGCATCCTGGCTCAGATGATACGCGGCTGGCGGTGGAAGCAGACGCTGGAACCGATTTTAGAGGAGAGAGGAGAGAGGAGAGAGGAGAGAGAATACTCTAAAGGCGGTGTACGGTCGTCCGTATGCGTCAACGCCGTTTTCCTGAGCTACGCCGTCTCGCTGATTATCCCCCGTATCGGCGAGTTCACCCGCTGCGGCGTGCTGAAGCGCTGGGAGGACATCTCGTTCTCGAAGGCACTGGGCACCGTCGTCACCGAGCGCGCCGTAGACACCATTGTCGTCATGCTGTATTCGGGACTTATCCTGCTGATAGAGATGAGCGTCTTCGGCTCTTTCTTCCGCAAGACGGGCACATCGATAGACCGCATACTCAGCAGTTTCTCGCTGACGGGCTACCTGGTGACAGCCGTCTGTGGCGTGGCCGCGCTCATACTGCTCCACCTGCTACTGAAGAACCTGTCTATTTATAATAAGGTGAAAACGACGCTCAGCGGCATCTGGGAGGGTGTGCTCTCCCTGCGTGGCGTCAAGGACCTGCCGCTCTACCTGCTGTTCTCAATAGGCATCTGGGTGTGCTACTTCCTGCACTACTACCTGACGTTCTTCTGCTTCGACTTCACGGCAGACCTCGGCATCGGCTGTGCGCTGGTGTCGTTCGTCGTGGCCAACTTCGCCGTCATCGTGCCGACGCCCAACGGTGCCGGTCCGTGGCATTTCGCCATCAAGACGATGCTCATCCTCTACGGTGTACAGGACGAGCAGGCTCTCTTCTTCGTACTCATCGTCCACACCGTGCAGACGCTGCTGGTGGTCGCCTTGGGCATCTACGCCTGGGGGGCACTGTTGTTTTCGAGGAGGAGGAGTTTAGAGGAGAGAGGAGAGAGGAGAGAGGAGAGAGATTACTCCAGAATCAGAGAGAGGAGAGAGGAGAGAGATTAGTTTTTCCCGTATTATATTCTATCAAACAACGTATTATGGCTAACGATTTCTTTTACAAAAAAGTAGAGGCATACAAGAAGGCAAAAACTTTTATCATCTACGTATATTCTTTGGTCCAGAAATTTCCTGCATACGAGCAATACGCCATCTGCGACCAAATTAGGAGATCAGCTGTTTCTATACCTTCAAATATTGCCGAGGGACTGGGGCGAATGTCCATCAAGGAAAGAATCCACTTTCTCGAAATAGCATACGGTTCTCTCACGGAAGTAACATGCCAGTTGGATATCGCCCAGTCATTAGGATATATAACAGACGAAGAACTAAAAACAGCAGAAGACATGTCTATAGAAGTAGGCAGAATAATGTCTGGACTCAGAAAGTCACTGATTGACAAACAAAATAACTGTTACTAACTGCAGGACAGTGAAGACGAGCCGCAGCAGGAGTATTCTCTCTCCTCTCTCCTCTCTCCTCTCTCCTCTAAAACAAAAAAAACTATGAACAACGACATTCAAAACCTACAGCCGCAGTGCATTTGGAAAAACTTCTATGCACTGACACAGGTGCCCCGCCCAAGCGGACACTTAGAGAAAATACAGCAGTTCCTGCTGGAGTTTGGCAAACAGGCTGGCGTAGAGGCGTTTAAGGACCCCGCCGGCAACATCGTGTTCCGCAAACCCGCCACACCGGGCATGGAGAACCGCAAGGGTATCATCCTGCAGGCTCACATGGACATGGTGCCGCAGAAGACACCGGAGTCTACCCACAACTTCGAGACCGACCCCATCGAACCGTGGATCGACGGCGAATGGGTGAAGGCTAAGGGCACGACACTCGGTGCCGACAACGGACTGGGCGTAGCCTCGATCATGGCCATCATGGAGGCTAAGGACATGCAGCACGGTCCCATCGACGCCCTCATCACAGCCGACGAAGAGACGGGCATGTACGGTGCCAACGACCTGCCAGAGGGCGAACTGCAGGGCGACATCCTGCTGAACCTCGACTCCGAACACTGGGGGAAGTTCGTCATCGGAAGTGCCGGCGGCATTGACGTCACCGCCACATTAGACTATAAAGAGGTGGAGACCGACGCTGATGATGCCGCCATACGCGTCACCGTCAAGGGACTGCGCGGCGGACACTCCGGTCTGGAGATCCACGAAGGACGCGGCAATGCCAACAAACTGCTGGTGCGCATCGTCCGCGAGGCCATCGAGGAACTGGATGCCCGCCTGGCCACATGGCAGGGCGGCAACATGCGCAACGCCATCCCCTTCAAGGCAGAGGCCGTGCTGACACTGCCGAAGGAGAACGCCGACGCCCTGAAGGAGCTCTGCGCCGACTGGCAGGAGGACTTCCGCGACGAGTACAAGCAGATTGAGACCTTAGGCATCGAGGTGCTGGCAGAGGACGTGGAGACACCGAAGACGGAGGTGCCCGTGGAGATCCAGGACAACCTCATCGACGCTATCTACGCCTGCCACGACGGTGTCATCCGCATGATTCCCTCCTACCCCGACGTCGTCGAGACTTCCTCGAACCTCGCCATCATCAACATCGGCGACGGCAAGGCCAGCATCAAGATCCTGGCTCGCTCCAGCCGCGAGGATATGAAAGACTACGTGGTGAAGACGATGGAGAGCTGCTTCAATATGGCTGGCATGAAGGTAGAGACCGCCGGCAGCTACGGCGGCTGGGACCCGAACCCCGACTCCGAAATCCTGCACCTGCTGCTCCGCGAGTACAAGGAGCTGTTCGGCCAGGACGGCATCATCCAGGTAGACCATGCCGGTCTGGAGTGCTCCGTCATCCTCGGCAAGTACCCGCACCTCGACGTCGTCAGCCTCGGACCGACGATGAAGTCGCCGCACACCACGACCGAGCGCGCCCTCATAGCCACCGTCGACCCCTTCTGGCAGCTGCTGAAGAAGACGCTGGAAGACATTCCTGCTAAATAAACGAAAAAAATCCGTAGAATCAGTTTGTTCTACGGATTTTTTTCTTATCTTTGCACCCGATAAACCAAATTAGTAACAAAATTATGGACGATTACCCGGCGGATAGTAACAAACGTTAGGCCAGGGGATGGCGAGCAAAGCTGCTAATCCCTTTGCCGCTAAACAATTCTCGTACCTCGTACCACGTACCTCGTACCACGTACCTCGTACCTCGAAAAAGAAAGGATTAGCACAATGAAGACATTCTGGAACACCCAAGGCGGACTGACCCAGCTCACAGAGTGGCAGCCCAATTGTTGGATACAGGTGACGTGTCCGACAGAAGACGACCAGCGGCAGCTGGAAGAACAGTTCAACATACCCGACTACTTTCTCTCGGACATCAGCGATACCGACGAGAGGGCGCGTTATGAGTACGACGACGGCTGGATGCTCATCATCCTGCGTATACCCTACGTCAAGGAGGTACGCTCGCGAACCCCCTACACCACCGTGCCCCTCGGCATCATCCACAAGCGCGACGTCACCATCACCGTCTGCTATTACGAGACGAACATGATGATCGACTTCGTCTCGTTCCAGCAGAAGCGCGGCACGGGCTTCACCGACTATGTCGACATGATCTTCCGTCTGTTCCTCTCGTCGGCCGTCTGGTACCTGAAGCGCCTGAAGCAGATTAACATGCTGATAGACAAGGCCAAGCGCAACCTGGACCGCGAGGTGAACAACGAGAGCCTCATCGGACTGAGCCGACTGCAGGACTCGCTAACCTACTTCCAGACCTCCATCCGCGGCAACGAGACGCTGCTGTCGAAACTGAAGTTCAAACTGCAGATTGACGAGCTGGACGCAGACCTCATCGAGGATGTCAACATCGAGATGACGCAGGCCCGCGAGACCACGAACATCTACTCCAACATCCTGGAGTCGACGATGGACACCTACCAGAGCATTATCAACAACAACATGAACCAGGTGATGCGTACGCTGACGTCGGTGACCATCATCATGATGTTCCCCACGCTCATCGCCTCGCTCTTCGGCATGAACCTGGTCAACGGCATGGAGGAGAAACCTTGGGGCTTCGTCTTCGCACTCATCATCTCCGTCCTCGTCTCCGTAGGCTGCTGGTGGATATTCCGCCGCAGGCGACTGGTGTGAATTGTTAAAAAACAATAATAAGTACGGAAAACTTCGGTGTTGTTGGGTGCAACTCCGAAGTTTTTTGTAATTTTACGCCCTAAAACGTCGATGTGTGCAAACCCACGACGCTGAAAATTATGTGTGTACTCACCATAACAGTAACTTAAAACAGTTAATTATGGACTCTCAAGAAAACATCCTCGAAACGGGGATTAGTGAAGAAATCAAGCAGGAGCAAGCCGTTCCTGAAGTAGTAACCGAGGAAGCAGCCTCGCCAGCCGAAGAGGCGGCCGAAGAGCAGCCAGAGCGCAAGGTCTACGAGACCAAGAAAGAGGTGCTGGACCGTGTGAAGGAGATTGCCCACGGCGAGGTAGTTCCGCAGAAGGACGAAGTAGACTATCTGAAAACCGCCTTCTACAAGTTGCACATTGCCGAGCGCGAAGCCCGTCTGAAAGAATATATCGACGGCGGCGGCGACCCGGAGCAGTATCAGATTACTCCCGACGAAGACGAGGAGGTGTTCAAGGCCGAGATGGGCATCATCAGGGAGCGGCGCCAGCAGCTGTTCCGTGAGCAGGAGGCCGAGAAGGAGGAGAACCTGAAGAAGAAGCTCGAGATTATCGAAAAGATAAAGGCCATGGTCACCTCGCCCGAGGAGGCCAACAAGACCTACCAGGAGTTCAAGGCCCTGCAGCAGGAGTGGCGCGAGATTAAGGCCGTGCCCGCTGAGAAGGCCAACGAGCTGTGGCGTAACTACCAGCTCTACGTGGAGCAGTTCTACGACCTGCTGAAGCTGAACTCCGAAGCCCGCGAATATGATTTCAAGAAGAACTTAGAGCTGAAGACGAAGCTCTGCGAGGCAGCAGAGAAGCTGGCAGAAGAGGACGACGTCATCAGCGCTTTCCACCAGTTGCAGAAGCTGCACCAGGAGTACCGCGAGATTGGCCCTGTGAGCAAAGACCTGCGCGAGGAAATATGGACACGTTTCAAGAACGCGTCGACCATCATCAACAAGCGTCACCAGCAGCATTTCGAAGGTATCCGCGCCCGTGAGGAGGAGAACCTGCAGAAGAAGACCGAGCTCTGCGAGAAAGTGGAAGCCATCGCCGCCGAAGAGAACAAGGGCAGTGGCGACTGGGAGCGCCGCACGAAGGAGATTATCGAACTGCAGGCCCAGTGGAAGACCATCGGTTTCGCCCCGCAGAAGATGAACGTGAAGATCTTCGAGCGTTTCCGCGCTGCCTGCGACGACTTCTTCGGCCGCAAAGCCGAATACTTCAAGACTCTGAAAGACACCTTCAAGGAGAACGCCGAGAAGAAGCGCGCCCTCATCGAGAAGGCCAAGGCCCTGCAGGATTCCACCGACTGGAAGTCGACGGGCGACAAGCTCATCAACCTGCAGAAGGAGTGGAAGACCATCGGCATGGTGCCCAAGAAGCTGGGCGACCAGCTGTGGGAGGAGTTCCTCGGAGCCTGCAACAAGTTCTTCGAGGCCCGCAATGCCGCCACTGCCGGCACCCGCGGCGAGGAGCAGGCCAACTTAGAGAAGAAGCGCGACGTCATCGCACACCTGAAGGTTATTGCCGAGGAGGCTGGCGACAACATCCAGGAGAAGGTGCAGGAGCTGGTTGCCGAATATCAGGCTATCGGCCACGTACCCTTCCGCGAGAAGGATAAACTGTACGAGGAGTATCATGCCGTGCTCGACAAGCTCTACAAAGACTTGAATATCAGCGTTGCCAAGAAGCGTCTGAACAACTTCAAGCAGAACCTGAAGCAGGTAGCAGAGCGCGGCGAGAACGCCCTCGACAACGAGCGCGCCCGCCTGTTCCGCCAATACGAGGCTATGAAGCAGGAAATCCAGACCTACGAGAACAACCTTGGCTTCCTGAGCGTCAGCTCGAAGAAGGGCAACTCGCTCATCGACGAGATGAACCGCAAGGTGCAGAAACTGAAGGACGACATGAACCTGGTTCGTGAGAAGATTAAGGCCATCGATGCCGAGAACCGCGAGAAAGAATCATGATAGCACCTTCCTGACTGTACTTTTGTTAATATGAAGACATTAGTCAAGACTATTACAACGGCTGCACTGTTGCTCACCATCGGGCATAGTGCAGCCTTTGCTTTGGAAAAAGACACCGTCGACGTCAAGGCAGACACCGTCATGGTAGAGAAAGAAACCGCCAAGAAAAACGAGTGCTGCGAGGACTCGACAGTCAAAGACCACAAAGACCCGTACCACAAAGTGGTGAAGGAGGGCGGCTCTATGCGCCAGGGACTGTTCACCGTGCGCCACATCAAGGACGACTGGTACCTCGAAGTGCCCGACCGCCTGCTGGGACGTATGCTGCTCTGCGTGACGCGCTTCACCAGCGTACCGCAGGATTTCAAGAAGTTCGGCGGCGAGGAGGTGAACCGCTCGGCCGTCTACCTGGAACGCTACAACGACAAGACGCTCTTCCTCCGCGAATACGTGCAGTCGAGCTATGCCAAGTCCGGCGACCGCATAGCCATCTCCCTGAAACAGGC
Source organism: uncultured Prevotellaceae bacterium (assembly GCA_900316475.1). Taxonomy (GTDB): domain Bacteria; phylum Bacteroidota; class Bacteroidia; order Bacteroidales; family Bacteroidaceae; genus Prevotella. The sequence continues at coordinate 61,012 of ONDA01000004.1, forward strand.
CACGGTAGACCCCATCGTCTGTAAGTTCGACATCATCGGGCGCAATCCGGAGACAAAGGATATGCTCATCAACGTCACCAAGTGGCTCATGTCCGACAACAAGGTGACCAGCTTCTCGGCCAACGACCGCACCACACTCGGCATCGGGGGCGTGATGGCCGACCGCACATTCATAGACAGCATCAAGACCTACCCCATCAACCTCGAAATACAGACGCTGCGCACATACGCCATGAACGCCGGCCGCTCACCGGCATCGAAGACGGGCGCTGCCACACTGTCGCTGAACACGAGCATCGTGCTGCTGCCCGAAGAGCCGATGCAGCCCCGCTATGCCGACGAGCGTGTGGGCTATTTCAACAACAAGATCACAGAGTTCAGCGACGAGCAGCAGACAACAGACCATGAGTCAATCATCATGCGCTACCGTCTGGAACCGAAGGACGCCAAGGCTTACAAGGCCGGCAAACTGGTAGAGCCGAAGAAGCAGATTGTCTACTATATCGACCCGGCAACACCGAAGAAATGGGTGAAGTATCTCATTGCCGGCATCAACGACTGGAACAAGGCGTTCGAAGCTGCCGGTTTCAAGAATGCCATCGTGGGTAAGGAGTGGCCCGCAAACGACTCCACCATGTCGGTCGACGACGCCCGCTTCTCCATGATACGCTACCTGCCCTCAGAGACGGAGAACGCCTACGGGCCGCGCATCGTAGACCCACGCTCGGGCGAGATCATCGAGGCGCACGTCTGCTGGTATCACAACGTGATGAACCTGGTGAAGAAATGGTATATGATACAGTGTGGCCCGTCGGACAAGCGCGCACAGAAGATGGACTTCCCCGACGAGCTGATGGGACAGCTCATACGCTTCGTCTCCAGCCACGAGGTAGGCCACTCGCTCGGACTGCGCCACAACATGATTGCCTCGCAAGCCACACCCGTGGAGAAACTGCGCGATAAAGCCTGGGTAGAGGCCCACGGCCACACGAGCAGTATCATGGACTACGCCCGCTTCAACTACGTGGCACAGCCCGAAGACCATATCAGCGAGAAGGGACGCTTCCCACGCATCAACGACTACGACTGCTGGGCTATCAAGTGGGGCTACCAGTACCGTCCGGAGTTCAACGACCCGGCCAAGGAGAAGAAAGTCCTGCGCAGCGAGGTCACCAAGGTGCTGGCTCAGAACCGCCGACTCTGGTGGAGCGGCGACGAGGGGCGCGGACAGGACCCCCGCTCACAGACGGAAGACCTGGGCGACAACCAGATGCGTGCCAACGAATACGGCATCAAGAACCTGAAGCGCGTCATGCAGAATATCGAGAAATGGACAGCACAGCCCGACGAACAGTATGACGACCTCGACGAAATACACAGTGCCGTGCGCTCACAGTATCAGCGCTATGCCAACCACGTGCAGCGCTACCTGACAGGCCGCTACACCAACCAGACGCCCGGCCAGCGCGCCAACGACTATGTCCCGCGCGACCTGCAGCGCGAAGCCTTGCAATGGGTCGACCGCAACGTCATGGAGGCACCGCTGTGGCTCTACCCGGAAAGTGTCATCGCAAAATTAGGCACTGACTACGCCAACGAGATACGCAACCGCCAGCAGTCGGTGATTGCCATGCTACTGGCTCCCGGCACCATCTTCAACAAGCACAACGAGGCGATGCGCGCCCAGAAGCCCTACCCCGTAGAGGAATACCTGGACGACATATTTAATATGGTGTGGAAACCTCTGAACAACAAGAATGAGGAACAGAACGACTTCCGCCGCCACCAGCAGCGCGCCTACGTCGACGTCATCGGCCTGAGCCTCAACCCCGTAGAGGACAAGACAGCCACATCCAACCAGACGGTCATGCGCTCCGATGCCATCATCTATCTGGAACAGCATCTCGACCGCGTGGAGCAGTACCTGAAACAGCAGGAACAGACGCCTCACTACCGCAACCTGCTGCTGCGCATCAAGAAGATTCGCGAGAAATACGAGTCGGGTGCACAGTAGGGGCGGTTCCACTGTGCACTTGCACTCGCTGTACTCTCCGGGGACAAAAGAAAAATCCGCTGAGTTCTGATTGTCAGAAACTTAGCGGATTTTATCGTTGGGGTACCCGGACTCGAACCAGGAAAGGCAGGACCAGAATCTGCAGTGTTACCATTACACCATACCCCAATCAAGGTTTGCAATTTCCGAATTGCGGGTGCAAAGGTACTACATTTTCTGGAACTACCAAAACTTTTGGGAAGATTTTTTATAAAAATACTCAAAAAATCTGTCTTTTTGGGTCTTAATAGAAGAAAAAGCACTATCTTTGCATCCATATTTACGAAGAAATGGAAAAATTAGTAGAGACAATCACCAAAGGAATACAAGAGAAGAAAGGACAGGGCATCGTCATCGCCGACCTGTCGGGCATCGACGGTACCATCTGCCATTATTTTGTCATCTGTCAGGGAAATTCCCCCAGTCAGGTGGAAGCCATCACCGACTCCGTGGGGGAGTTTGCCCGCAAGGAACTGGGTGAGAAGCCGGTTCACGTCGTCGGTCTGGAGAACGCCCAATGGGTGGCTATGGACTACACTGACGTACTGGTACACATCTTCCTGCCCGACGTCCGCGACTATTACGACTTAGAGCACCTGTGGGATGATGCCAAACTGACAAGAATACCCGACTTAGACTGAAATTTGAAAACAGAAGACTGATGGAACAACAAAGACATAATAACAACCCAGGCGGCCCGAAGATGAATATGCCGAAGTTCAATATGAACTGGATATACTTCGTGGCCATCCTGACGCTGGCCATGCTCTATATGACCAGTTCCGGCGACGGTATGGCTTCGGCTCAGAGCCACACAGAATCGACGTACTCAGATTTCAAGGTATTTGTCGAGCGTGGCTACGCCGATAAGATTGTAATCAACAAAAACCAGAATACGCTGAAGATGTATGTCAGGGCGGAGCACATTCGCGACATCTTCAAGCAGGGACACCAGCAGACGGGTACGTCGCCATACGTCGACGTAGAGATAGGCTCTGTAGACCAGGTGGAACAGTTCCTCGACAAGATGCGCGAGGATGGCAAGTTCAAAGGCAAGCTGTCCTACGAGAACAAGCGCGAGGGCGGCATTTTGGGCGACCTCTTCTACAGTCTGCTGCCACTGCTTATCATCTTCGGCCTGTGGATGCTCTTCTTCCGCCGTATGGGCGGCGGCATGGGCGGCGGTATGGGCATGTTCAGCGTGGGCAAATCGAAGGCCAAGATGTATGAGAAAGGCGGCGAACTGGGCATCACCTTCAAGGACGTGGCCGGCCAGGCTGGTGCCAAGCAGGAGATGCAGGAGATTGTCGACTTCCTGAAGAACCCTCAGAAATACACCGAGTTAGGCGGAAAGATTCCCAAGGGTGCACTGCTCGTCGGTCCTCCGGGAACGGGTAAGACGCTGCTGGCCAAGGCTGTTGCCGGCGAGGCGGGCGTACCGTTCTTCTCGATGTCGGGTTCCGACTTTGTAGAAATGTTCGTGGGCGTAGGCGCCTCGCGCGTACGCGACCTGTTCGAGCAGGCCAAGCAGAAGGCGCCCTGCATCATCTTCATCGACGAGATTGACGCCGTGGGCCGTGCCCGCTCGAAGAACCCCGCCATGGGCGGCAACGACGAGAGAGAAAACACGCTGAACGCCCTACTGACGGAGATGGACGGCTTCGGCACCAACAGCGGCATCATCACGCTGGCTGCCACCAACCGCGCCGACATGCTCGACTCGGCCCTGTTGCGTGCAGGCCGCTTCGACCGCCAGATACATGTCGACCTGCCCGACCTGAACGAGCGCAAGGAGGTGTTTGCCGTCCACCTGAAGCCACTGAAGCTGGCCGACGACGTGGACATCGACTTCCTGGCCCGTCAGACACCGGGCTTCTCGGGTGCCGACATTGCCAACGTCTGCAACGAGGCCGCCCTGATAGCCGCCCGCTTCAACCGCAAGAAAGTGGGCAAGCAGGACTTCCTCGACGCCGTAGACCGCATCATCGGCGGACTGGAGAAGAAGACAAAGGTGATGACCGAGTCTGAGAAGCGCTCTATCGCCATCCACGAGGCTGGTCACGCCACCATCTCATGGTTCACGGAGTTTGCCAATCCGCTGGTCAAGGTGAGCATCGTACCGCGTGGCCAGGCACTTGGTGCTGCATGGTATCTGCCCGAGGAGCGCGTGCTGCAGACGAAAGAGGCCATGCTCGACGAGATGTGCTCGCTCTTAGGCGGACGTGCTGCCGAGGAATTGTTCATCGGTCATATCTCCACCGGGGCTATGAACGACCTGGAGCGCACCACAAAGCAGGCTTACGGCATGATAGCCTTCGCCGGCATGAGCGACAAGCTGCCCAACATCTGCTACTACAACAACGCCGAATACCAGTTCCAGAAGCCCTACTCCGAGACAACGGCGAAGATTATGGACGACGAGGTGCTGAAGATGATCAACGAGCAGTACGAACGCGCCAAGCAGATTCTGACGGAGCATGCCGAGGGACACGCCCAACTGGCACAGCTGCTGGTAGACCGTGAGGTCATCTTCGCCGAAGACGTAGAAAAGATTTTCGGCAAGCGTCCCTGGACCAGCCGTGCCGAGGAACTGCTTGAGGATCAGATGCGTGCCGACGCCGAGCGTATGGCTGAGGAGCGTGCTAAGCAACTGGAGGCTGAAGCCGCCAAGGAAGAACCTAAGGAATAAACGACAACTTGGACAACTAAGACAACTATACAGGTATGAAAAACTTCATCGTCCGCACTATCACCAGCGTCTTCTTCGTCGCGGCCATCGTGACAAGTTTCCTGAATCCGCGGGCTATGACGCTGCTGTTCAGCATCGTCACAGGCATGACCATCTGGGAGTACTGCTCGCTGGTCAACGACCGCCCGTTCATCTCTGTCAACCGGTTTATATCGACCATCTCGGGCGTCTACCTCTTCCTCGCTATGGCGGGATACAACAGCGGACTGACACCCGCTACCGTCTTCATACCCTACCTGGTGAGCATCGTCTACCTGATGGTGGCCGAACTCTACATGAAGGCCAAGGACCCCATCAACAACTGGGCCTACACCATGCTGTCGCAGCTCTACATCGCCCTACCCTTGTCGCTGCTCAACATCTTAGCCTTCCGTTCCAACGGTTACAGCATCCAGTACAGCTACTTAGCCCCACTGGCCGTCTTCGTCTTCCTATGGATCAATGATGCCGGTGCCTACTGTGTCGGCTCGCTCATTGGGCGCCACAAGCTCTTCCCCCGCATCTCGCCGGGTAAGTCATGGGAAGGCAGCATCGGTGGCGGTGTGTTGGTCGTTGTGGCGGCGGTGGTGACGTGGCACGTCACCACACTCTACGGCGTCAACGACCTGGGGCTGTCGGCCTACGGGTGGGCAGGTCTGGGACTGGTCGTGGTGGTTTTCGGCACATGGGGCGACCTGATAGAGTCGCTCTTCAAGCGTACCCTCGGCATCAAAGACAGCGGCAACATCCTGCCCGGTCACGGCGGTATGCTGGACCGCTTTGACTCGACGCTGATGGCTGTTCCCGCTGCCGTCGTCTACCTCTACACGCTGACGCTGTTCTGAACTATTTTTTCATAACGTATAAAAGGAGCCCCGCAACTGTCGGGGTTCCTATCTTCTGATTACCCTTTTTTGTCCATCCTGAATGTAGACACCGTCAGACGTGACGTGCTTAACCTTCTGGCCACTGAGATTATAAGTGGATTCGTTAGCTGATGGAGTCAGCTCCACGGATCTAACTGCAGAACTGGAATTGTCTTTTGTGAACGAATAGCTCTGTCCATCGTAGGTTTTGACCTTCAGCGTTGTTGCTGTAAGTTCTTCGATAATCAAGTGCATGACAAAGCTGTCATCAATCCAAATGTGAAGTTTATTGTTATTTGTAATGTAATAGTCTGGAACTCTTTCTACTACCCGTTTCTGCCCTCCATCCTTGTCGGTTTCTGTTACCGTGATTAGTCCGCAAGTATATATATTTTTATTCTCACGAGTATATAATCCAGCTCCCAAACTGATACTCTCAATGCTGGTGATACCTAATGGAGCGTATGCCAAGCCTGGCGTTGCCCATGTACCAACGAGATCAGCCTCATCAAACGTCTGTGCATTTGCACTCATTGCTGAAACGAGCAGCAAAAGGAATAAATACTTTCTCATAATCTTTGGATTTAAATTTGTTGTTATACTATGGATTCAAAAGTTCAATCATCAGCTCGGCGGCACGGTCGGGAGCATCGTTGTCACCCAGACGGCGGTGAACCTCCTCGTAATCGTCGAGCATCTGCTGACGCTTGGAGCCACCAGGCAGGATAGCCTCCAGCTCGCGGCGGATGTTCTCCACGCTGAACGTCTCTGCCACCAGTTCGGTAACCACCTCACGGTCGGCAATGAGGTTGACCAGCGACACGTACTTCACCTTCAGCACCAGCCGGCGCATCATACCGATGAAATGCTTCAGCGGCGTATAGTAGCACACCACCTGAGGCACACGGAACATACAGGTCTCAAGCGTCGCCGTACCGCTGGTGACAAGGGCGGCGGTGGCCTTTGCCAGCAGCGGATAGGTCTCGTTCATCACCAGCCGCACGTGTGAACCCTCTAAAAACGGCTCATAATAGGTACGTTCGATAGAGGGGGCACCAGCCAGCACCACATCGTAGCGGTCAGCCAGGTGGCGCGTAGCCTCAATCATCGCCGGCAGGTTGTCCTTGATCTCCTGCTTACGGGAACCGGCGAGCAGGGCTATAACATTTCTCTCTCCTCTCTCCTCTCTCCTCTCTCCTCTAAATTGCTCCTCTCTCCTCTCTCCTCTAAAATCTCTCTCTCCTCTAAGGAACTCCCTCACCTCCTGCGCCGTGGGATTGCCCACGTAGTGGATGGGGAAATGGTGTTTCTTTTCAAAGAAGTCCACCTCGAAAGGCAGGATGGAGAAGAGTTCGTCGACATCGCGCTTAATGGCCTTGATGCGGTACTCCTTCCACGCCCATATCTTCGGTGAGATATAATAGTAGACTTTCGGAAATATCGCACCTCGCACCTCGCACCTCGCACCTCGTAACCCATGCACGTACTTCGCTATCTTGAGGTTGAAGCCGGGATAGTCGACGAGTATCACGACGTCGGGCCGCCAGGCGCTGATATCCGTCTTGCACATCTTCATGTTGCGCAAGATCGTTCTCAGATGCATCAGCACAGGGATGAAACCCATATACGCCAGTTCGCGGTAGTGCTTGACAAGTGTCCCACCCTCGGCAGCCATCAGGTCGCCGCCGAAGAAGCGGAAATCGGCTACCGGATCCCTCTGTTTCAGCGCCCGCATCAGTCGCGAGGCATGCAGGTCGCCACTGGCCTCCCCAGCTATCAGATAATACTTCATAGTGTCCAGCTCTTGATTTGGTCCATCGCATCGTAGGCGGTGACGTCGAAGGTGGTGGGGGTGATGGCGACATAGCCGTGGGCGAGTGCCCAGTTGTCGGTATCCTCGGCTTCGGGTTCGTCGTTCTGGTAGTGGCCCACCATCCAGTGATAGTCGTAGCCTCGGGGATGGTGGCAGGTGGTAATCTCGTTGAGCCAGGAGCCGTGAGCCATACGGCAAACGCGGACGCCGCGGTATTCTCTCTCCTCTCTCCTCTCTCCTCTCTCCTCTAAAAGCGGGAAGTTGATGTTCAGGCAGACGCCCTTGGGCAGACCGTGTTGCAGTACATAGCGGGTGTACTTGACAACGTAGGGGCGCAGGGGTTCGAAGTCGGCATCGGCTCTGTGGTCGCAGAGCGAGAAGGCCACCGAGGGTATGTACTTCATGCAGCCCTCCATGACGACCCCCATCGTGCCGCTGTAGTGGCTGTTGACGGAGCCGTTGTCGCCGTGGTTGATGCCTCCGACGACCATCGCGGGCCGGCGGTCGGCCAACTGCGACAAAGCCAGCTTGACGCAGTCGACGGGTGTGCCGTTCGACGACCACACGGCGAGTCCCGGTTCCTCGCGCTGCAGCGTCAGCCGCAAGGGCAGTTCGGCAGAGAAGGCACACGAGTAACCCGAGCGGGCGCCGTCGGGAGCGCAGACCAACAAGTCGGCCAACGGACGGAGCATATCAATCAGTTCGTTGATACCCTTGGCCTGGTAGCCGTCATCGTTGGAAATAAGTATCAAAGGACGTTCTTTTTCCATAAATACATCAAATTTTGGCTGCAAAATTACTAAAAATTATCAATTGGCAATGGTCAATTCTCAATAATTTTGTATCTTTGCACCCTATATTCATTAGAAAGAGAGTAGAAAATGGGAAAAATCATTGCATTAGCTAACCAAAAAGGCGGCGTTGGCAAGACGACGACGACCATCAACCTGGCCGCCTCGTTAGCGACTCTTGAGAAGACGGTATTAGTGGTTGATGCCGACCCGCAGGCCAACGCTTCGAGCGGTCTGGGTGTGGACATCAAGCAGATAGACTGCTCGCTCTACGAATGTATCATCAACCACACTGACGTCCGCGATGCTATCTACACCACCGACATTGAAGGTCTTGACATCATACCGAGCCACATCGACCTGGTAGGCGCAGAGATAGAGATGCTCAACCTGAACGACCGCGAGCAGGTCATCAAGAACCTGTTGGCTCCGATACAGGGTGACTACGACTACATACTGATAGACTGCTCACCGTCGTTAGGTCTCATCACCGTGAACGCCCTGACGGCAGCCGACTCGGTCATCATCCCCGTACAGTGTGAATACTTTGCCCTGGAGGGTATCTCGAAGCTGCTGAACACCATCAAGATTATCAAGTCGAAGCTGAACCAGCGCTTGGAGATTGAGGGATTCCTGCTGACGATGTACGACTCGCGCCTGCGCCTGGCCAACCAGATTTACGACGAGGTGAAGCGCCACTTCCAGGAGCTGGTCTTCAAGACCGTCATCCAGCGCAACGTGAAGCTGTCGGAGAGTCCCTCGCACGGTCTGCCCGTCATTCTCTACGATGCTGACTCAACGGGCGCCAAGAACCACTTAGCCTTGGCAAAAGAAATCATTAACAAAAATGAGAAATGAACAATGACATTTCTCATTCCTCATTTTTAATCTTGCATTAAGACATGGCAGTAAAGAAGAAATACGCAAGCAACGTTCTGGGACGCGGACTGGACGACATCGGTAACGGCCGGGGGCTCGACGCACTGATAGACACGACGAACGTCATGACACAGGGATCGTCGAACCTGAACGAGATACCCATTTCGCAGATAGAACCCAACCCCGACCAGCCCCGCCGGGAGTTTGACCCCGAAGCCCTACAAGAGCTGGCCGACAGCATCAAGACGATGGGCATCATAGCCCCCATCACCCTGCGACAGGTGGCCGAGAACCACTACCAAATCATTGCCGGCGAGCGCCGCTGGCGCGCCTCACAGATAGCCGGGCTGGAGTCTATCCCGGCCTATATACGTACCGTAGAAGACGAGAACGTCATGGAAATGGCCCTCGTGGAGAACATCCAGCGCGAGGACCTGAACGCCATCGAGATTGCCTTGGCCTACCAGCACCTGGTAGAGACGACCGGCATGACACAGGCCAAGATTTCGGAACGCGTGGGCAAGAGCCGTGCCGCCGTTACCAACTACCTGCGTCTGCTGAAGCTTCCGGCACAAGTGCAGATGGCGCTGAAAGACAAGGAGATAGACATGGGCCACGCCCGTGCGCTACTGGCTGTCGAGAGTCCCACGCAGCAGATTAAGCTGTTCAACGAGATACAGAAGCAGGGCTACTCCGTCCGTAAGGTTGAGGAGATGGCCCAGATGCTGAAGAACGGTGAGGACGTGCAGGCCGTGAAGCGCGCTGCCGCCGGTAAGCGTACGCTGTCAGCAGAGTACGACACCCTGTGCCGCCGGTTGTCAGACTTCTTCCAGACGAAGGTTCAGATGACCTGTTCTACCAGCGGCAAGGGCAAGATTAACATCACGTTCAACGACGAAGATGAACTGGAGCGCATCATGAACCTGTTGGACAAGAACTTTGGAAGTTGACAAATGATGAGAACGACTGTTATTGCGTGGATGATGATGTTGGGCTGTCTGTGTGCTATGGCACAGACAGAGGCCGACACGGATTCCATCTTCGCTATCAGCAGCGACTCCACACTTCTGAAGGAGCTGGCTCCTGCAGACACGATTGCCCTGCGTGACGCCAATCAGATGGACGTCGGACGGCTCGCTGCCGACACCGTTGTTGCTGCATCGTCGGTGAAGCGCGACTGGAGCACATGGACACCCAACCCGCAACGCGCCCTGTGGCTGGCACTGGTAATTCCCGGCGGCGGACAGGTCTACAACCGTAAATACTGGAAACTGCCCATCGTCTATGGCGGATTCTTAGGTTGTATCTACGCCCTGTCGTGGAACAACATGATGTATAAAGACTACTCGCAGGCCTATCTCGACATCACTGACGACGACCCCGGCACCGCAAGCTACAACAAGTTCCTCCACCTGGGTCGCACCATCACCGACTCTAACAAAGAATACTACAAGAAGGTTTTTAAGAACCGTAAGGACAAGTATCGTCGCTGGCGCGACATGAGCCTCTTTGTGATGATAGGCATCTACGCTCTGTCGGTTATCGACGCATACGTAGACGCCGAGCTGTCGGTCTTCGACATCTCGAAGGACCTGAGCCTGAAGGTTCAGCCTGCCGTCATCGGCAACCCGATGACAGAGAACCCCATCTACGCCTCGTCATTAGGCGTCAACTGTCAACTCAATTTTTAGAACAGAATTATGAGAAAGAAATACCTGCTACTGATAGCCTTCCTGCTGAGTGCAACCTGCAACCTATATGCCCAAGACGTCATTGACGGCGACGAAGAAGACGAAGAAGAGGTGGAGGTTGCGCCAGAGGACGAAGTGACGATAACCGACCAAGAAGGCAACGAGGAGGTGATAGACTTCCCCGAAGCCATGACTTTCGACCTCGACTCACTGATGAACCTCTATATGTCGAAGACCTACCTGAGCATTGACGGCGACTGCCAGACGGCCAGCGAGAGTCCTGCCTACACCAAGGAGGACCTGATGGAACGCCTGAAGCGGCTGCCGACGGTGATGGAGATGCCCTACAACGAGGTGGTGCAGAAGTTCATCGACCGCTACGCCGGACGGTTGCGCCACTCGGTGAGCTATATGCTCGGCGCCTCAAACTTCTACATGCCCATCTTCGAAGAGGCACTCGAAGCCTACGGGCTGCCCCTTGAGCTGAAGTACCTGCCCATCATTGAGTCGGCCCTGAACCCGAAGGCCGTCTCACGCGTCGGTGCCACCGGGCTCTGGCAGTTCATGCTCGTCACCGGCAAGCAATACGGACTTGAGGTGAACTCACTCGTCGACGAGCGACGCAACCCCGTCAAGGCCAGCTATGCCGCCGCCCACTACCTGAGCGACCTGTACAAGATTTTCGGCGACTGGAGCCTCGTCATCGCCTCCTACAACTGCGGCCCGGGCAACATCAACAAGGCCATCCACCGCGCCGGCGGGGTGAAAGACTACTGGCAGATATACCCTTACCTGCCCCGCGAGACGCGAGGCTACGTGCCCGCCTTCATCGCCGCCAACTATATCATGACCTACTACAGCGACCACAACATCTGTGCGCTGAGAACACAGTTGCCGGCACAGACCGACACCGTCGTGGTCAACCGCAATGTCCATCTGTCACAGATAGCCGAGGTACTGGGCATCGACATCAATGTGCTGCGCACGCTGAACCCGGAGTACCGCCGCGACATCGTGCCAGGCACCACCAAGCCATCGGCCATCAAGATGGCTATGGCCGACGTCACCCGCTTCATCGACAGCCAGGACTCTATTTACAACTATAATGCCAGTGAACTGCTGTTGAAGCGCGACGAGGTGTACGTCAACGACGACATCCCGACATTCACCACCAACAAAAAAGGACGCAGAGGACGGACCACGGCCAGCCGTCGGTCTAAACATACGCGTGGCAAGGCGGCCAGAGGGCGTAGTGTCACCGTCCGCCGTGGCGACACACTGTCGGAGATTGCCCGCCGCAACGGCACTACCGTGGCCAAGCTGCGCAAGCTGAACGGCATCCGCGGCAACAATATCCAAGCTGGCAAGAAACTGAAGGTGAAATAGTGCATAATTTGGGAAGTAAAACTATGGATGAAGAAGACATCAAGCGCGAAGAGGCTGACGACGCCCTTATCAATGGAGCATTCCAGAAACTGTTAGACGACTATTCAGCATCGCGTCACCGCAAGAAGATAGACCTCATCACCAAGGCCTTCAACTTTGCCCGACAGGCACACAAGGGCGTGCGCCGACTGTCGGGCGAGCCCTATATCATGCACCCCATTGCCGTGGCACAGATAGCATGCTCGGAGATAGGGCTCGGCTCTACCAGCATCTGCTCGGCACTGTTACACGACGTGGTCGAGGATACAGAGTATACTGTCGAGGACATCGAGAATCTCTTCGGAACTAAGATAGCACAAATCGTTGACGGCTTGACGAAAATCAGCGGTGGCATCTTTGGCGAGCAGGCCTCTGCCCAGGCCGAGAACTTCAAGAAGCTGCTGCTGACGATGAGCGACGACATCCGCGTCATCCTCATCAAGATTGCCGACCGTCTGCACAATATGCGGACACTCGACTCGCAGCCTGCCAACAAACAGTATAAGATTGCTGGCGAGACGCTTTATATCTACGCCCCCCTGGCTCACCGCCTGGGTCTCTACAAGATCAAGTCGGAGCTGGAAAACCTCAGTTTCAAGTTTGAACATCCCGAGGAATATGCCAGCATCGAGCAGAAGCTGGCCATGACACAAGCCCAACGCCACGAGTTGTTCGACCAGTTCACCAAACCCATCGAAGACGCCCTCAAGCCCATGGGCATCAAGTACCAGATTAAGGAGCGCATCAAGACGCCCTACTCCATCTGGAACAAGATGCAGAACAAGCACGTGACGTTCGAGGAGATTTACGACATCCTGGCCGTGCGCATCATCTTCACGCCAAAGGCACGCGAGGAAGAGGTCAACGAGTGCTTCAACATCTACGTGGCCATCTCAAAAATTTACAAGAGTCACCCCGACCGTCTGCGCGACTGGCTCAACCACCCCAAGACCAACGGCTATCAGGCACTGCACGTCACGCTGATGTCGAAACAGGGACACTGGATAGAGGTGCAGATACGCTCGGACCGCATGGACGAGATTGCCGAACAAGGACTGGCCGCCCACTGGAAATACAAGGAGGGCGACAACGAGGAAGAGGAGTACACCGAGGACGAGGCCGAGCTGAACGAGTGGCTGCGCACCATCAAGGAAATTCTTGACGACCCACAGCCCGACGCCATGGACTTCCTCGACTCCATCAAGCTTAACCTCTTTGCCAGCGAGATTTTCGTCTTCACGCCAAAGGGCGAGATTAAGACCATGCCCACCGGCAGCACGGCCCTCGATTTCGCCTTCAGCATCCACACCTTCCTCGGCACCCACTGCATCGGCGCCAAGGTGAACCATAAGCTCGTACCCCTGAGCCACAAGCTGCAGAGCGGCGACCAGGTGGAGATTCTCTCGTCGAAATCGCAGCACGTACAGCCCGACTGGATTAACTTCGTGTCGTCGGCCAAGGCCAAGGGAAAGATACAGGCCATCCTCAGACGCGACAACCGCGAGGTGCAGAAAGTCGGCGAGGAGAAGCTGAAGGCGTGGATGGCGAAGAACGGCAAGGAATATGCCCTGAACGCCGTCGACCAACTGGCAGAATACCACGACTACAAAAACCGCGACGACTTCTTCTTGGCTCTCGGTGCTAATAACGTTTTGTTGGGCGACAAAGACCTGGACGAGCTGAACGGCAAACACAAGAAGAGCCAAGGCAGCTCTGGTGGCTGGCGCCGCTACGTGCCCTTCGTCAAGGCCAAGAAGCAGATAGAGCAGAACCCGGAAGCCCAGCTGTTCGTCGTACCCGAGAAGTTCAACCGCAAGAAACCGCTCTATATCAGCGAGAAGACCATCCTGCAGTATAAGTTCCCCACATGCTGCCACCCCATCCCCGGCGACGATGCCTTAGGCTACATCGACAACAAGTGCCAGATAGAAATCCACAAGCGAAACTGCCCTGTGGCCGCCAAGTTGAAGTCGGGCTTCGGCAACCGTATCCTCGACGTGAAATGGGACATGCATAAGGAACTCTTCTTCGTGGCCACCATCCGCATCAGTGGCATCGACCGCGTAGGCATGCTCAACGACGTGACACAGGTCATCTCGTCGCAGATGAACGTCAACATCCGCAACCTGAACATCACGTGCGAGGACGGCATGTTCGACGGCACGCTGGAACTGCGCGTCCACGACCGCGACGACGTCAAGAGCATTATCAAGAACCTGAAACAGGTGGCCGACCTCAAGGAAATTTCAGAAATCACATAATCCGTTATGAAGCAACTACTTACCTTATTAATTCTACTGACAGCATCGCTGGCAGCATCGGCAGCCGGCAAGTATGACAACCCTGACACCATCGTCGTGGCACGCGACGGCACCGGACAGTTCCGCACCGTCAGCGAAGCCATTGAGGTGTGCCGCGCTTTCATGGACTACCATAAGGTCATCTATATAAAGAAAGGTACGTACAAGGAGAAGGTCATCATTCCCCAGTGGCTGCAGAACATCGAACTCTGTGGCGAAGACCGCGAGCAGACCATCATCACCTACGACGACCATGCCAACATCCCCATGGACGGCAGCTACTGGCCGAAAGAGCTGAAACAGCAACTCCTCGACATGGGCGAACGGGCTAAACTGGGCACCTTCCGCTCATTTACCGTCAGAGTCGATGCCAACGACATCACCTTCAAGAACCTCACCATCGAGAACAATGCCGCCCGTCTGGGGCAGGCCGTGGCGCTCCATACACAGGGCGACCGCCTGCGGTTCGTCAACTGCCGCTTCTTAGGCCATCAGGACACCGTCTATACGGGTATGCCCCGCACACGCCTGTTGTTCGACAATTGTTATATTGAGGGCACCACCGACTTCATCTTCGGTCCCTCGACAGCGTGGTTCGAAGGCTGCACCATCCACTGCAAAATCAATTCCTATATCACGGCGGCCTCAACGCCACAGGACGTTGCCTACGGCTACGTCTTCAACAACTGCACCGTCACGGCAGCCCCGGAGGCTACGAAAGTGTATCTCGGACGGCCTTGGCGCGACTACGGCTACACGCTGTTCATGAACTGCCAGTTGCCCAAGTCCATCCGTCCCGAGGGCTGGCACCACTGGCAGAAGGAGCGCGAGCAGACCGCCCGCTACATGGAGTACAACAACCGTGGCGAGGGTGCCGCCACCGGCCAGCGCGTCGCCTGGAGCCGACAGCTTACCAAAAAGGAAGCACAGCAGATTACACGCGAACGTGTCTTCAGCCTGACAGACAACTGGACACCCACCAAGCAATAAACCCCTTTGATTATGAATCGTCAACAAGAAAACCTGAAGGCCCTGGGCCGCGAAACGGAATACCTGAACCACTATGCCCCCGAAGTGCTTGAAACCTTCGAGAACAAGCACCAGGGCAACGACTACTGGGTACAGTTCAACTGCCCTGAGTTCACCTCACTCTGCCCTATCACGGGGCAGCCAGACTTTGCTGAAATCAAGATTATGTACATACCCTCCGAGCGGATGGTAGAGTCGAAGAGCCTGAAACTCTATCTCTTCTCGTTCCGCAATAATGGTGACTTCCATGAGGACTGCGTCAACATCATCATGAAAGACCTGGTGAAGCTGATGAAACCAAAGTACATCGAGGTCATCGGACTCTTTACCCCACGCGGCGGCATCAGCATCTACCCTTACGCCAACTACGGACAGCCTGGAACGAAGTATGAACAGATGGCCGAGCAACGTATGCTCAGCCACCAGGTGCTGTAGGGCGTTCGACGGCGGCTCCACGCCCCCACTGGCTGGCACATAGTGGCCGTCAGCATTTCAGCCGGTGACGATAGGAACGAACGGTTACTGCACTGACATTGAGCACCTGCTGGACGTCCTTGTCGCTCAATCCCATGTCAACCATAATCAGATAGGTCATTTTGACAACCCGTCGCTCCACTTCTGCAGCTTTTTGTACTCACGTTTCGTCAGGCGGAGGAAGGAGCCATGCTGCGGACCACGGACACCCTCGATGTTACGCGGTTCGCGGAATCCGCGCATATACTTGTCGGCCAGACAGAGGCGGTAGTTACGCGGACGCGACGAGTATTCGATATAGCCGATGACCCACTCGTCGCTGCCGGCCAGCTGGAAGGCCGACACGCCCTCGCACTTCTTCTTGCCCTCGAAGTTGACGTAGTCGTCTTCGACAGGCTCGCTCCACGGTCCCGTCAGCTCCTTGGCCGTAGCGGTGAAGAGTCCCGGCTTGCCGCCCTCTTTCTTGATCATCAGGTGCCACTGCTGGTCGGCCTCCACCCAGTTGATGTCGGTATCGATAGTGGCATAGCCCCAGTCAATGAGCAGCTTCGGCTGTGTCAGCCTTGTGAACGACTCGTCGGCATAGCTATAGTAGATGCGGTCGTACTTCTCTTCAGCGCGGTTCCACATCGAGTAGTAGACGAAGTATCCGCCCTGTGTGCCGTCAGGCCAGCGATAGTCGGCATCCCACATGATCTGAGGAGCCCACACACGGTTGACGGTCGACCAGTCGCGGTAGACGCTGCGCGCCGTGTCAGGGTCGCAGAAGATGCTGAGACCACGGCGGAAGTCGAAACTCACTGACTGCCAGTTAATCAGGTCGTCGGAGCGTAACAGTGAGATAGCATAGCTGTCCCACGTCTCAACCTTGTTCAGCCGTTTGCGGCTACGCTCCGAGGCATCCATATCGGTGAGCGCCATCAGATAGCCGCTACCGTCATGTTTACGACAGATATAAGCGTCGCGCGAACGGCCTTCGACGGGTGTCATCACGGCGTCGCTGAAGATAGAGTCGCCGTTAGCCAGGTCGTGATAGTGGAACCCGTCACGACTCAAGGCGTAGGCCGTCCATGCCGGCCCGGCACCGTTCATGTGACAATAGAGGTAACCGTAGTCACCCTTCACGAGATTTCCCTTCCGCTGTGCGGCTGCGGAGAGCAGCAGCCAACTGGCTGCGAGTATCAAAAGGCTAATCTTCTTCATCGAAAAAATCTTCTAAACTTAGGAATGCGTCCATCTGGCGGCGGTCCTTCTTCGTGGGACGCCCCGTGCCGCGCTGACGGTCTACGAATCCGCTGATGCGCGTCATCTCCAGGAGTTCATACTGGTCGGGCGGTGTCACGTTCTCATAAATCTCGGGCAACAGCTTGGCGCCCACGCGCTGCTCAATGGTCTTGAGTATCTTAAAGGAATAGGTGACGGGCGACTTGCGCACGCTGACCTTGTCGCCGACCTTCACCATTCGCGACGGCTTCACCTGCACGTCATTCACCATGACGCGCCCGTTCTTACAGGCATCGGCAGCAATGGTACGCGTCTTGAAGATGCGCGCTGACCAGAGCCATTTATCAATTCTTGCTTCTTCTAACATTGCTACTTGCGTTTTGACAGGAGAACTATTTTAGACAAGAGTACATTTTGGACAGGAGTACAAGAGAACATTTTTTGACAAGAGTACAGGAGAACAACTTTGGACAAGAGTACAGGAGAACAACTTTGGACAGGAGTACAGGAGAACATCTTTGGACAGGAGTACAGGAGTACAGATTTTTGACAAGAGTACAGGAGAACAGATTTTTGACAGGAGTACAGGAGAACAGATTTTTGACAGGAGTACAGGAGAACAGATTTTGACAAGAGTACAAGAGAACAGATTTTGACAGGAGTACAGGAGAACATTTTTGACAGGAGTACAGGAGAACAGATTTTGGACAGGAGTACAAGAGAACAGATTTTGACAGGAGTACAAGAGAACAGATTTTGACAGGAGTACAGGAGAACAGATTTTGGACAGGAGTACAGGAGTACAGATTTTTGACAGTTGAACCTTTTGTTCTCTTGTACTCTTGTCTGTGTTTGTACTCATGTACTCATGTCTAAATTGTATTCCTGTACTCTTGTCTGTATTTGTACTCCTGTACTCATGTCTGTATCTGTACTCATGTACTCTTGTCTGTATCTGTACTCATGTACTCATGTCTAAATTGTACTCCTGTACTCATGTCTGTATCTGTACTCATGTACTCATGTCTGTATTTGTACTCATGTACTCATGTCTAAATTGTACTCATGTACTCATGTCTAAATTGTACTCCTGTACTCTTGTCTGTATTTGTACTCATGTACTCATGTCTAAATTGTACTCCTGTACTCATGTCTAAATTGTACTCCTGTACTCATGTCTGTATCTGTACTCATGTCTGTGTTTGTACTCCTGTCTTTTTCCCGAGCTTATTGTATTGATTCATCGTGACATCGATACCGGCCAGCACGAAACTCTTGATGATGTCCACAGCCACGTCGATGGAAGGCTGCAGCGTTTTCAGGTCGTCGTCGCTGTAGCGTCCCAGCACCCAGTCTATTTGTCCGCCCTGCGGGTAGTCGTTGCCGATGCCCATACGCAGCCGGGGGTAGTTCTGACCGATGAGCTGCTGGATATGTCCCAGTCCGTTGTGTCCGCCATTGGAGCCGTTGGCCTTCAGGCGGAACTGTCCCAAAGGCAGCGCCACGTCGTCGCTGACGACGAGCAGCCTCTGCTGGTCTATCTTCTCCTGGTTGAGCCAGTAGCGCACGGCATTGCCGCTGAGGTTCATAAACGTGGTGGGTTTCAGCAGGAACACCTTACGTCCTTTCAGCGACGTCTCAGCCACGAAGCCGTAGCGGCGGTCGCTGAAAACAGTATTGGACGCCTTAGCAAAAGCGTCCAATACCATAAATCCTGTATTGTGGCGGGTCGAGGCATACTCATCGCCAGGATTCCCCAAGCCAACAATTAAGTACTTGTCCATTATGCTTGCTATTACTCAGCGGCAGCAGCAGCGGCACGCGAAGCACGAGTAGCCTTTACTGAGCAGACAACGACCTCCGGCGAGGTAGCAATCTTCAAGCCCTCGAACTGCAGGCTGCCCACCTTGATGGCCTTGCCCAACTCCAGGTTTGTAACGTCGATGTCGAGCTTCTCGGGGATGTTGCCATAAGGAGCCGTCACGTCAATCTTGCGGATAGAGAGGTTCAGACGGCCACCGTCGCGCACACCCTTGGCGTGACCTGTCAGGTTGACGGGCAGACCGACAGTGATGTCCTTCGTCTCGTTCACCTCGTAGAAGTCGGCATGCAGCAGGGCATCCGTCGTGGGGTGGAACTGCAGCTCCTTGATGATAGCCTTGTGGTCTGTGCCGTCGATGTTGATGTTCAGCACGTAGACATGCGGCGTGTAGATAGCCTTACGCAGGTCAGAGAAGTTCACCTGGAAAGCCAAAGCCTCGGGCAGTCCGTTGGCATCCTTCTTTTCACCATAGAGATTGCAGGGAACGATACCCTCCTTACGCAGAAGCTTTGAGGCCTTCTTGCCTGTTGCGGCGCGCTTTGTGCCGCTTACGTTAAATTCTTTCATAACAAAAAATGTGTTACTCTAAATTAATACTTTGATTGTTAATTCACCATCACACGGTGTGCTTTTTGAAAAAGCGGGTGCAAAGGTACAAATAAAAATTGGGAAATTAAAGAATTAAAAGAGGAAAAATCAAAAAAAGTATGTTTTTCTTGCATAATCGACGGAAAATGAGTATTTTTGCAGTCGAAATAAACCATAAAGAGATGATAAATCGCGAAATCATACGTATTAAGATAGTCCAATTAACCTATGCGTACTATCAGAACGGCAACAAAAACATAGACACAGCAGAGAAGGAGCTCATCTTCAGCCTTTCCAAGGCATACGACCTGTACAACTATCTGTTAGCGCTGATAGTAGCAGTGTCGAAGGAAGCCCAGCGCCGTCTGGAGATTCTGGAGACGAAAGCGCTGCGCGAGGGCACTGTCAGGCCCTCGACACGGTTTGCCTACAACCGTTTCTCGTTGCAGTTGGCAGAGAACAAGCAGCTCTGCGACTTCATCAGTTCGCAGAAGTGGACGTGGGCCGACGAGCCGGAGTTCATCGGCAAGCTGTTCGAGCAGATAGAGCAGAGCCAGCTTTACAAAGACTATATGGCTGCACGTACCGACGACTACGCTGCCGACCGCGAGCTGTGGCGCCGCATCTATCGCACCTTCATCCAGGAGAACAGCGACCTGGAAGCCTTGCTGGAGGAGCAGAGCCTCTACTGGAACGACGACAAGGAGGTGGTCGACACCTTCGTGCTGAAGACCATCAAGCGCTTCGAAGAGCAGAACGGTGCCAAGCAGGAGCTGCTGCCCGAGTACGACAACGAGGAAGACCGCGACTACGCCCGCAAGCTGTTCCGCGCCGCCATTCTTAACGCCGACGAATACCAGCATTACATGAGTGAGACCTCATACAACTGGGACTTCTCGCGCCTGGCCTATATGGATGTCGTCATCATGCAGATAGCCATTGCCGAGCTGATGACCTTCCCCTCTATCCCCGTCAGCGTCACCATCAATGAGTTCGTCGACATTGCCAAGCTCTACTCCACCCCGAAGAGCGGCAGCTATATTAACGGTATGCTCGACACCATCGCACGACACCTCATCGACACCGGACGCCTGATGAAGCGTATAGACGAGAGAAAAGCCGAAAAGAAAGGATATTGAAATTGACAATTGATAATTAATAATTGATAATTATGACAAACATCGTATTAGCAGCACAGGCTGCTCAAGGAGGCGGCATGTCAATGATCCTGATGATGGTGGCCATCTTCGCCATCATGTGGTTCTTCATGATCCGTCCACAGCAGAAGAAGCAGAAGGAGATACAGAAGTTCCAGAACTCGCTCGAAGAAGGCACCCCCGTGGTCACTGGCGGCGGCATCTACGGCACCGTCAAGAGCATCGACCTGGCCAAGAACACCGTCGATGTGAAGATTGCCCGCGACGTCGTCATCACCGTCGACAAGGGTTCTGTCTTCAAGGACATGACCGCTATGCCCCTACAGAAGTAGCCGTCATCAGCCCATGATTTCTGTACGCAGAATCGCCGTCATCATCAGGAACTTCCTATTCAGTCGGACGAATAGGGAGTTCTTGATTTTTCTCTTTTTCCTAATACTCTCGGGCATCTTCTGGCTATTGATGACCCTCAACGAGATTTATGAGAAAGAGGTGACCGTTCCTGTGCACATCACCAACGTCCCTGCCGACATCATGCTCAACAGCGACGATACCGACACCATCAGGGTGACCATCCGCGACCGCGGCATTATGCTGCTGACTTACCTCTACGGTGAGAGCCTGGCCCATATTGAAGCCAACTTCAAAAACTACGACCAGGGCAACGGTACCGGCATCATCTCTGGCATCGAACTTAACAAGATCATCAAGCAGAACATCGCAGCGTCGAGCAAGATTATCAGCATCAAGCCAGAACGGCTGAAAATCTACTACAACACCGGAACCTGCAAGAAGGTGCCTATCCGCTGGAAGGGGCGTGTCATTCCCGAACACCTCTATTTCCTCAGCGATGTCAGCTACTCGCCTGACAGCGTTACCGTCTACGCCTCCGAGGAGCGGCTCGACAGCATCCACATGGTCTATACCGAGCCACTCACCTACGTCGACTTCCGCGACACGCTCGCCGTCGACTGCCGACTGCGCCGTATGGAGGGTGTCAAGATAGTACCCAACCAGGTACGCGTCACGTTCTTCACCGACGTGCTTACCGAAGAGCGCATGGACGGCATTCCCATCAAGTGCGTCAACCTGCCCAAAGGCAAGCAACTACGTACCTTCCCTGCCAAAGTGGCCGTCAGCTTCGTTACCGGCGTCAACGTCTACCGCACGCTGTCACCCGACGATTTTGTCGTCATCGCCGACTACAACGAGATTGCCAGCAGCCGCTCCGACAAGTGTAACCTCTACCTCCAGCAAGTGCCGTCAGGCGTCACCCGCGCCTCGCTCGTCAACAAGCAGGTAGACTATCTGATAGAGGAGGACGCCGAATGAAGATAGGCATAGCAGGGGGCATCGGCAGTGGCAAGAGTTACGTGGCACGGCGACTGGCTCTCCGGGGCATCCAGGTCTACGACTGTGACAGCGCCGCCAAGCGGCTCATGCGCGGCGAGGCCATCCAGCAGCAACTGCAGGCACTCATCGGCAGCAAGCCCGACAAGCAAGCTCTGACGCAGTATCTCCTACAGAGCGACGACCATGCCCGTGCCATCAATGCCATCGTCCACCCTGCCGTCTTCGCCGACTTCGAGCAGAGCGGCCTCGAATGGCTCGAAAGCGGCATTATGTACGAGTCGGGCGCCAATCACTACGTCGACCGCGTCGTCGTCGTCACCGCCCCCGAGGAGGTGCGCCTGCTGCGCATCATGCAGCGCGACGGCATCAGCCGTGAGCAGGCTCTTCAGTGGCTCTCGCACCAGTGGCCGCAGGAGCGGGTGCGCCAGCTCGCCGACTTCGAGATTGTCAACGACGGTCTCACCGATATTGACAAACAATTAAACATTATATTAGAACAATTATGAAAGAAACCATTTTAGCTATTGCCGGCAAACCCGGCCTCTACAAATTAGTATCACGCGGTAAGAACAACCTCATCGTCGAGGCACTTGACGCCACGCACCGTCGTCAGCCGGCCTTCGGCACCGACCGCATCACGTCACTCGGCGATGTCGCCATGTACAGCGAGACCGACGATGTGCCCCTCATGACCATCCTCGAAAGCATGAAAAAGCTCGAAGACGGCAAGAAGGCCAGCATCGACGCGAAGAAAGCTACTGCCGACGAATTGCACGACTATTTCACCAAGGTGCTGCCTGAGTGGGACCGCGACCGCGTCAAGAACTCACACATCCAGAAACTTATTCAGTGGTACAACATCCTCATTGAGGCCGGCATTACCGACTTCGCTGACGCTGAGGAGGAAGAGGCGAAGGAAGAGGCAAAGGAAGAAGTCCAACAGTAATATATTATTAAGGTGTAACAATACACAAAAAGACGGGATATGCCGCTGAGCATATCCCGTCTTTTTGTGTGTTTTATGTTATCCTCTGCGTCCGCCGCCAAAGCTGCCACCACCGAAGCCGCCGGGACGACCGCCGCTGAAGCCACCGCTACGACCGCCACGGCCACCGCCGTCAGGGCCGCCGAAGCCACCGCCACGGCGCATGTTCTGGCGCATCTCCTTGGTGCCGAAGAGGTTCAGGCGATAGGTAGCACGGAGCATGACGTAGGAGTTGATGCTGTTGTACCAGTTGTCGGTACGCATCATCGCACTGATGCTACGCGAGAAGTTCGACTGCTGGCGCAGGATGTCGTAGAACTCCAGACGGAGCGAGAGGGGCTTGCCAGTGAGGAACGACTGCGAGATCTGTGCGTTCCATATCAGCTCGTTGGTGTTGGCAGCATCGTCGCTGAAACCACGACGGCTCGACATATTCAGACTCGTCGTGAACTGCATGCCCCAGGGTGCCTGCAGCGTCGTGTTGAAGCCGTAGTTGAAGTTCCAGGTGTTCAGCTTGGAGTTCTCCTGCATGGCATTGTACGAGTAATTGTACTGCACGCGACCGTTAAGCTCCAGCTCAAACCAGTCGTTACGGTAGCTGGCACCGAGACGCTCGCCCAACGTGGTGTTCTTGGTCGTCATCTTCGACACGTCGCCATTGCGGTAGAGGTCGATATAGCCTACATTGTTGGCATAGCTGGCATCGGTGGTGGTGTTCAGGCTGAAGCGTCCGAGGGTGTCGAGGGCCGTATTGAAGGTGAAGTTTCCACTGACGCTCCAGTTGCCGTCGATATTCTCGGGGCGCGAGGTGCGTCCGCCGGTTACGGGGTCATACTTCACCATCTGTGCCACGGAGTTGCTGGTGGTCGAGAAGTTGAGGTTGGCGAAGACAAACTGCTGATGACGCTCGAAGAAGTTGTTGTAGCGCCACGAGAAGCGCTGTGTGAACGAGGGCTTCAGGTCGGGGTTACCGCTGGTAATGTTCAGCGGGTCGCTGTTGTCGGTGATGGGCAGCAGGTCGCTCATCGAGGGCTGGCTGGTGTTGCCGCGATACTCGAAGCGCATGTTGCCACGGTCGCTGATCTTCCAACGGAAGTTAGCCGTCGGGCTCCAGTTGACGACGGTACGCGTGGTGACGGTGTCGGTGCTGAGGTAGCGGTAGGTGAACTCCGATGACTGCGGGATGACCTGCACGCCAACGTTGAACTGATAGCTGGGACGGATGAAGCGCAGCATCACCTCGCCGGTATGTATGTAGTTTTTGTATTGTGAGAATCGGCTCAGACTGGTATCGAGGAACTCATCGTAGCTATGACCGCTAAGGGCGTTGAAGATGGTGTTCCACTCGCGGTAGTCGGGCATCAGACCGCTCATGTCGTAGCGGCGCGTAGCGTCCTTGTCGCTCCAGAAGTCGTAGGTCGAGCGGTCGCTCTTGGTGAAGCGATACTGGAAGTTATAGCTGAACTGCAGGAAGGTGGCCGTGAAGATAGGCTCGCTGTAGGTCAGGCGGATATTATAATCGTAGTTTTTGGTTGGTGTGACGTTGTAGCGGTTGCGCTGGTAGGTGGAGTCGCCGGTAGCCAACTGGTAGAGGCTGACGAGACTGCGTGAGAACGACTCCGAGGCTCCCTTGCTGTAGTTGGCTCCTGCCTGCAGGGTGACGTTACGGCCACGTCCGCCAATCTTGCGGTTAATCTGCAGGGTACCGCCATAGCGCTTGCTGTCGCTGTAGGAGAGCGAACCGCCAAGGCGCTGGTTGACAACCAGTGTGGAGTCGACGCCAAGCATCCGCGACACAATTTCTGCTATGCCGTTATCCGAAGTGGCATAGTTGTAAGGGTCGCTGCTGAAGGTTGCCGAACCATTGTTGCCGGTACCGTCGTTGGTGCCATAGCTCCAGTTCGGACGGAAGCTGATAGTCCACAGCGTGTCGGGTGTCCACTCCATACGCATCTGGGCATTCCAGGAGTTGGAACGTGAGTAGTTCTGGTTCTGCGATTCCAAGAACGAGCCGGTAGTAGCAACGAAGTTTTCCGAAGAAGAGCGGCTCCAGGTGTCGCCGTCGTTATGGTTCCAGCTGACAGAGCCGTCGAGCTTGATGACTTTCGTCTTCTCATAGTTGAAGTTCACGCTCGCCATCTTCGAGGCTTGCAGACCGTTACGGCCACCGCCGCCGAAGCGTCCGCCGCCACCGCCGCCGCCGAAGCCCATGTCGTTGGTGTTGTTGGCGTTGACAAAGCCCATCATGCGCAGGTCGTCCTTCATCACGGCACCGAAGCCACGTCCGCTGTAGCGTCTCTCGGTACCTACGCCGCCGTCGATGTTGGCAAACATACCGCGGTTCATGCCGCGTTTCAGACCAAAGTCGAGCACCATCTGCTCGTTGCCGTCGTCAATGCCGGTGATACGGCTCAGGTCGCTCTTCTCGTCGTAGGTCTTGATACGGTCGACAATGGATGTGGGCAGATTCTTGATGGCCGTCTTCGTGTCGCCAGTCATGAACTCCTTGCCGTCGACCTTGATTTTCTGCACGGTCTTGCCGTTAATCTTGATGGTACCGTCGTCAGCCACCTCGGCACCGGGCAGCTTCTTGATGAGTTCCTCAATGACCGAACCTTCGGGCGTACGGTAGGCGCCGGCATTATATATTAAGGTGTCGTCCTTCGTCGTCACCTTGGCAATATTCTTCACCACCTCGACGTCCTTCAGCATCTTCGAGTCAGGACTGATGGTGATAGTGCCCAAGACCAGGGGCTTGCCGCCTTCTACGCTGATACGGCGGGTGTAGGTCTTGAAGCCTACGTAGGTAATGCGGAGGATGTAGCTGCCGTCCTGCGGGGCGGTCGTCTTGAACTGGCCGCTCATGTTCGTCACGGCATTGGCGACTAACGTAGAGTCGCTCTTCAGCAGAGCAACGGTGGCCTGGATGACGGCCTCATTGGTCTCTTTCTCAACAACTGTTCCGCTGATAGTACGCTGTGCAAGCGCTGCGGTGGCGGTCATCACGGCGACGACCATCAAGAGCAATGTCTTCTTCATAAAAAGTGTACAATTTACGGTTTTCTGACGTTCGCTAAAAAGAAAAGTTTAATGACGCACACGTTTTTTCAATGATTTTTTGTAATTTTGCCGCCGCAATGGAAAAGCAGAAAGTTATCATATCAACTAAACTGGAAACGGAGGTGGCGACAGCCGTTGGCGAATGTGAGCGCGACCGCATCTTTATCTTAGTAGACGAAACGACAGAGCGGCTGTGCCTGCCGCTGATAGCGGGTTTCGACAGTGTACGGGGGGCTGAGGTCATCACCATCGGCGCCACCGACGAGAACAAAACGTTGGAGTCGCTGACCCACGTATGGAGCTGTCTGCAGCAGGGCGGCGCCACGCGCCACTCGCTGATGATCAACCTCGGCGGCGGCATGGTGACCGACCTCGGGGGCTTTGCCGCCTCAACCTTCAAGCGGGGCATGAACTACATCAACATCCCGACGACACTGTTGGCCATGGTCGACGCCTCGGTGGGCGGCAAGACGGGCATCAACTTCGGCGGACTGAAGAACGAGATTGGCGTCTTCAACACGGCCAAGAGCGTCATCCTCGACACCCTGTTCCTGCGCACGATGGACCACGAGAACATCTGCTCGGGCTATGCCGAGATGCTGAAGCACGGACTGATACAGAGAGAGGCTATAGAGGAGAGAGGAAAGGCTACGGGTAGGCGAGCAGAGCTCGGGAATGAGAGGAGAGAGGAGAGACAAGAGGCTATAGAGGAGAGAGGAGAGAGGAGAGAGGAGAGAGATATGTGGGCAGAGCTGCTGAACTTCGACCTCGACGTCATCGACTACCACCAACTGAGCCGTATGCTGGAGGACTCGGTGAAGGTGAAGGAACGCATTGTCGAGGAAGACCCTACAGAAAAAGGCATCCGCAAGGCGCTGAACTTAGGCCACACCGTCGGCCATGCCTTCGAGGCACTGGCGCTGAAGCGCAAGCCCATCCTTCACGGCTATGCCGTGGCCTACGGCCTCATCTGCGAGCTTTACCTGAGCACCATCAAGACGGGATTTCCTGTAGAGAAGATGCGGCAGACGGTGCGTTTCATCACCGAGAACTACGGTCGTATGCCGATAACCTGCGACAACTACCCCACCCTGCTGGAACTGATGACGCACGACAAGAAGAACGTAGGCAGCGACATCAACTTCACACTCTTAGGCGACATCGGCGACATCCGCATCAACCAGACGGCAACGAAAGAAGAAATAGAAGAAGCCCTCGACTTCTACCGCGAGGGATTCTGAACCAACTGTTCTGCCTGCTTGCGGGCGGGCTTTCCTGTTTCTGTCATAGGCACTTGGTCCGTATGGACGTAGTCACGCGGCTGCCAATACTTGGGCAGTACGCGCTGACAGACGTCACGGGCCGTGTCGACATCACTCTCGGTCAATAGCACCACCACCTCGCCAAACTTCTCATCGCGCCGCTTCGTTATAATAAAAGGTTCGCGCAGGTGCGCACGGAGCAACCGCTCCACCTCCTCGGCCTGGATTTTCAGTCCGCCGGAGCAGATGACATTATCCTTACGCCCTAAAATCTTAAAGCGCCCGTCGGGTGCCATCTCGGCGATGTCGTTCGTCACCAGGCGACCGTCGTGTACGGCGGGGGCATCGATGACGAGACAGCTATCTACCGTCAACGACAGGCCGACACCCGGCAACGGCGTGTACCACTCGGTAGCCCCGGGGCCGCTGAGTCGCCGCAGGGCGATATGCGACAGTGTCTCCGTCATGCCGTAGGTGCTCCAGACCCGGTTGGGGAAGCCTGCCAGCTCGTGCGCCAGACGGTCGTCGATGGCGCCGCCGCCGATAATCAGGTTCCCGATAGTCATCAGCCGTTCCCGCTCCTCTGCCACCTGCAGCGAGTTCCACACCTGCATCGGCACCATCGCGGCAAAGTCCAGCTGCCCGGCCACGCCTGCCAGCGGACGGCCGCTCGGCTCCACCGTTATCAGTCGCAGGCCACGCACCAAGCTCCTCACCACCATCATCTTCCCGGCGATATAGTCGAGCGACATACACAGCAGCGCCGTGTCGCCCTCATGCAGTCCGAGGAAGTCGCACGTCATCCGTGCCGAAGCCTCCATGCGCCGCTTCTCGACCCACATCGGTTTCGGCTCGCCCGTCGACCCGCTGGTATGCACCAGCACCGTCGGGCTCCCGTTATGCCATTCGGCTAAAAACGCCTCAAGATTCACCTTTCATTATTCATTATTCATTATTCATCAGCGAAGCGCCACAATTGATTGTTGCGAATCTCCAGCGGCATCGGAATGTTGTCGGTAAACAGCTGGCCCGTGCCGAGTCCCTGCGGCATCGTGATGTTGTCGCCATACACATCGCTGCAGAACTGCGCAATAGCATTCAGACCGACGTTGCTCTCCAAAGCCGAGGTAATCCACGAGCCGACACCGTGCTGGCGGGCTGCCTCTATCCACTCGCGGCAACCAGCCATACCACCGTGCAACGACGGTTTCAGGATGATGTACGCCGGTTTGATGACGTTCAGCAGATGCGACTTCATCTGGCGGTCGTTCACACCTATCAGTTCCTCGTCGAGGGCTATCGGTATGGGCGACTCCCGGCACAGTTCGGCCATATACGCCCACTGTCCCGCCTTGATGGGCTGCTCTATAGACTGGGCATACTGTGACAGCAGTTCCAGCTTATACAGGGCCTCGTCGGGCTTGAAAGCCCCGTTGGCATCGAGGCGCAGTTCCACCTCGTGGAACGAGAAGCGCTCGCGGATGCGCTTCACCAGATCCAGCTCCTTGTCGAAGTCTATAGCACCTATCTTCAGCTTCACGCAGCGGAAACCCTGTTCCAGTTTCTCCTCCATCCGCTGCAGCATCTCCTCGTAGCTGCCCATCCACACTAGTCCGTTGATGGGGATACCCACCTCGCCGCGGCTGAACGCCGTATCGAAGAGCCGTTTTCCACTTTTCACTTCTAAGAGCGCCGTCTCCAGTCCGAAGAGCATCGACGGGTAGTCGCGCAGCGCCTCATAGTCCAGCTGCCCCGTCTGCTCCAGTTGGTCGCAGAACCCGCGCAACACCTCGCCATAGTCCGCCCTCGCGTCACAGCTCAGGTCAGGCAGCGGCGCACACTCGCCGTGGCCGACGGTTCCCCCGTCGGATACGCTAACCAGCCAGATACGCCGCTCGGTATACACCCCGCGCGACGTCCCTGCCGGCTGTTTGAAATGGAGCACCCGCTCCTCAATATCTACTTTCATACCGTTTCTATCTTATGATGCGCCGGCAATCGCCGCCAGAAGGTCGTGCATAGTCCAAAAATCTGTTTATGACAGAACAGATGCAAAAATAGAAAGAAAATTCGACACCGCCAAACTTTTACGGAAAAATCTATTACCACTTCTGCCACTTTCCAGATAACCATCTGTATATAAGACAGTTGGAAGTGGCAGATATAGTGGCAGAAGTGGTAGATATCTACCACTTCTACCGCTTTTTCTATAGTTTTACGACCAGATACTGCGTATTTTGGTTCGTCACACGGCGCTGCAGACCGGGCATATTGGCCAATACGCGGCCAAACTTCAAGAGACTGCTCACCTGCAGACTGCTGCCGACCTTGGCACGCACCACCTGGAACAGGGCGGAGGCGCTCATCCACCGGGCTCCCGGCTCGTCGGGGCTGACGGCTGGCCGGAAACAGTCGCCAAAGAACTGTTCGGCGGGACTCAGCAACTGGAACTGGCGGTTGTAGTCCATGATCTGCTGCGTCTGTACGTCGTCGAACCACGTCGGCTCGCCGTGGTCGAGGGCTGCCAGGGCCTGGGCAAAGAGCTGCTGGTGGTTGGGACGGTGGCTGACGTCGATGGGGCCGGTGAGCTCGACGGCGAGGAAGCGGCGCGAGCCGGTGGGGTCGCTCAGCACGTCGGTGAGGTTGGTGGTGGCGATGAACGAGCTGAGGCGCGGCATCACCTCGACATGCTTGCCATAGGGGCGTTTGGCCTTCACCACGGGCAGCGACAGCATGTTCTTCAGGAAGCCCTGCTGTACCTGCGGCGAGATCTTGTTAAACTCGTCGAAGTTGACGAGCAGCATCTGCGACATCATCAGCAGCATCTGCTTCTCCTCCGAGGGCTTGGCCGTCTGCGTGTAGCCCCACTGCAGCTCCGTCGGCAGCAGCGACTGACAGAACGTCGACTTGTTCCAGCCCTGCTTCGAGATGAGCAGGGGTACGGCCGCGTTGCCATAGCGCGTGTACTCGGTGGCGCTCCACTGGCTGACCATCGCCAGGAACCACGTGTAGAACCACTGCTCCCAGTAGGGGTTCCGGGTGGGCACGGTGCGGGCCAGCTCACGGATGCGGTCACGGCCGTCCCATTTGCCGCGACACTCCCACAGATACTCCCCGACGGGCGAGTAGCGGGGCGCATAGCTGGAGTTGACATAGCGCTTCACGTCCTTGTCCCACACGTCGAGTCCTTCGGTACGGGCCTCCAAGGCCAGGTCGTTGGCGACACGCTCGTCGACGGGCTGCCACGGGTAGTACGTCGAGTTGTTGGGCCGGTATTCGGCATAGCCCATCAC
The DNA here is from genome assembly GCA_900316475.1 of uncultured Prevotellaceae bacterium. GTDB lineage: Bacteria > Bacteroidota > Bacteroidia > Bacteroidales > Bacteroidaceae > Prevotella. The sequence goes on from ONDA01000004.1 coordinate 91,805, forward strand.
CGTGTTATAACGTAACTGGCAGCGACGGCCGAGGAAGTCGATGAGGGCCAGCGTATCGCGCCGCACCCTGGCCGACGCCTCGATGGTCTTCAGTGCCGGGTCGGCCTTCGGCTTGCGCTCACGGACGGCCTCGTAGCTGCTGGCGACGACGGCGCGGATATGGCGTTCGTCATTACGGCTCCACAGGTGGCTGTGCAGGTGGGCTACAGCCTCCTCCTCGCCGACGCCGAGCTGACACAGGCGCCGCGCTATCTCCGACGTGGCCGCCTCCTCGCGGTAGGGCGACTGTCGCCACTCGTCGGTGTCGAGGGCGTCGTACACCTCGTCCGTCACGCGGCGGTAGAGGAACTCCACCTCGTCGTACCTCGCCGTTCGCAAGTCGACGGTGGCGCGGCTTAAGACGGGCGCCTCGTCGGAGGCTGATGACGACGGGCGACGGTCGGCCGACGACGGGCGCTGGTCGGGCGACACCTTCAGCGCCGTAGCCTTTGCATTAAGGTAGGGCGCGGCGTCAAGCGTCATGCGGAAACTGTCGCGCACCGACGGCCGACGGACCGTCACCTCACGGCCCGTCACACCGCTATAGACGCGCACGGCATAGGCGTGGGCGGCGCGATAGAGGGTGTTGGCAGCCTCCTCGTCGGCAGGCGCCTGTCCGTCGGCCGCCTCAACAGCCACGAGTATCTTCACCGACCGTCCGCTGGCACCCACGACGGCCAGCAGCGTCGACGGCAGTCCGGCCACGGCCCGTTTCACCTCGTCAACCTGCGCCTTGTCGGTCAGCTGACCGATGCTGAGCAGCACCACGCCGTTGAACGTCACCATCTCGAGGTCGCCCCGCTCATCAATGCGCCATTCGGCAGCAGGATAGACACGCGGCAGCTGTTCCAGCTTGGGGAACGTCGTCTGCTTGCTGCTCATAAAAGGTATCTCACGACGCAGCTCCGTGATGAGCTGCTGCTTCGTATCGGTCTTCACGCGCTCGGCAAAGCGCTCCAATGTCTTCGTCGTCAGATGCTGGCGGTTCTGTTTGTCTGTTCGTATCAGGATTAGTTTCATTTTTTCAGTAATTGTTTAAAAACAACTTGGTATTCTTTTTTTTACGACAACCATGACAACTCAGACAACAGTCGCTGCTGGCAGCGATGAGAAAAGTTCTTCGCAAGCGAAGCGGCCGCTCGGCGACGACAGGAGACGCTTGCCAGAGCAAGAAAGCCGAGCAGTCCAAGTTGTCATAGTTGTCATAGTTGTCGTTTTTAAATAATATTATTGTCGTTATCATAAGTTCAAAAAAAGTGTTCCATAAGCGGTGGAACGATGTTCCAGCGGCCTTGGAACAATGTTCCGCGGGCGCTGGAACGATGCCGTGCGACTATCTGAAGTCGAGACACGGCCCGTAGCGCTCATAGCGTGGCGGCTCGTAGCCGAATTCCGCAAACACCTCGGCGATGGCCGCCTGCCGGTCGGGCATCAGCGGCCGCAGACCGTTACGGCAGTCGTAGTAGACACCCTTACTGCCCAAGATCGTAGTGATGCGGTGGCGCATGGACCTGAAGTCGAGCCGCCGCACGTTGTCGAAGGCGTGGACGAAGCCCCATGCCGCCTGCTGCGGCTCCGCCGTACGGAACCACCGGCACTGGCCGTCGGCGCCGAGTGCTGAGGGATAGACAGCCGGTCCCCACTCGTGGTCGGCAGGCACATGGCGCCCCGCCACAAAGCGCAGACAGCCCTCACACCGGGGACAGTCGCGGTTGAAACACAGCTGCCAGCTGGCCGGCACCTCATTGAAATCAAACGATTTTTCTTCCATTGAATGATTTTTAGTTACTTAAGTTTCGCATTCGCTCAACTTCTTTGTAGTTAAGGAGTTAAGTAGTTATCGCTTCGCTCGTCCTTTCGGACAGTAGATAAGCCATTACTTCTATCGGCTGCTTTCCACCACGCAGTCATTTGGCTTAACTACTTAACTACTGACTACTTATCTACTTCAGAAAGTTGAATTAGTTATAAATTGTATTGATTTGGCACTGCAAATATACAAAAAAATATCGAAAAATGCAAGTTTTTGGCCGCAAAATCCACTGAAGTGGTAGATATCTACCACTTCTGCCACCATATCCACCACTTTCAACTACTTAAAAATCAGCCCATTAGACGAAAAGTGGCAGAAGTGGCAATAATTGCGCAACTATCGTACCAGTAGCATACTGCCCTACATCCGCTTGAAAGGCAGTATCGTCTATCGTGAGTCTGATATTGAGAAAGTGCTCTCGAAGCACCATATTCGAGCGATTTGACACATAAAAATCCATAACGGCGGTTAAATAAAATTAATTGCGGAGGGTAATTTTTAACAAATCCTAAAAATGTTGTGAAAATCAACGAGCGTGTTCACTTTTCACCTCTTTTATAATAGGAGTTTCAAATATTTTTCGTACCTTTGCACCCGAATTGTGGGGTGTGCTGAAAGCAGTGAGCTTGCTGCCAGCGAAAGTAGGCCTCCATTCAGAGCCGCGGAAGCGGCACCTCACGCCGTACTTGTCCGTAAGGGCAGTGAAGGTGTGGGCTAACATATTAGAACAGCGTCTTACAACGCATTGTTTTTGATTCCTTGAACGTAGGAAATTCAAAGAAACTAGTCAAAGACATTGCAGAGTAGTCGTTTGTGGCGTGGTATAATATTGCCCCGTCGGTGTGCTGAGAAGGTACGTGTTACCTTCAAGCACACTTTAGGGGTGCATTATATACCAACGGCGTGAGCGTCATTATTCTGTTTGTTTACTAGTGAGGTTTCCTACGACCTAAGGGATGAGCAAGCAGGGTGAGAGTTCACGCTTTATTTGTGTCCTTAAGTCAACTCCGACAAAGTTCCCATTAAAGCTTCGCTGGTTCTAATTGGCATCGGGCCTAACAGCCTGTATATGAGTATGAAAGAAGACTCTAATGTCAAAATGACTGCGGTCAAGGCAACTCAACAAACAGAGGGGTCTTGCGGCGGAGCCGTGGAGCGAAAGAAACGAAATTATCGACGTCTAAAGAGCAAAGAAACAGGCAAAATCATCCACCAGAAGAAGGAGAAAACAAAAATCAAGAAGGTCTTCGACCCCACAGCCTGGTATGTTGTGCAGACTAAACGCCACAAGGAAGTCAGCAGTTGCGATTTCCTTAGTTCCACCAGAGATTTTGTCAACGACTCAACGAAAGAACCATATACCGTAGAGGCATACGCTGCTGTTCAGGAAGACGAAGACAACAGGCTGGTTATCCACGGAAAGATATTCATCCGGGTAGAAGAAATCAATCGCATAGATGTGTTGAGAAAATGTCAAGATCTGAAAGGATATGTCAAAGACTTGGCTCTCGCCCATACAGAGAATGGCTTCACAGACTTTGCCCGTGTCCCAGACCGAGAAATAAAGGCTCTCCGCGAGATTTTGGAGATTGCCGATGGTGCCGTAGAGTATTCCGAGGAACCGTTTAAGGTTAACGATGCCGTTAAGATTTCAAAAGGTATCCTTTCCAGGTCTGAAGAACTAAAAGGCATGGAAGGTACCATTGAAATGGTTAACGGCCGGAAAAAAGCCACCATTATTCTCGACAAACTTGGCGTTTTTAAATTTACCCTTCCCCTGTCTCAATTACGCAAAACCTAGGTGCAGTTCGTTCATAGCATCGTTTACAATCCGAGCAACAGACATCTTGCCTCCGTCCTTAGTAAGCATATAGCAAGCCCAAACACCTTGCTTGGATTTGCCAACCCCTTGCTAAGTCCTTGCCCAAAGCTTGTCTAAAGGGGCTGAACTTGAAGCCAGAAACTCTTAATAAAATGTTAAATTTCGGGCATTGCCCGTCTATATGGAATAAAAATCGTATCTTTGCACACAAAGATAGGAGATTGATTTATGAATGTACAGTTTGATAAGGCAAAGACACTCAATGCGTTGCTGTTCGTGGCCAACCGCGTGCAGCGCAAGGACTTTCATAAAATCTTCAAGATAATCTATTTTGCCGACCGTCAACATCTTGCAGACTGGGGACGTCCCATCACAGGCGACACCTACATCGCCATGGAGGCAGGACCTGTGCCTTCAAGACTGTACGACATGATGAAGATTGTGCGTGGCGACTCCTATCTACCTGACACTGAGGGGCTGGGCCGGTTCTTCCAGATTGATAATTGGATGTATGTCAATCCACTCAAGGATGCCGACCTTGACCAGTTGTCACCTAATGAACAGGAGGTTCTTGATGCTTGCATTGCTAAGTATGCCGGACTTTCTTATGACGAGATTAAAGAGAAGTCGCACGATGTGGCTTGGCGTTCAACGGCTCGCGATTTTGCTATCAATTGGGACGACATCGCCCGCGAGGCTGGTCTTGATGAAACGGAAGTCACATGCCTTCAAGATTACAGCACGATGCATCCATTGCCTGAGCGTGATTTGACGCCCGAGGAATTGTACAATGCTATTGAAAAGGAGATAGATTACATCTATGCCCAGGACTGATATGGAGTACATTATCAAGCCCCGCGCTGCGCGAAAAATCTATACCTTTTATGGTAATGTGGCCAAGAAATATCGCCACACCTATGATAAGGCCGACTACAAACGCAACGTCCATGATGCGCTGACTTCTGTATATGACATCGAACGAAAGCTTTTGAGGCGCCCTCCAACGTTGAAGCGTTGGGAGGGTTGCCACATGGCCAACACCGACAAGTGGTACTTCGCATACACGTTCGATGGCGAAACCGTGACCGTTGTCGATGCCTGTCACGCGCAAAATATGCACGAATAAACATTCTTTTCTGACTTACCTAAGGGTTACATCGCAAGATGTGACCCACTGGTGTTTGACAGTTATCGATTAATAAGCGAGTAGCCTCGCTTCAGAAAGCCTCTCCCCTGCTTACTGCCATACTTATGAGTAAGCCTTGAGTAAGGCTAGAAGCAGCCTAGAAGGAGGCTAGAAGCAGGCTAAAGTATGGAAACAATAGGTATGATGTCATAATCAGTGAGTTGAGAGACTTCAGTACGAATAGCTATAAATACAAAAATCTGCCATGTGCTTGGAATTTGATATAGACGAACTTTACGAGAACCAGAAGCCTGCCTATGCACAAGAAGCGGTTGAGCAAATGGACGAGATGTTCCAATGGTTAGGTAGTGGAACTACACGGAGAGATTGGTTTTGTGGCCTTACTGATGACATAGACCAACAGTCTGAGTTCCACAAAATAGACCTTGGTGATTTTTACTGGGTTAACTGTGCTAACAATGAGGAAGCAATCAAGGCTTATGAGACTCTGAAAGGCATGGGATACTCTTCAAGCGATAACGTCAGGACACGATTAGAGGAATACTATTTTGTTTATGTCTATGAGATAAGAAGTCGTTACCCAAAGACACGACAAGAATAGAAAAACGAATAATCATAATATATGCATACATAAATATATGAAAACAGCATTAATTACTGGTATTACAGGTCAAGATGGTAGCTATTTGGCCGAGTTTTTGTTGGAAAAAGGATATGACGTGCATGGAACCATTAGACGTTCGTCTGTGGACTTCCGTGAGCGTATAGCTCATTTGGAGGGCACCCCAAATTTCCATCTGCACTATGCAGACCTGGGTGACTCCATGAGTGTGTTGGGTGTCATCGGTAAGGTGAAGCCCGATGAGATATACAACCTGGCAGCACAGAGCCACGTACAGGTGTCCTTTGACTCACCGGAGTTCACGGCTGATGTCGATGCCGTGGGCGTACTGCGTATTTTGGAGGCTGTGCGCCAGCTGGGGATGACAGAAACCTGTCGTATCTATCAGGCCAGCACCTCTGAACTGTATGGCAAGGTGGAGGAAGTTCCTCAGAACGAGAACACGCCCTTCCATCCCTATAGCCCTTACGCTGTGGCCAAGCAGTATGGCTTCTGGATTGTCAAGGAGTATCGTGAAGCATACAATATGTACTGCTGTTCTGGTATTCTGTTCAATCACGAGTCTGAGCGCCGTGGTGAAACATTTGTAACCCGTAAGATAACCCTCGCAGCTGCACGTATCTCTCAGGGAGTACAAGATTGTCTGTACCTTGGTAACATGGACTCTCTGCGTGACTGGGGCTATGCCAAAGATTATGTGGAATGCATGTGGCTTATCCTTCAGCAGGACAAACCAGAGGACTTCGTGATTGCTACTGGTGTACAGCACTCTGTCCGTGAGTTCACAGAACTTGCGTTCAAACACGCAGGTATTGAACTGAAGTTCGAGGGCGAAGGTATCAACGAGAAGGGTATTGTAGTAAATGGCCCAGAGAACTTGATTGGTAAGACTGTTGTTGCTGTTAGCGAAGATTTCTATCGTCCTACGGATGTAGTGAACCTTTGGGGTGACCCCACCAAGGCCAAGGCCAAACTCAAATGGAATCCCAACAAAACATCCTTCGAGGAGCTTGTCAAACTCATGGTAGAGAGCGATATTGCTAAGGTAGCCGCCGAAGGAGCCGCCGCCAAAGTCCGCACGAACCTCGCAGAGTACCTCGAAAAG
>ONDA01000025.1 GCA_900316475.1 uncultured Prevotellaceae bacterium
ACAACTGGGACAGTATCCAGATCAAGGAAGGCGACAAGGTCGATTTCCTGTATTTCATGGGAGGAGGCGCGCGATGATTGACTTTACAGAAGAACAGATACAACGTTACTCGCGACACATCTTGTTGCAGGATGTCGGCGTGGATGGACAAGAAAAGATAATGAACGCGCGCGTGCTCGTGGTGGGTGCTGGTGGACTGGGGGCTCCCGTTTCGCTCTACCTCGCTGCCGCTGGCATTGGCACCATCGGCATCGTGGATGCCGATGTCGTAGACCTGAGCAACCTTCAGCGCCAGGTGATCCACTTCACGAAGGACGTAGGCGTGCCGAAGGTGAAGAGTGCTGAGGAGAAAATCAAGGCCATCAACCCTGACGTGAAGGTGGAGACCTATTACGAATTTCTCGACTCGTCGAACGCGCTCGACATCATCAAGCAGTACGACTTCATCGTCGACGGCACGGACAACTTCCCCGTAAAGTTCCTCATCAACGATGCCTGTGTGATGGCTGGCAAGCCCTTCTCGCACGGCGGCATCCTGCGCTTCAACGGTCAGACGTTCACCCACGTGCCCGGCACAGCCTGCTACCGCTGCATGTTCAAGGAGCCGCCTCCCGTAGGAGCCGTACCCACCTGTTCGCAGGCTGGGGTACTGGGTGCCATCGCTGGTATGCTGGGCACTATTCAGGCCGCCGAGACACTGAAGTATTTCACGGGCATCGGCGAGTTGCTGACGAACCGTCTGCTCACCTTCGATGCCAAGACCATGCAGTTCCGCACCGTGCCCGTAAAGCATCGCGACTCGTGCGCCATCTGCGGCAGTCATCCCACCATCGACCATCTGATAGACTACGCGCTCGCGCCTTGCGCGCTTGCTACCAAAGGGACACAAGAACAGGCCGCGGGTGATTTGAAACATTGAAGATTGAACATTGAAAGATGAAAATACCAAAGGATATTGTAGATGAATTGATCAGCCAAGCCCGGCAGGACGCACCCAACGAGACGTGCGGTTACCTGCTGGGCACCAGCGGTCCTGACGGCGACATCGTGACTGAGCATTACTGGATGGAGAACACGGACCACTCGCCCGAGCACTTCTCCTTCGCGCCGAAAGACCAGTTTGCCGCCCTGCGCTATGCCCGCAGCAAAGGGCTGAAGATTCTCGCCAACTGGCACAGTCATCCCGCCTCGCCCTCGCGTCCCTCCCAGGAGGATTTGCGCCTGGCCAACGACCCCACCATCCGTTACGCCATCCTCTCGCTCCACGAAGGCGTTCACCTGAACTCCTTCAGGATTCTCGGTGGCGAGGTGGTGGACAAGGAGGTACACCTGTAATTCGTTCATCGTTCATCGTTTTTTTGCCGAAAAAGTTGTACCTTTGCACCCAAATTCAGTAACGATGACAGAAGAACAAGCAATATTCCGCAGGGCAGAACTCCTCTTGGGTGACGACGCGATGAGCCGTATCCGCGAGAAACGGGTGATTATCTTCGGTGTAGGCGGCGTAGGCTCCTGGTGTGCTGAGAGTCTGGTGCGCAGCGGCATCACGAAGTTGACCATTGTCGACTCCGACCGCGTAAGCGTTACCAACATCAACCGCCAGCTGATGGCGACGACCGAGACGGTAGGACGGGTGAAGGTCGATGCCCTCAGGGAGCGGCTGCTCACCATCAACCCCGCAGCAGACGTCACCGCCCTGCAACAGGTCTTTACGGCAGAGACCGCCTCAAAATTCGCTTTAGAGGAGTACGACTACATCATCGACGCCATCGACTCGCTGAAGGACAAGGCACTGCTCATTCTCATGGCTTGCCAGACCGACGCAAGATTCTTCTCGTCGATGGGTGCAGCCCTCAAGCTCGACCCCACCCGCATCAAGACCGCTGAGTTCTGGAAGGTGACAGGCGACCCGCTGGCCCGTGCCCTTCGCCACCGTTTCAAGCGCGAGGGGGTGTTCCCCGAGCGCAAGTTCCAGTGCGTCTATTCCGACGAGCTTCTTGCGAATAAGGCGCCCATCGACCCCGACGACAGAGGCAACGGCAGCATCGTTCACGTCACCGCCGTCTTCGGCTTCGTGCTGGCGGGACTCGTCGTGCAGGATGCCGGCCGTGCTGGTGGCGCTCTTCACCAAAAGCAGTGCGGCAACGCTGCCCGTCCGGCAGAGAACGTATGGTCCGACTCGTGTGTTGCAGCGATGGTTGACCATGATTTATAGCAAAATACCATGTTTGTGGTATGCAAATAACACGTCCGAGGTATTGGCAGAGTCATAAAAACACCGTACCTTTGCACCCAGTAAAGTTTATTAATCAACAAAAAAAGGTAAGGATATGACAAAGATTGCAAAACAGCTGACCGAGCTCGTCGGCAACACACCACTCTTGGAGCTCAACAAGTATTCAACGGCAAAGGGTCTGGAGACCCCGGTTATTGCCAAAGTAGAGTTTTTCAACCCCGGCGGCAGCGTGAAGGACCGCATCGCCCTGGCTATGATTGAGGATGCCGAACAAAAGGGCATCTTGAAGCCCGGGGCCACCATCATTGAACCGACTTCAGGCAACACCGGCGTAGGACTGGCACTGGTATCGGCCGTCAAGGGCTACCATCTTATCCTTACCATGCCTGAGACTATGAGCGTGGAGCGTCGCAACCTCGTCAAGGCATACGGTGCCGAGGTGCGCTTGACCTCTGGTAAAGACGGTATGCCAGGTGCCATCCGCGCCGCCGAGGAGCTGCGCGACTCTATTCCCGGCAGTGTTATCCTGCAGCAGTTTGAGAACCCCGCCAACCCCGCCAAGCACTATGCCACGACGGGTCCCGAGATCTGGCGCGACACCGACGGACAGGTCGACATCTTCATCGGCGGTGTAGGCACCGGCGGCACCATCAGCGGTACGGGCAAGTTCCTGAAGGAGCAGAACCCCAACGTGAAGGTGATTGCCGTAGAGCCGAAGTCGAGTCCCGTGCTGAACGGTGGACAGAGCGGACCTCACAAGATTCAGGGTATCGGTGCCGGCTTCGTGCCCAAGACCTACGATGCCGACGTGATCGACGAGGTGTTCGACGTGGAGAACGACGACGCCATCCGCACGGGGCGTGAGATTGCCCAGCAGGAAGGTCTGCTGGTAGGCATCTCAGCCGGTGCTGCCCTCTACGCTGCCATTGAGGTGGCCAAGCGTCCTGAGAATAAGGGGAAGAAGATTGTGGTGCTGCTGCCCGACACTGGCGAGCGCTATCTCAGCACCGTCCTCTACGCTTTCGAGGATTATCCTTTGTAATTCGAGGAGTAAGGAGTAAAGTAGTAAGGAGTAAGTAGAAAATTGTTATAGCAGATCGAGGCATTTCTCAATGGGGATGCCTCGTTTTTTGTCGTCCAAGTCGCGGTTGCGGTCAATGAGCTTGCTCACGACGTCCATAGCTGTGCGGGTACACTGCACCAACGGCTCACCTTTCATAATATGGCCGATGAGCACCGCCGAGAAGATGTCGCCTGTGCCGTGGATAAGTACCGGTATCTCGTCGTAGTCAAGCTGGAAGTACTCGCCGTCGCAGTGGTTGTAGCCGATGACGCAGCTCTGACCCTCAACCTTGGCACTCGTCACCAAGGCCGAGCGGCAGCCGATGTCGCGCAGACGGGAGAGCATCTCGCGGGCCTCGTCCCACGACTGCCCCTCCTCACGATAGGGCGTCGACGTCAGGTAGCAGGCTTCGGTGTAGTTGGGGAAGGTCAGGTCGGCTACTGACACCATCTGTCGCATCAGCTCCACCTGTCGCGGTGTGATACCGTTATAAAGTCGGCCACCGTCGCCCATGATCGGGTCTACGAAGATGGTGGTGCCCTGGCGCGACAGTTCGGTGCAGTAGTTGGAGACCACCACTGCCTGTTCCTCGCTGAACATCAGGCCGGTGCAGACGGCATCGAACGTAAAGCCTAACTCGCGCCAGACGGGCAGCACGCCGCGCATATACGCCGTGGTGTCGAGCACGTTGAAGCGGCCGTAGTCGAGGGTGTTCGACACAAGCGACGTCGGCAGGTTATACGTCGGGTGACCCAGATAGGTCAGAATGGGCATCATAGCCACCATGCCTACATGGCTGTAGCCCACAACATCGTTGATTAGCAGTATCTTCTTCATATCTGGGTGCAAAGATAAAAAATAATTATGAATTATGAATTATGAATTGTGAATTATTTCGTATCTTTGCACCGATGAACGCGATTCAGGCATTACAACAGCAACGGCTGCTGCTCCAGTTGGAGTATCAGACGGAGAAGGAGGCTTACCAGCGACAGACCGAGCAGCAGGGGCTGGCACGGCTGGTGAAACGAGGCGATGCATGGTGGCCGGTGCGTATCGGCCGCAGCTTCTATAACTCGATGAACCAGCTGTGTGTAGAGGTGTTCCGTACCGCAGACAACGATGTGGAGCACCAGTTTGAGTATGGCCGACCGGTGGCGTTCTTCAGGGAGGAAAAGACTGATGGGGCCTATGAGACTATTGGGGGGCATCAGCCCCATATCAAGTACTTCCCGCAGACGGCGACCGTCAGCTTTGTCGACGGCGACCGCATGGTGGTCACTGTCCCCGAGAGTATGCCGCTGACGGATTTACAGACGGCGGCAAACGTCGGTGTGCAGCTGTCGTTCGACGAGACCAGCTACAAGATGATGTTCGACGCACTGGACCGCGTTATGCGCTCGAAAGGACGGCTGGCCTATCTCCGCGACCTCTTCTATTCACGGCAGCCGGCCGCCACCTTCACCTTTGCCCCGATGCAGTTCCCCTATCTGAACAAGACGCAGCAGGAGGCTGTGAACAAGGTGCTGCGGGCTAAGGACGTGGCCATCGTCCACGGACCACCAGGCACGGGCAAGACGACAACACTCGTCGAGGCTATCTACGAGACGCTGCGCCGCGAACCGCAGGTGCTGGTCTGTGCGCAGTCGAACATGGCCGTCGACTGGATTTCCGAAAAGCTCGTCGACCGCGGTGTGCCGGTATTAAGAATAGGCAACCCAACGCGTGTCAACGACAAGATGCTCAGCTTCACCTACGAGCGGCGCTTTGAGAGTCATCCTGACTACGAACTGTTGTGGGCCATCCGCAAGGCCATCCGCGAACTGCGTGCCCACCGTAAGCGTGGCGACGAGAAGTACCACCAGAAGATGGAGCGCTTGAAAGACCGTGCCAACGAACTGGAGATACGCATTAACGCGCAGCTCTTCGGCGAGGCCCGCGTCATTGCCTGCACCCTGGTAGGTGCCGCCAACCGCCTGCTCGACGGCCAGAAGTTCGGTACGGTTTTCATCGACGAGGCGGCGCAGGCCTTGGAGGCTGCCTGCTGGATTCCCATACGCCGCTGTCAGCGCGTCATCCTGGCCGGCGACCACTGTCAGCTGCCGCCGACGGTGAAGAGCATTGCGGCCCTGAAGGCCGGACTGGGCACGACGCTGATGGAGCGCATCGTGGAGCAGAAACCAGAGGTGGTGACGCTGCTCCGGATGCAGTACCGCATGAACGAGGAGATTATGCGCTTCTCCAGCGACTGGTTCTACGGCAACCAGGTGGAGTCGGCTCCCGAAGTGAAGTTCCGCTCTATCCTCGACCTCGACGTGCCGATGGAGTGGGTGGATTATTCGAGGTACCCCGCACCTCGAAATCAAGAAGAATTCGTCGGCGAGTCGTTCGGACGCATCAACAGGGCGGAGGCCGAACTGACGCTGCTGACGCTGCAGCAGTACTTCGAGCGCATCGGCAAGACGCGCGTCCTCAACGAGCGGCTCGACGTGGGCATCATCTCGCCCTACCGCGCACAGGTGCAGTACCTCAGGCAGCTGCTCAAGAAGCGTGAATACTTCAAGCCCTTCCGCAGTCTGATAACCGTGAACACCGTCGACGGTTTCCAGGGGCAGGAGCGCGACATCATCGTCATCTCGCTCGTCCGCTCCAACGATGAGGGACAGATAGGCTTCCTGCGCGACCTGCGCCGCATGAACGTGGCCATCACCCGGGCACGCATGAAGCTCATCATCCTGGGCGACGTCGCGACAATGACGCGCCACCCGTTCTACCGGCAACTCTACAAATACATCCAAGCACTTAATCATGAAACAGAATATGAGAATCAAGAAGAGACTGCTGACGCTGGTACTGCTGACAATGGCAATCCAGCTGTCGGCACAGAAGGCTGACCGCACCAAACTGTCGCCGATGCTGATAGACAGAATGACACAATCCGTGGCTACGGCCCGTGGCACGGAGCCGGTTGCCGAGGAGTATGTCCTCGCACTGGTGAAGCTCACCGACGGCGACGTGACGGCACTGACGCGTCGCGGCTGCCGTATCGTCGATAGCATGGGGACGGTGTACGTCGCCCTGCTGCCCGTCAGTCAGTTGGCACCGCTCTCGCTCGACCAGCGCGTGGTGCGTATGGAGGCCAACCCGCTGTCGCGTCCACTGACTGACGTGACGCGAAAGGTGGTCGGTGCCGACCTGGCTTCACAGGGTGTACAACTGCCGCAAGCCTATACCGGCCGTGGTGTCGTCGTGGGGGTCTGCGATGTGGGCCTCGACTTCACCAATCCTATGTTCAACGATGCCAACGGACAGACGCGTATCCGCCAGGCGTGGGACATCTATACCGGCGAGAACACGGGTTATGCCGGCTTTGGCACGCTCTATACCACGCCCGAACAGCTGGCTGAGGCCCGGGGCACCTGCGACTCTACGAGGTTTCATGGCACCCACGTTGCTGCCATAGCTGCCGGCAGTGCCGTGGGTGGCTATCAGGGCATTGCCAGCGAGGCCGACATCGTCATGAGTCTGACTCACCTGAGCGGCTGTACCGACGAGCAGAAGGCGGCTCTCATCAATTCTGCGAATGCAACACTGAGCGACGATACGGCCGACCCGCTGATACGTGATGTCGCCAACAAGAAACTGACACTGAGCAACGCGATGGAGGCACTGGCCGTCAAGCACGTCGTCGACTATGCCAAGGCTCACGGCCAGCCGTGTGTGGTAAACTGCAGCTTCGGCGCTCAACAGACGCTGGCCACCGACTACAGCCTGCAAGAGGAAGTGATGAACAGTCTCACGGGGCCCGGACGCATCATCGTCTGTTCGGCAGGCAACTATTCTGACGGCATCCTGCATCATGTAAAACCGGCTCATACGCGGATGAACGAAAGGATGTGGCTCAAGGGTTCGCTCACGCCTACCATCACGCTACGCTCGGCAGGCCGTTTCACGCTGAAACTCCTGCCCGACATCGAGGGAGCTGACACACTGCGCCTCACGTCGGAAGCCATCGTCGGTGCTGGCGACGACGGCTATGAGGTCAGCGCGGACATCAACAACGACGACGTGTTGGACAAGTTCCGCGTCGAGGCGCGTGCCTACACCCTGTCGTCGACACCCCTCACCGCCTTTACCGTCACACTGAGACTGCCCACGCCTACCAGAGCCTACACGACGCCGTCGTTCGCCATCGTCATCGAGGGCGATGCTGAGGTCGAGGTTATGGGGGCCAGCAATGCGGCAACCTTCAACCGTCTCAACGCTACGGGCTACGTCAAGAATGCGCCTTACACGGTCACCGTGCCTGCCGCCTTCAAGGACATGATTGCCGTGGGACTGACAAGCCATCGCGACAGCGTCACCAACATCGAAGGTAACCGCATCACATACGAATACAACAACAACGCTCTCGGCACGGTGGTGTCATGGTCGGGCACCGGCCCCACACTGGAGGGACGGACGAAACCCGACGTCGTGGCTCCAGGACACAACATCGTCTCGGCCTTCAATGGCAACTGTCAGCCAGCGGATTTGTCGGCATCGAAACGGGCACAGCTGGTAGCGAAAGAACGTATAGCCAACAAAGACTATTACTGGAAGGCGGAGAGCGGCACATCGATGGCAGCACCGGTGGTAACGGGCACCGTAGCCCTGTGGCTACAGGCCAACCCCCAGCTGACGCCCGGCGACGTGAAAGCGATCCTGGCGATAACGGCACGCCACCCCGAGGCCGACGAGACCTACCCTAACTGCCGCTACGGCAACGGCGAGATTGACGCCTACCGAGGCCTGCTCTATATCAACGGACTAACGGGCATCGAGGGCCTGGCTGCCCACCAGCCGCGTCAGCTCTCCTTCCGCCTGTCAGGCCGCACCCTCATCCTCGCGCCCCTCTCCGCCGCCGCTGTGCCCGGCACTTCTCCGTCGGGCTCCGCCTCCGCCGCCGCTCCGTCGGTCCCCTTCACCGTCACCATCTACGCCATCGGCGGCCAGTCCGTCCTGCGTGCGCAGCCCACCGACGGCACCGTCGACCTGAGCCACCTGCGCCCCGGCATCTATGCCGTACAGGTAGACAGCGGCGAAGCGGCAACCACCGGTTCGACACTCATCCGCCTACAATAAACATCAACTTAATGTCCTACGTCGATGGTCAGGGCTATGCCAACGGTCTGCGTGGCGTAGTCGTAGGACGGTGTGGCAGTGACATCCCAGCCGAAGACCTGACGCTCTATGGGCAACAGCCAGTAAGCCACACGTGCCGAGAGCACGCCGACGGCGGCTCCCGCCAGCACGTCGTGGACATAGTGGTGGTCGCCAGCGACGCGCAGCACGCTGACACCCGCCGCCACGGTATATGCACCGATGCCCCACGGCCAGCCGTACTCCGACCGTACCAGTTCAGCACCGGCAAAGGCACGGGCAGCGTGCCCCGATGGAAACGACTTGTCGTCGCTATCGTCTGGCCGGCGCTCGCTCACCGTCAGTTTCAGTCCGCCAGCCACGGCCGTCAGTGCCGTGTAGGCCGTCGCCGCCACCGCTATCCGCTCACGCAGCGGATGGCGCGCCTCCACACCGCAGTTGCCGAGGACCACGGCCGCTGCCAACGGCACGTACTGCAGGCCGTCGTCAACGACCTGGGCCCTTGCCTGCCCACACGTCAGCAGCATCGCCGTCAGAAGAACAATTGTTTTCATGGCGTCAAAGTTACGAAAAAAAAACAAAAAACGGCTCCCTGTGACCACGAATCTGATTTTTTTTTGTACTTTTGCGGCTGAAACTACTAAAAACCTGAAAACGTTATGCAGAAAAGACTCCTTTTCGTAGTATTCTCGGCAGTCATGGCTGTGCTGAATAGTGCTGCACAGAGTGTTGTGACTACCCACTGGCCGCTCGACAAGAGCATCAAGGACCTTGCCGTTGGCAGCGATGCCTACAAGTCGGCCACTGCCGCTACCATCAGTTGCGAAGGCACCGATGTCGGCAGTATGCTGCAGACCGCTGTCGCCTTTGGCGCAAAGCTGGCTTTCCAGGGAGAGATAACACCCGCAAACTATGTCACCAAGGAGACCGGCTTGCGTATCCTGAGATTCAAGACGCAGGGTGCCGCCGACGGTACCGACGACTATGGCATGACGCTGAAGCTGAAGCCCACGGGCGGCGACCTCGCCTACGTGCCATCGAAGGTGAGCGTGAGCGTGGCATCGTGGCTCACAAACGGCAAACCGGCTTTTGAGGTGCTGCTGCGTAAGCTGAACGCCCAGGGCGAGGTGAGCCAGACCTATGAGCTTGGCAAGGTCAACAGCCATAGCGACGTCAATGCGCACTATGACGATGTGGCCTTCGACGTGCCGCCGACGGCTACTGCCAGCAAGGATGCATGGGTGGTCGTGGTGCGTATGGTGAGTGGCTATAATAACGGTACGAACCTGGCTATGGGCAACGTCAAACTGACGGGTACTGCGACGCTTGGCGGCACCGTGCAGACGAACACGTTCACGGCAACGGTCACACCGGCGGGAGCCGGCGTGGTGACGCCAGCACAGACCTCGGTGGTCTCGGGCGACAACGTCACCTGTACCGCCACGGCCAACATCGGCTACGCCTTCGAGGGATGGTACGCCGGCGGGGCGCTCCTTGCTAACGAGAATCCCCATACGTTCACGGTGTCAAGTAATATGCAGGTGGAGGCCCGCTTCACCAAACTGCCGGAGGCTACGCTGACATACGGAACGGCCACACCCGGCATGGGTAGCGTGACGGTGAGTCCGCAGGGAGAGGGCGGCAAGTATAATGCCGGAACGACCGTCACCCTGACCGCCACGGCCGCCAAAGGCCATTACTTCGTGCGCTGGGTCGACGACGGCGGCAACGAACTGTCTGCCCAGCCCGTCTACACTTTCGTACTTGGCCAGGACATGACGGTGAAGGCGATCTTTGCCATGATAGAGAACTACAAGGCCGACCTCGTAGCCTTCCCCGGTGCCGAGGGCTTCGGGCGCTTCACCACCGGCGGCCGAATGACCGATAGCCGTGGCGCACGCGTCTATTACGTCACCCGCAACGATGACTGTACGGACGCCAACCTCGTGGAGGGCACCCTGCGCTGGGCACTGCGCACCGGCGACGATACACCCCGCACGGTGCTCTTCCGTACCTGTGGCACCATCTATCTGACGTCGACACTCTCGCTGAACAACGGTAACATCACCATCGACGGCTCTACGGCACCGGGCGGCGGCGTCTGCATTGCCGGCTACCCCGTCAAACTGTCGAAGCCGAACGTCATCGTGCGCTACCTGCGCTTCCGTGCCGGCGACCTGCCCAACAAGTCGATGACGTCGCTCGATGTGGAGAATACCCACCACGTCATATTAGACCATTGTTCGCTGACATGGTCTATGGAGGAGAACCTGACGATGTACGACTGCGACTCGACGACCGTGCAGTGGACCATCATCTCGGAAGGACTCTATAACTCGAAGAACGACAAGGGCGCCCGCTCGTATGCCACACAATGGGGCGGTGAGCACGGCACGATGCACCACTGTCTCATCTCGAACGTCAACAACCGCACACCGCGTTTCAACGGCGTGCGTAATCAGAGTGACACGCCGGGAGCCCACGACCAGTTTGTTGACAATGAGTTTGTGAACAACGTGATGTTCAACTGGGGCAAGCCCAACAGCATCTACGGTGGCGAGTGCTACAAAGACATCAATGGCGGCAACAACTACAACCGCGTCTACATGCTGAACAACTACTTCCGCCCCGGTCCAACCACGAAGCAGCAGGTTGCCAATAGCCGTTACTTCGTCGGTGCGTCGTCAACAGGTCGCGGCTTAGGTCAGTGGCTGCTCCGCGGCAACAAGTTCGAACTGTCGAGCAAGTTTGCACCGGCAACCTCCGTCTGGAGCAACGCTGTGCTGGAGAAAGTGAACGCCGACAATCTCTACGGCTTCACGACAGGCAGTAGCGACCGGGCCTTCAATACCGAGGACGGCTGTTCGCAGGCCATCTACGACCAGTACGTGCTGCAAGAGCAGCCCGTCAGCAGCGGGCTGTCAGCCACAGAGACGGCCGACGAAGCCTATCAGCGCGTCACACGTGGTGCGGGAGCCTCGCTGCCCCGCTACGACGAGGTAGACCGCCGCTTGCTCGACGAGGCCGCCGGCACCGTCGACCCGCAATATGCCGGGCGCAACAGCAGCGGAACGCTGGATCGCGGACTGGGCATCATCAACTCGCCCGCCGACATCACCCTCTCGCGCAGTGATGAGTTCTATGCCCTCGACGAGGCCACCGGACAAACCATCAAGACCACGATGTGGCCGTGGCTCGGAATGGTCGATGGCGAACAGATAATGCAAGACACCGACCAGGACGGTATGCCCGATGCATACGAAACGGCAAGCGGACTGAACCCTGGCGACGCGACGGACGGCTACAGACTGACGGCAAGCGGCTACTCGAACCTGGAGATATTCCTGGCCGGCGTGGCTGACGGCACTATCGACCTGACACCTTACAAGACCATGCCGACGGTGGAGAAAAGGAATATCTTTAACGCCACCGTCAGCCCTACCGAGCTGACCGCCGACTTCAAGACCATCGGCGCCGCCATTGCCGATGCCGAGCAGAAGGCTACCAAGGATACACCTTATTATATATTAGTAAAGGCTGGCACCTACAACGAGCATGTGGAAATAGCGAAACCGTACATCCATCTGACGGGGGTGAGCCGCGACCAGGTCGTCATCACCGACAACAAGCCGAAGTCGGCCAATGGCGATATCAGCAAGACGGCGTCAGTCTATGTCAATGCCAGCGACGTGACGCTGGACAACCTGACTATCAACAACACCTTCGGACAAGGCGAGCAGGCTCTGGCACTGTACACCCTCGGCGACCGTATTACGGTGACGCAGTGCCGCATCAACGGCTGGCAGGACACCTACCGCACGGGCAAAAGCGGCCAGCGCCATCTGGTGCGCGAGAGTGTGGTCAGCGGCACGACGGACTTCATCTACAATGCCGGCGAAGTGTTCTTCGACAGCGACACCCTGCAGCTTACCAACGGTACGAATGTCATGGTGGCGCCCAGCCACATCAATCCCGGCTGGGGCTATGTCTTCCGCCACGCCGTCATCAGTCTCGCGCCGTCGTTCCATGGTGTGGCAACCACCGACCTTGGCCGCCCCTGGGGCGACACGCCTAAAGTGGCGTTCATCGACACGCAACTTGCAGAGCACGTCAGCATAACGGCGGCAGGGTGGCGCGACATGGACGGACTGCCCACACAGATGGCGGAGTATAATACGGTGAATGCCGACGGACAGCCCGTGGACCTGTCGCAGCGCAAGACGACCTTCACCGACAAGGCGGGCAAGACAAGTACCAGCAAGGCTGTGCTCAGTGCCGCCGAGGCCGCGACATTCACCATTCAGAATGTGCTCAGCGGCAACGACCAGTGGGATGCCGACCGCCAGGGACGTATCCTCGATGCCCCGCTGCTGACCCTCAGCGACAACCGTCTGAGTTGGACGGATGCCACGGGGCAGGCCGTCTGTTACCTCATCATTATGGCCGACAAGGCCGTGGTGGTCGCCGATGAGTCTATCGACTATTCACCGGAAATCATCAGCATCCAGAGCGTCTCACCGTTCGGCGTACTGGGACGCCCGGCAACCCCGGCAATGGCTGTCGGCATACGTCAGCAGACGATAGAGACTCAGCATCCGGCGACCGTCTATAATACGGGTGGCATACAGCAGCCTCAGCTTCGGCACGGTGTCAATATCGTCAATGGAAAGAAATACATCAAGAAATAATCAACCCCAAAAACAAATAGCAAAGTGAAACGACTTATCTGCATCCTTGGCACCATCCTTGGCACCTTAATGCCTGTCAGCGCACAAAACGGCGACGATTTCGGCATGTGGTACGAACTGGGAGCCGAGAAGAAAATCTCAAAGAAATGGAGCGTCGGCATAGACGGCGAATTCCGTACACGTAACAACACGCGCACGGCCGACCGATGGAGTGCCGGCCTCAGCGCTGAGTACAAGTTCTTCAAGGGACTGAAGGCTGCCGCCGGCTACACCTTCCTCTACGATAACAACAGGGAGGAACTGACTTGGAAGAACAATCTGCCCAACAAATGGACACCCTCCTATTGGGGCGTCCGTCACAGGCTCTTCGTACAGTTGGCTGGCAGCGTCAGCGCAGGCCATTTCAGCTTCTCGCTGCGCGAACGTTGGCAGTACACCTACCGGCCAGAGGCACAGGACAAGAAGTACAACTTCAAGTGGGCCGAAGACGCCGACGACAACGACTACATCTCGGGCTACGCCATGGAGCCCGTCAAGGGCAAGGGACAGAACGTGCTGCGCAGCCGCCTGCAGGTGAGCTACGACATCCCGAATAGTAAGTTCGAACCTTTCGCCAATGCTGAGATGTTTAACGACAATGACGGCATCAGCAAGATGCGCTACCAGATAGGCACCGACTACAAAATAAAAAAGAAACACGTCCTCTCGCTCACCTACCGCTATCAGACCGTCAACAACAATGACGACGAGGGCGAGGGTAACGCACACCTTATCGGACTTGGCTATATGTACAAATTCTGAAGAGAATTCACAATTCACAATTCATAATCCATAATTTATAATGAGATGAAGAAGTTTTTTTCTATGATATTGGCGGCACTGGCCATCACGGCCTGCACTACCGACGACGCATACACGTTGGACGACTTCACACAGAAGTACAAGCAGGCGGAGGGACAAGACCCTACACCGACACCCGAGGCTGACACGCTGAATGTGGCTATTGTCTACGCCGGCACCACAGCCACCGCTACAGGCGATGTCGATAAAGTAACCATCAATAAGAACGGCGCTGACGTCACGGTGACCGTGACCACAGAGCAGTTTCTGCGGCTAACGCTCAGCGGAAGCTCCACCGACGGCTCGCTACTCGTCTACAGTCAGCGGGCTTGGGGACTGGTGCTCAACGGTCTGCAACTGACCAACGCCGACGGCTCTGCCATCAACAACCAGTGCTCGAAATGGCTCTACGTCACACTGGCCGACGGCACGGAGAACACCCTGACAGACGGCACGGCCTACACAGACCAGACCTTCGACCAGAAAGGTACTTTCTTCAGTGAGGGACAGATACTGCTTGCCGGCACGGGCAAACTCACCGTCAACGGCAATGCCAAAAGCGGTGTCGTCAGCGACGACTACATCGTCATCGACGGCGGTACGTTGGATATCAATGTCACATCAACCGGCGGGCGCGGCATCAAGGTGAACGACGGACTGACCATTAATGGCGGCACCACCACCATCACCACTTATGGCGCATGTAAGATTGAGACCGCCGACGGCGTGCGCGACACGACGTCGGCTGCGGGCATCAAGACCGACAGTCTGTTTGTCATGACGGCAGGAACACTGACCATCACCAGCAGTGGCGACGGCGGCAAGGGCATCAACGCTACTGACAGCGTCATCGTCAGAGGCGGTACGCTCAGCATTACCACGACGGGTTCCAACGATGTCGGCAAGCCCAAAGGCATCAAGAGCGACAAGGCCATCGTCGTCAGCGGCGGCACCACCATCGTCAAAGTCAGCAAGAGCTGGGCCTGCGACAACGGTGTGGACACGGAAGACCCGACGAAACGCCTCACCGTTGAAGGCTCTCCGCTCGTAAAGAAGTTAGAGAAGCGGACGGTGGATATCCGTTACGAATAAGCAATAAAGTAGTAATAGCTGTTAGCGGGCATAGTACGCTGTCACCGCCGTCAGGATGGTGTCGGGTACCATGCCCGCTATGGTTTTGCCCTCACGGACGCGGCGACGGATGTCAGTGCTCGAAATATCGAGCAAGTCGGCTTCCACGACCTTCACCGTCGGGGGCAAGGTGGAGCGGTCTATGTCGCTGTCGCGGCGGGGATAGACCACAATAGGATAGCGCGCTACGATGTCGTCGGCGCGATACCAGTGCTGGAACCGTTCCCAGTTGTCGCCACCAATCATCAGCACGAACTCACGGTCGGGGAAGTCGCGCTCCAGGGCTTGTAACGTGTTCCAGGTATAGGATGGCCGGGGCAGGCGGAACTCATAGTCGCTGACCACGATACCTTGTTCGCCGCCAACGGCCTGCCGGGCCAGTTGCAGCCGCAGGTCGTCGTCGAGCAGGTCGTCCTGCTGTTTCAGCGGGTTCTGTGGCGACACCATCAGCCACACCTCGTCAAGCCCCGCCGCCTCGCGCAGCTGGCGTGCTAACTGCAGGTGCCCGTTATGGATGGGGTTAAAGGAACCGCCGAAGATGCCGATGGAGGGGTTAGGAGATGCCAAACTCTTTGATAATCTGAAGTGTATCTTGCTTTGCTGTCTCTAAGTCGTCGTTCACGATGACACGGTCGAACTGCGGGGCGAAAGTCAGTTCATACTCAGCCTTGGCCAACCGTTCTGCAATCGCTTCGGGGCTATCGGTGCCGCGACCTGTCAGCCGGCGGCGCAGCTCTTCTACAGACGGCGGTTGGATGAAGAGGCTCAGTGCCTCGTCGCCATAGAACTTCTTAATGTTGACACCGCCTTTCACGTCGACGTCGAACACCACGTTCTGGCCTTGTTCGCGCTGCCGCTCTACCTGTGCCTTCAGCGTGCCGTAGAAGCGGTCGTTGTACACTTCCTCGTACTCCAGAAACTCGTCGTTCTGAATTTTGGCACGAAACTCCTCGGGCGTCAGGAAGAAATACTCCACACCATTCTGCTCCGTACCACGCGGCGCACGCGAAGTACAGGAAATGGAGAAATAGAGGTTCAACTCAGGATGCTCCTGCATGAGCCAGTTCACAATCGTGCTCTTGCCGCTGCCGGAAGGAGCCGACACAATTAACATTTTACCTTTATTCATGTGGAAAGAAAAATTTTTTGTCCTAACTGTTTTGGAAAGAAATCTCATTATATTTCTTTCATGGGGAGGCTTCCCCTACAATGCATTCAAGACCTGTTCCTTAATCTGCTCCAGCTCGTCCTTCATCTTCACCACGATGTTCTGCATCTCTGCCTGGTTCGACTTCGAGCCGGTGGTGTTAATCTCGCGACCCATCTCCTGGGCGATGAAACCCAGCTTTTTGCCCTGTCCGGCAGACTCGGCCATCGTCTCGCGGAAGTATTTCAGGTGGTTCGTCAGGCGCTGCTTCTCTTCGCTGATGTCCAGCTTCTCGATGTAGTAAATCAGTTCCTGCTCCAAGCGGTTCTTGTCGTAGTCGACACCCGGAATCTGCTGCAGGCCGTCGGTGATACGCTGGCGAATCTTCTCCACGCGGCTCTTCTCGTAAGGCTCAATCTCGGCCAGCAGTTGCTGGATATTGTCTATCTTCTCCGTAAACTTCTTCTCAAGGGCGGCGCCCTCCTGCGTACGGAAGCTGACCAGAGCGTCGAGAGCCTCCTCGACAGCCTTGCGCGCCACGGCCCACTCCTCGTCGCTGAGCTCCTCCTGTTCCGTCTTCGTCAGCACATCGGGCATTCGTAAGAGAACACAGAAAGGGTCGTCCGACATGGGAATGCCGGTCTTCTGGCTGATGGCCTGCATCTGCTGGTAGTAGTTCTCCACCAGTGCGGCATTGATAGGCGTAGCATCTACCGTCGTGTCGCGCTCTATCCATAGGCTGAAGTCCACCTTGCCGCGGATGACGGCCTGAGCCACCATCTGGCGCACCTCCATCTCCTTCTCGCGGTAGAGCGGCGCGATACGTGTCTGCAAGTCGAGCTGCTTGGAGTTCAGCGATTTCACTTCTACGTTAATTTTCTTGTCTTTGTAAGCTACGACAGCCTTGCCATAGCCTGTCATTGATTGTATCATATTTACGCTATTCTTAGATTTCGACCGCAAAGTTACGAAAAGTCGAGTGCAGAACAAAAGATTTTAATCTTTTTTATGCCGAGACGGAGTAAGTTCGCCATCTTTGATGGCAAAGTGACATCTGATGGCAGACGTTGGAAGGAAGATATACAGAAGCAAGAATGTGTGAATAAACACCTAATTTTTAGGTATGCGCTTTTTCTTCATAAAAAGATGACCTACTTTCGGAATTTTTTCTTATATTTGCAGCATGGAAACGTTTAACTAAAAATTTAGAGCTTATGAAAGTTGGTATTCCAAAAGAAATCAAGAACAATGAGAACCGCGTGGGCATGACCCCTGCGGGAGTTGCCGAACTGACTCGTCGCGGTCATCAGGTCAGCGTGCAGCATACGGCAGGCGAGGGCAGCGGATTCTCTGATGACGACTATGTGAAGGCCGGTGCTCGCATACTGCCCACCATCGAGGCCGTCTATCGCGAGTGTGACATGATTGTCAAGGTGAAGGAACCCATCGAGCCGGAATATGAGCTGGTGCGGCCAGGACAACTGCTCTTTACCTATTTCCATTTTGCCTGCGAGAAGGAGCTGACGGATGCCATGCTGAAGAGTGGAGCAGTCTGTCTGGCCTACGAGACGGTACAGCTGCCCAACGGCTCCCTGCCATTGTTGCAGCCCATGAGTGAGGTTGCAGGCCGCATGGCCACGCTGAATGGTGCCTACTATCTGCAGAAAACACAGGGCGGCAAGGGCAAACTCATCAGCGGCGTGCCCGGTGTGAGTCCGGCGAGGGTGTTGGTGCTCGGCGGTGGAGTCGTCGGCGAGGCAGCAGCCCTCATGGCTGCCGGGTTGGGAGCCGATGTCACCATCGCAGACATCTCTCTGCCCCGCCTACGCCAACTCGACATTGAGACTCCCGCCAACGTGCATACCCTCTATTCATCGGAGCACAACATCCGTGAGATGCTGCCGTCGGTCGACATCGTAGTAGGAAGCGTGCTGGTACCTGGCGACAAAACGCCACATCTGATTACGCGCGAGATGCTCAAGCTGATGGAGCCTGGCACGGTGCTGGTTGACGTAGCCATCGACCAGGGTGGCTGTTTCGAAACCTCGCACCCCACGACCCACAGCAATCCAGTCTACACGGAAGAGGGAATCCTGCACTATTGTGTGGCAAACATCCCGGGGGCTGTGCCAAACACTTCAACCCTCGCCCTCACAAACGCCACCCTCCGCTATGCCATCGCCTTGGCCGACAAAGGCTGGCAGCAGGCCTGCAAGGACGATCCTGCATTAGCCAAGGGCTTGAACATCGTAGAAGGCAAAGTCACCTACAAAGCAGTGGCCGATGTGTTCGCCCTCCCATACGAACCTGTCTGAGAGAAGTGAGCGGATAGTTTGCCGCTTACGATGCAACCCATCAAACCATAAAAAAACAGAAAAAGACAAAAAATTGTTTGGCTTTTTCTGTCGTTGTTTGTAACTTTGTGGCCGTATGCGAAAGACGATCTTAACCATCCTTGCTATTCTGCTGACGCTGACAGCCGCCGGCGAGACGGTAGACGCAGACATCGAGCGCCGCTATGAGCAACTGGTCTATATGTACAATAACGACCTGAACGACTCTCTTATCATGCAGGCTCCCGTCGACTTGGAATATTATAAGAGGAAAGGTGCCTGGGAGCATTACTACCGCACGTGGACGCACCTGGTGAACACCTACACATTCAGCGGAAAGGTCAATACGGCTTTGAAGGAAGTAAAGCTCATGCACCATGCTGCCACCGAGGCGCAGGACAAGTTCGGCCTGGCCTTGGCTAACTATGCTATGGGCAATGCCTATAACAACATGGGCTATCTGGATGAGGCTATCAACTGTTATGACCAGAGCCTGAAACTGATAGACGAGATGGACATCAACTCGTCGACAGTAAACGATATTTTCTCGTACTACTGTGATGCTCTGAACGAGAAGAAGCAGTATGAGGCGATGACGGCCATCACGACACAGTGGAAAGCCTATCTGGACAAGATGCAGCAGGCAGGCAAAATGGACAAGGAGATGCGGCGCGTGTGGTATGCCTACTTCTACCTGGCCTGTGCCCAGCAGAACTTAGGACTCAACCGTCTTAATGAGGCTGAGGCCAACATCAACGATGCCGACAAGAACAAGGTTGACGGTCAGGTCTTCATCGGGATGAGCGTGCTGTACTATCGCGCCCAGCTGTTCCTGCAGCGCGGCAACTACGAGAAGGCCCTTGAGTACAACACCCGCCGACTGGAGCAGAGCAAAGGCTACGACGACAAGTCGTCGATGGTGCTCATCTACCAGCAGCGGGCGCAAATCCTGATGGGTATCAGGCAGTTTGAAGAGGCTGCCGTGATGTATCGGAATGTCTCAGAGCTGACCGACTCCATCTATAAGAAAGATGCCCGCACCCAGATTACCGAACTGAACACCTTGTTCCGTGTCAGTGAGCTGGATATGGAGAAGCGCCTGGAGCGCAATCACTATCTGATGATGACCGCCATCATCATCAGTATCGCCCTGGCCTTGCTGGTGGGCTATTGGTACTGGATGAACCGCCGTCTGAGAAAGAAGAACGAGGAGCTGGCCATAGCTCGCGACAAGGCGCAGGAGTCGTTACGCATGAAGTCGGCTTTCATCAAGAACATCTCGCACGAGATACGCACGCCGCTGAACATCCTGTCGGGCTTTACCCAGATTATGTCACAGCCAGACGTGGACCTGCCGCTCGAGATACGCAGGGAGGCAAGCCAGAGGATACAGGAGAATACCAACCGCATTACCTCGCTCATCAACCGCCTGCTGGCGCTCTCCGAGTTGAGCAGCCTCAACTCCATTGAGCGTTCCGACAGCATCGGCGCCAGTGAGCTTTGCCAGGAAGCCATCCGGCAAAGCGGCATCGCAGACAGGCAGCGGCACGAGTTCCGTTTCGACAACAGTGCCGGCGACGCGGTCACGGTTCAGACCTCTTTGCGCTATGCCACCTCGGCCCTTGTCCACCTGCTCGACAATGCCGAGAAGTTCACGCCCGAAGGCGGCAGCATCACCATGAAGTGCGACGTCAGCGGGAAGATGCTACGTATCAGTATCGAGGATACCGGCTGCGGCGTGCCGAAGGACAAGGCCGACGCCATCTTCGACGAGTTTGTGCAACTGGATGAATACAAGGACGGTGTGGGCATCGGGCTGACCCTGAGCCGTAACATCGTCAGGCGTTTAGGCGGCGACATCGTGCTCGACGCCACCTGCGACAGGGGTGCCCGCTTCTTTGTGATGCTGCCTCTTTAGCGTTAATTTCTCTGAAACGTGCACGTATTAGCAGAAAAAAGCTTAACTTTGCACCTTATTTATTAAACGAAAACAAGGATTATGTCTTGCATACTGCATATTGACACCAGCACTGACGTCTGCTCCGTCGCCGTCAGCGAGGATTCACACGTCATCTTTGAGCAGATCGACCGTACGGGTCCCAACCATGCTGAACGGTTGGGCACGTTCGTCGACGAGGCCCTGTCGTTCACCGACAACCACGCCATACCGTTCGACGCCGTCGCCGTCAGCGGCGGTCCCGGCTCCTATACCGGCCTGCGCATCGGCGTGTCGATGGCCAAGGGTATCTGCTACGCCCGCAGCCTGAAACTCATCAGCGTGCCGACGCTGGAGCTGCTCTGCGTGCCGGTCCTGCTGCGCGAACTGGTGGAGGAGGGTGCCCTGCTCTGCCCGATGATTGATGCACGCCGCATGGAGGTGTACGCCGGCATCTACGACCGTGCCCTACGTCCCGTCCGCGAGGTGCAGGCCGACGTCGTCGATGCCGAGACCTACAAGCCCTGGCTCGACCGTGGCAAGGTGTATTTCTTCGGCGGCGGTGCCAAGAAATGTATGGAGACCATCGGCCACCCCAACGCCTGCTACATCGACGGCATTGAGCCGCTGGCAAAGTGGATGCAGCCGCTGGCCGAGCGCCGCCTGATGCAGGGACAGACAGAGGACGTGGCCTACTACGAGCCTTTCTACCTGAAGGACTTCGTGGCGAAGATGCCCCGTAACCCGCTGAACAGTTGTAAACAGTAAATCGTAAAAAAGCAAATAGCATAGATGGATATACAAGGATTAGACTATAACACACAGCGCGAGAAACTGCTGTTACCCGAGTACGGTCGCGAGATTCAGAAGATGGTTGACTATGCTGTCAGCCTGCCCTCGCGCGACGAGCGTCTGAAGTGTGCCAGGAGCATCGTCAGGATGATGCTGACGAAGGTGCCGCAGATTCGCGATAATGCCAACTACGAGCAGACACTCTGGGACCACCTGTACCTGATGTCCGGCAAGCAGTTGGACATTGACTGGCCGTTCGACGTCAGCGGTGCAGAGAAGATTCACGCCAAGCCGCAGCCCATCCCACTGCCGCAGAACCGCATCAGGATGCGACACTACGGCCGACTGGTGGAAGAGCTGCTGGAGAAAGTCAAGGAGATGCCTGCCGGCGACGAGCGCAACGAACTGGTGCGCCAGCTGGCTAACCAGATGAAGCGCGACCTGCTGACGTGGGGACACGGCTCTGCCGACGATGAGAAGGTGGCCGACGACCTGGCGCGTCTTACCAACGGAGTCATTCAGTTGGACTTGGGAAGGTTTAGGTTTGGGAAAGTGACCGCCATCACTGCCGAGGAAGGCAAGAGAAGCCGGCGTAAGAGATAAGACTATGGCATCATTCAAGATTGAGGGTGGACACCTGTTGAGCGGAACCATTACACCGCAAGGCGCCAAGAACGAGGCGCTGCAGGTTATCAGTGCCACGCTGCTGACGAGTGAGCCTGTCACCATCAGCAATATTCCTGATATCCGCGACGTCAACAACCTCATCCAGCTGCTCAAGGACATTGGCGTGAAGGTAAACTCGAGGTGCGAGGTGCGAGGTGCCAGGAACGAAGAAAGAACCTACACTTTCCTGGCCGACGACCTCAACCTCGACTATCTTGAGAGCGACGAGTTCGTCAGCAAGTGTGCCGCCCTGCGCGGCTCGGTGCTGCTGATAGGTCCCCTGCTGGCACGTATGGGCAAGGCCGTCATCACCAAGCCCGGTGGCGACAAGATTGGGCGCCGCCGTCTGGACACCCATTTCCTCGGTTTCGAGAAGCTGGGTGCTGAGTTCCGCCACGTTGAAAACCGCGACGTCTACGAGATTGCAGCCCGCGAGCTGAAAGGCACCTATATGCTGCTCGACGAGGCCTCGGTGACGGGCACGGCCAATATCATCATGGCTGCCGTCATGGCCCAGGGTACCACCACCATCTACAATGCTGCCTGCGAACCGTATATCCAGCAACTCTGCCACATGCTCTGCCGTATGGGCGCCCGTATCAGCGGCATAGGCTCAAACCTGCTGACCATCGAGGGTGTCGCCGAGCTGCACGGCACCGACCACCGTCTGCTGCCCGACATGATTGAGGTCGGCTCGTTCATCGGCATGGCTGCCATGTGCGGCGACGGCGTCCGCATCAAGAACGTCTCTGTCGACAACCTCGGCATCATCCCCGATGCCTTCCGCCGCCTCGGTGTTGAGGTTCAGGTCGACGGCGACGACCTCTATATACCGCACCAGGAGCACTACGTCGTCGACTCGTTCATCGACGGCACCATCATGACGCTCGCCGACGCACCGTGGCCTGGCCTGACGCCCGACCTGCTCAGTGTGCTTATTGTCGTGGCCACCCAGGCCTGCGGTTCGGTGCTGTTCCACCAGAAGATGTTCGAGAGCCGCCTGTTCTTCGTCGACAAGCTCATCGACATGGGTGCCCAGATTATTCTCTGCGACCCCCACCGCGCTGTCGTCGTAGGCCACGACCGCAAGCTGACGCTCCGTGCCCAGCGCATGTCGAGTCCCGACATCCGTGCCGGCATCGCCCTGCTGATAGCGGCCATGAGTGCCAACGGCGTGAGCACCATCAGCAACATCGAGCAGATAGACCGCGGCTACGAGAATATTGAGGCACGCCTCAACGCCCTCGGTGCCAAGATTGAGAGAGTAGTATAGCCCATCCCATCAGCCCCATCAGTCCCATCAGCCCTATCCCCCATGATTAAGCCCGAAGAAGTCTACCGCATTGGCCGTCTCGGCAAAGCCCACGGCGTGAAGGGCGAGGTGTCGTTCCAGTTCGACGACGACATCTTCGACCGCACCGACTGCGACTACCTCATCCTGGAGGTCGACGGCATCCTTGTGCCCTTCTTCATCGAGGAGTACCGCTTCCGCAGCGACACCGTAGCCCTGGTCAAGTTCGAGGATGTCGACACCCAGCAGCGCGCCCAGGAGCTGACGGGCTCCGACGTCTACTTCCCCCGTTCCCTGGCTGATGACGACGACGTACCGTCACTCACCTCCCTCGTAGGCTTCGACATCGTCGACGCCCAAACAGCCGCCCCCGTAGGCCGCATCGCCGACATCGACGACTCCACCGCCAACCTGCTCTTCGAACTGGAGGACGGTCGACTCATCCCTGCCGCCGAAGAACTTATCACCGGCATCGACACCACCCACCGGCAAATCAGTCTCAACATACCGCAAGGACTCCTCGAACTATAGCCACGGGCTTCATCAGCGCCATCAGGATGACAGAATGCCGCTTTCCTGTTGACTTAAAGATTCACAGACTTTCGCCGCAAGTGCCGATAACCTGCGCGTAGCAAATTAGCGAAATTAGTGAAATTAGTGGTTCTTAAAAGGTTTTAGGGGTGGGAAAGTTCAAGATGAAACAGGAACCCGTTCCCATGTTTCTGGTGTTTCTGGTGACACCTCTAACACCAAAGCTGATTATCAGCAGGTTAGAGCACTATATACCCACACCAATACCCACACCAATGCCCACACCAAGTGTCGCACCAATCCTTTTCAACAATGTTTCACACCATAAGCCGGAAACGTCGCGGCCTCTCGCAAAAATTTCACGGTCTTACAGAAAAATCTCACGGCCTCTCAGAAATGTTTCACGGCCGGCCACCATTCTTGCCTTTTTCTTGGCAAGCGTCTCCTTGCGTCGCCGAGCGCCCTGGTGTCACCTTTGGTGCTACTACAGGTGCTACTTAGCTCTCAAAAGCAGCCGCTGATTTTCAGGCAGTTAAGTGCCAGGTGTAAGAGGTGTCACCAACTTCTCTTTTTCCAATTCGTCGGAGTCCTTATTACTCTCCTACGCTACGGGTGGGATGGGCGACATGGGTGGGATGTTTTCCGCTTTCACTATCATATAGGTTTATTATGGACTCATCACTACAATCTTTTTAATTTATACTTGCACATTTGTTTTCTTTGGATTTCTTTCTCATGTTCGCTTATCAGACCTAATTATTGGCAATCTTGGGTTTAGCCGTCTGGAGGAGGCAGTGTCGGATGCCGAGAAAGTCTCGATGGATCCACCTGGTCGGTTCAGGCGCAGAATCACTGTTGCGGACAATTCTGCCGTCAGGTGATACAATACAATAAGCCTCTGTGGATTTGGTGATGCCCATGGTTTTATTCAATTCCTTAATCCATTCTGCGTTGCTTGAGAAATCGTAATAATTATTCTCTGCGCTGCTTGACATATTGTAATAATAATGCTCGCCCTGCAACTTTGTAAAATAGCGTAGTCGGTGAGCTGTATCCCATCCTGTAGGATTCAGTTTCCAATGACAATTATAAACGTTCACCCATACAATGTCAAGATCAGCCAATTCTCGTTGTAAGGGTAAAACCACATTTTTAATAAAATAATGGTTATACTCCTGCCAGAAAGTGACAAAGATAGTATGTCCACGATAACGTTCGCACAACGTCTGAAATATCTGTGAGTTGGGAATGCCCTGCAAGGTGTCACCAACGATTTCTTTTGCAGCCAACCGGTCATGCTCCTCACGGTATTTATCCTGCCACGTCAGTACTAATTGCCTGTAAGCGGGCGGTAAATTGGCCAACGTTTCAGCAATATCATCAGCGTTGAGCAGGCCAAATTGATTACTCATCTGTTCCCGTAACTTCCAAACCGTTCTCTCACGTTCAATAAATGCCGGGAAGATTGTATTTACATTGATGTTGTATCTGAAAAAATCCCATAGGTCTGTACAGTAGACCAACTTAGGATCATTGAGGAGACGCTCATAAGCTTCCAGTTCTGCTACTACTGCATCGCGCTGCCAGGCAATCAGTTTCTCTTTGGCTATGGGTGATTCTTTGGCTTCGTTTTCCAGTTCCATTGGCGGGTCGGTCTTTATTCGCATCACTGTTTGCATCTGCCAGTATAGTCTGACCAGTTCCTTCAAGGCTGGCGACCATTGCTCTTCAACCTTCATCGTGTCGAGTTCAGCCATCCGCAGTTCCAGTTGTCTGGTAGGCGGCATCGCGCGGATTTCAATATAGCGGTTCATCTCTTCTTCGTTCTTAAAGATGTTAGCGAAGTACTTTACGATGAAATCTATATTGTAAAATGACAAATGCTCGTTCAACTCATTGGCTAGTTGCGCCAACGGACCCTTCGTTACGTAAAGGATGGTATTGTTGTTTGTTTTATTATTCATATACCGATAGTTGATCTCACGCATATTGAAATAAACTTCAGTCTCTGTGTCTGGTCCTACATAGACAATACTCATACCTCGTTGCCGTGGATCAAATGTAAGCGTGACAGGTGTGATGTGGGCCACTGGTAAGCGGAAGGTAAAGTCGCCTGTAGGCGATACCTGTGTACTAAGTGTATCACCTTGACTTGGTGATAAGCTTGGATGACGTAATTCGAGTGTTATCTGACTGCACATACC
Source organism: uncultured Prevotellaceae bacterium (assembly GCA_900316475.1). Lineage (GTDB taxonomy): Bacteria > Bacteroidota > Bacteroidia > Bacteroidales > Bacteroidaceae > Prevotella. The sequence goes on from ONDA01000025.1 coordinate 26,001, forward strand.
AGGCCTGTAATCCATCAGATGTCCCTTGATGGTTGCCCATCCGAAACGATAATCCACCTTAGGCAAAGTGTCTTGTACGGCCATAATCTCCTTCAGTCGACCCTCTACATCTTTTGGCAACTGAAAAGGTGGCAGGGGATTGCCGTCAAGACGGATGCCGAATATGCCTTGATTGTAATACTGAGGATCAATCATGTCTACTTCCGTTACATCAGCCGGCAGTGGTGGAAAAACGAATTGCACATCAAACGCATTCTTACCAATATCCTCAAACGGCCTTGGTTCGTCTGGCTGGAGCCCATAGTCAGAGATTATCTGGCGGAGGGGATAGGTGCGGCCCTTCATATCTCGTAGACAGGTCTCATGACTGAAGAAGAATACATCCGCATACCGTTTTAAGTAATGCAGATGGAAAACGGTAGCCGTATCGCTCATAGTAACAGAGTCTGTCCACAGACGATCGGGCATACTCTGATAGATATGTTCTGGATTAATTATGGTGCGCTCTGAGGCCAAAGCCTGACAGATGGCAGCGGCAATCACAATTATAATAAGCAGTTGTTTTTTCATCATCGTTTTTTGTTTAGTCATTAGTGAAATCAACGGGCAGCACGAAATGGGCATCTGTAGCTCTACCATAGCAGCGGGCAGGAATCCATTGAGGCATCTGCTCCACGATTTTAACGGCTTCATGATATGACTCTCTGTCACCACGAACCAGTCCGATGTCGTCTATCGTTCCGTCTTGTTTGATGCGGAACTGCACGTAGGCCCGCTTGCCAGCCACTGAGGCATCATTCTCTAAAGCCTGAGCAACATGCAGTTGAACAAAGGCCCGCAAGGCAGAGGTACCACCAGGAAACTCTGGATCTTGAGTGAGATAATGATATTCAGCCCGATAGACATTGTTGACATAATCGTCTGATGAAAGGCTGTCAGTGGTCTCTTGCTTTGTGGACTGTGTTGTTAACTCCGGTTCACGTTCTTCCAGACCGATGTTTTCTGCAAGAGTGACTACTTTGTCTATCACACCAGACTCCTCGATAACTTGTGCGATTTCCGTTTCTGTTTTCTCTACTTTCTGTTCTAACTCGCCCATCGTTTGCGGACGGGCGAAAGCCATAAGTGCCATAAGGCTCAGAGGCAGGAGATAGGCGGCTTTCAAGGCCACCCATCGTCGCGATGGTTTCGTGTACATCATTTTGAATCTTCGTTTAATTGGACTTTGGTTCAAAGCGTTGACGACAGGCTGCAGTCCCGTGCCAGTGGCTTTTTGTATTAATAACAGCTGATATTCTTCATCTTGTATGCCTGTATCCAATACGCGGCGGTCTGCCTGATATTCATGGACATCACGCAGATCCTGGCGTAGCATCCAAACAAAAGGAACGCACCAGAGCATACGGCATGTGAACTCGCAAAGCAACATATCCCAGGAATGACCGAGTCGGATATGCGCCAGTTCGTGGTTGATGATGGCACGAGTGTTAACATCGCTTGGATTCAGAATAATCCATCGCATCCAACTGCTGGGCGTCTTGATATCGGAATGCACAATGACACAAACACGCTTTGGTACTCCCGCCACCTCTATACGTTTGCCTCGATGAATCAGCAACAGCAATGCTGCCAATTGCCAGAAATAGCGAAACCAATAGATTATGACACCTACAGCATATATTTCTATCAGGAGCAGGAGCGTATTGGCCCAATTCCATCCTTTCGTTCTCAGGGGCGTTTTGTCATAGGACAGTCCTCCATTGGTAATCCTGTCTATGTTGGAGACATATTCGGTCTCGGCATCCGTAATCCAGTAGTCGCCCTCCTTCTTCACGATGCGTTCTTCTAAAAGTATCTGCTGCTCCAGTAGTTCCCGTCCTTGCGTCACGATGTTGGCCTTTGGAGTTTTTATCTGGCACAATGGCAGCACCATACTTGCCACAAGAATAACCAGCAATACCACGCGGTTGAAGCCGTGTAGTGTCTCACGTTTCAGGAATAGGCCGAAGAGCGAGTAGAGCATTGTAAGCGCTACGGCCCACCTCATAATATAGATGATGAATGCTGCCATTGTTTATTCGTGTTTGTTTTCTTTCAGTTCTTTCAGAAAGTCTAGTAACTCTTGTTCGCTAACTTTCTCCTCAGCTACGAGCGAAGACACCAGTTCCATATAGGAGTGTTTGAAATAGCGTGCAACAAAGCCTCCGAGTTTTGTGCGTCCGTATTCCTCTTGGCTGACCAAGGGGAAATAGATGAAACCACGTCCTTGAGGGCGATGGCCTACGTATCCTTTACGTTCCAATGATTGCACCATCGTAGCGATGGTATTCACGTGGGGCTGTGGCTCGGGATACTGCGCAACAATGTCTTTTGGCGCACACTCACCCAACTGCCACATCAGCTCCAAGACTTCCTCTTCTTTGCCTGTAAGTTTCTGCATGCCTTTTCAACGTAATTTTTAGTTTGATGCCACAAAGATATACCTTTTCCTGACATCCTCCAAAAGTTACTTCCATGTTTTAACCTATTTTTTTAGTTGAAAAATTTAATAGTCATTCTTTCCTATAATTATAGTAGGTAGGAAGCGGAAATGTTACAGTTCTTGCGTCCTTTCAGAGCGGCAAAGCCGAGCACCTCCACTTGCAGAAGAACATCCTTGCTCAGCTTCACTCCCACTTCGCGAGAGTTCTTCGCAAGCGAAGCGACCAAATCGAGCACTCAATGATGCTGTAAAGTATTTCGAGTTTGGTCATGTTGATAGATTATTTATGTTTTTGTTCGCTATTAGTTGTATAATTCAAAATTTATGCTTAATTTTGCAGCGAGAACTAATTAAAAAGTTGTTATTATGGAAGCAAAGAACACTACTTTTAATCGTCCGTCCCATGAGGAAGTAAGGGAAATGTTTCGTCGTGCCAAAGCTCGCCAACAGCAACTGGAGGAGGAAGGTAGAAGAATGTGGGAAGAAGAGCAGAGAATAAAGGCTGAGGCTAAGAAATACTACGAACTGGAGTACGCCTAAACAATGAATAGCCTTGATGTTAACCATATTAACCTGTTCACCTCTTATCATGTTTGGGAAGAGTCTGACCGTTTCTTTTTGGAATCATGGGGTCGGTTCTCCTGATCATTTTTGAAGTTTCTGAATGACTCCAAAAGAAACACCTGTCAGTCTTGAGAGCTGGCGGATTCCGGCTCCAAAGTAGAGGGCAGAGATTAACATTTCATTCCTCCTTGTTTTCTCAAGGCTCTGAATAAAATGTTCAGTAGAACCGACCCCGTGATCCTTTTTTCGTTGAATCGCTCATGTTTTTGTTTGTTTTTTTGTAATTATATTAATTAATTGTTGGCCATTTCAAGGATTTTGCTTAACTTTGCAAGCAAAAAGAAGAAATTATGACAGCAATACAGATGAATGCCGAGCTGCTCCGCAACATGAGCATCATTGCCGAGGATGAAAACCTGTTGAAACGGGCTGCCAAGTATCTGCGTAAACTGGTGGCTGAAAAGCAGAAAGACCCAACAGAATTCTCAAAAGATGAGTTCTTCGCGCGTATTGATCAAGCAAAGAAAGGGCCGACTTTCGAATTACGACAAGACGAGACTCTTGAGGACCTGATTAAGCGGGTGGGATAATGTCATATAGAATCAAATACCACAGACAGGCCATAGAAGACGCAAAGCGCCTGCAACGCGAGGATCCGAAAGCATTCAAAAAACTTCTTAAACTGGAAGGTGAACTGAAGGAACACCCTCGCAGTGGCACAGGGAAACCCGAACCGCTGCCTTTTACCAGACCAGGAGAATGGAGCAGACGCATCTCTCAAAAACACCGTCTCATTTACGAAATTCACGACACAGAGGTTATTGTTATCGTGATTTCTGCCTACGGACATTACGGTGATAAGTAATAAACTGAGGTAGAACAAGATGGTAAGCTGGTGGGTAATATCCCTTCGGCACTTGGTTTGGCAACTGGTCTGCAGGGCACTTTCACCACTTCCGCATCCTCGTCGTAGGTCAGGCCATAGAGGTGACAGACGAGGCGGTCGGTCTCGGATTGAGTCCCGTATTTTCTCGATGTCACTCACCCGTCCCCGTGGCATTGAGTACTAAAGATTTTGTAGATAAAATAAATAACTAAGGGAATGAGTACTACATAGATTAAAAATTCGGGTAATCCATAATAATCTATATTCCACTTAATCATCCATTCTTCAGGGGGTGCAGGTGCAGAGCCATAAGTTCTTACCCTTTCTAAGTGTGCTTCTGTTATATTACGACCTTTGTATATATGGGGGAAAAATTTATCTCTACCTTCACCACATACCAATAGAATTAGATGTATTACAAACCAAACACAGTACACACCTAACCAGTTCTTTTGATTACTAGTTAGCTTCTTATACCATCCCAGATTAACAGATGGAGCTATCTGTGCTTTTACGTTTGCATTTACATCTACCTTGATAGGTTCTTCTGTTTTTGGGCTTTCAGTTATGGATTCTTTTAGATTAGTACCACAGTAAAGGCAAAAAACAGAATCATCAGGGATTTCTTTACCACATTTCTTACAATACATAACTATTTAATATTAGATTTAATATCTTCCAGATGTGCCAGAAGCACATTACCGGGAATCATGGGGTCGAATCATCGAATCATGGGGTCGGTTCTACTGATCACTTTTGAAGTTTCTGTATTACACATCGTTCTTGACTCCCTGTGCACTTCCATCGGTTCAATTGTTTTCAAATGCGAAGGCAAAGATACGAACTTATTCTCGAACATCCAATTTTTCAACGCAGAAAAATGATCAGTAGAACCGACCCCGTGATCCTTTCACTTACATTTGTCGGCATTGTCTTTATCTTTTTTTGCTAATCACTATTACATATTTTCTCAATGTGCTCACGAATAGAATAATATCTTTCACTTGGAGCATATTCTTTAAGACTATCTAACAGCCATTCAATATGATTGTTTATTGTCCACGCATAGTGATTTATATCACATTCATTACAATCCTTATCTTTATAATAATTTTGGAGATACGCTTCCCCAGTAATAAATGAAGACGAATGGACTACGAAAGCACATATTGAGTCTTTAAATTTTAGCTGCCATGTAGTATGATCCCAGAAAGTATGACCAATATGCTTAATATTATACTTTCTTTTAAACTCCGAATACTTATTGCCAAAAGTAACCAATACCTTGCATAATATAGCTGCATCAATCAAAGACCTTTCATCTTTGTTTATATTATTATGACATTTTACTTTCACCTCTGAGTTTAGGTAATAGTCATTGCGATATTGCTTTACAGCAGTCTCTATATCTTTATATGGCTTGAAATTCATAGTTCAAGAGCTTTAATCATCATACCCTGGGTCATAACATCCACCATGTTCATAGATTGGTCTTCCTGTTATAGCATCATAAGCAATAGGACCATTATCAAGATCTTCAGCGGAAATTCTATTTTCGATTTCCCACATTGTTTGTCTGACTTCTTCATCTTGAAGGTGTTCCCACTCTTCGTCCATTGTTTCATAATCATCTTCGTACCACATACGCTTAATTTTTTAATTTCACTTTATACTTTCAGATCATGGATCATGGGGTCGGTTCTTCTGATCATTTTCAGGAGCCCGTCATTTTGATTATGATTCATTGCTGTCTCAATTCTCATGTTATTTGCCTTGATAAGTGATCAGCAGAACCGACCCCATGATCCCACTGAGCATCACATGGTAGACACCCGTTCCGCTTTTTTCCCTAATCGGTCGTGCCATCGGTTCAATTGTTTTCAAATGCGAAGGCAAAGATACGAACTTATTCTCGGACATCCAAATTTTCAACGCAGAAAAATGTTCAGTAGAACCGCCCCCGTGATCCTGTTATTTGGATGGTGTCGTGTATTGTATGAAAATGGAGGCTGTCGGCAGGCTGCTCTTGATGCAGACCTGAGCCTTGCCTTTTTTATGCGGGCTGCGTACGACGAGCAGGGCGCGACCCTTCCATGTGGTGACACGTGGTGATGTATAAGGCTCACAGTCTTGCAGATTGGCAGAGGCAAAAGACAGCAAAGTGCCTTGTCCCTTCACGATAGCCTCGCAGGGAATAGCTGCATTAGGACATACGCGACATTCGCGGTCGATAACCTCAACGGTTATAAATGACAAGTCCTGACCATCGGCAGTAATAACAGAACGGTCGGCAGTAAGACGAAGACGTGCAGGTTCTCCGGCAGTGCTGAGTGTCGCACTCTTTCCATCAGCTTCAGCACGCAGTATTCCCGCTTCGTAAGGCACCGTAAAGACTGCCTTATACTCCGTTGCCTGACTGACTGCCTTGGTGCCGATGGGTTTATCGTTCAGATACAGTGTTACTTCCGGCGCTTTTGTATAGACCTCCACATCGATCGGCTTGCCTTCCCATGAGGGCCAGTTCCAACTTTCCCATGTCGGCCACACGCTCCATGCTGTCTCATGAATCTTTCCATGATAACCGTCAGGTTCTTTCACAGCCATATACAAATCATTTGAGTCTTTCCAAAGCATCTCGCGATAGTGGCTGATGGGTTTGCGCCAGCCGGTGATGTCTACGTCACCGCAGTAGGCACCGTGCCAGTCGGGTACGCCACCATCGCGCCAGTGTTCGCCTGGCGTCTCCCCATCGTAGTAGTTACGACCGATACCCGACTCACCAAGATAATCAAGACCTGTCCACACAATGTCGCCAATGACGTATGGATAGTCGCGAACAAGTTTCCAGTTCTTGAAAGCATCACGCGGATAGCTCTCCGTCTGCCACATCACTCGTTTAGGATTTCGCTGATGATCACTAGCATGCTTATGAATCATATAATTATAACCACCGATATCGAGTACATCAAAGTGGGGATCGAAGATTTCCCAATCGCTATCCCAAGCACACAGAGCCTCTGTCACAGGGCGCGTGGCATCATGTTTCAGTATAGCTTGCTTCAACAGCTTTGCAGTGTGTACTACGCGTATATCTTTGCGCTCTATCACCTCGTTGCCTATGCTCCAGCAAATAATGCTGGGATGGTTGCGATCGCGCGTAACCATCGCACGAATATCCTCTTGATAGCATGAATCGATAAGCGTAGAGTAGTCGTATGGTTTCTTAGCTGTGCGCCATCCATCGAAGGCTTCGCCGATAACAAGCATACCTATCGAGTCGCAAGCATCGAGGAAGGCACGTGTGGTGGGATTGTGCGAGGTGCGGATGAGGTTGAAACCAGCATCCTTCATCTGACGCACCTTACGAATCTCGGCAGCGTCGAAGGCCATAGCACCCAGCACGCCATCGTCGTGGTGCACACAGGCTCCATTGATGAGCAGAGGCTTACCATTTAGCACAAAACCCTTCTCGGCATCGTATGAGAACGAACGGACGCCATAGTTTACTGATTGCTGATGAATGACGTTTCCATTTTCTTTAAGTTCCACCTTCACCTCATAGCGGCAGGGATCATCAGGCGACCACAGACGTGGATTCCTTACTACGAACGAAGTAGAAACTGTCTTCTGCTGATGGGCTGGTACGCTCACCATCATCTGTCCTACACCAATAGCTACCATAGCATTTCTATCGTCGTCGGACTCGTTCTGTACCGTCACATCAACCTTTACAACAGCCTTGTCAGCTGAAACCTCGGGTGTAGTTACAAATACACCATTTTCAGCAATATGTAGGGCTGGCATTGATTCCAGCCACACATGGCGGTAGATGCCTGAACCAGTATACCAACGACAGTTAGGCTGCTCAGAGTTATCGACCTTTACAACCACCTCATTTTGTCGCTTATCTATATGCAAATAAGGTGTAACGTCTATTGTGAATGGCGTATAGCCATAGGCATGCTGACCGGCTTGCTGTCCGTTTATCATTACGGTAGCCTTCTGATAAACGCCCTCAAAATGCAGTTTAACCACCTTGCCCTTGGGTGTGGTAAACATCTTGCGATACTCGCCCTTGCCACCAGGATACCAACCGCCATCGGTGCCGCTGGTGCCAATAACTGGGTCAGGGGCATAGGATATAGCCCAGTCGTGAGGCAAATCTACGTTGATGGTCTTGCCATCGTGTGTGAACTGCCAGCCGTCATCGAACAGCTGGTGTGTCTGTGCCGAAACACCAAAAGCTAAGAGCCAAAGACTAAAAGCTAAAAGCCAACATCTTTTCATATTCTTCTATTTGATTTCAAGAATCATGGGGTCGGTTCTCCTGATCATTCTTTTTCCCCTAATCGGTCGTGCCATCGGTTCAATTGTTTTCAAATGCGAAGGCAAAGATACGAACTTATTCTCGGATATCCAAATTTTCAACGCAGAAAAATGACCAGTAGAACCGACCCCGTGATTCTCTTTTAGGCCGAAAAAAAACAATAAAAAGTGGGTTACGCCGATAATCGCCTTGTTCTGACGGCAAAATTGAAAAATTTATTTTGCTATTTGAAATATATTGCTTATCTTTGCCGAAAACTTAATGTAAATATTACTATGGGAAAGAAGAATGGTGGTAAGCGCTTGTCGAAGCGCGCTGTGGCCGATGCCCTGCAAGGACTGTTCACGGCCAGTCCTAACGAGACTTTTTCGTTGAAACAGATTTTCCGCCAGCTGAAGCTGGTGACCCATCCGGCGAAGATGCTGGCTATTGACACCCTCGACGAGATGTGCTGGGACGACTACCTCTCGAAGGTGGGCGAAGGACAGTATCGCATGAACACCAAGGGGCAGGTGCAGGAGGGCACCTTCATCCGCAAGGCTAACGGCAAGAACACGTTCCTGCCTGACGGCGGCGGCACGCCCATCTTCGTCTCAGAGCGCAACTCGATGTTCGCCCTGAACGGCGACCGTGTGCGCGTGGCGATGATGGCCCGCCGCCAGAACCATATCAAGGAGGCTATGGTGACCGACATACTGAGCCACAAGACCGACCAGGCCGTGGGCAAGCTGAAGGTGGAGAAGGACTACGCCTTCCTCATCACCGAGGGTAACATCTTCGTACACGACATACTCATTCCCAAGAAGAAGCTGAAGGGCGGCAAGGACGGCGAGAAGGCTGTGGTGAAGATTACGCAGTGGCCGTCGAAGGAGTCGAAGAACATCGTCGGCGAGGTGGTCGACGTGCTGGGCAAGGAGGGCGACAACAACGTCGAGATGCACGCCATCCTGGCACAGTACGGCCTGCCCTACAAATATCCGAAGGCCGTAGAGGATGCCGCCATGAAGATTGAGCCGGGCATCACCGACGAGGAGATAGCACGCCGCGAGGACTTCCGCGACGTCTTCACTTGCACCATCGACCCGAAGGATGCCAAGGACTTCGACGACGCGCTGTCGATAAGATGCCTGGGGGCTCTTTATGAGGTCGGCGTCCACATTGCCGACGTCAGCCACTACGTCAAGGAGAACAGCATCATCGACAAGGAAGCCCAGAAGCGTGCCACGAGCGTCTATCTCGTAGACCGCACCATACCCATGCTGCCCGAACGGCTCTGTAACTTCATCTGCTCGCTGCGCCCCGACGAGGAGAAACTCTGCTACAGCGTCATCTTCGTCTTAGACGAGGAGGCCAACATCAAGAAGTTCCACATCGCACATACCGTCATACGCAGCAACCGCCGCTACGCCTACGAGGAGGTGCAGCAGATACTGGAGGAGAATAGAGGGGCCGGGGGTGAGGCTCTGGTTGGCGACTACGCCGCCGAGCTCATCATGCTCGACAAGATGGCGAAGGCCCTGCGCGAGCGGCGCTTCAAGAACGGTGCCGTGAAGTTCGACCGCGAGGAACTGCACTTCGACATCGACGAGACGGGAAAGCCCACGCGTGCCTACTTCAAGAAGTCGAACGATGCCACCCAGCTCGTCGAGGAGTTCATGCTGCTGGCCAACCGCACCGTGGCCGAGAGTATAGGAAAGAGGAAAGAGGAAAGAGGAGAGAGGAGAGAGAGTTCCCAGAAGACCAAGGCCAAGACCTTCGTCTACCGCGTCCACGACCAGCCCGACCCGCAGAAGCTGGAGTCGCTGCGTCAGGTGGTGGCTCCGTTCGGCTACAAGCTGAAGACCAGCGGCACGAAGGGTGCCATCAGCCGCTCGCTGAACGCCCTGATGGACGAGGCCATGGGCAGCAAGGAGCAGAAACTCATTGAGACCGTCGCCCTGCGCGCCATGATGAAGGCCAAATACTCTACCCACAACATAGGCCACTACGGACTGGCCTTCGACTACTACACCCACTTCACCTCGCCCATACGCCGCTATCCCGACACGATGGTTCACCGCCTGCTGACGCGCTACCAGGACGGCGGACGCTCGGCCAACCAGGAGCACTACGAGGAACTCTGCGAGCACTCCAGCGAGATGGAGCAGACGGCAGCCAACGCCGAGCGCGACTCCATCAAGTACAAGATGGTGGAGTTCATGGGCGACAAGGTCGGCGAGTGCTTCGACGGCCACATCTCAGGCATACAGTCGTATGGCATCTATGTCGAGATTGACGAGAACCACTGCGAGGGTCTTGTGCCTATGCACGACCTGCGCGGCGACTACTACGAGTTTGACGAGGCCCACTACTGCCTCATCGGCAGGCGCCACCACTCGAAATACCAGTTGGGCGACCCCATACGCATCAAGGTAGCACGCGCCAACCTCGAGAAGCGCCAGCTGGACTTCACTCTGGCCGATGACGAATAGGCGTCGGCACCAGCACCTCTTGCGGTCGGCACCGTTATTCCTGCCCGCCGTCGCCTTGGCGGTGGGCATCGTGGCAGGCCAGCACGTAGAACTGTCTGCGTGTTGGCTGCTGTTTTTCGCTCTGCTGGCCATCACCGTCGTGCTCTACCGTCTGCCAAACACCCAGTCGGCCATGATACTGCTTACTGTGGCAGCCTTGGGAGCCGTACGCTCGGCAACCGTCAGGCAGCAGCACGACGCCGTGACGTGGCCAGACGGAATGGTAAGCTACGAGGCGGTCGTCATCTCGGAGGTGACGGAGAAGCCGAAGACGATGGCTGCCGACATCATCATTGCCGGGAACGGGAAGAAGCTGAAATGCTATCTGGAGAAAGACGAGCGCAGCCGCCGGCTGACCATCGGCGACCGCCTGCAGGTGGTGTCGCGTATTGAGCGCAACAGCGCGTGGCAAAGCGGCACGTTCGACTACCGCCGCTATCTGGAGGTACACGGCTTTGCCGGACAGACTTTCGTCAGGGCCGACGACTGGCAGCGGCTGACGGCCTCGTGGGAGGGCGTGCCGGCGTGGCAGCAGGTCAGGCTCCGTTTCCTCGGCTACCGCCACCAACTGGCAGAACGCTACCGCACGATGGGCATCAGCAGCGAGGCATACGCCGTCGTCACGGCGATGACACTGGGCGACAAGTCGGCGATGACCGCCGACCTGAAGGACGTCTATGCTGTCAGCGGTGCCTCACACGTGCTGGCTCTCAGCGGCCTGCACTTGGGCATCATCTATCTGCTGCTGTCGATGATGGTGGTCGGACGCCGGTTCCGTGTCGTCATGCAGGTGGTGGCGGTACTGGCCATCTGGGCGTTTGCCCTGTTGGTGGGTCTGCCGCTCAGTGTGGTGCGTGCGGCGGTGATGATTACCGTCTACGGCCTGCTCTCGCTGACGGGGCGCAACCGCATGTCGCTCAACGCGCTGGCACTGGCAGCCATCCTGATACTGCTCGCCAGTCCCGACAGTCTGTTCGACGTGGGCTTCCAGCTGTCGTTCGCCGCCATGCTGGCCATCCTCATGCTGCAGCCGCTGTTTGAGCGGCTCGTCTCACGCGATTGGCTGCTGGAGCATCCGCTGTGGCGCTGGCTGTGGGGACTGACAACGGTCTCCGTGGCTGCCCAGGTGGGTACGGCACCACTGGTAGCCTACTACTTCGGGCGCTTCTCGACCTACTTCCTGCTGACCAACTTCATCGTCATTCCCCTGACGACGGCCATCCTCTATCTGGCCTTGGCAGCACTGCTGCTGCCTGTAGCGGGCATCGCCTTGCTGACGGTGGTCGGCTGGCTCAACAGCGCCCTGACGTTCATTGCCGGACGGCTGCCCTGTCCCAGCATCGAGGGGCTCCACCCTTCTGCGCTGCAGACGGCCATGGTCTACGTCATTATTGTCTCACTGTTTCTCATCGTAAAAAGATATGATAAGCACCTTTGACCTCGTACTGTTATCCGTCGCCTTGGCTATGGACTGCTTCACGGTAAGCCTGATGAGCGGTGTCATACTGCGGCGCGCTGTCACTGCCGCCATCCTGCGCATGGCACTGCTCTTCGGCCTGTTCCAGGCGGCCATGCCGCTGGCGGGCTGGCTCGCCACGGCTCACTTCAGCCAGTACTTAGAGGCCGTCGACCACTGGATAGCCTTCGGTCTGCTGGCGTTCATCGGCGGCAAGATGATTTGGGAGTCGATAGCCGGCGACGACAGCGAGCCGTCGTTCAACCCGCTGCGCCTGCGCACACAGCTGCTCCTGGCCGTCGCCACGAGCATCGACGCACTGGCCGTAGGCATCTCCATGGCCTGTCTGGGCTACGACCACATAACGGCACTGACGCTGCCCCTCGTGATGATTGGGACAGCGTCAGTGGTGTTGAGTATTGCGGGCTACTGGCTCGGCGTCCGCTTCGGCCGCATCGTGGCACGGCGGATAAAACCCGAACTGATAGGTGGCCTCGTGCTGGTGTTTATCGGCATCAAGGTGCTATTGTCACATATAGCCTAACCAGCGCAGGATGTCGTTGAGGTTGGCGACGACCATCAGCAGGATGAGTATGCCGAAGCCGACGTATTCAGCACGTATCATGAACTTCTCCGAGGGCTTGCGGCGCGTTACCATCTCGTAGACGAGGAACAGCACGTGGCCACCGTCGAGGGCGGGGATGGGCAGGATGTTCATGAAGGCGAGGATGATGCTGAGGAACGCCGTCATCTTCCAGAACATATACCAGTCCCACATCGGCGGGAACAGGCTTCCGATGGCTCCGAAACCGCCAAGCGACTTCGCACCGTCGGCGGTGAAGACGTACTTCATGTCGTCGACATAGCCGGCCAGCACGTTCCAGCCGTACTTCACGCCGGCAGGGATGCTCTCCAGGAAGCTGTACTCGCGGGTATAAGGCTTGTAAATGCCGGCTATGGTCTGGCAGAGGAAGCCCAGCTTGAGCTCCGGCGTCAGGATGACGTTGGCGGTGTCGGTCTGTTCGCCACGAGCGAAGACGATGGTGGCGTTGCGCACCTTCATACTGTCCTCGCTGGTCTTTGCTACGGCCAGCACATCGCTGAGGCGGGCAATGCGGTCGGTGAACTCGTTGTAAGAGTCAACGGGCGAACCGTTGATGCCCACGATGCGGTCGCCCTTCTGCAGACCGACGGTAGCGGCAGGCGATTCAGGCAGTACGCTATCGACAACGGCGGGGACGAGCGGACGGACGAACGACGGGTCGGCCTTGAGCATACCCAGCAGGTTGAGGTCGCCGGGCAGACTGATGCTCATGGGCTTGCCCTGGCGGACGATGTCTACGCGATGGGCCTCGGAGATGTCGCGGTAGAGGTCGGCGGAGAAGTCCTTGAAAGCACCGTTCTCCGTACCTATCAGTATATCGCCGTCCTTGAAGCCGAGAGCCTTGGCCTCGCTGTTGAACTTCATGCCGAGGTTCATGTCCTTCACGGGGATATAAGTGTCGCCCCAATAGAACAGAATCATCGAGTAGATAAACAGTGCCAGCAGGAAGTTGACCAGCACGCCACCAATCATAATCAGCAGGCGCTGCCAGGCTGGCTTAGAGCGGAACTCCCACGGCTGTTCGGGCTGTTTCATCTGCTCGGTATCGAAGCTCTCGTCAATCATGCCCGCTATCTTGCAGTAGCCGCCTAAGGGCAGCCAACCCACGCCGTACTGCGTGTCACTCTTCTTAGGTTTCCACTTGAAGATGCTGCCGTCCCACTTCCAGATGGAGGGGTCGAAGAACAGGTAGAACTTGTCGACGCGCACGCCGAAAAGTTTAGCAAAGAAGAAATGGCCGCCCTCGTGAAGGAGTACCAACAGCGAGATGGCCAGCATAAACTGTAACAGTCTGATCAGAAATATTTCCATTGGTTGTTAAATCGTTTTTTCGTTTATTCGTTTAATCGTTCTCTCGTTCAATTGTTTAATCGCCTATTCGTTTAATCGCCTTTTCTAAAGCAGCTCGGCGGCTATGCGGCGGGCCTCGGCGTCGGTCTTGACGTATGTGTCGTAGTCGGGATTCTTGTCGAATGTCGCACGGGCCATTGTCTCGGCAATGATGTCGCCCATCTGCAGGAAACGGCAACGGTCCTCTAAGAAGGCGCGGTTCACCACCTCATTGGCAGCGTTGACGATACACGGCATGTTGCCGCCCTTGTCGATAGCCTCGAAAGCCAAGGCCAGACAGCGGAACTTGTTCAGGTCGGGCTCGAAGAACTCCAGCTTCTGAGCTTGGAACAGGTCGAGACGCTCGCCGCTCAGCGGCAACCGACGGGGGAACGAGAAGGCATACTGGATGGGCAACCGCATGTCGGGCACGCCGAGCTGTGCCTTCACCGAACCGTCATGGAACTGTACGGCGCTGTGGACTATCGACTGCGGATGGACGAGCACCTGAATCTGCTTGGCGTCGACGCCAAAGAGCCACTTCGCCTCAATCACCTCGAAGCCCTTGTTCATCATCGATGCCGAGTCGATGGTAATCTTCGCACCCATATCCCACGTCGGATGGCGCAGGGCGTCGGCCTTTGTCACCGTGGCTATCTCCTCAAGCGTCTTCAGACGGAACGGACCGCCGGAGGCCGTCAGCAGGATTTTCTCTATCGGGTTCTGGTCCTCGCCGACAAGACTCTGGAAGATGGCTGAGTGCTCGCTGTCGACAGGCAGGATGGGCGTGTGGTACTGCTGTGCCAGTTGCAGTATCAGTTCGCCGGCCACCACCAGCGTCTCCTTGTTAGCCAGGGCGATGGCCTTGCCCGCCTTGATAGCGTGAATCGTGGGCGACAGTCCGGCAAAGCCCACCATCGCCGTCAGCACCATATTAATAGGTCCGGCCTCGACAATCTCGTCGAGCGCCTGGGCACCGGCGTAGACTTTCACGTCGGGCAGGTCGCTCATCAGTCGCTTCAGCTCGTCGTAGCGAGCTTCGTTGGCTATCACCACGGCTGCCGGACGTAACTTATGTGCCTGCTCTGCCAGCAGTTCCACCTTGTTGTTGGCCGTCAGGCAATACACTTCATAGAGGTCAGAGTGCTCCTCAATCACCTCCAATGCCTGAGTGCCTATCGACCCCGTAGAGCCGAGAATGGCAATCTCTCGTTTTTGTTTCATGAAACTTTTTCTTCGAAAATCGGCTGCAAAGTTACGAAAAGTCGAGTGCAGAACAAAAGATTTTAATCTTTTTTATGCCGAGACGGAGGAGTTTCCTTGAGCAAAGCGAAAAACTAAGCCATTTTGCAAAGTTACGAAAAAAAGTTGTTGTAACGAAGCGATTTTGGAAGATTAACGCATTTCGGCCTGAAATAAAGGCAATCATAGGATTTTTCGCAAAAAAGGGTGCCACGGTGCCCAAACGCCGATGTACAGGGCGTTTGCACCCTTTTTTGAGGGTGCCACGGGTGCCACGAGGGTGCCACATACTGGCACGCACATACGCCATAGGCGTGAAGGGGTTGGCTTGCGCGTGCCTTAGGTTAACAAATCTGTGTTGGCAAGGCGAAAGGAAGCGTTCCCCGCCGTTAGATTCTCGAGAGAATTGAAACAAACTCAGTGAGTCAGTAGCACCAACAGGCTGCAAACCTCCGAATTCTCGAGAGAATTCAGCACTATGTCGGCGGATGCTTGTTGACAGGAGGCAGACGAAGGATAAGCAACGCCCCGCCTGAAGCAGTAAGGACTTTCCGGTCACCCTTGTGGCACCCTTGTGGCACCCGTGTCACCCTCAAAAACAGGGTGCACCCCCTGTGTTTATGCGGGTTGTGACACCGTGGCACCCTTAAACACAAAATTCTTAGTATGGCACAACAACAGCATGAAAGATATTTTGCATAGCGATGGATGCCTAAAAGACCTTTGGTCGCTTGGCTCGTCCAAGAACTACTGGTCGATGTGCAAGAAGCTGAAAACAGTGATGACCGCCTGTGGCATTGAGAAATCCATATCCTACCACTGTAGACGGCACTCGTTCGCTACGTTGGCGCTTTCAAAGGGTATGCCCATCGAGAGTGTGAGTCATGTATTAGGACACACGAACATCGTCACGACACAGATTTATGCAAAAAACACATCGCAGAAATTGAATGCAGACCTGACGATGTTGGGTGACAAGCTCAATGCTTCGTTCAAAAGCATCAAGTGACGGAACTCGCCGAATGCAAGACGACATAATTACCTCGTCGCCTTACGATATTCCGATGGTGTCATCTTGAACCGCTGGCGGAAAATGGTGTTGAAGTGGCTACGGCTGACAAATCCGCTCATCTCCATGACAAGTCCTATTGAGTGGTTAGTCTCAGCCAGTAATTGTGCGGCATATCGCAATCGCCAGTCTTCTATGAAGTCGCCAATTGACTGTCCGTTGGCACATTCTCTTATGGCGTCAGCCAACAGATTGTAATTGGTGCCCAGCA
>ONDA01000008.1 GCA_900316475.1 uncultured Prevotellaceae bacterium
TACTGTCTTATGACGAATGAAGAATCGGCCTTATTCCACTTCCTTGATGTTGTTAACGAATGCAAAGATATAAATTATAATTGAATATACAATGAAGAAGTTTCCGCTATTCATAGTATTGGCAGTTACCATCGCGGTATTGCTGGTCGTCAACCTGTTGCTCGGCACGGTGCGCATTCCCGTGGCCGACGTGTGTCGCATCCTGACGGGCGACGATTCTAACGAAATCTGGGCGAACATCATCTTCAGCAGCCGACTGCCGCAGGCCTTGACCGCCATAATGGCTGGTGCGGGGCTGGCTGTCAGTGGCTTGCAGATGCAGACGGTCTTCCGTAATCCGCTGGCGGGTCCCTCCGTTCTTGGCATCAGCAACGGGTCGGCCCTCGGCGTAGCCTTCGTCGTCCTGCTCTCTGGACGTATCGGCGGTGTGGCTCTTTCGCGTCTCGGCTATCTTGGTGATGCCGCTATGTCGGTAGCCGCTATTGTCGGTGCCCTTGGCGTGCTGATACTCATCGTATGGATTTCGAATCGCGTGAAGGGTAACGTCACCTTGTTGATTATTGGCGTGATGATAGGCTATCTGGCCAACGCCATCATCGGTGTGCTGAAGTTCCTGTCGCCCGAGGAGGACGTCAAGGCGTTTGTCGTCTGGGGGCTCGGCTCGTTCAGTCGGGTGTCGGGCGACGAGATGGTGCTGTTTGTGGTCTTGATGACTGTCCTGCTGCCGCTGACCATGCTGCTGGTGAAGACGATGAACCTCTTGCTGCTTGGCGACCGCTACGCAGCCAACCTCGGTCTGAACATCCGTCGCAGCCGCTTGCTGGTCATCCTGTCGTCGGGTGTGCTGGTGGCCATTGTCACCGCCTACTGCGGCCCTATTATGTTCATCGGTCTGGCCGTTCCCCATCTGGTCCGTGCGCTTTTCCGTAGCAGTGACCACCGCGTGCTGATGCCCGCCACGGCGCTTTGTGGTGCAGCCCTCGCACTGTTTTGCAATCTTATAGCACGTATGCCGGGCTTCGAGGGTGTCCTGCCTGTTAACAGCGTCACCGCCCTTGTCGGAGCTCCGGTCATTGCTGCTGTCCTCTTCCGCAAACGAAACAACGAGTTTGGCGAATAACGGCTACAAGATATCCTTGATGTCGAGCAGTCTCGTCACCGTATGTGTGGGCACGTCGGTTGGTTCTACGCCCCAGCGGTTGAAGAGTATAGTGTCGAGACCAGCGTTGTGGGCTCCAACGATGTCGGTATTCAGGTTGTCGCCAATCATCAGTGTTGTCTCCCTGCTGGCTCTGGAAACCTTGAGTGCATAGTCGAAATATTGGGGTGAGGGCTTGTTTGCGCCGGCATCCTCGCTGAGGATAATCGTGTCGAAATAGTCGCGCAGCCCGCAGGCCGCCAGCTTCTTGTATTGCACCTCGTGGAAGCCGTTGCTCGTCATGTGCATGCGGTAGCCCCGCTGTCTGAGGTAGTCCATCAGGCTGTGGGCACCCTCGACAACGCCCGGCTTGGAGGAGCAGTAGTCCAGGAAGACGTCGCTCATCTCGAGGCAGAGGTCGTTGGTGACCGCCAAGCCGTTGCCTGTGCTGAGCGGGCGTCGGAAGCGCTCGACGATGAGGAAGTCACGTGTAATTTCTCCCCGCGAATAGCGTGTCCAAAGGTCGATGTTGGCAGCCCAGTAGGCATCGTAGAACACTTGCGGGTCAGGAAACCGGCGCTCTAAATGAAAGGCGTCGAACGTTTCGCGCAGGGCGATGACCGCGTTGCCGTAGGTATCGTACAGCGTATCGTCGAAATCAATAAACAAGTCTTTATATCTCATAAATCTTTCCATTGTCGTCAATGAGGAGTATGGTTAGCTCGCCGTCTGGCAGGAGTGGCTGGCAGTGGGCGGCACAATGACGGATGACGGTGCTGGCAAAGGCTTGGCGCTTGTCGTCGGGCAGACGGTCCCAGAGTTCGCGGGCCAACGTGATGTCGCTGATGTCGAGGTTGCAGCCGGCCTCGCGGAGGAGACCGGCCATGAAGTCCTTGTCCATCGTGGCCTTGCGGCTGTGGGTGTCGAGGTGGCCCGCCGCTAACTTCACGGCCTTGCCCAGCATGACGCCTAACGTCAGTTGCCTGATACCGAGTTCGTGGGCTATCGTCAACGTAGCACCGATGAAGTTGCCATACTCCACGAAAGCCTGCGTCGGCAGGGTGGGGTAGAGCGCCTTGACAAACCGTTCGCTCTTGCCGCCGCTGTTGATAACCACACGCTCCGTGCCGCTGGCCTTGGCCACCGTCATGCACTTACGGATGGAGTCGATGAAAGCTTCCTCGGAAAAGGGCTTGACGATGCCCGAGACGCCGATAATTGAAATGCCGCCCTCAATGCCGAGACGGGGGTTGAACGTGCGGCGCGCTATCTCGGCACCTTGCGGGACGGAGATGGTACAGACCCACCCCCGGCCCCTCCCTGTAGGGAGGGGAGTGATTAGTCTTTCAAGATTATTGCGAATCATCTCGCGCGGCCCTTTGTTGATGGCGGGAGAGCCGGGAGGGAAGTCGAAGCCCGGAAGGGTAAACCTTCCGACACCCTCGCCGCCTTCTATCACTAACCACTCCCCTCCATTCAGGGAGGGGCCGGGGGTGGGTCTGATCTCCGCCCTTACTTCAATGCCGTTCGTCACGTCAGGGTCGTCGCCAGCCTCCTTGATGCAGTAGGCGCAGCCTTCCCTCTGGTACCTCACAGCCACCATTATTGTCTCGCCATCGGGCAGCACCACCGGCACCTCGGCGGGTGTCTCGCCAGTCAGCAACTGCCGCGTGGCCGCCACCGCTGCCGCCGTCGCACACGTCCCCGTTGTCAGTCCGCTATGCAGCGGATAGAACGCCGGCAACAGTTTCTCTACCATCCGGCGCAGTCCGTAGGGACCGTTGACCGTATTGACGAACGACAGTCGTGGCCGTTTCAGGGCGATGATACGCATTCCCTGGGCGCGCGCTTCGGCCACTTTCTCTGCGAAGCCGCCGCTCAATCCGCTCTCTTTCAGCAGAATGACGCCGGCCGAGGGCATCGCGCCGTCTTCGTAGTAACAGAGTTGGTCGTCGGTAGCTCCCTGTTCGTGGGCCAGTGCTATAGAGGAATCACGGCGCAGGATGCGGTAGACGACACGAATGCCCCGCTCCTCCAGTCCCTTCAGTCTGCCGATGCTTTGTACGCCCGTCGTGGCTAAGAGTGTGGTGTTAGGCGTTAGGCGTGAGTAAAGTTCGCTATAGTCGTCAATCCACGTGATGTCTTCGTCGCGTGGAGGATAGATGCGTTCATAGCGTATGACGGGCAGCCCTGTCTTGGCAATCGTCTCATGCAGCCGTGAGGCAAAGGGGTGAGCCGCATCCACGATGAGACGTATGTCGTGCTTATGACAGAACAGACGCATCGCCTCTTCGTCCATTGCCCCGTCCGTCCGTTGTCCGTTGTGCAGCACAATGTTCTGCTCCCCTGTCTTCGTACTATAATAATAAGGGGTGCCAGCCTCCTCCAGTACCTCCACCGCCTTGCGGCCCTCCGTCGTTCCTCCGAAAACCAGAATCATCTGTCGCCTTTCCTGAACAGGTGGGTGAAGTGTTTCGAATAGAGTTCTGACAGCCCCTGACGGTTGTCGATAGATTCGCCGACGACGAGCATCGTGGTAAGTGTGAGGTTGTTGTCGTGAACAATCTTGGCGAGGTCTTTCAGTTGCCCTCGGTAGATTCGCTGGTCGGGCCACGTCAGGTGGTAGCAGGCAGCTACCGGCGTGTCTTCGGGGTATTCCTGAAGGAGTTCGCGCTGCACGTCGTCGACGATGGCGGCACTGAGGAATATGCACATCGTCGACTGGCTGCGAGCCAGAAGGTGGAGCTGCTCCTTCTCGGGCATCGGTGTACGGCCTTCGCCACGGGTAAGGATGATGGTCTGCGTGCGCTCAGGGATAGTGAACTGAGAGCGCAGTTCTGCGGCGGCAGCCAGGAACGACGAGATGCCGGGGGTGATATGGTAGGCCATGCCCTCGCGGTCGAAGAAGGCCATCTGTTCCTGTATGGCACCGAAGATGCAGGGGTCGCCAGTGTGCAGGCGGACGATGAAGTGGCCGCGGTCGTAGTGCTCCTTCATCAGCGCACACTGTTCTTCGAGGTTCATGTCTGCAGAGGAGCGGACGACGGCGCCGGGCTTGTGACATTCCGTCAGCGCCTTTGGAACGAGGCTTCCTGCATAAAGGATAAGGTCTGCCCGCTCCAGCATCTTACGGCCGCGGACGCTAATCAGGTCAGGGTCGCCAGGGCCCGCACCGACGATTTCGATATGGCCACCATCCCTACCTGACCTCAGATGCTTTCGGTCAATGGCCAGTGCTGCCGTCCAGTTCCTGCTCTTCACCTTGGGTATGACGAGCTGGCCGTGGTTTGAGCCTAAGATGGCCGCGGCCTCGCAGACGCTGGGAGTGCCAACGTGCTTGGCAACCGTCTCGCTGGGGTTTGGCACGTCGACGGCGGCAAGCTCGTCGGCAGTGAAGAATGCGACCTCTGCGTGGTATTCATTGGCAAGCATCGTACAGAACTCTTCATCCTTCTTCACGTCGATGGTGCAATAGCGATGAGCGCAGGGCAGGATGCCATGTTTGGCAAAGGCTTCCTCTATCTCGTCGTAGATATGCTCGTAGTTGTCAGGATGATGAGCCAGACCGAAGCCTATGGTACCCACCATGGGCACGAAGTGGAGTGTCAGCAACCCCTTTGGAGCAGAGCGGACAAAAGGCGACACGATGATTAGCAGCTTATATTTCTGCGGGTCGGCCTCGCTGATGTCGTTGATGACGGTGACGTGTTCGGGCTTGGTGGCCTCTAAGTAGTCAGTGCCCTCGTCGCGAGCTTCGAGCAATAGGGCCGTCGGCTGGCGGTTGACGAAGGCGAAGATGTGTCGGTTCATCGCCACGGTGGCGTTGGCGACCGACCAGCCGAAGCGCTGTTCGAAGGTGTCGAGTGCCCACAGTCCGGCGTTGTCGCTCTGTGTGGTAATGACCTCGCGGGCACCGAGGATGCCAGCAATCAGGTGCGTCAGGTCGTTAGCGCCGCCGACGTGGCCACTGAGCACGGAGATGACGTTGCGTCCGAAACTGTCGATGCAGACTACGGCAGGGTCGGTGTGCTTGTCGTCGACGAGTGGTGCTATGGTGCGTACACAGATGCCCATAGCGCCGATGAAGACAAAGGCGTCGTAGTCGTGCCAATGGGAGACGACAGCGTTGCGGCTGATGCTGTCGGCAGAAAGTGCCGGCTGCAATTGTGTGGCAATGTTCTTGCCCTCACTGCTGACGGGTATGATAGCTATTTTCATAGGATATGAAACAAATACGCTGATTCTTATAGGCTTTTCAGTATTTTCTGCAATACCTCCGGCAGTGAGCCGTCGGCCTGGCGGTCAGCCAGCATAATCTTTACAATGTCAATACCGTTGAGGATGGACGTGTTGAGCTGGCTGTGCTCATTCCATGAGTTGCCTGTCTGGTTGACCGTGCTCTCAGGAGCCGTCGCCAGATGTTCGCCGCTGGTAGGCTCCAGACTGATACACTGGCTGATGTCGAGTCTGCAGGGATAAGGGTTGCCGAATCCGTAGTTGATATCGTTGCGGTAAGCCAGACAATGGCTGATGGTCATATGGCCAGTGTTGTTGTTCTGGTCGAAGCCCTTCTTACGGTGCCCCACGGCAAGGCAATGCGACAGTTCGGTGTCATGACGTGTATAGATGCCGCTGGCCTTGTTGTCTTTTCCCTGTCCGCCAAGCTTGAAGCCATTGGGATTGCCGCCGTTAGGGAAGTGGCTCAGGTCCTTGCCCTCAAAGCACGGCAGATTGCGGTCGACGCCATTGACTCGTGGATGTGACGTGAGGTCGAACTCTGCCGGGCCGTTGTTGTAGGTGACGCAATACTGATAGACGGTTGGTGAATCCTTTGACTGACGCTGGAAAGAGTCCCACCCGTCATCGGAGTTGTGCCAGGCCCGGCAGCCGATATAGGTGTTTCCGGGGAAAACGTCGCCCCCCTGCTTGTCGGCAAAGCCGTCGGCGTTGCCTCCCTCAGCCTGATAGTCGAAGTTGTCGTGCGAATCGCAGTTGATGACAACGTTGTAGCCGCCCTTCCTCAATTGGATGCCTGAGTCGCAACAGCCGTAGACGTCGAGCTGTTCCAGTCGGCAGTATGAGGCATTCTCGAGCCATAGCCCTTTCTTCCCTGCATAGCGAATGGTGAGACCCTTGATGAGAATGTACTGCCCCGTCACTTTAATGCCGTTGGTGTTGTTTGGCTGCTGTCGGAAGTCCAGTATCGGTTTGGCGCCATCTGCGGCGCAGATAGTTATCCACTTGTCGGCGGTGGCGTTCTTCTTGATGACCACCGTCTTGGTAAAGTCGTACTGCCCACTTGTCAGGAACAGCGTGTCGCCAGCCACCAGACTGTCGACCATCGCTCCGAATCGTCCTGGCTTATCCATAGAAAGTCCTTCAGGGTCAATGCCTTTCGGCGAGGCATAGCGCACGGTTCCGTTGGCCATGTTAGTAACAGCCAGTGACAGCAAGGTCAGAATAAGAGTTCGTGTCCTCATGTTATTTCTTTGTCCAAGTTTGTGTCTCATAGAACATTGCCACGTAGCCGCGAACTTTCAGCTTGCCACCTTCAAGCCAGATGGA
The DNA here is from genome assembly GCA_900316475.1 of uncultured Prevotellaceae bacterium. Classification (GTDB taxonomy): domain Bacteria; phylum Bacteroidota; class Bacteroidia; order Bacteroidales; family Bacteroidaceae; genus Prevotella. The sequence goes on from ONDA01000008.1 coordinate 6,704, forward strand.
GCACTTATAGTTCTTGCCATTCTTGGGATTGTAAATCTTGCCGCCTTCGTACTTGTCGCCCTTTTTCTTCAAGCCCGTCAGGATGTTGACACCTATGAGCTTCCGGCTCTGCAATTTCTTGTCTGGGTTGTGGACGTCAAGTTGGCCGTCACCAGCTTTCAGCCAAATAATTTTGCCGCAGAACTGGTCACCGTTCTGATAGATTTCCACTTGTGACTCACCGCCTTCGGTGACCCACTTGCCAATAATACCCTGAGAATAGGCGACAGCTGACACAAAGGCCAGCATCATGCTTGCTAAAATTTTCTTCATAGTCGTATAATTTGTTGGCTATTACTTAATTGAACTGTCGTAAAACAAGTGAAATCAGTGGTTCATTTGTCAAATTCATGTCATTCGTTGTTTATTTATTCGGAAGTGATAATGCGGTAGTTGCCGCTCAGGTGCATAAAGGCAAAAAGACGCAGCAGTCCGTCGTAGTAGGCATCGAAGTAGCCGTCATCGAAAGGCACGTGCTTGGCATTCCAAAGGGCGTCGACAAACTCGCGGCTTTTGTCGTGGCTGCACAGCATGGAGGCCGCTGCCGTCGTGGCAACGAGTCCGATGCTGTGACGCAGTTTGCGGAAACCGCCAGCCTGCAGAATCTCGTCATCCTCGGGGAGTGTACCGTCCACGCGATACTGGTCGACGAACGTATTGACACCTTGTGAATAGAAGAAGTTCTGCACCGTCTCACCGTACTGCCGTTGCCATGCACCGTCGGCACAGCTCCATTCGTAGTCGAGTGTGATGTTCATCGGTACGCGCCATGAATCATAGCGGAAGTTGGCACTGCCATTGCGGCGATGAGGCTGTTGCGGCGCACCCGGCCGTTGCGGAAATTCGAGAGTGGTGCCGTCGTAGTTGCACATATCCGGGTTGAGTCCCGTCTTCTCGTTGATACACTTATGCAGGAATTCGCGACTTTTGTCGGCACAAGTCTGCCAAAGCGTGCTACGGCCGTCGTCAGCCCAACGTGCCCACACCTCGTAGAAGGCGGGAATATGATAGCTGGGGTCGGTGAAGCGCTGACCGAAGCCGTCGGGCGTGAAGGTGATGAGCTTGGTCTCAGGGTCGATGAGGTAGATGTTGTCGTGCGGCTGTATGCAGTCGAGGATGTGCTGCGCCTCGGCCTTGTAGTTGATACCCGTATGGTTGCCCCAGCGGTTGGAGGCAAAGAGAAGGGCGGTGATGAAGTACAGCTCACCGTCGGAGGCTGCCCCTTGTGCGTTGCGCGTGCCGTCGACCTTGCAGCTCCAGGCGAAGTAGCCTTTACGCTTTCCGTCTTGGTGCTGCATATAATGCTTGCTCCAGCGCCACAGCCGGTCGAAGATGTCTTTCTCGCCGAACTGTACGGCAATCATCATGCCGTAGGACATGCCTTCGGTGCGGGCGTCGTGGTTCTTGATGTCAGAGACGTAGCCCAACGTGTCGCCCACTTCGAAGTAAACCTTGTTGGGACCGCGGAACACGTCGTTGAACACTTCCTTCAGTTTAGCGTCGATGTCGGCCTGTCGGTAGCCCATCTCGGCGAAGAGGTTACGATACTGGCCGGTTTCGAACGCGCCTTTCTTCCAAGGCGTAAGAGCCGTTGCATGGATGGCAAGCATCAGCAGGGTTGTCATGAAAATAGATTTCTTCATCATTTTTGTGTTGCTTTGAGTATGTCAATAGGATTGTAGTCGTTGAGTTGAATGTGAAGTGGAGAAGCCTGTTTGAGGCCAAGCTCGCGGCAGGCGTCGTCCCAAAGTCGGCGACTGTCGACGGGTACTTTAGGTGAGGTGACGCTGTTGAAGACAATGACACCGCCAGGCATGAGGACGCTCAGTACCTGCTGGAGAATCTCCTTGAGTCGACCGCCGTGGCCACCGATGAAGACGGCGTCGGGGCGTGGGCCGTTTGTTGCCACTGAGCCGCAGCATGTCAGAAAGTCGCCGATGTGGAGACTGACGCCCGGTGCACCGTGGCGCCGGGTATTTTCGTGGATGATGGCCTCGCACTCAGGACGAATCTCAAAGGCCTCGATGTGGAGGTGGGGGAACAGCAGGCGTGCCTCTATCGAGACGCTGCCCGTACAGGCACCGATGTCCCAAAGCACGTGGCGACGGGGCAGGTCGAGGGCTTGAAGGGTCAGCAGACGGATGGGCATCTTAGTAATCATCTTCTCACGACCGTCGAGTAGGGCGAAGTCTGTGTCTGGAATGCCGAAATTTCGCACCTCGTACCTCGCACCTCGCACCTCGCACCTCGAAACAATCACACAGTTGGGCATAGCAAATTCGTTCAGAATAGCTTCTTCTAACGAGAGTGTAGTGATTCTTTCTAAAGAGGGATTGCCAAGGTGTTCGCCTACATACATCATATAGCTGGAATAGCCGTAGTCCAGCATTCGCCGGGCGATGGCGGCGGGCGTATGCTCACGGTCGGTGAGTATGCCGATTTTCTCTGTTCGCTCAATGAGTGCGCGGTCGAAGTCTGGCCAAGGACGGCCAGTCAGCGAGACGATGCGCATGTCGTGATACGGCATGATTAGCCTGTGAGCCAACATCTGTAGCGCGTTAAAGGATGGGTAAAGCACCACTTCGGCATCGGGCATCTTACGGCGAATAGTGTTGGCAAAGCCGAAGAAAAGCGGGTCGCCGCTGGCGAAGACGATGATGGTCGAGATGCGAGGTGTGAGGTGCGAGGTACGAGAAATATATTGTTTGAAGACGGCATCGAGGGGTACGGTGATGTCAATCCACAAGGCATCGGGTGGCAACAACGGTGCCACAAGCTCATGGTGGCGTTTGCCACCCGAGAACACCTTACCCTTCCTGATGATGTCCAAGACCTCTGGCGGGAAGAACGGCTGTGGGTTGTCGGTAATGCCTATTACAATGAACTTCATAGGTCGCGTCCTGGTTTCAGTTGTTCGGCATCGTCAAGGGTCATGATAGCGTTGCATAGCGTAGCGGCGAGATTGCTGCCGCCCTTGCGCCCCTCAACAATGATTTTGGGAATGTCCTTGAACGGCTTCACCATGTGTTTCGACTCACGGACATGCACAAAGCCTACGGGAGCAGCAATGATGCCGGCGGGATGCGCCTGACCCTTACGGATGAGGTCGCACAGTTCCATCAGCGCTGTTGGGGCGTTGCCGAAGGCGAAGAGGGCGTCGGGGTGGTCCTCGACGGCCAGCCGGATGCCGGCCTGGGTACGGGTGATGTCGTTGGCTGAGGCGAACGCTGCTACGCGAGGATCGCTGAGGTAGCACTTCGCTTCGATGCCTAAGCGTTGCAGGGCTCCTTTGCGGATGCCACTTGTCACCATCGTCACATCTGTCACGATGGTTTTGAGCATACCGCTCTTCACCTTATTAAATAAGGCTTCCACAGCTCCGTTGTCAGTATAGAGGATGTTCTCCATATCGAAATCTGCGGTGGTGTGGATGGCGTGCAGCAAGGCCCATTTGTGGTCGAGGGGATAGTCTTGGCGCTTCAGTTCAGCGGCAATAGTGCGGAACGACTCAATCATGATGTTCTGCCCAATCTTATAGCCCTCGTTCGCTTCATTGCGATAATATCCACGAGGTGTAACAATCATCTTACGCTCCTCGCCGTTTGGAGATGGGGTGTGGCTTATATACGACTGCGAGTTGCCGATGATGACGACGGTGAACATATCGACATCCTCGGGATCGAAGCTGCCGAGAGTCGTTATCTTCACCTCCTGCTTCTCACGGCCAGCCTGACGGACATAGCCTACGGGAGTCTCTGCCAACCGTTCCTGCAAGAACAATTCCTGTAGCCGGTATAATTGCCAGTAGCGTCCGTGCGACTTCGGATTGTAAACGGCAGTGACGAAATCTCCCACCGCAGCTGCCTTGATGCGGCGCTCGATAACCTCCCAGGGCGTCATCAGGTCAGACAGGGAAATCAGACAGGTGTCGTGACCGATGGGAGCTCCCAACAGTGAGGCGGCCTTCTGGAAGGCTGAGATGCCTGGCAGTACTTGAATGTCGACGTCTGACGCCCGCTCCAGCTTCATCTCGTAGATGAGCGGCGCCATACCGTAGAGTCCGGCGTCGCCCGAGGAGATGACGACGACGGTCTTCCCCTGCTCGGCCAGCAGAAAAGCCTGTTCGGCCCGCTCCCGCTCCTTCTTCATCCCCGTGTCGACGCACGCACATCCTTCGCTGACGTAGGGGGCTATAAACTGGAAATAGTATTTATAGCCGACGATGACGTCAGCCTGTCTGACAGCCTCCAAAACGGCGGGCGTGATGTCCTCACGACAGCCTGGTCCGATGCCTGCAATGATAATTCTTCTCATAACTGACGGCAAAGATACATATTTTTTTCTAAACTTTGCAAGAATTCATTCAAAAAACGCTAAATGACAAATGCCACGGGTGTTGGCGTTTCTGTTACAGACGACAGTTTTTTTTTAGGCTGCTCTAAATCGCTGCCAGAAACAATTCTATATATACCATATATATTGTATTTATACAATATTAATGGTATGATAATTATACAAATTATTATCCTTCTGCTTGTAATGGCGCTTGGGAAACATGTGACTCACGGCCGCTGAGAAAAATCTCGCGTCGTGAATTTTTTTTCTCACAACGCGAAAATTTTGCGCCGTCCGGAATGCAATCATAGGATGGTTTGCAGAGCAGGTCATAAAAATAAGGTCGAAATGGCAATTTCGCCCGCTTTTTCTTTGTCGTTCGGCCGCTTTTTTGTAATTTTGCACGCAAATTAAAAATGTAAACATTAAACAATTAAAATAGTAAATCGCTTTTTATGTTAACACTTAAACTCATCAGTGAGGAAACTGAACGTGTGATTCGCGGCCTCGAAAAGAAGCACTTCAACGGTGCTCGTAAGGCTATCGAGCAGGTACTTGCCGTAGACAAGAAACGTCGTGAGGCTCAGCAGCAACTGGACCAGAATCTGTCGGAGGCAAAGAAAATGGCAGCCCAGATAGGTGTCCTGATGAAGGAGGGTAAGAAGGACGAAGCCAACGCCATGAAGGAGAAGGTGTCGCAGACGAAGGAGGTGAACAAGCAGCTGGAGGAGACCATGAACCAGGCTCAGGTTGAGATGACGACCCTGCTGTGCCAGATTCCTAACATTCCCTACGACGAGGTGCCCGAGGGCGCTGCTGCCGAAGACAACCACGTGGTAAAGTCGAACCTGAAGGAATGTGACGGCACCGACACCGTGGGCAATTGGACGGTGAACCCGAAACTGGGCATCGAAAACCCCCTGCCTCACTGGGAACTGGCCAAGAAGTATAATCTTATAGACTTCGACCTGGGTGTGAAAATAACGGGCGCCGGATTCCCCGTCTATATAGGTAAGGGAGCACGCCTGCAGCGCGCGCTAATCAACTTCTTCCTGGACGAGGCCCGCAAGAGCGGCTATACCGAGATTATGCCACCGACAGTGGTGAATCAGGCCTCGGGTTACGGTACGGGACAGCTGCCCGACAAGGAGGGACAGATGTACCATTGCGAGGTCGACGACTTCTATCTCATCCCTACGGCTGAGGTGCCCGTGACAAACATCTATCGCGATGTCATCCTGGACGAGAAAGACCTGCCCATCAAGAATTGTGCCTATACGGAGTGTTTCCGTCGCGAGGCAGGCTCGTATGGCAAGGATGTGCGCGGCCTGAACCGCCTGCATGAGTTCTCGAAGATTGAGATAGTGCGTATTGACAAGCCCGAACACTCCAAGGAGAGCCATCGGGAGATGCTGGAGCATGTAGAAGGGCTGCTGAAGAAGTTGGAGCTTCCCTACCGCATTCTGCTGTTATGCGGTGGCGATCAGAGCTTTACCAGCTCTATTTGCTATGACTTCGAGGTTTACTCCGAGGCTCAGGGACGTTGGCTGGAGGTCTCTTCGGTATCAAATTTCGACACCTACCAGGCCAATCGCCTGAAGTGCCGCTACCGTCGCAGCGACACGAAGAAGACGGAACTGTGCCACACGCTCAACGGCTCGGCTTTGGCCCTGCCGCGCATAGTGGCTGCATTGCTAGAGAACAACCAGACGGAGAAGGGAATCAAGGTGCCTGCAGCACTTGTTCCGTATATGGGATGCGACATCATTGACTAAACAAATCAACACTAAACAAATATGAACAGAATCGTAAGAAAGGAGCAATTCTCGGAGAAGGTATTCCTCTTCGAAATCGAGGCTCCGCTGATAGCCAAGAGTCGCAAGGCCGGCAACTTCGTCATTGTGCGCGTCGACAAGAAGGGCGAGCGTATGCCGCTGACCATTGCCGGTGCTGACATTGACCGCGGTACTATTACGCTGGTGGTGCAGATGGTTGGCCTGTCGTCGAAGAAGCTGTGTGCACTGAACGAAGGCGAATATGTGGCCGACGTGGTAGGGCCCTTGGGTAACCCGACACACATCGAGAACTACGGCACTGTGGTCTGTGCTGGCGGCGGCTTGGGCGTTGCACCCATGCTGCCTATCATCCAGGCGCTGAAGAAGGCTGGCTGCCGCGTGCTTTCTGTCATGGCTGGACGTTCGAAAGACCTGATTATTCTTGAAGATAAGGTACGCGAGAGTTCTGACGAGGTGATTATCATGACCGACGACGGTAGTTACGGCGAGAAGGGCGTGGTGACGGTCGGTATAGAGAAGTTCATTGAGCAGGAGCACGTCGACAAGGTCTTCGCCATCGGCCCTCCCATCATGATGAAATTCTCGAACCTCACGGCTCAGAAGCACAACATTCCCTGCGAGGTGAGCCTGAACACCATCATGGTGGACGGTACGGGTATGTGCGGTGCCTGCCGACTGACCATTGGCGGCAAGACGAAATTCGTTTGTATCGATGGTCCGGAGTTCGACGGTGCACTGGTTGACTGGGACGAGATGTTCAAGCGCATGGGCACCTTCAAGCGCGCCGAACAAGAGGAGCTGGAACACTATGAGGAGCACTTGGCCAGTGCCAACGCGCCCGAGGCTGCTCCCACAGGAACCCTCGACATCGTCATGGACGACGACCCCACCAACGATACCATCGAGGTGCTGACCGACAAGAAAGCCGAATGGCGCCAGACACTGCGCACATCGATGAAGCCCAAGGAGCGTATGGCTATTGAGCGCGTCGTCATGCCCGAACTGGATCCCGAATACCGTGCCACCACGCGCACCGAGGAGGTGAACATTGGTCTGACGAAGGAGATGGCCATGCAGGAGGCTAAGCGCTGTCTCGACTGTCCGAAACCCTCTTGTGTGGAAGGCTGTCCCGTCAACATCGACATACCGTCATTCGTTAAGAATATTGAGCGCGGCCAGTTCCTGGCAGCTGCCAAGGTGCTGAAGAACACATCAGCACTGCCCGCTGTCTGCGGTCGCGTCTGCCCCCAGGAGAAGCAGTGTGAGAGCAAGTGCGTCCATTTGAAGAGTGGCGGCAAGGCTGTGGCCATCGGCTATCTGGAGCGCTTCGCTGCCGACTACGAGCGCGAGAGCGGCAACATCAGTCTGCCGGAGATTGCACCGTCGAACGGCATCAAGGTGGCCGTCGTGGGATCAGGTCCTGCCGGACTGTCATTTGCTGGCGATATGGTGAAGCGCGGCTACGACGTCTACGTGTTCGAGGCACTGCACGAAATCGGCGGTGTGCTGAAGTATGGTATCCCCGAATTCCGCCTACCCAACAAGATTGTGGACGTGGAAATCGAGAATCTTGCCAAGATGGGTGTCCACTTCCAAACCGACGTCATCGTTGGCAAGACCATCAGCGTGGAGCAACTGGAGAAAGAAGGCTTCAAGGGTATCTTCGTAGGCTCTGGAGCCGGACTGCCTAACTTCATGAACATTCCCGGCGAGAATGCCATCAACATTATGTCGTCGAACGAGTACCTGACGCGTGTGAACCTGATGGATGCCGCCAACCCCACTACTGACACGCCGATAAACTTCGGCAAGAACGTGCTCGTCGTGGGCGGTGGCAACACGGCTATGGACTCATGCCGCACGGCCAAGCGACTGGGAGCCAACGTCACCTTGGTGTACCGCCGTTCGGAGCAGGAGATGCCGGCTCGTCTGGAAGAGGTGAAACATGCCAAGGAGGAGGGGATCAACTTCCTCACACTGCACAACCCCATTGAGTACATTGCCGACGAGCAGGGCGCCGTGAAACAGGCCGTGCTGCAGGTGATGGAGTTAGGCGAGCCCGACGCCTCGGGGCGTCGTAGTCCGGTGCCCGTTGAGGGTAAGACCGTGACGCTCGACGTTGACCAGGTCATCGTAGCCGTCGGCGTCAGTCCCAACCCGCTGGTTCCGAAGAGCATCGAGGGCCTCGAACTGGGACGTAAGAATACCATCGCCGTGAACGAGGGTATGCAGTCGAGCCGTATGGAGATTTTCGCCGGTGGCGACATTGTTCGTGGTGGTGCCACCGTCATCCTGGCTATGGGCGACGGTCGCCGTGCTGCTCAGAATATGGACGAATTCCTCCAAAAGTAATACTACGCTTTGCGGTTCATGCTGCAAAGAAAAAGTTATGAACGGATTATATACCATTGTGCTGCTCATACTTAGCAACGTCTTTATGACGCTTGCTTGGTATGGGCATCTTAAGTTATCGGAATCGGGCATCAGCAATAACTGGCCGCTGTTGGGCGTCATTGTATTCTCGTGGGGCATCGCTTTCTTCGAGTACTGTTGTCAAGTTCCTGCCAACCGTCTGGGGTTTATTGAGAACGGCGGACCGTTCAACCTCATTCAGCTGAAGGTCATACAGGAATGTATCTCGTTGGCGGTCTTCTGCATCATTGCCAACATCATGTTTCAGGGAACACATCTTCATTGGAATCATATTCTGGCCTTTGTCCTGATTATCTGTGCAGTCTATCTGGTGTTTATGAAGTAATGGGAAATGACAAAGCAGGAACAGCTGTTTAAGCATCTGAACGAACGGTTTGTCCGTGCTTTTGTCAGATACCATCTCCTGGCCGACGACGACCACGTGCTTATCGGCCTTTCTGGCGGTAAGGACTCGTTGCTGCTGACAGAATTGCTGGCCAAACGTGCCAGGATTGCCCATCCGCGTTTCAAGGTTGAAGCTGTCCATGTGCGCATGGAGAATATACGTTACGAAACTTCTTCGGACTATCTTCAGCAGTTCTGCGACAACCTCGGCGTGCCGTTGCATCTCGTCACTACCAGGTTTGAACCTTCCGACAAGAAGCCTCCCTGCTTTCTCTGCTCCTGGCACCGACGCAAGCAGCTCTTTAATATTGCCCAGCAGTTAGGATGCAACAAAATAGCACTGGGCCACCATCGTGACGACATGATTCACACCGCATTGATGAATCTTACTTTCCAGGGGCGTTTCAGTACGATGCCAGCCTTGCTGAAGATGAGGAAGATGCCACTTAGCATCATCCGTCCACTCTGTCTTATTGACGAAGCCGATATCCGTCAATATGCTGAAATGAGCAACTATCAGAAACAGGAAAAGCTTTGTCCGTATGAACATGAGACCTTCCGTACGCGTATTGCTAAACTCTATGCTGACATGGAACTCATGAATCCTGAAGCACGCTATTCCATCTGGAAAGCATTAGAAACCGAGGGGAAACTCATTGAGGATGATTCTGACGCTACTGCCGAATCGTCCATGCTTTAAAGAAATAATGGAGTTAAGGAGCCTTAACTCCTTAACTCCAAGTAAATTGAATAGCGCCGAAACTTAATAATTCTCAGCCTTCACCAGGAAATAAGCCTGCGGATGGTTGCAGACGGGGCACTCCTCGGGAGCCTTCTTGCCGATGACGATATGGCCACAGTTGGCGCATTGCCAGATGACGTCGCCATCCTTAGAGAAGACGCGCTCGCGCCGGATGTTGTCGAGCAGCTTGCGATAGCGCTCCTCGTGCTCCTTCTCAATCTTGGCCACACCCTCGAACTTCTCGGCAATCTCGTCGAAGCCCTCTTCGCGGGCCTCGCGGGCCATACGGGCATACATATCCGTCCACTCGAAGTTCTCGCCATTGGCGGCGGCCTCCAGGTTCTCGGGCGTCGACTTGATGGCACCGCCCTCAAGCAGCTTGAACCACATCTTGGCGTGCTCCTTCTCGTTGTTGGCCGTCTCCTCGAAGATGGCAGCTATCTGTACGTAGCCGTCCTTCTTGGCTTTAGATGCCCAATAGGTGTACTTGTTACGGGCCTGCGACTCACCGGCAAATGCCTCTTGCAGGTTCTTTTCGGTTTTCGTTCCTTTCAGTTCTTTCATAAAGCGTTTGTTTTTAAGGGTGATTATAAAGTGTTATTGTGACATTTCGCCCCGTAGGCTCTGTTGCATGAGCTGGCGTATCTGCTCGGGGTCGTCGTAGCGGGCTTGCAGGAACATCAGTTTCGTGACGGCACTCTCAACGGTAGCATCGCGCCCGCTGATGACGCCCGCCTCCTGCAAATGGTAGCCGCAGTCGTAGCGGCTCATCTCGACGGCTCCCTGCATACATTGGCTGATGTTGACGATGACCTTGCCGTTGCGGGTACCCTCACGTAGGGCGTTGAGCAGCCAGGGGCTCTGGGGAGCGTTGCCCGAGCCGAAGGTGCGCATGACGATGGCCTTGAGGTTGGGCGTGTGGATGATGTGGCGTATAAGGTCTTCGCGTATGCCAGGGAAGAGGGAGAAGATGATGACGTTGTTGTCTAAACGGTAGTGGGGCGTCATGGGCTGCTGCCAGTCGGGCGTGAGCATCCGCTCGCGATGATAGGTGATGTTGACGCCGGCATCGACCAGGTGCGGATAGTTGAACGACTCGAAGGCATTGAACTCCTCTGCACTCTGCTTCGTTGTGCGGTTGCCGCGTAAGAGGTGGCCGCCGAAATAGATGCCCACCTCAGGCACCATAGCGCGCCCCTTGTCGTCCTTCGCGGCGGCTATCTCTATCGAGGTTATAAGGTTCTCCTTGCCGTCGGTGCGAAGCTGTCCGATGGGCAGCTGTGAGCCGGTGAAGATGACGGGCTTCGTGAGGTTCGCCAGCATATAGGAGAGGGCTGAGGCGGTATAGGCCATCGTGTCGGTCCCGTGGAGGACGACGAAGCCGTCGTAGCCGTCATAGTGGTCGGCTATGCAATGGCTCAACTCCGTCCATCGCATCGGTGACATATCGCTGGAATCGATGGGTGGCTGAAACTGGCAGGTGTCAATCTCGATGTCGAACTGACGCAGTTCGGGCACGTTCTGAATCAGGTGCTCGAAGTCGAAAGGCTCGAGTGCTCCGGTCTGCGGATTCCGGTTCATACCGATTGTTCCTCCCGTATAGATAAGCAGTACTTTTGAGTTAAACGTCATCGTTTGCGTTAATTTTTGTGCAAATATACATAAAGTTTTCGGGAAAAGTATTATCTTTGCAGAAAATTATTGCTTAAAAACTTTTAAACTTAAAACTTATGAAAGCATTTAACGACAAAAACTTCGTGCTGGAGACTGAAGTCGCCCAGGACTTGTACCACAACCATGCGGCCAAGATGCCCATCATCGACTACCATTGCCACCTGATTCCCGAAATGGTGGCTAAGGATCATAAGTTCAAGAGCATCACCGAGTTGTGGCTGGGCGGCGACCACTATAAGTGGCGTGCCATGCGTACCAACGGCGTTGACGAAAAGTATTGCACGGGCAAGGACACTACCGACTGGGAGAAATTCGAGAAGTGGGCAGAGACCGTCCCCTACACCCTGCGTAACCCGCTGTACCACTGGACCCATCTTGAGCTGAAGACCGCTTTCGGCATTGAGAAGCTGTTGAGCCCGAAAACCGCACGCGAGATTTTCGACGAGTGTAACGATAAGCTGCAGAACGACCCGAACTTCACCGCTCGCGGCCTGATGCGCCACTACAACGTGGAGTGCGTCTGCACGACTGACGACCCCGTTGACGACCTGCACAACCATATTGAGTACGCCAAGATACGTACTGAGAAAGACCCTCTGATGATTCCCGCCTGGCGTCCTGACAAGGCTATGAACATAGAGAAGCCTGAGTTTGCTGCCTACGTTGAACAGCTGTCGAACGTCAGTGGCATCAGCATCACGAAGTTTGCCGATATGGTTGACGCCTTGAAGAAGCGTCACGAGTTCTTTGAGGCTCAGGGGTCGAAACTCTCTGACCACGGCATAGAGGAGTTCTATGACGAAGACTATACCGACTCGCAGATTGAGACCATCTTCGAGAAGGCTATGCGCGGCCAGCAACTCTCAGACTTCGAGGTGCGCCAGTACAAGAACTGCTTCCTGACGGTGATGGCCGAGATGGATGCCGATGCGGGCTGGACACAGCAGTTCCACTACGGTGCCATACGCGACAACAACACCGCTATGTACAACCAGCTTGGCCCTGATACCGGCTTCGACTCTATCGGTGAGTTCAACACGGCCAAGGCTATGTCGAAATTCCTGAACAAGCTGAATATGGAGGGTAAGCTCACGCGTACCATATTATATACATTGAACCCTTGCGCCAACGAGGTCATTGCCACGATGCTCGGCAACTTCCAGGGTGGTGAGCCCGGCAAGATACAGTTCGGCTCGGGCTGGTGGTTCAACGACCAGATGGACGGCATGATCCGCCAAATGAATGCCCTCTCGGTGCTCGGTCTGCTGAGCCGTTTCGTGGGTATGCTCACCGACAGCCGCTCGTTCCTCAGCTATCCGCGTCACGAGTACTTCCGCCGCATTCTCTGCAACCTGCTGGGTAACGACGTTGAGAAGGGTCTGCTGCCCGACGACCGCGAGCTGCTCGGCAAGATGGTCGAGGACATCTCGTACAATAATGCACGCCGTTATTTCAAGTTCTATTGATTGACAATCATTACGAAGCAGTCTGACTCCAAGGGGGTCAGGCTGCTTCTTTAACCACTGAACAGACTAACCTATTACTTCTATGCTCAGAAAAATTAGAATCTTGCTGGCATCGTTGATGTATATAGGCATCACATTGCTGTTTCTTGACTTCACGGGAACGCTACATACATGGCTCTCGTGGATGGCCAAGGTGCAGTTTTTGCCCGCCCTGATGGCATTAAACGTTACTGTTATTGCCGTTTTATTGTTGTTGACTCTCGTCTTCGGGCGCATCTATTGTAGCGTTGTTTGTCCGCTGGGTGTCCTGCAGGATGTCTTCGGCTGGTTGGGCAAGAAGTCGAAGAAGAACCGCTATACCTACTCGAAGGAGAAAACGTGGCTGCGCTGTCTCTTCTTGGCGCTGATGGTGATTTCTGTCGTAATAGGTTTGGGCAGTATTGTTCAGCTGCTGGCTCCCTATAGCGCCTACGGGCGTATTGCCACTATGGTCTTGCAACCGCTGTGGATGATGGGCAACAATGTGCTTGGCTATTTGGCTGAGCGTGCCGACAGCTATGCCTTTTATACTGTCGACGTGTGGATGAGATCGTTGCCGGTGTTCATTCTTGCCATTGCGACGCTGGCCTTACTGGTGGTACTCGCCTGGCGAAACGGGCGTACTTATTGTAATACTGTCTGTCCTGTGGGTTACGTCTTGAGCTTCTTCGCACGCTTCTCTTGGCTGAAGATTCGCTTTGATGAAGCAAAGTGCAAGAACTGCTCTATGTGCTCGAAGAACTGCAAGGCAGCCTGCATCGACTATAAGACGCATACCGTTGACTATTCCCGTTGCGTGGTTTGTGGCGACTGTATCGATAGTTGTATGTTCGGGGCATTGAGTTATTCCGGAAATAAGCAAACATCCTTTTCTTCCGCTCGTCGTTCATTCCTTTTATCTTCAGCTTTGGTATCAACGGCCGCTTTGGCACAGAAAAAGGAGAAGGTGATGGATGGCGGATTGGCCGAATTGGAAGACAAGGTTGCGCCTCAACGTCAAACGCAAGTGACACCGCCAGGTTCGCTGTCGTTTGAGCATTTTTCAAAGCGTTGTACGGGCTGTCAGCTCTGTGTGTCGGAATGTCCGAATGGTGTGCTGCGCCCCAGTAACGACATCTTCAACATGATGTTGCCCGTTATGTCCTACGAGCGCGGTTTTTGTCGTCCGGAGTGTACACGTTGTGGCGAGGTCTGTCCGGCAGGTGCGATAACGGCAGTAGACAAGCCCGCCAAGTCGTCGATACAGATTGGCCATGCCGTCTTCATCCAGAAGAACTGTGTGGCAGTGACCGACGGCGTGGAATGCGGCAACTGTGCCCGCCATTGTCCAGCGGGGGCTATCGAAATGGTCGCTCTCAACGAAGATGACGACGAGACGCCCTGGGTTCCCGCTGTTAACGAGGAGGCCTGCATCGGATGTGGCGCCTGTGAATATGTTTGTCCTGCTCGTCCGTTCTCAGCCATTATGGTTGAGGGCCATGAGGTACATAAAAAGATATAGACTATGGAAAAGAAAAATATATCGAGGCGCTCGTTCCTGAAAATGCTTGGGGCGGGGACTCTTGCTACGACAGCCACATTAGTAGGGTGCAAGGACAAGAAAAAGGAGGCCGTTGCTGACGAGTATAAGAACCAGGTGGAGCCGCCGGTTGGCAAGATGACCTTTCGCACGAATCCATTGACAGGCGACAAGGTGTCGCTCCTGGGCTATGGTATGATGCGACTGCCGACAAAGGTGGACAATAGCGACGAGTTTGATCAGGACATGATCAACAAGCAGGTGGACTATGCCATTGAGCATGGCCTGAACTATTTCGATACAAGTCCCGTCTACTGTCAGGGAAAGTCGGAACGATGTACGGGCATCGCCCTGAGCCGGCATAAGCGCTCGGAGTATTTCGTGGCCACGAAACTCTCAAACTTCAACCGCGATTTCTGGAGTCGGGAGAAGTCAATAGAAATGTACCACAATTCGCTGAAGGAGCTGCAGGTCGATTATATTGACTACTACTTGCTGCACGCCGTCGGCGGCAGTATGGAGGAGTTTAATGGCCGCTATGTTGACAATGGTATCATGGAGTTCCTGATGGCTGAGCGTCAAGCAGGCCGCATCCGCAACCTCGGCTTCTCGTTTCATGGCCGCAAGTCGATATTCGATGAGGTGCTCAGCCGTCATGAGCAATACCATTGGGACTTCTGTCAAATAGAGCTGAACTATCTTGACTGGGATTTTGCCAACGAGATAAACAGTGGCAACGTCGATGCCAGCTATCTGTATGATGAGTTACAGAAACGCAACATTCCCGCAGTCATCATGGAGCCTTTGCTTGGAGGACGTTTGGTGAACCTGCCCCAATACCTTATGATGGAGCTGAAGCAAAAGGCTCCAAGTCGTTCGGTTGCCTCTTGGGCTTTCCGATATGCCGGTACCCCAAAGGGCGTGCTGACCGTGCTCAGCGGTATGACCTATATGGAACATCTCAAAGACAATCTGCTCAGTTATAGCCCATTGCAACCGCTTACCGAAAAGGAAATGAACTATCTGCATGGCGAGATAGCACGGAAAATCGTAGGCTTGGAGAATATACCCTGCAACGACTGCAAGTATTGTATGCCTTGCCCCTATGGCATAGACATCCCTGCTGTCTTCGTCCATTACAACAAGTGCAAAAACGAAGGCTCGCTGCCTATGGGCAGTGGCGATCCGGAGTATCGCAAACAACGCCGCCAGTATCTCATATCGCTCGACCGCGCGGTGCCGCGTGACCGCCAACCAGACCACTGCATCCAGTGTGGACAATGCGAACCTCACTGTCCACAAGGCATCAGGATTCCACGTGAACTGGCCAAGATAGATCAAATGATAGAAGAGATGAAACAAAATAATTCGTAACAGATGGCTTGTTATTCATAATTATTTTGTACCTTTGCACCCGTTTATGGGAAGAAAGATTGTTTTATTGGTAATAGTTGCCCTGCAGACGTTGGTCCTTGGTGCTCAGGAAACGGCCAACGAGCGACAGGCGCGCCGTATATTCAATCAAGCTTATCAGCAAGTCTTCGGCGAGCAAGGAGCCTCGTTACATTATGATGTCAACATCATCGGGGTGTACAAGACCAAGGGGGATATTACCTTCAAAGGCAAGAAACAGAAGTTTGTCGATGAGCGTGTCAACACTTGGAATGATGGCGTGACTGCTTATATGGCTTTCCGTAAGAAAAAGGAGGTGCATATACATGCCGCTAATTCCGACAAGAAAGACAAGTACAGCGGGAAATTCAAGTTTAATCTTGAGGATTTCAGCTACAATATCAGCGAAGACGACGGACTTTTCCTGCTGACGCTGAAGCAGAAGAAGCACGCTAAAGGAACCATCAAAGTTGTCAAGGCATGGGTGACGAAAAAAGGATATGAGCCCGTTCGCCTGCGTATCAAGGTTGCTTTTATATGGACAACGGTAAAGATTAGCAATTTCCGCTCCGGCGGCATTACCGACGACGTGTTCGTGTTCCCCCGCAACCAGTACAAAGATTGGCAGTTCATTGATAAACGTAACGAATAGAAAATATGGGAAAACTGATTATTAACTCCTATGATGAGTTTGCCGCACACTTAGGCGAGGTACTCGGAACTTCAGATTGGTTGCAAGTGAACCAGGATCGTGTTAACCTCTTTGCCGATGCCACGCTCGACCATCAATGGATTCACGTCGACGTGGAACGCGCCAAGGAGGAGAGCCAGTATCATTCAACCATCGCCCACGGTTATCTGACACTCTCGTTGCTACCCTATCTGTGGGATCAAATCATCGAGGTGCGTAACATCAAGATGTTGGTCAACTACGGCATGGACAAAATGCGATTCGGACAGCCTGTCGTCACTGGGTCGCGCCTGCGTATGACGACCAAGCTGCACAACATACAGAACCTGCGCGGCATCTGTAAGACTGAGATAGAATTCAAAATCGAGATTGAGGGACAGCGTAAGCCTGCACTGGAGGGCATTGCTTCGTTCCTCTATTATTTTATTTAATTTGCTATGGGAGGTTTCTTTGGCTGCATAGCCGACAAAGAGTGCGTAAACGATCTGTTCTATGGCACAGACTATAATTCGCATTTAGGTACGAAGCGTGCCGGACTGGTGACGTTTGACAGTGAGCGGGGCTTCAACCGCAGTATCCACTCGTTAGAGCGCGACTACTTTCGCTCGCGTTTCGAAGACGAACTCGACTCGTTTCACGGTCGGCAGGGGCTGGGCGTCATCAGCGATACCGACCCTCAGCCTATCATCGTTAATTCCCACTTGGGACGCTATGCTGTGGTGACGGTTGCCAAGATTAACAACCAGCGCGAGATAGCCGATGAGTTGTTAGCCCAGCGGATGCATTTCAGCGAGTTGTCGGCGAATAACATCAATCAGACCGAACTGGTTGCCCTGCTTATCAATATGGGTAACACTTTTGTCGAGGGTATCAACAACGTCTACCGTAAAATAGACGGCTCGTGCTCCATGCTGATTCTAACTGAAGACGGCATCATTGCCGCCCGCGACTTTCTGGGACGAACGCCGATAGTCATCGGGCATAAAGAGGGTGCCTATGCTGTCTGCAGCGAGACATGCAGCTTCCCAAACCTTGATTACAAGGTCGTGCGGGATCTCGGCCCAGGCGAGATTGTGCGACTCCATTGTGATGGTTTCGAAGTGATGCAACCGGCCTTTGAGCACGAGCAGATTTGTTCGTTCCTTTGGGTCTACTACGGATTCCCGGCCAGCAATTATGAGGGCATCAATGTTGAAGCTGTCCGGGAAAAGAATGGCCGCATGATGGGTGAGTCCGACGAAACAGAAGTTGACTGTGTCTGTGGCGTGCCGGACTCTGGCGTCGGTATGGCCTTGGGCTATGCCGAGGGCAAAGGTGTGCCTTACGAGCGTGCCGTGCTGAAATATACACCCACATGGCCTCGTTCATTCACGCCTGGCAACCAGAGCCGTCGCAACCTTGTGGCTAAGATGAAGCTTATACCCAATGGGGCCTTGCTAAAGGACCGGCGTGTCGTCTTTTGCGACGACTCCATCGTTCGTGGTACTCAGTTGCGTGACAATGTCCGCACGTTCTTCGAATATGGCGCCAAGGAGGTTCATTGCCGCATTTCGTGTCCTCCGCTGGTCTATGGTTGTCCGTTTATTGGCTTCACAACGTCAAAAACCGATATGGAACTCATCACCCGTCAGATTATTCACGACTTTGAGGGGGACGACGACAAGGCTAATCTTGAGAAATATGCTCAGACAGACTCTCCCGAGTACAAGCGCATGGTCAATGAGATAGCCCGCCGCTTAGGTCTTTCTACGTTGAAGTTTGCCAAGCTTGAAGATCTTATCGAGGCTATTGGTATGCCTAAATGCAAAGTCTGTACCCATTGCTTCGATGGTACCAGCTACAGCCGTAGTCCGGAAAGCGAGAAATTCTTTTAGGTTATCACACCGTCAAAGTCTTTCGTTAAGAAAGAGAGGGACTTACTGCCTGATAGTGAGAAAGCCGTTGTCCAGATACAGCATTTCTTCGAGCATCAGATACTCGAGGGCGGCGTCAACCTGTTCGTAGGGTAGGGGAATTTGGCGTAGTTGGGTGATGTGGTGAGGCTTGGCGTCGTTTAGGAGGTCGAGAATCTGTCTGCACGCTTCTTGACGGACATTGTCGTTGGTCAGCGTTTTCTTGTCGCCAAGACAGACGTCGCATTGGCCACAATCATGGGAGTCCGTCTCTCCGAAGTATTTCAAGAGTTGACGACTGCGGCATTGGTCGGCTGTCTCAGCATAGGCAATCATCGCGTGAATGCGTTCGCTGTAGCGAAGGCGTAAATCGTCGTAGATGTCTGCGGGGAACATCAGGTGCTCAGAATCTTCGCGGCGCTGCATATAACGGACGTGTGGTATCTGTTTTTGTGGAATGAACTGTATGATATGTACGGCGGCCAGATGCTTCAGCGCCAGATAGACCTGTTGCTTGGTGAGGGCACATTCCTTGGCAATGAAAGCTTCGTCGATGTAACAATAGTCGGTGAAAAGCCCGCCGTAGTTGCGAAGCAGAGCGGTGATAACCAGTTCTTCGTCCGACGACTCCAGGTGGTCGAGACGATAGAGTTGGTCGCGCGAAAGGATGAAGTGTACACGTGCCTGAGCCTCTTGTTCCTCGATGTAGTCGATATAGCCGGCACGAGTGAGAATCTTGAGGGCAGAGTGTACCTGAATGGGGAAATGATGAAACTTATGGCAGAAATCATCAATGCTGAATTCAAAAGTGACGTTGTAGCCGTCGCCAATGGCCACTTGATAATAGTATGACAGGTGGTCGTAGACTCTGCGGATGTAGTCTTTTTCAGGAAATGTGTCGTCGATACGCTTGACGAGCTTACGCCTGTCATGATCGTTATAAAGCAGGACGGCATAGGCTTTCTTGTTGTCGCGGCCGGCACGTCCGGCTTCTTGGAAATAGGCTTCAATGGAGTCTGGGCAGTCGATGTGGATGACGCTGCGTACATTAGGCTTGTCGATGCCCATGCCGAAGGCGTTGGTTGCCACCATGACGCGGATTTTGTCTTGCTGCCAGGCCTGCTGCCGGCTGTCTTTTTCAGCGTTGTCAAGTCCGGCGTGGTAGTGTGTGGCGCTGATTCCGTTTTGGGTAAGCAGGTCTGCAATATCCTTGGTGCGGCGTCGGCTGCGCGCATAGACAATGCAACTTCCATCGATGCTGTTCAGAATATGGATCAGCTCATCATCCTTGTCGGCGGCCTGACGTACAATGTATGTCAGGTTAGCACGCTCGAACGACATGCGGAAGACGCGCTGCTCAGAGAACCCGAGACGTTGCTGGATGTCGTCCACGACTATAGGGGTAGCGGTAGCCGTCAGTGCCAAGACGGACACCCCCGGCAGGTCATGACGTATGTCGGCTATATGAAGATAGGAAGGACGGAAATCATACCCCCATTGCGATATACAGTGAGCCTCATCCACGGTGATGAAATTGACGTTCATGTGGCGCAACTTCGTTCGGAAAATGTCCGATGAGAGTCGCTCTGGCGACACGTAGAGCAATTTGTATGCGCCAAAAACGGCATTGTCAAGAGTCGTAAGGATTTGGTTGTGCTCCATGCCGCTGTAGATAGCTGCAGCGCGGATACCATGACGGCGCAGGTTGTGAACCTGGTCCTTCATAAGGGCGATGAGTGGCGTGACGACAATGCATACGCCCTCCATCGCCAAAGCGGGCACCTGGAAGGTGATGCTCTTACCGCCTCCCGTAGGCATCAGCCCCAAGGTGTCATGCCCGGACCCGATGCTTTCGATGATGTCATGCTGCACACCACGAAAGTCATCATAGCCCCAATATTGCCTAAGGATTTCCCTATAGCTCTTCACTTGGCTTGATGTCCTCTATCTGCAATTGCACTTCGCTGCGTTTATAGATGTTCTCCTCGATGGTGAAGACAATGTCGAACGAGCGCTTCGACTTGATGTACCGTGCCGCCTTGCTCTGGCCAAAGGCAATGCCATTCATGACGTTCGACGATTTGGAATCTACCAGCTCAAGTTTGATGTGCTCTTGCTGGCGGCCGACGACCTTGCTGGTGCCATAGTCATAGACGTTGCGCGTACAAAAGAGGGGCTTGGGGTTATCGGGGCCGTGAGGTGCAAACTTCTTGAGGTCGTTATGCAACTTCTTATTGATGTCCCTGAAGTCAACCTCTTCTTCAATGTCAAGGGTGGCTTCTGTCTGTTCTGGCAGAATATGTTCGTTGACGTACTGCTGGAAGCGGCGGCGGAACTCGGGGATGTTTTCGATTTTCAGAGACAGCCCAACGGCATAAGTATGCCCGCCGAAGTTCTCAAGTATGTCGCGACACGATTTGACGGCGTCGTAGATGTCGTAGCCGGCAACAGAGCGCGCCGACCCCGTAGCCAGGTCGCCGCTACGGGTCAGTACGACGGTGGGACGGAAATACAGTTCCGTCATACGCGAGGCTACGATGCCGACAACGCCTTTCTTCCAGTTCTCGTCGTACAGAACGATACTGTTGTGGTGCTTTTGGCTTTCAAGCTTCTCTATAATCTGGTTGGCCTCTTCGGTCATCTGCTTGTCCACATCCTTGCGCTGTTCATTATACTCGTTGATGTGAATAGCCATAGCGAGAGCACGGTTGAAGTCTTTCTCCACCAGCAAGTCAACAGCCTCAATACCACTCTGCATACGTCCTGAGGCATTGATACGAGGTCCTATTTTGAAGACGATGTCGCTCATTGTAAGCTCGCGTCCGGTAAGTCCGCAAATCTCGATAATGGCCTTCAGACCGATAGACGGATTCTGGTTAAGCTGCTTGAGGCCATGGAAAGCAAGGATCCGGTTCTCGCCAGTCATCGACACGATGTCTGCGGCAATAGAAACGGCGCAGAAGTCGAGTAGGGGAATGAGACGCGAGAAGGGGATACCGTTGTTCTTTGCAAAAGCCTGCATAAACTTAAAGCCTACACCACAACCGCAAAGATGCTTGAAAGGGTAGGTGGAATCCTCGCGCTTGGGGTTGAGGATGGCCACAGCCGGTGGAAGATCTTCGTCGGGGACGTGATGATCGCAGATAATAAAGTCTATCCCCAATTGCTGGGCATAGGTTATCTCCTCGATGGCCTTGATGCCGCAATCAAGCACGATAATAAGTTTGACACCTTGTTCCGCAGCATAGTCCAGTCCTTTCTTGCTGATGCCATAGCCCTCTTCGTAGCGATCGGGGATATAGTATTCAATGTTGGAATAGAATTGCTGTAGGAACTTGTATACCAAGGCTACCGCCGTACATCCGTCAACGTCATAGTCGCCGTAGACCATAATACGCTCTTTTCGTCCCATGGCGTCATTTAGTCTGTCGACCGCTACATCCATATCATTCATCAGGAAAGGGTCGATGAGCTCGTTGAGCATGGGGCGGAAGAAACGTTTGGCCGCCGATTCCGTCTTGATGCCTCGCTGTATAAGCAAGTCGGCCAAGATAGGACTCATACCTATCTTTTCTGCCAATTCCTTAGCTGCTGCAGCTCTTTCGGATGTTGGTGGTTCGTAATTCCATTTGAAATGCATTTATATTATTATTTTTGTTCTATCTCGCTTAGGTGGCAACAGGGCAAAATAACCCAAATTAGCGCCCAAAGATAGAAATAATATTTGAAATAACCAACAAAAGAACCGAAATTTTAACAGAAAAAAATAAATGGCGCTTCACTGAGCGACGCCCGCCCGGCATCGTGTTGCCCGATGTTACTGAACACCTTCATAAAGACATTCTGATACACCTCCTCGGCATTCTCGGTGACGGCGACGAGCCGCACCACCTGCGCGAAGACCTCGCGGCTGTAGCGGTCGATGGTCTCTTGTTGTGCCTTGGGACTTTGTTTGCGCAGTCCCGCTATCAGGTCTGTCTTGGTCATGCTGTTTTCTGTCTCTGTTTATATATACGCAGAAAGGAGTGGAAACATTACAGTCGGGGAGAAAAAAGTTCCGGGATAAGTCCCGGAACCTTTTTTTATTGTGTATGTGATCTACATGCGCATTTTACAGATAAAGCCCGAACGAGAGCGAGCGGAACTTCACGCCGCCGTCCTTCAGCACGTTGTCGCCCGAGTACTTCAGATAGAGCGGTACGCCCATAATGCCGAGGCGGAGCATCCAGTCGATGGTGATGGGGCGCTGGCGTATGTGGCGCTCCAGTCTCTCGATGTCGTCGCCATACAGGGAATACTCCGTCAGCATGCTGCCGTAGACATTGAAGTTCACCACGGGGCCGAAGCCAATCCAGAAGTCCTCGTCGAACTCATGGGTATAGCCCAGGTTGACGGTCAGCGAGAAGACCTTGATGCGCGAGAAGTCGGGCGACACCTGCAAGGGGTAATTCTCGAGGGCGACGTTGCCGTCGGGCGCTTTCACGAATCGTGTGTCGCCGGTCATGTGCAGAGCTAGCGCGTCGAGGGGTTGCCGCAGTTCGCCAACCATCTGCCACAGCCGCAGCAGGGCGTCCTGCACCGTGTCTTCGGCATCGTCGTCACCCAGATAGCGGCGCGCCGTCAGCATCAGCTTGCGTCATTCTTGGGCGTTGTTTACTCTATATACGCAAAAAAGTCCGTTTTGTGACATCCAAGATACTACTTTTTGCCGATACCGCCAAGAAAAAGCCGCGATGATAATCACCGCGGCCCGTCTTTTAACATTATTTTTATTCATTGCAGTCGGAAGGTTACTGGCATCGTGTACTTCACGCGCACCGGTTGGCCATTCTGCCGGCCGGGCGTCCACTTAGGCATGGCATTGACCACACGCAGCGCTTCGGCGTCCAGGTCGTCGTTCACTTTCTTCAACACCTTGGCTTCGCTGACGGTGCCGTCTTCCTCGACGATAAACTGTACCAAGACCCGGCCCTGAGTGCCGGTTTTCATGGCGGCCTCAGGATAGTGGACGTTCATGGAGATGTATTTCATCAGCTCCGGCAGCCCGCCGGGGTATTCCGGCATCTGTTCCACCACGTCGAAGGCTTCTCTGTCGGTGTTCTTCTCAGGTTCATCGTTCTGCACCGTAAACGAAGCAATCGCTTTCTTGTCATTCTTCACATACTCCTTGGTGTTGATGAAGAGTATGCCGTTCGAGGTGTCGGCATTGAAGTGTTTGGCATACTCCTTCAGCACGTCTTCGTTCTTGATAACACTCACGTTGTCAATCTCCTTTGGGTTAATGGCATTCAGCTGTTCGGGTTTGGTTACCTTGCCGTCGATGACAAGCAGCGGCTCACGATCGCCCAAGACCTCACTCATTTTGATAATCTCCTGTTGAGGCTCTGCAGCGACTTTACCGTCGATGATAAGCTTAGGTTCGCTCTCAGCCTGAGGCGTTTCTTCGGCCTTTGCCTCTTTCACCTCGATGGTCGTGGCGTTCAGTTTTAGCTGAGCGGCCTTGCGGCCTTTCTTCACTACTTTCTTCTGCGGCTGTTCCTGCGTGTCCTCGTAAACGTAGTCGGTGACGGTCTCGGCGTTCAGGGCCAGGGCTGTGCCCACGATGGGCAGCAGTGCGAGCAGCTTCAGCAGGCTCGCGGGGTTTGATTTTTTATGAAGCATCATGTTTATGCGGTTTTTGAGGGTACTGTGACTGATGCCGCAGGCTACTGAGTACCCGCAGTCGCCGACGGCCTTTTGGATAAGCAGATACTGATACTGACGCATATTGATGCCTTGAGAGAGTACCGCTGCGTCGGCCTCGTACTCGTGGATGGCGCGCAAGTCCTGGCGCAGCATCCACATGCCGGGGTTGAACCATTGCAGGGCGGTGAGCGTGTCAACGAGGAGCAGATCGAGCGTGTGGTGCTGACGGATGTGGCCTCGTTCATGGGCGAGCACGGCGGCATCGTGTGCCTCGTAGTCGCTATGGGAGAGTACGATGTAGTGCATCCAGCTGAAGGGCGACACCTCTTTCCTGGTGACGCAGACGACGGTGCCGTACGCCTGCGGGTGCCGCTCGCTGTGGGCGATGAGCCACCACAGGCGACAGAGGCTGGTGAGCGTGCGGCCCAGCGTGACGGCCACGCCGGCGAAGAATACGCAGGCGGCCAGTGTCTGCCACAGCGGCGTTTCCGTCTCTGCAATGCTCACGGCACCGAGGTCGGCGGTCACCAGGGCGGTCGGTGCCTGGCTCAGCACCACCGTCTTGTGAACCGTCACCACGCACAGCGGCAACAGAAACGAGGCCACTGCCGTCAGGAGCAGCACCGCGCGGTTGACGCGGTGAAACGTCTCGCGGCTCAGTAGCAGGCGGTAGAACATATAGAATGCTGCCAACAGCACAGCCACCTTCAGGTCGTATTGCAGAAACTCTACCATGTTCATTGTCGTTTACGGTTTGCTGTTTTCTATCTGGGCTATCAGGTCTTTCAGTTCGTCCACGGAGATCTTTTCCTCCTTCACAAACGAGGAGACGGCACTCAGGTAGGAGTCTTCGAAGTAGTCGCGTATGATGCCTCCGAGGCTCGAGCGCCCGTACTCTCGTTCGCTGATGGTGGGAAAATACTGGAAGGACGTGCCAAACTGCTTGTGACCCAGGAAACCCTTCTTCTCCAAGATGCGCACCGTGGTCGACACGGTGTTGAAGTGGGGCTTCGGCTCGCCGTAGTACTCCAGGAGTTCCTTGACGAACATCGGGCCGTGCTGCCAGAGCAGGTCCATGATTTCCTTTTCTTTCGCGGTCAGTCGTTTCATTTTCTTCGGTTTTCTGTTTTCAGTCTTCACTCATTTGCGTCAGCATCTGTATCCGACCGCAAAGTAACTAAAACTTTTAGTTTCTACCAACTAAAAGACTTAGTTTTTATGAATCGTTAAGGTTTTCGGCGCTGTTTTCTTAGTTGTTCACACAATGGTCACGGCTTTTGACGATACATCTTCACTCAGCCAAATAATTTTCGATGTTTTTGCACGCATTCTTGAAATAATCCTTACCTTTGTAGGCGAATTGCATTTATAATCAGCCATAGAAATCATGAAGAAACAGTTTTGGATTACCGTGAGGCAGTTTATGCTCTATCTCTGCCTGAGTCAGGGCTTGATGGTCATCGGTATGATACCAATTGTTATTAGCGCCATCCAAAAAGAAATGGACAAGGAAACCATGATGGAATATACTTCCAATTCAAACACAGTGAAAGATTAGCTCTCGGCTACTCATTATCTATTAGCCATGCCTTGAAGAAAGGGTCTTAGATGGTTTCCCAGTCTCTTTTTTTCTTTCCTCGCCCGTATCAGTGGCCCCTTTCAGCTTTATGTATTACGCCGAAATGAACCTTGACGGCTATTAGCCTTTCCTTATTGCCGGCGCGCCGTTCAACATGCCACCTGCAGAGTTAACAACTAATAATGGCAAGCTTTTAACTAAACACAAACGTTAAAAAAGAACTGAAACGGCCAGAAAGATAGGGTGGTCGCTTGCCGAAAGCCCAGTTTTTGCCTAATTTTGCGGTGTCGAAAAAAACAGAAACCGATAGAGACTATGGCAAAGACAAAAGAGTTGAAACCGCTGACACAAGCCGAGACAGAGCTGATGAACCTGCTGTGGGACCACTCGCAGGGGCTCACGGTGAAAGACCTTGTAGAGCAGTACCCCGAACCGCAACCGGCCTACACCACCGTGGGTACCTTCCTAAAGATACTGGAGGCAAAGGGCTTCGTGGAGCACCGCCGGCTGGGAGGCAGCGGCAGGACGTTCGTCTACTCACCGCTGCTCACCCGCGAGAAATACGTGACGCAGGTGCTGCGCGACGTGAAGGATAACCTCTTCGGCTCGTCGATGAAGAAGATGCTCTCCTTCTTCGTGCAGAGCGAGGAGTTGAGCGAGGCCGAGCTGCAGGAGATTCTCAGCATGATTTCGACCGACGACAAGCCTGCTTCAGACACAAGCATGAACCCGGAAATGAAGATACAATGGTGTACTACGTACTGAAATCAGCGCTGCTGCTCACGCTGCTCTACGGCGGCTTTTCCGTCTTTCTCAGCCGTGAGACCTTCCACCGCTTCAACCGCGTGGTGCTCGTCGTCATCATGCTGGTGTCGATGGCCTTGCCCGCAGTTCACATCACGACAGAACGCCCCACGCCCGTCACACTGGAGCAATACTGGGTACCTATGCAGCAAGATCGGGGAACGCGGGCGCCCTCGCCCGCATCAGTGGCCCCGGGACAAACAGCCGACGGCCAAGTCATGCTCCCTTCTTGCGCCCCTTCGGAAGCAAGCGAGCAGAGCTCGAGCGCACCCTATACCAAAGAGCAGGTCTTGCTCATGGTATACCTGACGGGGCTGCTGGTCGTCGTGCTCCGCTTCGTCTGTCACGGCGTTAGGTTAGCCCATGGCCTGCGGGGCAGCATGAGCTGCAGGGACGGACAGGGCAACACCGTTATCATAAAAGGAAGCAACGTGGCCCCTTTCAGCTTTATGCACTACATCGTGATGAGCCTCGACGACTACGAGCACCACCGCAGGCTGATACTGACGCATGAACAGGCTCACGCCCGGCTGGGCCACTCCTACGACGTCGTGCTCATCTTGGCCACAGAAGCGCTCCAGTGGTTCAACCCCTTCGCCTGGCTCTTGGGGCGCGAACTGCGGGCCGTCCACGAATATGAGGCCGACGAGGCCGTCATCCTGCAAGGCATCGATGCCAAACAATATCAATTACTGCTCGTGAGGAAGGCCGTTGGCAATCGTCTGCAGCCATTTGCCAATACCCTGAATCGCGGTTCACTAAAACAACGAATCAACATGATGTACAAACAGAAATCAACCCCGTGGCGCATGCTTCGTGCTGCGTTCATCATCCCCGTGGCCGCCATGGCCATAGTAGCCTTCGCCGAGACGCCACTTCCTGCCATCGGAGACCATTCCTCGGCAGACAAAGAAGCGGCAGCGAAGCCCCGGCCCCTTGTGGAATACAGGGCCAACCAGAAAATGGGCAAGCGTATCTACAATGCCTTTGTCGTCAACCTCGGCGAGAGCGTGTGGATAGAGCAGGACGGCAAGTCGTTTATCGAAGAGCAGAACTTCCGCTGGTCGTTCAGCGACAGCAGGGGGCACCCCGTGATGCAGCTCAACGGCGTGGCCTTCGACCAGAACAACCTGCCCCGGCTGACCAGCAGCGACCTGAAAAAAATTGAAATAAAGAAAGCAGGAAAGGCCACCGTCGAGGGCTATGCCCACGGCAGCGACCTGAAGATAGAGGGCGAGCGCATGGTGGTGAACCTCATTACCACGCCCGTCACCATCCCCGCCGGCGTTGAGGGCAACGTGCCCCGCGTCCAGACGCTGCTCTTGCCGGGCAACGGCCAGCTCTACATCAAGAACGGCAAGGCCACACCCGGCGACTGGATGCACTGCTCGGTGACCAGCTGGGAGAAGACCTCCTACGGCTACAGCGTGCGCAACGAACTGGAGCGGAGCCGGGTGAAGCCGGGCTACAGGTGCTACATCTATGCCAGCGTGGAAACGCCGCAAAAGGACATCAGCCGTGCCGAGGCCCTGATGCGCGAGCTGGGCATCAGTAACTATGAGGTGGTGCGCAGCCTGCCGAAGAAGCACTTCACCGACAGCGAGCTGCGCCAGTGGGCAAGGGCCGAGAAGGCCAAGGGCACGGCTTACGGCAATTTGTACGACGTGATGGCCCCCAACCACATGGACTGCGCCGACGTACACCGCCAGTGGCACATCGTCAAGGCGGTCTACGGAAAGAAATAAGCTTAAAGTAAAGTTAGTAAATAAGTCCGGACAACCCCTGAAAGCAGCAGTGAATGCTCCTTTCAGGGGTTCTGTGATAATAGTTAAGCCCCCACGCCAAGTTCATATTGCGTGCGGTGGTAGATACCGCCCTTTAGTCGAGCGTCTTTCTGCTCGCGTAGCATCGTCAGCAGGGGCGATGCCTTCTTGCGGGCATCACCGTGGGCTTTCGGCGGCGCACCTGGTCGATGCAGAGGTTGCGGGTCTGGCGCAGGGCCAGCGCGTCGAGGGGCTGTCGCAGTTCGCCAACCATCTGCCACAGCCGCAGCAGGGCGTCCTGCACCGTGTCTTCGGCATCGTCGTCACCCAGATAGCGGCGCGCCGTCAGCATCAGCACGCAAAAAAGTCCGTTTTGTGACATCCAAAACGGAAAAAAAGATGAAAAAAACTCTCTGACAAATCTCTCTTCGCCTATTGTCGCTTCCTCTGATAGAACCAGCTGCCAACGGCAAGCAGGATGACCAGCAGCGTCACGATGAAGGCCCAGACGTTGGCGGCGCGCGAGGTGGCGCTGATGGTGTAGGCACCGGGGATGAGCCGCTCGCCCCCAAGTTGATAATGAATCACCCGGCCGTCGTATTCGCCCATGCCGGCATCGGTCACCGTGCCCGGCATCACGAGGTCGTAGGGCATACCGAACGATAGGAGGTCCGTGTACTGGCCGGGTCCGCCTTCGTACGACTTGAGGAACGATGAATAGGCATCCGACTGGAAGAACTCTCCGAGCTCACCACTGAAGACCGGCGCCCCCCATTCCTTCTCCGATAAGTTGAGCACTTGGGGGAGCATGGCCAGCGAGTCGCGCATGCTGATGAAACGTTCCCTGCTGACGGGCGGATTCTTGATGCTGTCGTAGTTCTCGATAATGATGTTGCAGATTTCGGTAAACCAGTTGGCATTGGCCCACTGGCTGACCTTCGCCTCAATCTTGTCGAGCCTGTCCTTCATCTCCGCACCGCTGAGGTTGCGCAGCAGGTCGGGTTGTCCGGTAAACCAGAAGGCGACGGTGTCGGCACCGAGGAATCGGCTGATGGGCACGGGGAACACGGGCTCGCCGTCGTAGGTAAACGTCTCGCTAAAAGTGTAGTCGGTATAGAACCACTTGAAGCGCTTCTCCAGCTTGCTGCTCGCCTTGATGCCCTTCACCTTGACGAGATGCGACCTGTCAGCGCGGTACAGGTGGGCGCTCATTTCCTCAACGCTGCCGTATGTCTTGCGGCAGTGGACCATCAGCATGTTGCCCTGCGGCTTGCTGTTGTCCAGCGCCTGCATGCTGTCTAACTGGGCCTCGGTCAGGGGCACGGGATAGCGCACGGAGTCGGCACCGATGACCGACCAGCTACGCTCCCAGCTCTTGTCGACAATGCTGTCGTAGTCCTCGTCGGGGGCCGCCGCCAACCATTGCTGCGTGGTGTGGAAGGTGTACTCGCGGCTGCACGTGCCATCTTCGTAGACAATGGTGAGCATGCGGTCGTCCTTGTTTCCGCATGATGCTGCAAGCAGCGCCAGCATCATCGCGATGATTATCTTACTGTTTGTTTTCATAAAGCGTTTGTCTGATTAAGTGATAAGTATTCGGCCGAGTTTCTCTTTGCTCAAGATAGCACATAATGATTTCGTCGGGCGTCCCCTCTGTACAGGGAACCACAGTCTGCTCCTGCACCGGCTGTTGCTTGTCGGCCAGCCGCACAGGCTCCGTCGGCTCCTGCTGCAGCCAGAGGAACAGCCCCACGAGATAGACGGCTGCCGTAGTGAGTATGATGCGCAGGGCGACGACGACGGCCGACGGCCTGGTTCTGCGCCCGGCCATGATGGCGTCGTATTCGGCCTCGCCAGCCGCCAGTTCGCCCAGCATCAGGCTCACCGCCTGCCACTCCTCGCTCAGTTCGCCGCGCTGCCGCAGGGCCAGGGCCAGCTGGCGCTCCTCGGCCGGCGTCGTTGCGCCTGCCAGGTATCGGTCTGTGAGTCGTTGTATGTCCTTGTCTGTCATTGTTTCATCCTCCTTTTAAGTTCAGTGAATAATTTCTTGCGTGCTGCCGAGACCATCGCCGTGACTGAGGGTTTCGGGATGCCCGTCTGCTGCGTAATCTCGTCAACGGAGAGGGCCATCAGGGCGCGCATGTCGAAGAGCTGTCGTTCGCGGGGCTTCAGCAGGCTGAGCGTCTCGTCGAGCATCCGCTGGGTGTCCTTGGCTTCCAGCTGCTCCTGCGGGGTCAGTACTCCCTCTCCTTGGGAGAGGGTAGGGGAGAGGCTCTTCCGCTTTCGGTAGATGCTGACGCAGCAGTTCTTAGCCACCCTGACGGCCAGCGTCTCCACGTTGCGCTCAGCATCGATGTGCTCCAGATAACGCCACAGCTGCACCATCGTGTCCTGCGCAGCGTCCTCGGCGTCCTCTCTGTTACCAAAGAAGTCGAGGCCTGTCTTCAGCACCTTCTGGCGCAGCTGCGCGGCTATCTGTTCAAATTCTGGGCGTGTCATACAACTATAATACACAGAAGCCGCGAGAATGTTAAGTTGGAAAGTAAGAAAAACTTGCTTTTATTTCATCTGCTCCAGCAGACGGGCGAGGTTTTCGAGGTCGCGGGCGTCGACCTTCAAGTCGAGCAGGTTGCCGTTGCGGTCGAAGAGCTTGTAGGTGGGCCAGCTGTGGACGTCAAGGTGGCGCTCGATGGCGCTCTGCTGTTCGGCGGGCAGGTTATAGTGGACCACGTTCGGGCCGCTGACGTTGTACTCCTTGATGACGTTCTCCCACGACGTCTGCGGGCTGCTGTTGGCCAGGTAGAGGAACTCGATGTCGAAGTCCTTCAGCCGGGCGTACTCCTCGGTGGAGTGGCTGAGTGCCTCCTTGCAGGGGCCGCACCACGTACCCCAGATGTCCAAGAGTACGAACTTGCCCTTGTAAGGCTCAATAATCTTCTTCAGCAGCGCCTCGCCCTCACTGAGGTCGGCCAGATTGTCGGACGATTTGAGCACCAGCTTGTCGAACTCGCGGTTCTCGATGGCGAGGTATCGGTCGTTCAGCTTCTCTATCTGCGCAATGGCAAGGGGATTGGCGGTCATGGCCTTCAGCGTGTCGATGATGGCGGGCAACAAAGCCGTGCGACTGTGGTCAATCTCGTCGTAAACCATCTTGGAGAGGTAGATGTCCTTGATGAATGGAGAGGTGTGGAGCGAGTCGAGCGTCTTCCGGCCGTCTTTCAGTCGGAGATTCAGCAGATGTCCCTTTACCAGCTTTGAGGCTTTCGGCGCGTTGAGTATCTTCTCGGCACTCTTTATCAGGTCGGCATTCTTCTCGTTCAGTTCCTCGGCTATCTTCTGTTTCTCCTCATCGGTGGGAGCAGCCATCACCTTGGCCTGGGCGTCGGTGAGCCAGTCCTTCCAGCGGTTGAGTAGTGCCAGCTCTTCGTCGTTCGAGACAATCTCGTCCACGAGGTCCAGATAGCTGACGGTGAACGTAGAATTGCGTCCACGTTCGACATCGTCCAAGTAATCGCGGACAAAGGTTCGCAGGTCGCGGTAGAGCGTGAAGGGGAAGGAGCCGTCCAGCTTGGTCCAGAACGTGTCGTGGGCATAGCTTCGGGCGCTGGCTGACAGTTGGAAGTCCTTTGTCCTGAAACGGGCCTGTCCCAGGTCGCGCGCCTGCCTCCAGAGCATACTGCCCTTCACGTACTGGCTGAAGCGCGTCGAGAGCGTGGGCTGTGCCTGGCTGTGGGCATCGACGTCGGCATTATACGACTTGAGCAGGCTGTCAACGAATGCGACATAGCGGTCGAGGCGTTCCGGCGTGACTCTTTCTTCCGAGCGCAACTCGTCAAGCATTTGGTTTCCCTGAAACATCGCTCCGCCACGCCAGTCGTAGATACTCTTGGCCAGCTCGTTCTGCAGGCGGCAGTCGTCGCCCATGAAGTAGCGGCGGCCCTCCTTGTAGTCGCAGAGCATGAAGTAGGTCTTGCCCGCCTCGAGTATCGTGTTGATGTAGCTGCGGCCCCAGTCGCAGTAGAACTCCGAACTGTTGAGCACGGGAATCTTCGCTGTGAAGCGGCCCAGGGAGTCCATGTCGGCATAGACCGACTCCTCGTCGTCGGTGAAGAAGTTCTGAACGGTGAACTCAAAGGTGTTCCCGCGCTTCAGCTCCTCGGGCATGTCCTTCAGCCAGCCTACGACGGTCACGGTGTCCTCCCTGTAGCCCGTGTCGGCGAAGCTGGTGCGCGTGTCCTTCGTGGGGTAGTCGGGCACGTAGCGGCTGTTCATCATCGCGAGCACCGCCTTGCGCTCGCCAATCTCCATCGTGCGCGTACCTTTCTCATCCTTGCCCACCGTGACCTTCAGCTCGTCGTTGCCGTTAGTCAGCAGCAGCTCGGCCTCGCCCGTCTTCGGGTTCACGTCGCGCTGCTTGTACGTCCAGAAGCGGCAGTCGTAGATGGCGCACTCGTCTGTGAATGCTATCACCCAGTCGCCCGTCTGCGGGTCGCGCCAGTACGAGGGGAACAGCTGCTTCCAGCGCTCCTCAACGGGCCTGACGCCCTTGAACTGGAAGGCCCGGTCGCCGTCGCCCTCGATGAAGTCGAACGAGCGGGTGTCCTTCGGCAGCGGCTGGAAGTGGAAGGCCATGTCGAGCTTGCAGTCCTTGCCGGTATAAGTTTCTGTGTCGAGCTCTATGCCGTCGGCCTTTGTGATGGCATAGCAGCGGTCCCCCGCCTTCAGGTAGGTGTCGCCGGCAAACCGGAACCAGTTGCCGCGCCCGGGAAACGATATTTGTCGCGCCGTGATGTACACCACCGTCTCCGTGTCCTTCAGCTCCACCTTTGTAATGTCGAGCGAGAGGCTGGTGGCTCCGTCGCCGTAAGCGTTTCCGTACTCCGTCGTGGGCTGTTCCCACACGATTGTCTTCTCTTTTGCCCAGCCCATCACAGAGACGAGGGCCAGCATCATGGTTAATAACAGACTTCTCATGTTCGGTTTATGATTTGCCTGCAAAGATAATAATCATACTCCGATTATCATATATAATAATTGAATTATAATAATCTTTAACTGTTATGACAACAGGCTCTACAGATACTTGTAGTCAGTCGCCCACCCTTTCGACGATGAAGTCGCAGGCGGAGAACCAGCCGCCGTTATATTCGGGACTGGTGCGGGTGGTGACACCGTAGGTCAGTTCACCATTGTCGTAGACGGTAACGTCGTTGAGCCAGATGCGGTTCCAGCCGTAGCCTTGACCGCCGTTCGCCGTGGCCTTGTTGATGTCCAGCGCGTAGACACCTTCTTTGTTGCCGGCACGCTGTTCGAAGCGGCTGAGGGCCGAGAACCAGACGTTGCCGCCCGTCCTGCCCATGGCGGGAATCTCCTTGGTGGTGAGGTCACCGCGGTCGGTGTTACCCGTCCTGACGAAGACGTAGGCGAAGGAGTGGTCGGCCTCGGCGGCGCGCACCACGGCAGAGACGCGGTAGCGACCGGGGCGCAGGCCCGTCAGCGTGGTCTCGGCCTCGAAGCCCTTGCAGGCCTCGCCCTTCACTTCAAGATAGCCCGTCTGCGAGTCGCCGCTGTAGTGTTCGCCAATGGCGGTGAACGTGGTCGTGGTGTAGTCCACAGGCTCGTAGCTGAGTTTCCAGAAGTTGCGGTTCAGGTAGTCTTGGTCGCGCTCGCTCAGGCTGTCTATATCTACCGTTGGGGTCATCATGATGCTGATGCCCCAGCGCACGTTGGCCACCCGCTGCTTCAGGTTGTCGGCAACGGCAGCCTCCAATGCCTCGGTCATGCGGTCCAGTTC
Organism: uncultured Prevotellaceae bacterium; assembly: GCA_900316475.1. Taxonomy (GTDB): domain Bacteria; phylum Bacteroidota; class Bacteroidia; order Bacteroidales; family Bacteroidaceae; genus Prevotella. Next base: position 40,731 of record ONDA01000008.1, read on the forward strand.
TCTGGCTTGTCGTCCTGAAAGCCTGAAGGGGTAAGCGACGACCTCTTTGTCTAACGTGTTGCAGATGGCCTGCTGCTCTGTCGGCGTGGCTGTGCGGCTCAGGTCCAGCATGCGCTGCACTTTAGCCTTCAGGGCGTCGTAGCTGGTGTACAGGTTGGGCATCTCGGTCGAGCCTTTGAGTTTTGCCACCATCTCCTGGAACTTGTAGCCGAACTTCTCCATCACGGTGTCGGTCTCTAAGGCCTTGGCGCGTTCTGGGGAGTTTTTCTTGATGTCCCACACCATATTGTGAGCCACGCCCAGCCCGGTGTTCGTCCTGTTCAGGTATTCGTCGGGGTCGTAGGACTTCACTTGCGGCTTGCTGTCAATCTTGGGGCAGTGGAACTCGTAGATGATACCCTCCACCAGATAGCGTTTGTGCTTGGTGTCGCCATCGGTCAGCTCCGTGTCTATCCACGAGAGCAGGTAGGTGGAGCGGAAGCCGTCGTCGTCTTTGAAACTGATGATGCGGGCGTTCATTTCAGGGCGGAGCTCTAAGGGAAACGTCTCTCCGTGCTCGCCCCAGGCGATTTTGACTCCCGGGAAAATAGCCTGCTCGTCGCCTGCCACGTAGCTGTAGTAGTTGCTGGCAAAGGGCGCCTGTTTGTCGAAGGCATCGAGCATGGGGCGCAGCGGCAATGTCGGGTCGTCGGGCACCTGGTTGAAGGAGAAGCGGTGACCGTCGAGGTAGAGCGGGCCGATGGATGCCGTGACGTTTGACTTGCTTTTCGAGAGCGTTACCACGTGGATTTTCTCCTTGGGCACCAGTCCGCCGCCGTCCAGGCAGCCCCATTCGCCACGGGCCACGGTAAGCGAGTCTTCGTTCATGCTCTTCATCTTGGCCTCAATGTTCTTCGGGAACTTGCCGTATATCGTCTCAACAAATGCCGTGCGCATGGCCTGGGCATGCTTGTTCTCCTGGGCGTGAAGCCATGCTGCGGGCATCAGCAGGAGGGCTGTTATCAATAATTGCTTTTTCATTTTGCTGTCTTTCTTTAGAAGTTGATATAATTGGCAGTACTGTCTTTCTCCATTTCGTTCAGAGCCTGCTCCGTCTGTTTGCCGATGATGCGGTAGACCAGCTGCTGCAGACGGGCGTCGGCGGCGATAAGTTTTTCTAAGTGTGCCGCGCTGACGCTGTCGTCGATGTTCGCCATCTCTGCTTCAAGGCGGGCAATGCATTTGGCAAGTTCTTCGGCAGCTGAGGCGGAATCGGCTTTTGACCTTTCCGTCCCAGTGGCCTTGGTGTGGCTGGTGTTAGGTTTGGCGGGAGTGGTCTGGGCAGCGACAGTGTCGTTGCATACGGAACAAGCCGATGTGAGGGCGATGTGGTGCATTTGCCGGACGCTGTCCGCTGGGGCCGTCGGTTTTTCTGCCATCACGGGCTTTTGTCCCGTCTGCCCTTGTCCGAAGTTTAGCACTATCAGCAGGAGGATGCTGGCGGCAGCGGCGATGGCTGCCGTGATGTGTGGCCAGTAGCGTCGTCTGGGCTTCTCTCTTGTCGTCTCCATCCGCTTCATCAGTCGCTCGCTCAGGTCGGCGGGCATCTGTGGCGTATCGGCGTATTTGCGGCGAAGAGCCTTACGGAGGTCGGTATCTTTATAGGTAGTCATATCTTCTGGAGTTGTTTGTAGAGTTTGCGGCGTATTCGGTAGAGGCGGTTGGCCAAGGCGTGAGAGGTGGAGTCCATGATGTAAGCACAGTCATCCAGCGGTCGGTTCTCGAAGTAGTGCAGCGTCAGCAGCAGCCGTTCGTCAGGCGGCAGGTCGTCCATCATCAGCAGTAGCCGCTCTATGCGTTCCTCGCTGCCTGTGGACAGTTCGGCCTCTATCTGCTCGTCGCTGATGTCCGTCAGCCCTGCCTGTGTGTCCTCTATTGAAACGACAATCGGACGGCGACGCTTCAGGAAGTCGAGCGTCAGACGGTAGGCGATGCGGCTGAGCCATGTGGCGAGCGAAGCCCGCTGCGGGTCGTAGCTGCCGATGTGGCTGAAGGCGCGGAGGAAGGTGTCCTGCGTCAGTTCCTCGGCATCCATCGCGTCGCCCACCTGTCGGGCAATCATGGCGAAGACCTGCTGACAGTAGCGGCTTACCATCTGGCTCTGCCCCCTGGTTCCTCCGCCCTTCACGGCTTCCACTATCTGTTCGTCTGTGTTCACTTTGATGTTTTATTTGAGCTGTCTCTACTTATATATACGATTGCTTCCGGAAAATATCCCGCAAAAAAAGATATTTTTTGGCGCAGGGGGAAAAGTCCGTGAATGCCCCAATAGCAGTATTTGTCTCTTGCGTACGCGCGTAGGATAGTGAAAGCAGAAAACATTCCACACTCGTCGCACTCGTCACACCCAGCCTGGGTGTGACGAGTGCGACGAGTGTGGGGCCTTTTCCGGTTAAGCTATCCATAGGGAGAAGTGAGAAGTGAGAAGTGAGAGGTGTAAGGCCGTGACGTTTTCACGAGAGGCCGTGACGTTTTTCTGTAAGGCCGTGACGTTTTTCTGTAAGGCCGTGACATTTTCACGAGAGCCGCCGCTCTCCCCTCCCCTTGAAGGGAGGGGAGAACGTCAGAGAAATCCCCTGAAGAGATGGGGAAGGCGGCTTTGCTGGTTTGGGAGCAAGAAATTTAGGGGTGGGATGGGCGACATGGGTGGGATGTTTTCCGTTTTCACTAACCTACGCGCGCGTACGCGAGATAACTCTTACGGCCGTGGTACATCACGCTGACTGACTGTATATTCCTCGACACGAACATTCTGCTTGACTTCGGTCTTGACCGTGAGAAAGCCGATTATGCCGGTGGTGGTGGCGTTCGCCTTCTGCTGGGCATCGCGGATATAGAAGCAATAAAAAAATTCCCGCTTCGGACCGAAGTCTTTGGCGGGAACCAATGAAAGGAGGAGTGGTACCTCCAGGAATCGAACCGGGGACACACGGATTTTCAGTCCGATGCTCTACCAACTGAGCTAAGGCACCATTGTGGCACTGCATTCCTTTCGTTTGCGGGTGCAAAGGTACGACATTTTTTTTAATCCTCCAAATTTTTTTTCAATTTTTTCCTCAAAAATTTTGTTTTTGCCTTTTTTAAGATTCAGAGTGCTTAAGCGATGTCGAAAAGGTTGAAGAAACCGGTCATCATAAAGACTTTCCGGATTTCGTCATTGATATTGCGAATAGCAACTTTTCCTCCTTTAGCAGCCGTTTCCTTGCGGAGTGCGAGAAAGAGACGTAGCCCAGAACTACTGATATACTCCAGTTTTGAGCAGTCAAGCGTAATCTTCTTATCTGCATTCTCCATCAGTGGTACCATGTCTTGCTGGGCCTTGATGGCAGAGGGGGTGTCAAGGCGTCCGTCGAATAATGCAACGTAGCCGCCGTCAACTTGTTCAATGTTAATGTTCATAGTAATTGTATATTAGTTAATGAATATTTTTTCTTAATGTAAGATAATTACGGTTCTCTTTTCGTTCGTAATGTACGCTGTCCATAATTTGGCGGATGATGTGGATTCCAAGTCCTCCGATGGGTCTTTCTTCTACTGAAAGATTCGTGTCGGGATTTTCTTTAGTTGTTGGGTTGAAAGGTTTGCCACTGTCGCTGATGATGAAATCCAGATACTGCGGCCCTTTTACTACCTCAATGTCGACATCACCTTTAGTTCCTTCCAAATAAGCGTAGCTCATGACGTTGACAACAGCCTCCTCCAGAGCCAAGTTCAGGCTCATAGTGGTTTCCATATCTATGCAGAATGTTTCACAGATAGAATCTATGAATTCGCTGAGCTTTGGAATTTGCTCGATGTCGTTGGGCAATGTCAACTTCATTCGCGTCATTATTTATATTATGAAAGGAATCCGAGAAGGGCGCCTGCAGCGACAGCAGAGCCGATGACGCCTGCAACGTTTGGACCCATGGCATGCATGAGCAGGAAGTTGTGGCGGTCGTACTCAAGACCGAGGTTGTTTGATATGCGTGCTGCCATCGGAACGGCGCTCACGCCAGCGTTACCTATCAGGGGATTCAGTTTCTTGTCTTTGGGTAGGAAAATGTTCATTATTTTGACAAAGCAGATGCCGGAAGCTGTTGCAATAGCGAAAGCAAATGCTCCAATGATGAAAATGAATACGGTATTCATTGTCAAGAACTCCGAAGCCTGTGTCGAACAGCCTACCGTCAAGCCGAGCAACATGACAACGATGTCGTTCAGGGCTGCACCGGCAGTCTTTGCAAGACGGGTTGTCTTGCCACTCTCCTTGAGTAAGTTGCCAAAAAACAGCATTCCTAACAGCGGAAGTCCTGAAGGCACGATGAAAGTTGTCAGCAGTAGTCCGATGATGGGAAAGAGAATGCGCTCTGTCTGGCTGACCTCTCGGCCTGGCTTCATCTTGATGGTACGTTCTTTCTGAGTTGTCAGCAGACGCATAAGAGGGGGCTGAATCAGCGGGACAAGAGCCATATAGGAGTAGGCACAAACGGCGATAGCCCCCATCAGGTTTGGAGCGAGTTTCGATGACAGGAAAATGGCTGTTGGGCCATCAGCGCCACCGATAATAGCAATACCAGCAGCCTGTGAGGGCTCGAATCCTAAGGCCAAAGCTACCATATATGCTCCGAAGATGCCAAACTGTGCTGCGGCGCCTATGAGCATCAGTTTCGGGTTTGCCAGTAGAGCTGTGAAGTCTGTCATGGCGCCAATGCCTAAGAAGATGAGCGGCGGATACCAACCTTGTCTGACACCTTGATAGAAGATATTAAGAACAGAGTTGTCTTCATACAAACCAATCTCTAATCCAGCATCAGCCCGGAAGGGAATATTTCCTAAGATGATACCAAGTCCGATAGGAACCAGCAGCAGGGGCTCGAAGTCCTTCTTGATGGCGAGCCAAATGAAGAAGGCGCCTACTGCAATCATAATGAGGTTGCCTACAGTGGCGTTTGCAAACGCCGTGTAGGTAAGGAACTCATTGAAATTCTGAATGATAAACTGTCCTAAATCCATAAGTTATCCGATAGTCAGCAGCACGGAACCTTCCATGACCGTGTCGCCGGGTTTGACGATGATAGACGTAACGGTGCCGGCATATTCAGCCTCGATATTGTTTTGCATCTTCATAGCCTCCAAGATAAGTACGACGTCACCAACGTTTACCTGTTGGCCTACAGCAACCTTGATATCTGTAATTGTGCCTGGCAGAGGGGCTTTCAGTGGGGTTCCATTACCTGCAGGTGCAACGGTCTGTGCTGGAGCTGCGGTAGGTGCAGGCTGAGGCGCGGAAGCTGCCACTTTAGGCATCTCGACCTTTGGACGGGTCATGGTGGGATGCTTTGCAGCATTGATAGGCTTCTGTAGCTCAACCTCGAAAGGTATGCCGTTTACATTGACTTTTGCGATGTTGCCTTCTACTTCCTCTATCTCTACTTCGTAGTCGACACCTTGTACTTTATATTGATACTTATTCATTGTTTTATTGATTTATTGGTGAAACTGTGTCATTTGTAGGAACTCGTCGTTCCAGCTACTGGACTTCTGCTTGATGGTTATAACACCCGACTCAACGTCGTGTACATCGTCTTCGTACTGTTTCAGAGCCATACCGATGACAGCCATATAAACTTCCTTGTCAATACCTCGCGTCTTGAGACCTTCCTGCAGTATGACGCCTGTCTTATGGCCTATCTCAGCGGTCTTTTCGACAGTCTTGGTGATGGGTTTGATAGGCTGCTTATTAGCGACCTTCTTGGCAGTCTCCATATGACGCATGATCATACCGAAGAGGGTGAAGAAAAGGAACAGAACGGTGAGGCACGTAAAGACGATGCCCATAGCCAACAGGGTGATGCCAATACCATATGGGTCTTCACGTTTTAGACGGACATCTTTTGTCTCGTCTGTCTTGATGAAATTCTCCGTGCCAGGTGTGACGTTTTGTGGTGCTTTAACGCTCCATTTCTTTCCCTGTCGTGCAAACGAATAGTTTGCATTAAGAGCCGGTATGGTGACAGAGTCGATGAGTTCGACGGCATTACCATTGTAAAGTCCAATCCACAATGGCTCTGATTGTGGCATCCTCAATGGCAAGTGCCGTTTGCCCTGTGCTGGGTTAGAGTTGGCATAGAAAACGATGTGTTGCCGTCCGCCCAAGTTCGTCTGTGCCTCCCCATTAGGGATTATGCTCATTAGCTTGATGCGTTCGGAAACACTCATGTTTTGGTCGAGCACACTACGGTCTGTCGTTAAGTACATACCGCGTATGTTGTAGGTCGTGAACGATGTGTTCTCAATTTCTATCCACGCCTTGAGCTCTCCAAATTCGTCTTGTATGCTAGCGGTATTGTTGGTTAGTACCTCGCTGATGACGATATTCTTAGCTCCTTGGCCGAACATCGTGGAGGAACTTGACAACAGTACGCAACAGAGTAATCCGAATTTATTCATTATTTAATAATGTATGATTTTAAGTTGTTTATCCACAGAAGAATAGTACTACCATTTGCGCTGTAAGTATTCGCAAGAACATTGAGAGGGGGTAGACTGTTGAATAGCCAATAGCAGGTGCGTCCTTTGAGCAGATGCTGTTTGCATAGGCAAGTGCGGGAGGATCGGTATATGTACCTGCTAACATACCGGCAATGACGAAATAGTTGAATTTGAATTTAAATCGTGCTATCGGTCCAACGATAAGGATGGGTATAACAGTAATGAAGAAACCTGTCATGACGTATAGCAGTCCGTCGCCCTCAACCACAGTCTCGAAGAAGGAAGCGCCGGCCTTAATGCCTACCGATGCCAGGAAAAGCACCAATCCTATCTCGCGCAGCATCATATTGGCCGATGTGGAAGTGTAAGTGACAAGTTTTATCTTATAGCCATAGCGTCCGATGAGGATGGCAATGATCAGGGGGCCTCCGGCCAGACCGAGTTTTAGGGGAACCGGCATACCAGGAATGGCAATAGGCAGTGAGCCGAAGATGAGTCCAAGAATGATTCCAACGAATATCGTAGCAATATTCGGTGCGTCAAGCCGGCGGATGGAGTTGCCCATCTTGTTGGCTACGCGGTCGACGGCGTCCTCAGGACCTACCACCATAATTCTGTCGCCTACCTGAAGTGGTAATGAGGCAGAAGCAAAGAGGTCCATACCATGACGCGTAAGTCGCGTGACGTTCACACCGTGAACACTTGAGAAATGCATCGATGCAAGTGTTTTGCCGTTGATTTCAGGGTTGGTTACGAGTATGCGTTTCGACACAAGGGGTTGGTCTTGCTGCTCAAAGTCGATGTCAAGTTTCGGTCCTATGAAAGCGGTGATGGCTTCCTGATCGGCTTCTGCGCATACTATAAGCATCTGGTCGCCCAGATGGAATATTGTATCGCGATTAGGGATAGACAACTCGCCTTCGTGAACGATACGCGACACTACAAAATCGCGGTTCAAGAAATCGTGGACCTGAAGCAGCGTTTTCCCCTCCAGGTACTTATTCGTTACCTCGAGGTGCATCTTGTAGGGCTTCTTGGCAATGTTGCCACCTTCCTGAGCTGCCAGGATCTCCTCTTCTTTCTCCAACTTAACCTTGCAGATATATCTAATCAAGACCGTTGCACCGATAATGCCGAGCACGCCCAACGGATAGGCACATGCATAGGCGGAAGCTATCGGAGGGGCATCATTGCCAAACACGGTTCCCAATGCTTCGTTGGCAGCGCCAAGACCAGGCGTGTTTGTTACAGCACCATAAAGCGTGCCGACCATCATTGGCAATGCCTTTGGGTCGTTTGTGCTAAAAAAGATGAAATAACATGCAAACATAACGACGATGTTCAGCAAGATGGCGGTTGCTGCAAGTCCGTTGAGCTTGATGCCTACAGTACCGAAACTTTCAAAGAAACCCGGTCCCACTTGCAAGCCAATCATAAAGACGAACAGAATGAGACCGAAGTCTTGAATGAAAGTCAATATGGGGGTGGGGGCGGTAAAGCCTATATGGCCGGCTACAATGCCAGCAAACAAAACAAAAGTGACGCCTAACGAAATGCCGAAGACCTTGAATTTCCCGAGCCAGACGCCGATTGCGATGACAATGGAATAAAGCAAAGCAATATGGGCGACAGAATCAGTCGTCGTAAATAAATCTCTCAACCAATGAAATGATTCCATATTCTCTCTAAATTATCGTTGCAAAGATACTAAGAAATTGCTCGAAGCCAACATTTTTGTGCATATTTTTGTCGGCATTTTAACTTCTTTAACGTTCGAAGTGCTGATAGTCTTGAAAGTGTGACCATGAACCGCCCCATTTGAAACCATATTTGACAAACAGACGATAGCACAAGTCGCCAAGTTCAATTTTATACGGCCACACCTTTTCCCGATTGATGTATTTTCTGGCATTGGCAGGCTGAACGATATAGTTTCCGTCCTTTTTCCGCCTCACATACGGGTTGTAGAGAGGGTTGATGTCAATAGCCAGTCCCATTGCATGCTTGGACAGTTTCGTAGAGCCGGCTATGGTGCGATAATTAAAGCAACTGGTATTATTGTTGCTCATCGATACTTCGTCGTCTGCATCATAGTCGTCAACAAGTTGCATTCTTTCTATCGGATACTGATGTTTATGAAGTTCTTTAAATATTTTTACTAAATCATTGGCAATCATTTTGTTGCACACAATCTCTCCGATGTGTTCTTTACCTGTTGCATCATAATAGGACAGCTGTAGGTAGCGAAGTTCCGAGCGCGGTATTTTGCAGTCTGCTTTGTATGATTTACCTTGCATTCTGTGAAATATGGCATCGCTGATGGTATCAATTGTAAACGTCTGTGCATTTACGATGATTGTCGAAGCTGCCCCTAATAGAACCAATAATAATTTTCTCATGACACCAGTCTTTAAAAAAAGAAGGAGGCTGCTCCAGCAGAGTAGAGCACCCTCATTTCTTTTTGATTATACGATACCACGACCATGACACTGTTTAAACTTCTTGCCAGAGCCACAAGGACACGGATCGTTACGCCCAGGTAGTTTGTCCTTGATGACTGGGTTACGAGGTTGCTGAGCGCGTGTGTCGTGCTGAGCAGCTGCTTGCTGGTTCGGGTCGGTCAGGCTCTCTTCATCGAGGTTTTGCTTCGACTCTGTATACTGCTGACGCTCCTGCTGCGGTTGTTCGGGAGCAGCCTCGGGCACCTGTTCTATAACGGGAATCTGTGCACGAGTCAGGATAGAGCAGATGCGGTTGTACATCTCGTTTATCATTGAGTCCCACACCTTGGCACTCTCAAGTTTAAAGATGAGTAGTGGGTCTTTCTGCTCATAACTGGCATTCTGAACAGAGTGCTTCAGTTCGTCGAGTTGTCGAAGGTTCTCCTTCCATGAGTCATCAATGATATGCAACAGGATTGCTTTCTCAAACTCCTTGACTACCGACTTCGATTCCGTCTCGTAGGCCTCTTTCAGGTTGCAGGGGATGTTATAGACGCGGCGACCGTCTGTTAGTGGCACCATAATGCGCTCGTACATAGCACCTTGAGTCTCGAACACTTGGGTTATGATTGGCTGTGCCACCTCGCGGATGCGTTCTGTCTTGCGGCTGAAGTTGCCGATAGCAGCCTGGAAGGCATCCTCCTCCAACAGCTCTCTTTGTTTTTCAACAAATTCCTGTTCGCTGAAGGGCACCTCCATTGAGAGAATATGCAAGAACTCTTCGCGGCAACCCGCATAGTCGTTGTTCTCAATAATGTTCACTACGCGGTCCCAAATGATGTTCGAGATATCCATACCGATACGCTCGCCCATCAAGGCGTGGCGGCGCTTCTCGTAGATGACGGTACGCTGCTTGTTCATCACGTCGTCATACTCAATCAAGCGCTTACGTATGCCGAAGTTGTTCTCTTCAACCTTCTTCTGGGCACGCTCAATGCTCTTTGAAATCATCGGCGACTCAATCATCTCGCCCTCCTTGAATCCTAAGCGATCCATTACAGAGGCGATACGCTCTGAGGCGAACAGACGCATCAGTTTGTCTTCAAGTGATACGTAGAATACAGAAGAGCCCGGGTCGCCCTGACGACCTGCACGGCCACGCAGCTGGCGGTCTACACGTCGTGACTCGTGGCGCTCGGTGCCGATGATGGCGAGTCCTCCTGCTGCCTTCACTTCTGGTGAAAGTTTAATATCGGTACCACGGCCAGCCATATTCGTGGCAATAGTGACTGTCGACGATTGACCAGCTTGCGCCACGATGTCGGCCTCCTTCTGGTGGAGCTTGGCGTTAAGCACCTGACAGGGAATATGGCGCATGTCGAGCATACGCTTCAACAACTCGGAAATCTCTACAGAGGTGGTACCTACGAGTACTGGACGTCCGGCCTCGCGCATCTTCACTATTTCGTCAATGACGGCATTGTACTTCTCGCGTGCAGTCTTGTAGACGCGGTCATCCTGGTCATTGCGTATGACGGGACGGTTGGTAGGAATCTCCACCACGTCAAGTTTGTATATATCCCAGAATTCACCAGCCTCCGTTGACGCGGTACCAGTCATACCGGCAAGCTTATGGTACATGCGGAAGTAGTTCTGTAGGGTGATTGTTGCAAAGGTCTGCGTGGCAGCTTCCACCTTGACATGCTCCTTAGCTTCGACAGCCTGGTGCAAGCCGTCGCTCCAGCGGCGACCCTCCATGATTCGTCCTGTCTGCTCATCGACGATTTTCACCTCGCCGTCGATGACGACGTACTCGTCATCCTTGTTGAACATGCAATATGCCTTCAGCAACTGTTGCAGTGTATGTACGCGTTCAGACTGAACAGCATAGTGGGCCATCAGCTCGTCTTTCTTATCGACACGCTCCTGGTCGCTAATCCCCGTCTCCACCTCAAGGGCAGAAAGCTGGCCTGTGATGTCGGGTAGCACAAACAGTTCGGCATCGTTCACCTCTTTGGCGAGCCATGCTGTACCTTTGTCTGTCAGGTCGCAGGCGTTCAGCTTCTCGTCGACGACGAAATAGAGTGGCTCTACGGCTTCCGGCATACGACGGTTGTTGTTCTCCATATAGGTTTCTTCCGTCTTGAGCATTCCCGCCTTGATGCCTTCCTCCGACAGGTACTTGATGAGCGGTTTATTCTTAGGCATCGCTTTATGGGAGCGGAAGAGCGATAGGAAGCCTTCTTCCAGCAGCTTCTCCGATTCCTTCTTCTGGCCAGCTTCGGCGAGACGCTGTCCTTCGGCAATCTTCTGTTTGGCATCGGCCAAGAATTGTGTGGCCAGCTGGCGTTGCACGCCGACAAGCTTCTCGACGAGCGGCTGATACTCTTCGAACATCTGGTCGTCTCCCTTGGGCACTGGTCCACTAATAATAAGAGGTGTACGCGCATCGTCAATCAGCACAGAGTCAACCTCGTCGACGATAGCGTAGTTATGTGAACGCTGTACAAGGTCGGCGGGCGATGTTGCCATATTGTCGCGCAGGTAGTCGAAGCCGAACTCGTTGTTCGTACCGAAGGTGATGTCGGCCTGATAAGCACGGCGGCGTGCTTCAGAGTTTGGTTGGTGCTTGTCGATACAGTCGACGCTCAGTCCGTGGAACTCGTAAAGCGGCCCCATCCACTCTGAGTCGCGCTTCGACAGATAGTCGTTCACCGTCACGACGTGAACGCCGTTGCCTGTCAGCGCGTTCAGGAAGACGGGTAGGGTAGCAACGAGCGTCTTACCTTCACCCGTTGCCATCTCGGCAATCTTACCCTGATGTAGTACTATGCCGCCGAAGAGCTGGACGTCGTAGTGTACCATCTCCCATTTAAGGTCGTTGCCGCCTGCCGTCCAGTGGTTGTGGTAGATGGCCTTGTCGCCGTCGATGGTGATGAAATCTTTACGAGGGTCTCCTGCCAGCTCGCGGTCGAAGTCGGTAGCAGTGACGACCGTTTCTTCATTTTCCGCAAATCGGCGTGCCGTTTCCTTAACGATAGCAAACACTTCGAACATGACTTCGTCAAGTGCTTTCTCATACACGTCGAGTGCTTCTTTCTCCAACTTGTCAATCTGGTTGAAGATGGTTTCGCGCTCGTCGATGGGCGTATCTTCTATGGTGGCCTTCAGCTGGGCAATCTTGTCCTTCTGTTCTTTGGCTGCCGACTGCACCTGCTGCTGAATTGCCTTTGTGCGGGCGCGCAGCTCGTCGTTGCTCATGGCCTGAACCTGCGGCGTAAATGATTTAGCCTTTTCAACGAGCGGCTGAATCAGTTTCATATCGCGCGACGACTTGTCGCCGAATAATGATTTTAAAATCGATGTAAAATTCATATCTTAATTATTTTTCTTATTTCTACAAAATATTTGTCTTTCTCAGAATAGTGGTTCGGCCGAACATGCATTGGGCGCACGGATGCGGATATTCTTGGCAATTGTTGGCGCTATTCTGTCGACAGTAACCCGATTGTTGATTTTCTCAGCTTTTGTGCCTGCTCCGTAGAAAATAATGGGGAACTGTATGAACGATGCACGCGACAGTTGTGTATCCTTTGTGTTTTCATTCAGTATGTTCCAGCCCGGGGACACTTCTATTATAATATCGCCACAACGGTTGGGATTGTAGCCGTTGCGTATCTTTTGCGTCTGCTCGTTATTGCTTACCAGTAGTTGCAGGCCGCTGTACACATTGCGTACGCCGGATATCTGCGAGAGAAATTCCTGGGCACGCTGGCTGGCATCTGTCAGTGAAATGCGCTTCGATTCCAGCAGTTGATGATTCAGGAACATCTGATTGCGGAAGCTTGTCTCGATATAGCGTCCCTGTCCCCAAAGCGCGCCCAAATACATGTTCAGCAGGTTGGACGTACGGTTGACGTAGAACGTGCCTGTTGGTATGTGGTATTTCTCGTAGTCGGCACTTTCAACGTCGCTATAGCCGGTAGACGTAATGACGAAGAGCACGTGCTCGGCTCCCAATTTACGTTCTATGCCGCTGATGAGCTTTGCCAGCTCTCGGTCTAAGCGCAAATAGGTGTCCTGCAGCTCATATTGGCACTCCGACATCGCCTTGTGGTTGAACGTGCCGGCATAATAGCCTATGTTAAGAATGTCAGTAATACGGTCGCTGCCCAACATCTCCTGCGTAATACACTGTAGAGCCATATCAGTGACAAAGGCATTGATGACGCCGCTGGCCTTGAGCTGTACAAATTTGTTATGACCGGAGAATTTGTGCTTGAAGGGCTTCCGTGTGTTGGCCGTATGCTGGAAATAATTAAATGTGCCCGATAGTTCAATCATTGGCTCCCAGCTGTCAGTACCGCCATTCTTAGCCGGTGAACCGGTAACATTGTATGCGGGCAGCCATTGAGGTTTCAGGGCATTATAGTAGTCGGAGGCGGTCCATCGGCCACTTTGGTCGTCAATCCAGAAAACACCATCGGCCGCATGTCCTGCAGACAAAATGGCAGCATCAACACTGGGCGCTATGCTGTAGACTTTGGCATTCCCCTCTGTGGCGACCTTTAGTTCGTCAGTGATGGTTGATGTCAGCAGCATGTCCGGCGTTTGTTTCTCTCCGATGCAGTTTACAAGACGCAATGACTCTCGGTCAAGCCACTCCCCGCTGACGATGCTGTGGTATGAAGGCGTGACACCTGTCACTACCGTAGCAATGGCCGAAGCCCGGTCGATAGGGCTGAAAGGATAGCTGGCGTTGCTGAAGACGAGTCCCTGACTGAATAGCCGCTTGAATCCCTCGTCGGAATATAACGGCGAGAACGCTTCGAGATAATCCGTGCGAAGCTGGTCGATAGTTATACTTACCACTAAGCGCGGAGCGTAGCGTATCTTGCTCTGCGCCAGCATTTCCGGCGTGAATCCGAAAATTGCCAGTAGGGTAATGTAGATGTATTTACTTCTCATTTTTTATGTGTATCCCAATTCTTGTTAGCAAACATAATGCCAAAATCAGCCATCCTTCAGCATAATGCTGAATGAGTCCCCCCAGAAGATATAGGCAAACCATTGCCAGTAGCAGCCATTTGTATTTCTTCGCGCGGCGTTTCAGCACGGAGGGAATATAAAACAAGTGAACAGGATTCAATAGCAGTAGTTGAAGGTTGAGCGACGTTGTCGGGTGCTGTGAGAATATCATCACAAAAAGCACGCATCCGGCAAGTCCCAGACACAGCATCAACACGGCATCCCATACGGGGAACGTCTTCTGTCGTTTCATTTCGACGGCAGCAATCAGCAATGCAGCAACGAATAGGAACGTGAAGCACGCCGTGGGCGAGCAGAAAAAGTCGGGGGTGATGCTCTGAACACCAGGCTGTACCGGCATGCGCCGCTCCTTGACCAATGGGCGGTAGTTGCCGTCGGAACCTTGAATCACGGCATGGTCAAAGTCGTAGAGCAGGTTGTCAGGCAGGAATTCCTGTTCCTCTCGGGTTGTCTTGAAGTCTGCTTTCAGTCCCAGTAGCAAGTCATTGCCGAACTTTGCCCAGTCATGATGTCGCGTCTTCTCGTGAATCATTTCACGGAAACTTGGCTTGTAGTCGTTGCGTGCTTCGTACACAACCTTGCCGGAGATGCTTCTCTCGATGATGTCGCGCGGACGAGTGGAGCAGTTGTCGTAAAAATAATTATAGCGGTAGACGCGGTTCTCAGGCTGATAGTTCTCTTCCAGCGCCACGTTTAGGGTCAGCTTTTCCTCTGCCGTTAGGTTCAGCACTTGCTCGGTTACGGAGCTGCCCCAGTGCTGATAGTATTTGCAGAAGACTGAGAATGGCGCCATCTCTAATTCGTAGTCAGTCAGCCCAAAGACGAAACGTGCCACGAAGTGAGGTGCGTTGAAGTTGAACACTCCCCAGTTGAACACAAAGTCGGCCTCTTTGCCCTGATGTAAGTCTCGGTATCGCAGGGCTGTATGTCCATAAAGACTGTACACCTCCTCGTGAGGAGAGCAGGTGAGAAGCGAAAATTCAACACTGTCCATATACACCAATGGGTCATACTTCTGAGCCTTTGCGGGTAGCTGGAGTATGACGCAAAAAGTGAATATATAAACAGTACGTATTACTAACTTCAAACGTTTCACGGTGCAAAATTACGAAAAAATCCCGAATAGGCGAACGTTTCCGAAAAATATTTGTATCTTTGCACCAATAAAATGTCATAAGTAGTAAATGAACACAAAAATAATATTGCGATTCCTTCATGATATCATGAGGAATAACAACCGCGAGTGGTTCCTGGCTCATCGGGCAGAGTATGACGCCGTACGGGCCGATTTCGAGCAGGGAATAGCCCAGGCGATAGGGAGAATTGCCGAGTTCGACCCTTCCATTTTGAGCGTCACGGTGAAAAGTTCCACTTACCGCTTTAACCGCGATACACGATTCTCGCCCGACAAGTCTCCCTATAAGAATCACTTGGGAGCCTATATCAACGCCCATGGGAAGAAAGCCCTGCGTGGTGGCTATTACCTACATCTCGAGCCTGGGCATTGTCTTGTGGCTGTTGGGAACTATTGGCTGCCGACAAACATCCTGACATCGTGCCGCAATGAGATTGTGGGCAACACAGCAGAATGGCTTAAATGTGTTGAGAACGATGCCTTCCGACGATATTTCGGTGCCGACGAAGATGCCAACTGGGACTCGCCACAAGGCTTTGGGCTCACCAAACTGAAGACCTGTCCTGCAGGATTCCCCCGCGATTGGGAATACGTCAGATACCTTCGTTTGAAGGACTATTGTGCCTGGCACCGTGTGGCCGACGACTTCTTCGACGGCGACAAGTGGCTTGACGACATGGAGGAAATGTTCAAGGCCGCTAAACCTATGCTTGATTTTACTAATTCTATTATCGATGATTATGAATAGACTATTCTTTATCTCGCTTGCATTGGCGGCTACGACAACTGTGATGGCAGCCAGCGAACCAGTGTGGAAGAATCCACAAGTTAACCAACAAAACCGTGAACAGCGCCGAGCCGACTTCTTCGCTTACGAGAGTCAGCAGGCGGCTCTTGGCGGCGACAAGACGAAGTCCAGCCGATACCTTTCTATGGAGGGACTTTGGCGCTTCAACTTTGTAAAAGACCACCAACAAGCTCCGAAGAACTTCTTTGCCTTGAAATACGACGACTCGAAATGGGTTGATTTCCCTGTGCCGGGACTCTTTGAAATTAATGGCTATGGCGACCGTATCTACAAGAATGTCGGCTACGCCTGGGGGACGACCTTCAAGACCAACCCTCCCTTCATTGGTGAGACAAACAACTACACGGGCTCCTACCGTCGTACCTTCGAACTGCCTGCCGACTGGAACGGGCAGCAGGTTTACTTCCACGTAGGCTCGGCCACCAGCAACCTCGCAGTGTGGGTCAACGGCAAGTACGTAGGCTACTCCGAGGACTCGAAGGTGGCTGCTGAGTTCAACATTACGAAGTACTTGAAGAAGGGACAGAACCTCATTGCTATGCAGGTCATGCGCTGGTGCGACGGTTCCTATCTTGAAGACCAGGACTTCTGGCGCTTTACGGGTATTGCCCGCGAGGTGTATCTCTATGCCCGCCCCAAGGCTCATATCGAAGACTTGGTCATAACGCAGGATTGGTTGGCAGATTCCAAACGCGCGTTGTTAAAGGTCAATGCCAAGGCGACAGGTAATGCTAAGGTTGCCGTGAGGTTTGTCTTCCCTGACGGAACATTAGGCGATGAATTTGGCTTGAACCAAGAGATATACCTGAATGATGTGAAGCCTTGGTCGGCTGAGACTCCTCAACTTTATAACGTCTTGGTAACGGTCAAGCAGGGCGACAAGGTGCTCGAGGTTGTGCGTCAGCGCGTAGGCTTCCGTCACGTCGAGATTAAGGACGGCCAGCTGTTGGTTAATGGTCAGGCGATATTAATAAAAGGTGCCGACCGTCACGAACTGGATCCCGATAGCGGTTATGTTGTTTCCGTCGCGCGGATGATTCAAGATATCAAGATTATGAAGCAGCTTAACATCAATGCCGTCCGCACGTGTCACTATCCCGACGATCCCCGTTGGTATGATCTGTGCGACGAGTATGGACTTTACGTCACTGCAGAGGCCAATCTTGAGTCTCATGGCATGGGTTATGGCAAGGAGACGCTCGCCAAGCGCACTGATTTCGAACTGATGCATTTGGAGCGCAATCAGGGCAATGTCCTTGTGCTGAAGAATCATCCTTCCGTCATCGTCTGGTCATTAGGCAATGAAGCTGGCTACGGTCCCAACTTCGAGAAATGTTATGAGTGGATTAAGAAGTACGACACGTCGCGTCCCGTACAGTACGAGCAGGCTGGCGACTGGGGTAAGACCGACATCTACTGCCCGATGTATGCCGACTATCGCCGCTGCGAGGAGTACTCCAAGGGCAACAATCCTCGTCCGCTCATTCAATGTGAGTATGCTCATGCTATGGGCAACTCTATGGGAGGATTCAAGGAGTATTGGGATTTGGTACGCAAGTATCCGAAGTATCAGGGCGGCTACATCTGGGACTTCGTGGACCAAGGACTTCGCGACAAGAGTCGTGTTACGGGTAAGGAAATTTTTACTTATGGTGGTGACTACGGCCGCTATCCTGCCTCTGACTACAACTTCAACTGCAACGGCATCATCGCCCCCGACCGCCGCCTGAATCCGCATGCCTACGAGGTGCAGTATTATTACCAGAACATTTGGGTGACGGACAAAGACTTGAAGAACGGCCAGTTAGAAGTCTACAACGAGAACTTCTTCAAGTCGCTCGACGATGTGGAGTTAGTCTGGCGGGTGAAGAAGCATAGTGGCACCATCAGCGTCAAGGGCATTCAGCCGCACGAGCGCAAGCTGATGGCCGACGAGAAACTGAAAGAGACTCTTGGACGCGTGCTTTCGCATCATCCTGACGACGAGGTGCTGCTGAACATCGAGTTCCGCAGTCGCGAGGCTCAGCCGCTCATAGATAAAGGTCAGGTCTTAGCCCGCCAGCAGTTCATTGTACAGCCATATAAGTTCCCGAAGATTGAGCCAACTCAGGCAAAGGTGCAGAAGGAAGAGACGGTGAGCTATGTGAAGTTCGAAGCCGCTGGCACAACGCTCACCGTTGGCAAGTGGAGCGGTTGGATTGACTATATTGATGTCGACGGCAAGCCCATGCTCGTCGATCGTGAGTCAGTGACCCCAGAGTTCTGGAGAGCTCCCACCGACAACGACTATGGCGCACGTCTCCAGCAGCGTTTTGCCATCTGGAAGAACCCTCAGACCAAACTGAAGGATTTTGTTGTCGCCGATAACTCTGTTGTCGCTACCTTCGATATGCCCGACGTGAAGGCAAGCCTGACGATGACCTACACCCTGCAGCCCGACGGTCAGGTCTTTGTGCGCCAACAGCTTCAGGCCGACAAAGAGGCCAAGATTAGCGATATGTTCCGTTATGGCGTGCAGTTGCAGATGCAACAGCAGTACGATGCCGTCGAGTATTATGGTCGCGGCCCTGCCGAGAACTATTGCGACCGCAATTCAAGCGAGTTCCTGGGCGTATATAATAATAAGGTGAAGAACGAGTACTTCCCCTATGTCCGTCCACAGGAGTCGGGCAACCACACCGACGTGCGCTGGTTCCGTGTCGTCGATGCACAGGGTAGGGGGCTCGAGTTCTATAGCAACGCACCCATGGAGTGCTCGGCGCTGAACTTCCTTACTGAAGACCTTGACGATGGGCCTCATAAGGACAAGAAACTGGGTCGTCATTCCGGCGATCTTGTAGAGCGTCCGCTGACTCAGGTGCATATCCAACAGCGCCAGTTCGGCCTGGGGTGTGTCAACTCGTGGGGCGCGTGGCCGCGAGGTGAATATCAGCTGAAGTATGCCGACCGCGACTTCATCTTCGCTATCAAGCCCGTACGCAAGTAGCTTTTATAAGCTGTGCTTTTGGAAAAATGACACTTTTTTCGCCGAATTTGCAATTTTTCTGCAAAAAAATTTGGGGAATAAGTTGAAATATGCTAACTTTGCACGTCGAATAGATTAAATATTGATATTATTCTGGATAAGGATACAATAATTATTAAACGACAAGAGACATGAAAAAGATGAAAAAGCTTGTTTTTGTTGGCTTGATGATGCTCGGCACCGTCACGGTCAATGCTCAGGATGAAGTTAAGAGTGACAATATTATCAAGGTTGACGAGCAGCAGGTTCCTGTCTGCTATGTCAATAAGACCATCGACGAGTTGCGTCAAGAAGTTGGCGAATTGGAGACCATTCTTGAGACGGAGAATTTCCAGCTTTATCAAGCTGGCGACTATACTTATAAGGTAGAGAACTATGTCGTCGTGTCACAGAGCATCCAGTTTGAAGACACCAAGGACGACAAGGTGCTTTATAACAAGGTGCTTGCCGATCTTCAGAAGACAAAGTTTATCCGTGACACGCACAATACCGGTGCCAACAATTTCCTGTATACCGATTTCCAGGTTCAGTTCGACGACTTTCAGGGCTATCAGAAACTGACGTACTCTGTGATACCCGCTGATTTCGACTTGACTGAGAAATAAGGCGGCAAAAGGATTAGCAATATGTTAAAAACCCGGACTTTGCGAAGGCTAGTCCGGGTTTTTTCGTGTCGACAGCTCAATCGAGGTGGAAGACCTCCTCCAGAGGGATGGTGACGGGCGAGTTGTCGGGGTTCACCTCCATGATGTCTGCCATCATGTCCCACCATTTCTGTGTGATGGGGTCAACGTTCTCCGTGTCCTGCGAGTTGCCCTCCTTGGAGCACTCCTGATAGGCAAAAAGGATGTTGGTGTCGCGGTCCCAGTAGATGCTGTAGTTGCCCACCCCCTGTTCCTTAATCATCTTAACAAGTTCGGGCCAGATGGCCGCGTGACGTTTTTGATACTCCCGTTCATAGCCGGGCTTCAGCTTCATTTTGAATGCAAATCTGCGTGTCATAATTGTTTTAGTTTTTAATGGATAAATAGTAACCTAATTTGTAGATTTTGAAAACGGTCAGATTAGGGTGGCGTCCACAGAGGCTGCGGCGCTCCAGACGTCCGAAGACGCGGTGCCAGAGCCTTAACAGCTGCTTGACGGCGCCTATATGTATATTCTGAATGTACGTCAGCATTGTGGAATAGCCCCTTAGTTCCTGCTGGAACTTGTGGAGGGTGTGCAGACCCTCTTCGGTCTTTTTGACGAAATGCGGATTGTCCTCGAATGTCCTGAAACCGGCAGGGTTGTCTAAATGTGTAATGTTGAGCCCCGCCTGTTTGAGCACCTTCCCGAAAAGCACATCCTCATAGCCGTAAAGGCGGAAGCGCTCGTCAAAGGGGTGGGCAAGCATAATATCGCGGCTGACGAGGAAATTCCCTGTGTGGAAATGCTGGAAGGGGCGCGTGCGCCTTACTTCCGCGCGGTGTTGGGGCTCGCAGGCTTTCTCGTACAGGTAGCGCAGGCTTGATGCCTCACCCTCGCCGACGACATAACCGCCGTAGACCACCGTGCCCTCACTTTGCAGGTAGTTCTCTATGAACTGGGGGGCGTCGACGCTCATGTGACTGTCAAGGAATAGCAGCCACTGGTATTGAGCCTTGCTTGCCAGAAAGTTTCTGATGGCAGCGCGCCCGACGTTCTCCGGGCACTCCAGGAATCGGCAGTGGGGTAGCGCACCGAGTTTCCTGTTCTGCTCAACATAGCAGCGGTTGGTCGACCCGTCATCGGCAATGAGCAGTTCGAAGCGCAAACCGCCGACGGATTCAGCCTGCCGGTATAGGGCTGTAGCCAGTTCGGTACAGTCGTTATTGTATGTAGGAATCAGTATCGAAAGTTCATTTTTCTTCATTTCAGCTCCAAAATTACATAAAAATCCATAAATGGAACTATAAAAACAAGAAAAAGTTTGTGTACTTCGCTAAAAATAACTAATTTTGCAGCCGCTTCCACGGGTTGGAGGCATTGAAATTCAAATAATAATTAAAAAAAGATTAAAAAAATGGCAACAAAAATCAGATTGCAGCGCGGCGGCCGTAAGGGCTATGCAGTTTATCGCATCGTCATCGCCGACGCCAGAGCACCACGTGATGGTCGTTTTACTGAAAAGATTGGTATGTATAACCCTAACACCAATCCTGCCACAGTAGAATTGAATTTCGAGCGTGCTCTCTATTGGGTTGAGACTGGTGCCCAGCCCACAGACACCGTACGCAACATTCTCAGCCGTGAAGGCGTGTACCTGATGAAGCACCTGCGTGGTGGCGTTAAGAAGGGCGCTTTCGACGAAGCTGCTGCACAGAAGAAATTTGACGCATGGAAGGCTGACAAGCAGAATGGCCTTAACAAGATTGCTGAGGCTGATGCTAAGGCTAAGAAGGACGCTGCTTTGAAGGCTCTCGATGCTGAGAAGAAGGTGAACGAGGAAATTGCTAAGAAGGTAGCCGACAAGAAGGCTGCTGCCGCTGCCGCTAAGGCTGAGGAGGAGGCTGCAAAGGCTGCTGAGGCCGCTGCTGCCGAGACCGCTGAGGCACCCGCTGAGGCATAGTCTGGCTCTTTCGTTCGCTAAGACACTGACTGGACATCGGGCTCGAGCTCAGTGTCCAGTTTTTTGATTATTGATAATTCTTTATACTATTGTAATATGAATATTTCCTATAAATGGCTGAAGGAATATGTCGACTTTGAGCTGACGCCGCAGCAGGTGTGCGACGCTCTGACGTCGACCGGCCTTGAGGTAGACGCCTTAGAGGAGGTACAGAGCATTCGTGGAGGCTTGAAGGGTCTCTACGTCGGTCAGGTGCTGACCTGCGAGGCTCACCCCAACAGCGACCACCTTCACGTGACGACGGTCGACCTGGGCAGGGGCACAGCGAGTCAGATTGTCTGTGGTGCCCCCAACGTAGCTGCCGGCCAGAAGGTGATTGTGGCCGACCTGGGGTGTGTGCTCTATGATGGCGACAAGGAATTCCAAATCAAGAAGTCAAAGTTGCGCGGCGTGGAGTCGTGTGGCATGATTTGCGCCGAGGATGAGATAGGTGTCGGCACGTCGCACGATGGTATCATCGTGCTGCCTGAGGACGCACCTGTAGGACAGCCCGCCGCAGAGTATTATAATCTTGAGAGCGACTGGCTCATCGAGATTGACATTACGGCCAATCGTGCCGACGCGCTGTCTCATTGGGGCGTAGCACGCGATTTGTATGCATGGCTGAAACAGAACGGCTATGATACCAGTCTGCACCGTCCGAGTGCATCAACGTTCTCCGTCGACGACAACTCACTCCCTATCGATGTCGAAATCCAAAACACCGAGGCCTGCCGACGCTATGCCTGCGTCAGCATCACCGGCTGCGAGGTGAAGGAGTCGCCGGAGTGGCTGAAGACTCGGTTGACGACCGTCGGTCTGCGTCCTATCAACAATATTGTCGACATCACCAACTACATCATGTTTGCTTACGGTCAGCCATTGCACTGCTTTGATGCTGATATGGTGACGGGGCATAAGATTGTGGTGAAGACAATGCCCGAGGGAACGCCCTTCCAGACGCTCGATGGTGTGGAGCACAAACTTTCCGACCGCGATCTCGCTATCTGCAATACCGAGGATGCTATGTGCATTGCCGGTGTGTTCGGCGGCAAAGGAAGCGGAACTTATGAGACGACAAAGAACGTCGTGCTGGAGTCGGCGTACTTCCATCCCACGTGGATTCGTAAGTCGGCCCGACGTCACGGACTATCGACCGACGCTTCGTTCCGTTTCGAGCGCGGCATCGATCCCAATGGCGTTATCTACGCATTGAAGCAGGCCGCTATTCTGTGCCGTGAACTGGCTGGCGGCAAGATTTCCATGGAGATTCGCGACGAGTATCCTTCGCCGATTGAGAATCCCAAAGTAGAGCTTAACATAAACTATGTTAAGACACTGATTGGCAAGGAGATACCTACAGAGACGATTAAAAGAATTTGCACGTCTCTCGAGATGAAAATCCTGAACGAGACGGCAGAGGCTATCACACTCGAAATTCCCGCCTACCGCGTCGACGTGCAACGTCCGTGCGACGTCGTAGAGGACATCCTGCGCATCTATGGATATAATAATGTTGAAATACCTACCCAGCTGAAAGGCTCCCTCGTCATCAAGGGCGAAGAAGACCGCAAGCACAAACTGGCAAACCTCGTCAGTGAGCAGCTGGTAGGCGAGGGCTTCAACGAGATACTGAACAACTCGCTGACAAAAGCCGCCTACTACGAAGACAAGCAAGACACGCTGGTGCACATTATGAATCCCCTGTCGAGCGACCTGAACGTCATGCGGCAGACGCTCCTCTACGGAGGACTGGAGAGTGTGGCTCACAATGCTAACCGCAAGAACGCTAACCTGCGCTTCTTCGAGTTTGGCAATGTCTATACCTTCGATCCAGAGAAAAACGACCAGGAGAACCCTACGCAGGCTTACAAGGAGCAGTACCATCTGGCACTTTGGCTGACGGGTAAGCGCGTCGAGGGAGCGTGGGCTCATAAGGACGAGGACACCTCGTTTTACGAACTTAGTGCTTACGTCGAGAATATCCTGCGCCGTATCGGTCTCAAAACAGGCATGACCGTCCGCAAAAAGTCCGATAATCCAATTTACTCAGCAGGCATCGTCATCGAGAATCGAGGCGGTAAGAAGCTCGTCGAACTGGGTGTCCTCGCGAAAAAACTGCAGAAGCATTTCGGTATCGACAACACCGTCTACTATGCTGAGATGAACTGGACGCAGCTGATGAAGGCTACGAAGAAAAACGAGGTGACCTTTACCGAGGTGCCGAAATTCCCCGCTGTCAGCCGCGACCTCGCACTCTTGGTCGACAACGCAGTGGAGTTCGCACAGATTGACCAGGTTGCCCGACAGACCGAGAAGAAACTACTGAAAAAGGTTGAACTTTTCGATGTCTACGAAGGCGACAAACTGCCTGCTGGCAAAAAGTCCTACGCCGTCAACTTTATCCTGCAAGACGAGGAGAAGACGATGGGCGACAAGCAGATTGATGCTATCATGCAGAAACTCATAAACAACCTGAAGAATCAGCTGAAAGCAGAATTGCGCTAAATAAATTGAAAATTGTAAATCGTAAAATAGTAAATCAAAATGGGAAGAGCATTTGAATATCGTAAGGCTACAAAGCTGAAGAGATGGGGCCACATGGCCAAGACGTTTACCAAAATCGGCAAGCAGATTGCCATCGCCGTGAAGGCCGGTGGTCCTGAACCCGACATGAACCCCGCCCTGCGTGCATGTATTGCCAACGCCAAGCGTGAAAACATGCCAAAGGATAACATTGAGCGTGCTATCAAGAACGCAATGGGCAAGGACCAGAGCGACTACAAGGAAGTAACCTACGAGGGCTATGGACCTCATGGCATTGCTATCTTCGTGGATACATTGACCGACAACACGACACGTACCGTAGGCGACGTGCGCTCGGTGTTCAACAAGTTCAATGGCAACCTCGGAACTCAGGGCTCACTCAGCTTCCTTTTTGACCACAAGGCTGTTTTCACCTTCAAGAAGAAAGAAGGCCTTGATATGGACGAGATGATTCTCGACCTTATCGACTATGGCGTAGAAGACGAGTTCGACGAAGACGAGGAGGAGAACAGCATCACCATCTACGGCGACCCTTCGAGTTTCGGTGCCATCCAGAAACATCTCGAGGAGAACGGCTTCGAGGTGACCGGTGCTGAGTTTACCCGCATCCCCAACGACCTGAAGGAAGTGACACCCGAACAGCGCGAGACCATCGACAAGATGATTGAAAAACTCGAGGATTTCGACGACGTACAGACGGTCTACACGAATATGAAGCCTGAGGAACTCGGAGAGTAACATTTAACCAACTCTTCGTTCAGCCATAAAAAATCGCCGCTTTCCGCAGTAAACACTGCGGAAGCGGCGATTTCAGTGCGTATTGCTTAATGTCACATTCATAGTGTCACCGAGCTGTAGCCCATACACGAGGTGGTGGTCACGGCGGTCAGTGCTGCCGTCAGTGCTGCGATGACGATGCGCAGCGCAATCTCAATAAATTTCGACTTCATAGTTTTCATGGATTAGTAATTAGAATTTGAACTTTCCCTCCCTTTTTCTTTTCAACCACGAATGACATGTATTATACCTTATTTCCATTTGTCAAATTAGTGAAATTAGTGAAATTAGTGGTTCTTAAAAAAGTCTCAGGTGCCGATAGCCTGTGCGTAGCAATTTAGTGTAGTCGTTGTTGTCTGTCGGCTCAAAATCTTTTAAATCTTCAAATCTTTGTTCATTACAAAACGAATGGCCGTAATTTGTTTCGGAAAACAATGAGAAATCTGATGTTTCTTCTCATACGTTTAATTGCTTTTGAAATTTAAGTTGTTTATAATATGGTTGAGCGGCCGTGAAATTTTCACGTAAGGCCGTGACGTTTTTCTGTAAGGCCGTGAAAATTTCGCGAGAAGCCGTGACATTTTACCTCTTACCTCTCACTTCTCACCTCTTACCTCTCATCTTCCCCTATATGGATAGCTTAACCGGAAAACACCTCGCCCATGTCGCCCATGTCGCTCCTGGCTCCAATTTTGCTGGCTTGTGGGGGCAGGAAGCTTAGGGGCGAGATGGGCGAGATGGGTGGGATGTTTTCCGCTTTCACTATCCATCGCGCGCGTACGTGAGATAATCAGAAGGCTCACCCGTGAGATTTCAATGGCATTGAGCCATCCACGGACATTTCCCCATGCGCCATAGTTGGCGGGCTTGGGCTAAACAAAAGGGAGACGAAGTCCTCGGGGGCTTCGTCTCCTTGATTGGGGGTGTACGGATTTTACTTCAGCGCCTTGTTCAGCATGAAGTAGACCTCGTTGTTGCGCAGGGTCTGCTTGAAGTCGGCGATGTTGGTATCCTTGTTAATCTTGACATACTCGATGCCCAGCATCTCGGCAAAGTCCTCCCAGTACTCCTCGTTGATGTCGTAGGAGAAGGCTGAGTGGTGAGTGCCGCCGGCGAGAATCCAGGCTGCAGCACCAATCTCGAACGTGGGCTGCGGAATCCAGAGTGCCGAGGCGACGGGCAGCTTGGGCATGGGTTTCGGCTCGATGCACTCTACCTCCTGAGAGATGAGGCGGAAGCGGTTGCCCAGGTCGACGACAGTGGCCTTGATGCCGCGACCGGTCTTCGAGGTGAAGACGAGGCGTGCCGTCTGCTGCTTGCGGATGCCGATGCCGAGGAAGTGTACCTCGAGCTTGGGCTTGTCGGTAGCGATGAGGGGGCAGACCTCGAGCATGTGGCTCTGTAGGCATGACGAGCGATCGCCGGCGAAGTTCAGCGTGTAGTCCTCGAGGAACGAGCAGCCTGTAGGCATGCCCTGCTGGATGACCCAAAGGGTGCGGTAGAGGCAGGCCGTCTTCCAGTCGCCCTCGGCACCAAAGCCGTAGCCCTCTTCCATCAGGCGCTGCGAAGCCAGACCGGGAATCTGGTCGAAGCCGCAGAAGTTGGGGTCGTCGATGTTGGCGTCGCCCAGGTCGTCGAAGTTGGTGGTGAAGGCGGTGGCACCCTCGTCCTTCAACACACGGCGCAGGGCGATTTCAGCCTTTGCTGCGTTCTTCACTTTCTCCCAATAGACATCCTCACCGCTTTCGTCTATCTTGATGGTGTACAGCTTCTTATACTCCTCGACGAGTGCATCGGCCTCCTGGTCGGTCACCTTCTTGAAGTACTCCATCAGCGAGCTGACAGGATAGTAGTCGACATGGTATCCCAGGCGCTGTTCGAACTCCACGCGGTCGCCGTCGGTAACGGCCACGTTGTTCATGTTCATGCCGAACATCAGGCAGCGCACGTTGTGAGCGTCGGCCACGCCGGCAGCCACACGTGCCCAGACGGCAATCTGCTTCTGAGCCTTCTCGTCCTTCCAGTAGCCACAGACGACCTTGCGGGCCACGCGCATACGTGTGCAGATGTGTCCGAACTCGATGTCGCCGTGAGCGCTCTGGTTGAGGTTCATGAAGTCCATGTCGATGTCGCTCCAGGGTATTTCGGCGTTATACTGTGTATGGAAGTGGAGTAGGGGCTTCTGCAGCTGCTGCAGACCCTTAATCCACATCTTGGCAGGCGAGAAAGTGTGCATCCAGGTGATGATACCTACGCACTTCTCGTCGTTGTTGGCAGCGAGCATCACCTGCTCTACTTCCTTCGAGCTGTTGGCCGTGCCCTTATACACAATCTTCACGGGGATGTTGCCGCTGGCGTTCAAGCCGTCGACCATCTCCTTTGAGTGCCCGTCAACGGCCACCACTGCGTCACCACCATAGAGCAACTGTGCACCAGTCACCCACCAAATTTCATAATTCTCAAATGCTTTCATTGTTTGTAATTGTTTTTAAGTTATTGATTAATGTTTCTGTCCTTTTTGTCCGTAGTAGGCGTTTGGCCCGTGCTTGCGCATATAGTGCTTCTCGATGAGCAGCGGGTTCATGGTCGTATTCGGGTTGACCGAGAACGACACGAATGCCATCTTGGCGCACTGCTCCATGACCTTGGCGTTGTAGACGGCGTTGTCGGGACTGGTGCCCCAGGAGAACGGTCCGTGATTCTTCACCAGCACGGCGGGCGTGTGGTCAGGATTAATCTTGCGGATGTTCAGAATCTCGTCGACGATGACGTTGCCCGTCTCCAGTTCGTACTGTCCCTTCACCTCAGCCTCCGTCATGTCGCGCGTGCAGGGGATGTCCTGATAGAAGTAGTCGGCGTGAGTGGTGCCTATGTTGGGAATGTCGCGTCCTGCCTGTGCGAAGGCCGTGGCGTAGGTAGAGTGTGTGTGAACGACACCCTGGATGTTGGGGAATGCCTTGTAAAGCACGAGGTGTGTGGGCGTATCGCTGGAGGGGTTGAGGTCGCCGTCTACGACTTCGCCCGTATTGAGGTCGACGACGACCATGTCTTCGGCCTTCATCTCATCGTAGCTGACGCCCGACGGTTTGATGACAACGAGCCCCTTCTCGCGGTCGATGCCCGAGACGTTGCCCCACGTAAAGATGACCAACCCCTGTTTCACCAGGTCAAGATTGGCCTTGAATACTTTTTGTTTCAGTTCTTCTAACATAGCATTTACATTTTAAAGTTTGGTTCTTCATCATAGATACGACGGTTAAACCGGTAGAGATAGGCACCGCGCTTGGAACTTTTCTTGTCAATGAGCTCTGTCTTTTCGATGAAGTCCATGTCCTTGACACGCTTGCGGAAGTTGCGCTTGTCGAGTTCTGCGCCGTAGACCACCTCGTAGAGCCGCTGTAGCTGGGTCAGTGTGAACAGTCGCGGCAGGAGCCTGAAGCCTACGGGTTCGGTCTTCAGCTTGTCCTGCATGAGCTTATGGGCCTTGCTGACCATTTCGTTATGGTCGGAATACAGCTGCGGTATGTTGTCGACGTCGACCCATTCCAGCCCGTGTTCTAATCGCAGGTTCTCATCGTATTCACTCACGTTGATAAGCGCATAGTAGGCTATGGATATCACGCGTTCTCCAGGGTCGCGGTCTACTTTTCCGAAAGCGCCCACCTGTTTCATGTAGATGTGACGCATCCCCGTGAGTTCGTAGAGTGTGCGCTTGGCAGCCTCGTCAACATCCTCGTCGGCGGCGACGAAGCCTCCATAGAGGCTCCATTCGCCACGTCCGGGATTATATTTTCTGCGGCCAATGAGAATCTTCAGTTTGCCTTCGTCGAAGCCGAAGATAATACAGTCGACCGATACCAAAACCTTGGTATAACCTTCGTAGTATTTCATTGTTTTTTACCAGAAGTAAGCATAGAAGCAGGCGCAGAGACCGATGACGACCAGTGTGCCGATGATGTCGAATGCGCCCCAGCTCTCCTTAATAGACTTCTTAAAGTCTGCCGAGAAGGTGATGGCGTCCACTTGCTCCTTTGACGGTGCGGGTGTGAAGCAGCTCACGCAGACCATCAGCAGGATGATGAATACCAGCAGCCAGCACTCGAAGATGAGCCAGTTTGTCTGCCAGAACCACGCGGTGTTCTCCCAGAAGGCGCCGTCCATAGCAGCCTTGCCGGAGTCGGTCACCACATTGGTCACCAGGCGGATCATGCCGATGAGGAAGCCGCCGATAAGACCCCATTCGCCAGCCTTCGGCGTAATCTTCTTCGAGAAGATGCCCAGGGTGAAGACAGCCACCATGGCGGGAGCTATGAGCGACTGGATGTCCTGCAGGTAAGAGTAAAGGTTGCCCATGTTCATCATGATAGGCATCCAAGCCAGTCCGAGGAGCACGACGACAACCGTTGCCATACGACCGACGAAGACGTAGTGAGCCTCGCTCATGCCCTTCTTCATGGGCTTGTAGAAGTCCTCGGTGAAGAGCGTTGCGCAGCTGTTGAAGAAGGCTGCCAGCGAAGCGACGAGGGCGCAGACGAAGCCGATGGTCACGATACCCTTGATGCCGGCGGGCAGGATGTTCTTCACCATCATGGCAAAGGCGCCGTCGGTAGACTCGTGGTTGGTGATGTCCATCTCGATGCCGCTACCCGTCTTCAGCGACAGGGCGTAGGCAATCATGCCGGGGATGAGGAACATGAAGCAGGGGAGAATCTTGAAGAAGCCGGCAGCGATGGTACCGCGGCGGGCACGCTTCATCACCTCCTTGTTGTCCTCGCCGGGCACCTGTCCGAGCACACGCTGGACGATGTGCTGGTCGGTACACCAGTACCAGAAACCGATGATGGAGGCACCGAGGAACACGACATAGCCCGGGAACTGCGGGTACATTGGGTCGGCCGGGTCGGGATGGAACATGTGGGTGGTGCCGAAGCCGTCGTGGGCAGCGTTGCAGACGCGCATCATCTCAGCCCAACCGGCCGTGATGCTGCCGTCGCCGAGCATGTTCAGACCGAGGAACAGCACGAGGAACGAGCCTACGATGAGGATAGGTGTCTGGATGGTGGACAGCGTCATCACACCCTTCATACCGCCGAAGACGGTGAAGACGGCGGTGATGGCAATGAGGCCGATGGCACCATACCAGAACGGGATGCCGAGGAGGAACTTGAAGAAGATGCCACCCGTGAAGGCCGTCACCGACACCTTGGTGAGCACGTAGGCCACCAGCGTGATGATTGACAGCCACGAACCTGTGCGCTGGGTGTAGCGGAACTTCAGGAAGTCGGGCATGGTGATAATCTTGCCCATCTTGTTGATGAGTAGTTGGTAGAAGGGTACGAAGAGCCAGCCGAGGATGAGGATCATCCAGCCCTGCATCTCCCAGTGGGCCATACCCACACCGTCCTTGGCACCTGTACCGGCGAGACCTACAAGGTGCTCGGAACCGATGTTGGCAGCAAAGATGGCCATACCGATAACATACCAAGGCTCGCCCTTACCGAAGAGGTAAGCTGAAGAGTCTTCGCCCTGCTGGGCTTTCTTGTCTTTCCAGATGGCATACCATACAGCAGCCACCACTCCACAAAGGCCGACGATGAGCACTACCCAGTCGAGCCAGATGAATTCATGTGAACTCCAATTCATAATACTTCTTTTGTTTTGTAATTAGTTCTTATTTGCGATTTTTCCACATGGCGGTCATGTCCTCCAGCGTCTTGCCTTTCGTCTCAGGCACTAAGCGCCAGACGAAGAGGGCGGCGATGATGCAGATGATGCCGTAGAGACCGTAGGTGAACCAGTGACCGAAGTCGTCGCCCTCCGTCAGGTGCATGTTGAACATAGGCACGAACGAGGAACTGACGATGAAGTTGAAAATCCACTGGAAGGCAACGGCGATGGCTACGGCACCGCCACGAATGGTGTTCGGGAAAATCTCGGCTATGAGCACCCAGCAGATGGGACCCCACGAGAACATGAACGAAGCCGAATAGACCAGCAGCGAAGCGGCTGTCAACAAGGCGAGACTGTCGTTACCGAAGGTCATTGCTACGCCGAAGGCGCCCAGAGCCATGCCTAACGAGCCGGAGATGAGCAGTGGCTTGCGTCCCCACTTCTCGACCGTAAACACGGCCACCAGCGTGAACGTGATGTTGATGATGCCCATGAAGACGGTCAGCATCATCGGGTCGTCCATGCCCATATCGCCGAAGATGCGCGGAGCGTAGTAGAGCACGGCATTGATGCCCACGGCCTGCTGGAATACCGACAGCATGATGCCGACGAAGATGCAGACGAAGCCGTAGGTCAACAGCTTCTCGGTCTTCACAACCATCGTGTCCTTGATGTCCTGCAGAATCTGGGCGGCCTTGCTCGAACCGTTAATCTTCGACAGGATGCCCAGAGCCTTCTGGTCCTGGCCGATGCTGACGAGATAGCGAGGCGTCTCGGGCACGAAGCAGATGAGCAGGGCGAAGAGTCCTGCGGGCACGGCCTCGCTTCCGAACATATAGCGCCAGCCGGTAGTCACCGTCCACTGTGCGGCGGGGTTGATGGCGGCGATGCCCTTGCCCATCTCCTCGACGAGCGGCTGGATGTGGTCGCCAAGGATGAAGAAGTTGACGAAGTAGACCACCAGCTGACCGAAGATGATGGCAAACTGGTTCCACGACACCAGCATGCCGCGAATGTTTGAGGGTGCCACCTCGCCGATATACATCGGGCAGATGGCGGATGCCAAGCCTACGCCGATGCCTCCTATGACGCGGTAGATGTTGAACATGATGAGCAGCGAGTAGGTGGGCTGGCCGTATTCGAAGAACATAAACTCAGGCTCCATCGAGCCGAGTGCTGATACGAAGAACAGCAGACCGGCAATGATGAGCGACTTCTTACGTCCCAGATTGGTGGCCAGGAAGCCTGAGAGGGCTGAACCGATGATACAGCCTATCAGGGCGCTTGCTGAGGTGAAACCGTGCCAGCCGTCGGTGTAGGCAAAGTCCTTGGCTTCCATGAAGAAAGCCTGCAGACCTTTCTCGGCACCCGATATGACAGCAGTGTCATAACCGAACAGCAGACCGCCGAGGACGGCCACCATCACAATACTGATCAGATAGCTCTTGCTACCGTTTTCTGTCTGTGCCATAGTCGTTTACTTGATTGAGAATTTGTAGGCAGCGTGGCTGTAGTACTTCTCGCCGGGATTCAGCACGGGGCTGGCCCATTCTGGATGGTTGGGGCTGTCGGGATACTTCTGGCTCTCCAGGCAGATGCTGACGTGCTGCGGGTAGTGCTTGCCCAGCTTGCGGACGATATTCTCTTCGCCGCCGACGCCCTGGAAGTTGCCGCTGTAGACCTGTACGCCAGGCTCGTTGGTGTACATCTCCATGAAGATGCCCGTCTTGGGGCTGTAGAGCGATGCACAGACCTGCTTGTCGTCGCCATTGGTGTTCAGGCACCAGTTGTGGTCGTAGCCGTGAGCGTTCTTTATCTGGTAGTATTCAGAGTGGATGCTGTCGCCCACAGCGTGCGGTGTGCGGAAGTCCATTGGCGTACCCTCGACAGGCAGAATCTTTCCTGTGGGCATATAGCTCTCGTCGCTCTCGGTGAAGTTGTCGGCATTCACGTAGAGCACCTGGTCGTAGCCGGCGTTCTCCAAGTCGCCTGAGAGGTTATAGTAGTTGTGGTTCGTCTGGTTGATGATGGTTGGTTTGTCGGTAGTAGCCTCCCACGTGATGTCCAGCGTGTTGCCGTCCACAATCTTGTAGGTTGTCGTGGCCGTCACGGTGCCGGGGAATCCGTTTTCGCCGTCCTCGGCAACGATGGTCAGCTTCAGCGTCTGGTCGTCTGTCTGCTCAGCCTTGTAGACCTTGTTCATCCAGCCCGTGTCGCCGCCGCCGTGCAGACAGTGGTTGCGTCCGCCGGGGTGCCTGTCGTTCTGCTTCAGCTGGATAGTGTCGCCGTTCAGCACGAAGCGTCCCATGTTGATGCGGTTGGCATAGCGTCCTACGCTTGAGCCGTAGTCTGTAGGCGTCTTCTGGGTGTCCATGTACTGGGCGATATTGTCGAAGCCCAATACGACGTCAACCAGCGAGTCGTTCTTGTCGGGCACCATCAGCGAGACGACACGTCCGCCGTAGTTGGTGATGCACACCTCCATGCCCTTTTCGCCCTTCAGCGTGTAAAGCTTGACGGTGTCGCCATTCACAATTGTGTCAAACTTGGCAGGGTTCAGTCCCGATGCCGTGAGCTGCGGAGCGCTTTGTCCGCCAGCACAGGCTGTCAGCATTGCTGTTGCAGCGCTGAAGCCCATGATAATACCTTTCAGGTTTTTCATTTTAGTTGGTTTTTAGTTTAATTAAACTGATTTTTCCAAATTTGGGTGTAAATTTACAACTTTATTTTCAAACGGCCATAAAAAAAACGAAAAAAAAAGCGGTAAGGTGTGTTTTTTACACCCTACCGCCATTATTTAACGCTTTTTAAAAGTCTTTTTACTCGCCTTTCTCCATCTGAGCCTTCAGGTTGGCCAGAACATCGAGGTCGCCGAGCGTGGTGCTGGCAGCAACGTTCTCAATCTTCGGCGTCTCGTCCTTCTTGGCGCGAGGAGCCTTCTTGGCAGCAGCCTTCTTCTCCTCGCGAGCGGGGTCCTCGAAGGTGCGGCTGTGGCTGAGGATAATGCGCTTAGAGTCCTTGTTGAACTCAATCACCTTGAAGGGCAGCTCTTCGCCCTGCTGTGCCTGTGAGCCATCCTCCTTGACGAGGTGCTTCGGGGTAGCGAAGCCTTCAACGTTCTCGTCGAGGGCAACAACGGCACCCTTCTCCAGCAGTTCGGTAATCTTACCCGTGTGGACAGAACCTACGGTGTACTTCTCCTCGAAGACATCCCAGGGGTTCTCCTCCAGCTGCTTGTGGCCGAGGCTCAAGCGGCGGTTCTCCTTGTCGATGTCGAGCACGATGACGTCGATAGGAGCGCCAACCTGCGTGAACTCTGAAGGATGCTTCACCTTCTTCGTCCAGCTGAGGTCGCTGATGTGAATCAGGCCGTCAACGCCTTCCTCCAGTTCAACAAACACACCGAAGTTGGTGAAGTTGCGAACCTTTGCATTGTGCTTCGAGCCAATAGGATACTTCGTCTCGATAGACTCCCAGGGGTCTTCCTTCAGCTGCTTGATGCCCAGCGACATCTTGCGCTCGTCGCGGTCGAGGGTCAGGATGACAGCCTCCACCTCGTCGCCAACCTTCAGGAACTCCTGAGCTGAACGCAGGTGCTGGCTCCACGACATCTCGCTGACGTGAATAAGACCCTCGACGCCGGGCTGAATCTCGACGAATGCGCCGTAGTCGGCAATGACGACAACCTTACCCTTGACGTGGTCGCCAACCTTGAGGTTAGCATCCAGGGCATCCCAGGGATGCGGGGTCAGCTGCTTCAGACCGAGGGCAATGCGCTTCTTCTCGTCGTCGAAGTCGAGAATGACGACGTTGATCTTCTGGTCGAGCTCGACGACTTTCTTCGGATCGTCGACGCGGCCCCACGAGAGGTCGGTGATGTGAATCAGTCCGTCAACACCGCCAAGGTCGACGAATACACCGTAAGACGTGATGTTCTTAACAGTGCCTTCGAGAATCTGACCCTTCTCGAGCTTGCCGATGATCTCCTTCTTCTGAGCCTCCAACTCGGCCTCGATGAGAGCCTTGTGAGAGACAACAACGTTGCGGAACTCCTGGTTAATCTTCACAATCTTGAACTCCATCGTCTTACCAACGAACTGGTCGTAGTCACGTATGGGGTGAACGTCGATTTGAGAACCGGGCAGGAAGGCCTCGATGCCGAACACGTCGACAATCATGCCACCCTTCGTGCGGCACTTGATGAAGCCCTGGACAATCTCCTCGGCCTCGAGTGCTGCATTGACGCGGTCCCAAGCCTTGCTCAGGCGAGCCTTCTTGTGCGACAGCAGGAGCTGACCCTTCTTGTCCTCGGCGCTTTCTACGTACACCTCAACGGTGTCGCCAATCTTCAGGTCGGGGTTGTAGCGGAACTCTGAAGCGGGGATAATACCGTCGCTCTTGTAGCCGATGTTGACAACAACTTCCTTCTTGTCAACCGAGATGACCTTACCGTCAACTACCTGATGGTCGGCTACCTTGTTCAGCGTTTCGTCGTAGGCCTTGTCGAGCTCTTCCTTGCTGACGTTTGCTACGGTGCCATTCTCGAACTCGTCCCAATTGAAGTCGTCGAGCGGCTTAACGTTCTTTGTTAATTCTGACATAATAAATGATTCTCGTGCCCCTTCTCGCGAACGGGGCGGTGACCATGACAGGCGTTGCAAGGTCGTTTCTTTAAGATGGTTAATATAAAATAGGTATGGCGCCTGTTCCGCAACCTATCTGTCCGTTTGGACAATTGGCCTGCAAAGTTACTGACTTTCAGTGAGAAAAAGCACCAGCCTCACCAAAAGCAGGCGCTTTTTACGTTTATTTAACAATTTTTCAGCGCCGAGTTGTTTCAAAACCCACGGCAATTATTAAAAAGTATTTATATCGGTGGGGGATATTTGGTGGTCTCGTTTTTTATTTGTACCTTTGCACGTCTATTTAAAGAAATGTAAAAAACAGCAATAGAAACATGAATAAGAGATTTGCCGAACATAACGGCTTGAACCTGACGCAGACGAACAACGACGTGCTGCAGATGTGGAAGGAGAAGAACGTCTTCTGGCGCTCCATCGACGAGCGCGAGGGCTGTCCGCAGTTTGTATTCTTCGAGGGGCCTCCCTCGGCCAACGGCCATCCCGGCATCCACCACGTGCTTGCACGTACCATCAAGGACACCTTCAACCGCTACAAGACGATGCAGGGTATGCAGGTGAAGCGTAAAGCCGGCTGGGACACCCACGGCCTGCCCGTGGAGTTAGGCGTTGAGAAGGAACTGGGTATCACGAAGGCCGACATTGACAACAAGGAGTCGGCAAAGTATATCTCTACCGAGGACTACAATCGCAAGTGCCGCGAGAACGTCATGAAGTTCACCGCCGAGTGGCGCGACCTGACGGAGCGCATCGGCTATTTCGTCGACCTTGACAACCCCTACATCACCTACGACAACAAATACATCGAGACACTGTGGTGGCTGCTGAAACAGCTTTACGGGAAGGGACTGCTCTACAAGGGCTACACCATACAGCCTTACTCGCCGGCTGCCGGTACGGGACTGTCGAGCCACGAGCTGAACCAGCCCGGCTGCTACCGCGACGTGAAAGACACGACGTGTACGGCGCTGTTCAGGGTGAAGGCCTCCACAAGCCCCTCCAAAGAAGGGGGTGTTGAGATTCCCGTTAAAAGCGAGTGGGGACCCCTCTATTTCTTGGCGTGGACAACGACGCCGTGGACGCTGGCTGCTAACTCGGCGCTCTGCGTAGGTCCCAAGATTGACTATGTGGCCGTGGAGACGTTCAACCCCTACAGCGGGCAGCCCATTACCGTCATACTGGCCGAAGCCCGCGTCAGTGCCTACTTCAACGAGAAGGGCAAGGACGGCGACTTCGGCGCCTTCAAGCAGGGTGACAAGATCATACCTTGGCGCATCGTGGGACGCTGCAAGGGTGTCGACCTCGTGGGTATGGAGTACGAGCAGCTGATGCCCGCCATTAAGCCTATGGGCGACGCCTTCCGCGTCATTCCAGGCGACTACGTGACGACGGAGGATGGCGCCGGTATCGTGCATATCGCCCCGAACTTCGGTGCCGACGATGCCTTCGTGGCCAAGAAAGCTGGCATCTGTCCCATCGTGCTGATAGACAAGAAAGGCAACGAGCGCCCCGTGGTGGACTTGCAGGGTAAGTACTTTGTCATTGACGACCTTGACCCGGCCTTTGTGGAGAACTATGTGAACACTGAGGAATGGAACAAGTTTGCAGGACGCTACGTGAAGAACGCCTACGACGACACGCTGACCGACAAGGACGAGACGCTGGACATCAGCATCTGTATGGACCTGAAGGCACAGAACAAGGTGTTCAAGATTGAGAAGCACACCCACAACTACCCACACTGCTGGCGTACCGACAAGCCCGTGCTCTACTATCCGCTCGACTCATGGTTCATCCGCTCGACGGCCAAGAAGGAACGTATGTTCGAACTGAACAAGACCATCAACTGGCAGCCCGAGTCCACGGGCACAGGCCGTTTCGGCAACTGGCTCGAGAACCTGAATGACTGGAACCTCTCGCGCAGCCGCTTCTGGGGTACACCCCTGCCCATATGGCGCGACGAGGACGGCAAGGCTGAGAAGTGCATCGGTTCGGTAGAAGAACTCTACAACGAGATAGAGAAGGCCGTCAAGGCTGGCGTTATGGCCGAGAACCCGCTGAAGGCAAAGGGCTTTGTGCCTGGCGACATGGCGAAGGAGAACTATGACCGCATCGACCTGCACCGCCCATACGTTGACAACATCGTGCTCGTCTCTGACGAGGGCAAGCCCATGAAGCGCGAGACAGACCTCATCGACGTGTGGTTCGACTCCGGTTCCATGCCCTACGCCCAGGTGCACTATCCGTTTGAGAACCGCGACCTGATAGACAAGGGCGAGGCCTTCCCAGCAGACTTCATCAACGAGGGCGTCGACCAGACGCGCGGCTGGTTCTTCACCCTTCACGCTATTGCCACCATGATTTTCGACTCCGTAGCCTTCAAGAACGTCATCTCTACTGGCCTGGTGCTCGACGCCAAGGGCAACAAGATGTCGAAGCACGTGGGTAACGTGGTGAATCCCTTCGAGATGATCGAAAAGTACGGCACTGACGCCGTCCGCTTCTACATGCTGACCAATAGCGAGCCGTGGGACAACCTGAAGTTCGACCCCGAGGGCGTCGACGAGGTGCGCCGCAAGTTCTTCGGCACCTTATATAATACGTATAGCTTCTTCGCACTCTATGCTAATGTGGACGGGTATGAGCCTAATGGGACTAAAGGAACCTATGAGGCGCCCGAGATTGACCGCTGGATTCTATCGTGCCTCAACACCCTTATCAAGGGCGTTCAGAAGGAGCTTGACAACTTCGACCCGACCCGTGCTGGCCGTCTCATAGACGCCTTCGTCAACGACGACCTCTCCAACTGGTATGTGCGCCTGAACCGCAAACGCTTCTGGGGTAAGGACATGAGCGACGACAAACGCTCGGCCTACGACACGCTCTACACCTGTCTGCTGACCGTCTCGAAGCTGATGGCTCCCTTCGCCCCGTTCTATGCCGACCAACTCTACAAGGACCTCGGTGGCGCACTCGACAGCGTCCATCTGGACAAGTTCCCCGTAGCCGACGAGGGTCTGATTGACAAGGATCTCGAGGCACGCATGGAGATGGCTCAGAAGATCACCTCGATGGTGCTCGCCCTGCGCCGCAAGGTGAATATCAAGGTGCGCCAGCCGCTGCAGGCCATCATGGTGCCTGCCAGCGAGGAGCAGAAGAAACACATCGAGGCCGTGAAGCAGCTCATTATGAACGAGGTGAACGTCAAGGAATTGAAATTCGTTGAAGGCCAGGGCGTTCTCGTTAAAAAGGTGAAGTGTAACTTTAGGACGATGGGCAAGAAGTTCGGCAAGCTGATGAAGGGTGTAGCTGCGGTTATGGATACCCTCTCGCAGGAGCAGATAGCCGCGTTGGAGCAGAACGGCACCATCGGCATCAACGTTGAGGGACAAGACCTGACAGTCGAAGCTGCCGACGTTGAGATCATCAGCGAGGACATTCCCGGCTGGCTCGTTGCCAACGAAGGCTCGCTGACCGTAGCCCTCGAGGTGGAACTCAACGACGAGTTGCGACAGGAGGGTATGGCTCGCGAGATTATCAACCGCGTGCAGAACATCCGTAAGGAGAGCGGACTGGAGATTACCGACCGCATCAGCATCATCTTGTCTCCCAATGACGAGGTGGAAAAGTCGGTTACGGCCTTCGGCGACTATATCAAGGCACAGGTTTTGGCCGATTCCATCGAGATTGCCGACAACGACGGCACCGAGGTGGCGTTCGACGATTTCAAACTGAATATTAAAATTACCAAGAACTAATCAAACAATGGAAACAAAAGAAAAAACACGCTACAGTGACGAGGAACTTGAAGAGTTCCGCTCTATCATCAACGAGAAACTGGCTTTGGCCAAGCGCGACTATGACCAGATGATGGCCGTCATAACAAACCAGGACTCAAACGACGTCGACGACACGTCGCCCACCTACAAGGCTCTGGAGGAAGGCTCGGCAACACAGTCGAAGGAAGAAATCATCACGATGGCTGCACGACAGCAGAAGTTTATTCAGGGCTTGAAGGCTGCGCTGGTGCGTATTGAGAACAAGACGTACGGCGTCGACCGCCTGACAGGAAAGCTCATCCCCAAGGAACGCCTGAAGGCCGTGCCTCACGCCACGCTTTCAGTAGAGTCGAAATTGAGTCAGAAGAAGTGAAGCTGAAACGAATCATCTCTGACGGATGGCTGGCAGCACTCGTGGTGCTGTCGGCTATTCTCATTGACCAGTTCATCAAAATCTGGGTCAAGACGTCGATGACGCTTCACGAGAGTATCCGCATCTTCGACTGGTTCTACATTTCATTTATCGAGAACAACGGTATGGCCTATGGCATGCAGATAGGCTCAAAGCTCGCCTTGTCGCTCTTCCGCGTCGTGGCCATCGGCCTGTTGGCCTACTACGTGTGGCTGCAGGTGCGCAACAAGGCCCGAACGGGCTACATTGTCTGTCTGTCGATGATATTGGCAGGCGCTATAGGCAACTTGATTGATTGTATGTTCTACGGCATGGTCTTTAATGCCTCATCGCCGTATTTCACCAGTTATTTTGTACCTTTCGGTACGGGCTATGCGCCGTTCCTGATGGGTAAGGTCGTCGATATGTTCTACTTCCCGCTCATTGTAACGACGTGGCCAGAGTGGGTGCCGATGTGGGGAGGGCAGGAGTTTATCTTCTTCAGCCCTGTGTTCAACTATGCCGATGCCAACATCTCAGTGGGGGTGGTCCTCCTGTTGCTGTTCTATCGCAAGGAAATCAGTCAAATAAGCTTGAAACGTGAGTAGACACCTGTTATATATGATAGTGGTGGCCTGCGTGGCAATGGTGGCCTGCACGCCCTCCGTTCCCTCGCGCTATATCCAGCCAAGCGACATGGAGGATATTCTGTGTGACTTCCACGTGTCGCAGGCAATGGCTAATCAGAACGGAAAGAGCGAGGACGAACGCTCCTACCTGAAGACGCTCTATTTTGCCGCCGTTCTTGAGAAACATGGTGTGACGAAGGCTGACTTCGACTCATCGCTTGTGTACTATTATGTGCGAGCTGACCGTTTTAGCGATATCTATAAGCGGGTTGCGGAAAAGTTGAGCGACCAGGCAATGGACTTGGGAGCTGCCGAGGGTGAGGTGAACCGTTTTGCCAATCTCAATGCTGGGGGCGACACAACCGACATCTGGGTAGGCAACATTTCGACAATCCTTATACCCTATGCCCCCTACAACGTGTATAGCTTCGTGCAGAAAGCCGATACATCGTTCCGCAAGGGCGACTCCTTCATGCTGATTCTGAATACAGACTTCATCTATCAAAATGGCATGCGTAACGCCGAGGCCTGTCTTGCTTTGCGCTACGACAACGACAGCGTCATCAGCCGTGCTACAGGACTTTCAGCAACGGGCGTGAACCAGCTGCGAATACCAGCCAACGGCAACCACATGGCGAAAGAGATTCGTGGCTTTATCTACCTGACGCCCGAAAAGGAAGAGACGTCGACGCTGAAACTGATGTTTATTCGCGGCATACAGCTTATCAAGTTCCGTAAGAAGGAAACAACTGAAGTGGTGTTTAACGACTCTATAAAACAGGTTCGCGAAGAGGATGAAGCCCCGAAGTCTGAACAAGAAAGAGAATTAAAGCCAGAATAAAAACCTTTAAACTAAAACTAATATGAATCTAAAAATCCGATTAGCAGTGATGAACTTCCTAGAGTTTGCCGTCTGGGGAGCTTATCTGACGTGTATGGGCAATTATCTTGGAGTTGCCGGCCTGGGCGACCAGATTTCGTGGTTCTATGCCATCCAGGGTATTGTGTCAATCTTTATGCCGACCATGATGGGCATTGTGGCCGACAAGTATATTCAGCCGCAGCGCCTTCTCGGACTTTGCCATCTGATAGCAGGTATCTTTATGATGGGTTGCTGGTGGTTAGGCTATCAGGCTGGGTTCGGTGAGCAGTTGTCAGACAAAGCCCTGTTTATTACCCTCTATACGCTGAGTGTGGCCTTCTTTATGCCTACCATTGCCCTTTCCAACACGGCGGCGTTCAGTATTCTGAAGAAGAACGGTCTCGACACTGTGAAGGATTTCCCGCCCATCCGTGTGCTGGGCACCGTCGGCTTTATTGCTACGATGTGGTTTGTCAACTGCGCCTTTATCGACGATAGCGGCTTTGGCTTCACGCTGGCTGAGAACTCTCATAAGTTCCAGTACACGTATATGCAGTTCTTCGTGTCGGGACTGTTGAGCATCGTGCTCTTTGCTTATTGCTTCACGCTGCCCCAATGCCGGGTGGAGAAGAAAGAGGGCAAGGTGTCGCTCATCGAGAGTCTCGGACTCAATGCCTTCAAGCTGTTCAAGCGCCGTCAGATGGCTCTGTTCTTCATCTTCTCGGCATTTCTGGGTATGTGTCTGCAGGTTACTAACGGTTTTGCCGGGCCTTTCCTGACCAGCTTCAAGGGGGTGCCCGAATTTGCTGACACCTTTGCTGCTAACAATGCCACACTGCTGACGAGTATATCGC
Organism: uncultured Prevotellaceae bacterium; assembly: GCA_900316475.1. GTDB lineage: Bacteria > Bacteroidota > Bacteroidia > Bacteroidales > Bacteroidaceae > Prevotella. Next base: position 82,477 of record ONDA01000008.1, read on the forward strand.
AGATCAGCGAAGCCTGCTGCATCCTGATGATACCGTTCTTCCTGAAGCGTTTCGGCATCAAGGTGGTTATGCTCATGTCGCTCTTTGCCTGGGTGTTCCGATTCGGCTTCTTCGGCATCGGCAACCCCGCTATGCCCGGTGTACTGCTGTTTGTCCTCTCTTGTATCGTCTATGGTGTGGCCTTCGACTTTTTCAATGTCTCCGGCGGTATTTATGTCGACCAAGAGTGCGACCCCAGTATTAAGGCTTCGGCACAGGGTCTCTTTATGATGATGACCAACGGACTGGGTGCCACCATTGGTACGCTGGCTGCTGGTGAGGTTGTTAACACGTTCTGTTCGTGGCAGGAGTTCATGATGAACGGTGAGAAACAGAGCTTCCTCGTTGGCGACTGGCAGTCGTGCTGGTTCATCTTCGCCGGCTTTGCGTTGGTTATTGGCGTCAGCTTTGCTCTGGTGTTCCATCCTGAGAAGAAATAAGGAGGCGCTGTATGGGGCGAGTGCAACTGTTCTATAAGGACATTGGCGAAATTGTGGGAAGCGACGGTTTTTCTGTCGTAAGGCTTACCGATGCAGATGAAGTGTGGGCTATCAGCGTCATCTGTGATAAGCTGATGACCGATCAGCTGACACTTCGCACCAATTGTCAGCCAGGTCGTGAACAGATGCTGCCCGAAGTGCTGGTGAGAATGCTGCTGGCCGACAACGGCATCAACGACTTTGAGATGATGGTCAGCGACGTCATCAACGGGCAGTACCGTGTGACGTTACTCAACAAGCGTACACTCACGATGAAATTCATCCGTATGAGTGACGCAGTGCTGCTGAGTGTCATCTCGCGCATACCTCTTTATATAGATGCTGCATTGATGCAGCGCCAGTGTACGCCCTACAACCCTGACATACGCGGCCTGTCGGTTCCCATCAACACCATCGACCTGGAGCACCTGAATCAAGAGTTGGAACGTGCCATTCAGGCTGAAGACTATCGGTTGGCATCTTACCTGCACGAAGAGATACTGAGGAGGAACAAGGAATGAAGGAAATGAGATTCTTCTATGTGCCTGACGCTGAGAATCGTCAGGAGTTGCCTGCCGAAGAAGCAAACCACGCCATAAGGGTGTTGCGGTTGAAGGAGGGTGCCGAACTGATGCTCATGGATGGTCAAGGTAGCTTCTATAGGGCTGAAGTCACAATGATTGCCAACCATCATTGCTGTTACCGTATCGTTGAGAAGATGCCGCAGGAGCGGCAGTGGCAGGGCCACGTACATCTGGCCATAGCGCCAACAAAGATGAGTGACCGCATAGAATGGATGACGGAGAAAACTGTCGAGGTGGGCATTGACGAACTGTCGTTCTTGAACTGCCAGTTCTCGGAGCGCCGCCAGCTGAAGACAGAGCGTATCGGGAAGATTGTGACAGCTGCCGTCAAGCAGAGTCACAAGGCATATATGCCTACAGTCAACGAGATGACACCTTTCAATAAGTTCATTGTCGGACATTCGGCAGGGCACCGCTTCATAGCTCATTGCTATCAGGAAGTGCCGCGCGTCAATCTCTTCGACCAGCTGTGTCAGCTTGACGAGACTGACGAGGTGTTGGTGCTGATAGGTCCTGAGGGCGATTTCAGTATCGACGAGGTGCGGACAGCTGTTGAAGCTGGCTATGTGAGCGTTGACTTGGGAAAGAGCCGACTACGCACAGAGACGGCGGGGCTATCTGCTGTGATGATGATGCAACTGGCCAAACAAATTAAAAATAGGGAACAATGAAAAGAATACTGCTACTGTCGTTTCTGTTGGTGACAACGCTCTCAACGATGGCCGATACGCTGACCATCCGTCAGCTGTTTATCGAGATGCCTGATACCGTGATACCATACCTGTCGCGCAACAGCCGCCTCGATTTCCTCGACTTCGTGGATTCAAAGATGACGGCCGAGGTCACTAATGAGTTTGGAGGGAAAAGTGTGATGACAGCCTTAGGCGATGACTCGCTTACCATCCGCCTGAATAATGCATGTACGGTTGATTTACTACTTCTGCAGACCACTGAGACTGTCGACAGCTGCCATCAGGTTGTCTGTGTGATTAAGACTTTGGGGGTCGATGGTGACTACCAGGAGAGCGAAGTCAACTATTACACGAGACATTGGCAACAATTGTCAGTCGTGCCAGAACTGACGAATGCCCAGCGAAGAAGGCTCGAAATACATGTCAAAAATATAAATATCCTTAATTTTATAAACGATAAAATTAACAAACGCTAAATATTTTAGGTGATAAACCCAAGAAATTGGAATTTCCAATAAAATTATTTAAATTTGCAAAGTGTTTTTCATGGTATTAGATTATTAAGGTTAAAGGGAATTACATTTTGTCGTGAGACAGTTGTTTTTCCACTTATTCGTATTAATTACGAATGAGCAACAAAAAGGAGAGCCTGAGAAGGTTCTCCTTTTTCTTGTTAAAGAGATGATTCTTTAGCGTGTGAAACGCTTCAGTTCCTGAGCCATCTGCTGTTGTAGTTCGCGCGCTTTCTCGGCAGCGGCTTCGGCAAAGTCCTCGCCTTGGGAGGCGTAGATAATGCCGCGACTGGAGTTGACGAGCAAGCCGCAATCCTTAGTCATGCCATATTTGCATACCTCCTGAAGCGAACCGCCCTGGGCACCGACACCGGGCACGAGCAGGAAGTGAGTAGGGGCAAGACGACGAATGTCTTCGAACATCTCTCCTTGTGTTGCGCCTACGACGTACATCATCTGTTCGTCGGTAGCCCATTGCTGACTGCGGCGCAGCACTTTCTCAAAGAGGCGTTCGCCATCGGGCGATTCTGTCAGTTGGAAGTCGTGTGAGCCTTTATTGGATGTCAGTGCCAACAGGATGACCCATTTGCCCTCGTAGCCAAGGAAGGGCGTAACGGAGTCCTCACCCATATAGGGTGCAACGGTCAGCGAGTCAACATCGTACTCTTCGAAGAAAGTGCGGGCATACATAGTCGACGTATTGCCGATGTCGCCGCGCTTGGCGTCGGCAATGATGAAATGGTTGGGATAGTTGGCCTTGAGGTATTTGATGGTCCTCTCAAATGCCATCAGTCCCTTCACACCGAAAGCTTCGTAGAAGGCGAGGTTTGGTTTGTAACTGACGCAGTAGGGAGCCGTCGCGTCGATAATGGCCTTGTTGAAGGCAAAGATAGCGTCGTCCTCGGCAAGCAGATGCTGGGGGATTTTTTTCAGGTCGGTGTCGAGACCTACGCAGAGAAACGACTGTTTCTCACGAATTTGCTGTATAAGTTCTTTTCTGGTCATAATTCTGATTCTTTCATTCGTTCTGCATTTTCGGCAACGGTCAGGGCATCTATCATAGGTTGGATGTCACCACCGAGGAAGCCTTGAAGGTCGTGGGTAGTGAAGCCGATGCGATGGTCGGTCACTCTGCCTTGAGGGAAGTTGTAGGTTCGAATCTTTGCCGAGCGGTCGCCTGTGGAGACAAGACTCTTGCGGCGCGAGGCGATGTCGTCCATATACTTCTGATGCTCTTTGTCGTAGATAAAAGTGTAGAGGCGCGAGAGTGCACGTTCCTTGTTCTTTGGTTGGTCACGTGTCTCAGTACATTCTATGAGGATTTCCTCAGTCTCTCCCGTATTGGGATTCTTCCACATATAGCGCAGACGGACACCCGATTCCACCTTGTTGACGTTCTGGCCACCAGCACCTGAGGAGCGGAAGGTATCCCACTTGATTTCACCCTCGTTGACGTGTACCTCGAACTTATCGGCTTCAGGCAGTACGGCGACAGTGGCTGCAGAGGTGTGCATGCGGCCTTGCGTCTCGGTAGCGGGAACGCGCTGTACGCGGTGAACACCAGACTCGTACTTCAGCGTACCGTAGACGTCGGCTCCGCTGACGGCGAAGTCTATTTCCTTGTAGCCGCCGACAGCACCTTCAGAAACACTCGTTATTGAGAGTTGCCACCCCTTCGAGTCGCAGTAGCTTTTGTACATCTTGAACAGGTCACCGGCAAAGAGACAAGCCTCGTCACCGCCTGTTCCTGCACGAATCTCCATTTGGACATTCTTGGCATCCTCAGGATCCTTTGGTATGAGAGCAATCTTGATTTCTTCCTCCAATTTCGGTTGCAGGGCCTCATTTGCAGCCAGTTCCTCGCGAGCCATCTCTTTCATCTCCGGATCGTCCTCATTAGCGAGTATGTCTTTTGCTTCCTTAATGCTGTTGAGACAGGCAATGTATCGTTTGCGGGCGTCCATGATGTCGCCCAAATCCTTGTATTCTTTTGTAAGTTTGACGAAGCGTTGCTGGTCAGCAATCACGTCAGGGTCGGTAATCAGTGTTGATACTTCCTCGAAACGGCTTTCCAGTCCGTCTAATTTCTGTAAAATACTATTGGTAGTTTCTGCCATATTATAATGTAGTTATTAGTTACGTTTTTCTTTGATTATGCCGTGACGGTATGCGTGTAGCAACTGCTTCAAGTCGCTAATCTGTTCGCACAGTTCACGGCCTTTGTCGGTATCTGCCACAAGCATACGATGGGTCGACATCTCAACAATCTGTGTCGTTGATTTGATGTCGGTGCCGCGCAGAATGGCATCCTTAGTCGAGGTGAAGGGTTCGTGCTGCACCAGTTCAAAGCCTCGGCTGTGATAGACAAGTGTGTAGCCAGCTATGCCGGTCTCTTTGTGGTAGGCTTCAGAGAATCCGCCGTCGATAACCATCAGTCGCCCACCGGCCTTTATAGGGTTCTCACCATTGGAGGCGTGAACAGGAACGTGGCCGTTGATGATGTGGCGATTCTGTCCCTTGACGCCGAAGGCATCGAGTATTCTGTCGCACACCTCATCATTGTCGCGCAGTCGGAAATAGGCGCCTTTCTCTTCCTTATACGTATCTTTGTCGACCAAGAAGTAACGTTCGAACGTAGCCATTTTCGACTTGTCGAACAGTGGCGAATCCTTGCCGCACCACAGGTATAGGAAGTAGTCCTTGGCGTATGCCTTTAGGTCGGGTTCGGTATCGTTTTCAAAGGCGGCACGTACCAGTTGGCCGATGTAAGACATCAGTTCTTTTCCCTGGTATTTTTGTCCGTTAATCTCAACATTCTTTAGCGAACCGTCTTCGTTCAGTGGTACTGATGCGTGGAAGAGCAGGTTTGAGTTGCAGATGTTATACATACATCCGTGAGAAAGGATGGTCCTTATATGTTTACGCAACTTTTCTGAGACGCGGAATGAATGGTGCAGCTTCTGCATCAGGTTGGTCTCTTCGGCTGTCAGTTCGGTAAAGCCTGTTGGGAAATGACATGATTTCATCTGGTAGTCTTTACCGTTGACAGAGCACACCTGACGTTCTGGGTCAATGGTTTCGAGCATGCAGCGGTCTTCCATCTGCCATTCCGGTCTGCGGTGGAAGATGCGCGCTTCCTCCTTGAACTGTATGACCGAGATGGCCTTGTGCATCTTGGCAGTCAGCAGGAGCGTCTTCTCATCCATCTTTGTGTTCTTCAGGAGTTTGGGCATGAACTCCTCGCAGGGGTCATCGCCATAAGCATCGAGCGCAAAAGTGGCGAGTGGCACCAGGTTGATACCATAGCCATCCTCTAAAGTGGCGAGGTTGGCATAGCGAAGTGATAGTCTTAGCACGTTACAGATACAGGCATCATTGCCAGCAGCCGCTCCCATCCATAGTATGTCGTGATTGCCCCACTGTATGTCCCATGAGTTGTAGCGTCGCATGACGTCCAGGATGATATGTGCGCCTGGTCCTCGGTCGTAGATGTCGCCGAGAATATGCAACTGGTCGATGGCGAGCCGCTGTATGACATTGCAGATTGCGCAAATGAAATCGTCGGCACGTCCTGTTGAGATAATGGTGTTGACGATGACACTGACGTATGCAGCCTTGTCTTGGTCGTCAGCGCGTTCGTGTAGCAGTTCCTCAATGATGTACGAGAATTCTTCTGGCAGTGTTTTACGAACTTTCGAGCGTGTGTATTTGGATGAGACATCGCGACACACCTTGACAAGCTGGTGTATGGTTATTTGATACCATTCATCAATATCCTGTTCTACAGCCTTGACAAGTTCCAGTTTCTGCTCCGGGTAATAGATAAGCGTGCACAGTTCCTTCTTCTCCGACTCACGGATGCTATTGCCGAAGATTTCTCCCACTTTGCGCTTGATGTTTCCTGAAGCATTTTTTAGCACATGTTCGAAAGCTTCGTTCTCGCCGTGGATATCGGCCAGAAAGTGTTCCGTACCTTTCGGCAGGTTCATAATGGCCTCCAGGTTGATTATCTCCTTGGCCGCGTCGGCAACCGTAGGAAACGACTGCGACAGCAGGTTAAGATAGTGCATATCGGTGTTATTCATATCGTAAGGTGGTTATAAAGATTATTCCGTATCTTTTGTGTCTTTTTGTCGTCAAGGGGTGTCACGGGTATAAAGCCTTCGTCAATGTCTGTCACTTCCGTCAGCACCTGTAGCAGGCGGCGGAAGAACTTCAGCAAGTGTCCTTCGTCGAAGGTGTCAACAAGCCATTCTTCGTCGACATCAGGACTTCTCAGGGCACGATCAAGCTCCACAAAATGTCTTATCGTGATTTTGTTGCGGTGCATCTCGTTGACGATTCCCGCTACATCGTAGGCATTTACCTTCGGCTTCTTATAATCCGTTGGCAGATAACTTTTTATGTTGCTTGTCTCAATGTAGTCGTGATGTACGTTCATGACGTGCACGCCTCTGTCCAGTATGGCGCGTATGTTCTCATGGTCGGCATAGATTAATATCCGTCGCCATTCCGTTGAGTCGACAACAGGTGGCTGTTGAGTAACCCACCGCTTGTCGCCTGTAATGCCAGCTTTCAGTAGCATAGTTATCAATCGGCGGCTATCGTTGCTCATCAGCTCTATCGTATTGGAGTCCATCACCTTCTTGTACACCTCTTTCGTCTGCTGTGCCATAGCTTCCGGTGTAATAGAGTTGGTAATGACGGCATTACGGATAATCTCTGTACGTGGATTCCATCCCAGCTGTTTCAGAGCCTCGGCTTCCATTGTGCCATGTGCTATGACTACGTATGAATATTCCACGAGTCGTCGCTGCCAAAGCAGCGTCTTGTAAAGTTTCTCACTGAATCGGCGTTCGGAAACGATCCACGGTTCAAGTCCACCGTGAGGCGTGAACACGATACGGGCACCTTGACGGTGAGCGTGCAGTGCACGTTTCACAACCTTGTAATCCCAGCATCCATGAACGTGTACAATATCTGGCACAGCATCGCCAACCATCTGTCCAAGTATGTCAATATGCTTGGCTATCAGTTGGTTGTCTTGGGGGTAAAGATGCTGTATGTTCATGAATGTTGTCTTGTCTTAGTGTTCTTTAGGTACTTGCAGCTTAGGTGATACGATAAAGAATCGCAGCAGTTCGTGGGCGTGGTCAGCGCGGACGACGATGAAGTCATAGCTTGTGTCTGGCTGCAGGTGCAGCATCCAGCTGCTATGGCCTTCATTCTCGCGCCTCCGCTCAGCTCTGGTAATGATTTGCTTAGCCTTCTCGATGTCCTCATACGTTTTCAGTCGTACGTCGCCAGTCTTCTTGTTGATGTAGCCCAACAGCAGCACCCATGGTTGGCACGCGAATTCGCTTAGCTCTTCGAGCCATTGTTCTGAGAATGACGTTGTGGCAATGTCAGCAAAGACTATCCAGTCGTTCTTGGATGCTTTGACGCCGATGGAATATGCCAGTCTTCGGCGATTGCGCTGGAATTGGTATGTGGGGATGAAGGTAGAGTATAGCCGATCGTTTTCTGCTTTCTGTTGTTTCAGAAAATCGCTGCTGTCGTCAGTAGAGTGTTCGTCGACCACAACGACCTCAAAACTGTCATATTTCTGACCGAGCAATGCGGGCAGATTGGCTTTGAGATCATCGCTTTGGTCGCGAACGGCGATGACGATGCTGAACGATGGCTTCTTTTCAGACATATTCATTCCTTTTTTTACTCTTTACAATTCGTCGCTGGTATATCCTATAGGCAGTTGGCGGCAGTTATAGCCAGAAGCCATAATCTCGCCGTAGGCACCGGCCGAACGGATAGCTAACAGATCGCCGCGCTTGGTCGCGTCAAGATCAATCTGCTTGGCAAACACATCCGTTGATTCACAGATGGGTCCCACCACGTCGTAGGTCTCTTTGGGCTCGTTGCTACAGATGTTCTCTATCTTATGGTATGCCTGATAGAGGGCAGGCCGAATAAGGTCAGGAAATCCTGCGTCGACAATGGCAAACTGCTTCACAGCTCCCTTCTTTATATATAAGGTTCGCGTGATAAGACTGCCACACTGTGCAACGACGGCCCGGCCAAGTTCGAAATGCAGGGTCTGTCCCGGGCGCAGCTTCAACTTTTTGGCATAGGTTTCAAAATAAGCCTTGAAGTCGGGTAGGGGGACACGATTCGGGTGCTCGTAGTCGACCCCCAGACCGCCGCCCACGTTGATGTGCTCCACGCGGATGCGGTGAAGTTCTAACTCGTCCTGCAGTTCGTTGATGCGGTTGCAGAGTGCCTGGAAATCACCCATGTCGAGAATCTGACTGCCGATGTGGAAGTGCAGGCCTACGACATGGACATTCTTCAGCTGGTTAGCGTGCTCGATGACGGGCACCATGTCTCGCATGGCAATGCCGAACTTGTTCTCGGCCAGTCCGGTGGTAATGTTAGCATGTGTGTGAGCCCCCACGTTGGGATTCAGTCTGAAGGCTACGCGTGCAACTTTTCCCTTGGCAGCAGCCAGTTCGTTGATGATTTCCAGTTCGGGGATGCTCTCGACATTGAAGCAGAATATGTCGCGATCCAATCCGAGATTGATTTCCCAATCAGCCTTGCCAACGCCAGCAAAGACAATCTTCGAGCCAGGGAACCCGGCGCGTATTGAAGCCTCAATTTCGCCACCGCTGACACAGTCGGCGCCCAATCCTGCCTCACGGATGATGGTGAGCAGTTTTGGGTTGGCGTTAGCCTTCACTGCATAGTGTACGTTCCAGCCTTCGTGTCGGCTGGTTTCTGCATTGATGGCGTGTAGTGTCTGACGCAGCAATTCTGTATCGTAGTAGTAGAATGGCGTCCTTAGTGTCTGAAACCTGTCTACGGGGAATATACCTTTCATGTTTGTGTTGTGTGTGTGTTAATTAAACAGGTTGTCGCTCAGGCTCTGGAGGGCACGCTTCTTGTCTTCCTCTTTGATGAGGAATGAGATGTTGTAGTTCGAACCACCATAGGAAATCATGCGCACGGGAATATTCTTAAGGGCGTCCATAACTCGTGTTTCAAAACCGATGTTCGACCAGTCGAGGTCGCCGACGACGCAGATGATGCACATGCCTGTGTCGACGGTAACAGTACCATACTTCTTCAGCTCGTCGACAATCTCGCCGAGGTGAGTGGAGTTGTCGATACTCATCGAGACGCCGACCTCAGAGGTACACACCATGTCGATAGGTGTCTGGTAAGACTCGAAAATCTCAAAGACCTTGCGCAGGAATCCTGTTGCCAGGAGCATGCGGCTCGACTTGATTTTAATGGCGATGATATTGTCCTTGGCAGCCACGGCCTTAATCTTGCCGTATTCTGTCTGATTCGAGATGGTGGTACCCTTAGCGTCGGGGTCCATCGTGTTCAGCAGTCTGACGGGGATGCCGGCATATTTAGCGGGCTGGACACACGTCGGGTGCAGGATCTTGGCGCCGAAGTAAGCCAGCTCTGCAGCCTCTTCGAACTGCAGCTGGTGTACGGGTTGCGTCTTGTCTACCACACGCGGGTCGTTGTTGTGCATACCGTCGATGTCGGTCCAGATTTGGATTTCCTCAGCGTTCAGTGCAGCACCGATGAGCGAAGCGGTGTAGTCAGAACCGCCGCGCTGCAGGTTGTCTACCTCGCCGTAGGCATTGCGGCAGATGAATCCTTGCGTGATATACACCTGCTGGCCCTCGTTCTCCTGCATGATGGCTCCCAGCTTTTCCTTGATGTAGACGGGGTCGGGCTCGGCGTTCTTGTCAGTACGCATGAAGTCGAGAGCGTTGAGCAATACAGCCTTGATGCCCTGCTCCTTCATATAGTTCACCACCATGTTGGTCGACATCATCTCGCCCTGTGCCACGATGGCCTTTTCCTCGAACGAGGTGAAAATATCCTTGGTGAACGAGCGCAGATAGTTGAACTCGTCCTTCAGGAAGTCGCGGGTGGTCTGTTTGGCATCATCCTTGGTGAAGAGCTCATCTATGTGCTTCATGTACTTCGACTCCAATCGGTTGATAACCTCGTTGGCGCCGTCGGCATTCTTTTTGTAGAGATAGTCAGAGATTTCCACCAGCGAGTTGGTGGTTCCCGACATAGCCGAGAGGACAACGAATACCGGCTCGCCGCTCTTGGTGACGAGATTTGTAACCTCTTTCATTCTTTGCGGCGTTCCTACTGACGTGCCGCCGAATTTCATTACTTTCATAGTCTTTTTCTATTTAGTTTTTAATTTCTTAATTCTCCTCTGACAGCGACATCTGGTTGTAGTCGCCAGTTACTTCCTCAAGTCCACGTTCGCTGCAATGATAGACAATGCCCGGATATTTGTTGAGCAACGCCCGGTCGTGTGTGGTAAGGATGACGGCCGTGCCTGTCTGCGATATTTCACGAAGCAGATTGATGATGTTCTCGGAAGTCTCATTGTCGAGACTGGCTGTCGGCTCGTCGGCAATTATCAGCTGTGGACTGTTCAGCAGTGCGCGTGCAATGGCGATGCGCTGCTGTTCGCCTCCCGACAGCTCATGGGGCAGACGGTTTTTCATGCTGCTCATACTTACCTGTTTCAACACCTCGTCAATGCGTTGGTCGATGCTGTCCTTGTCATTCCATCCGGTAGCTTTCAGGACGAAGCGCAGATTCTGATAGACGGAGCGGTCGCTCAGCAACTGGAAATCCTGGAAGATGATGCCCATCTTGCGGCGCAGTTCCGGAACTTGCTTGCGGCGTATTGTTAACAGGTCGTAGTTTAAGACGGTAGCCTCGTCGGCTTCGTCGATGTCTATTTCCTGATAGATGGTTTTCAGCAGCGAGCTCTTGCCTGAGCCCACACGTCCGATGAGATATACGAACTCTCCCTCGTCAACGTGGAAGTTGACGTTGTCCATCACGGTTTCTCCGTCGCTATGGCGTATGTTGACGTTTTTGTAATTGACTAACATCTTCTCTGCTTTTTTACTTATTCCATAGTGCCGGCAGCCTTTGCTTCACGGCGTTTCTTGTCCCAATTAGGGTCGTGGCGCTTGGCCAGTTCTGCGGCGACGTCTTCAATGCGCATCCCCTTGCTGGTAAGCAGCACGATGAGGTGGTAGAGCATGTCGGAGGCTTCGTACACCAGTTTCTCATCCGACCCGTTGGTGGCTTCTATGACCGTCTCAAGCGCTTCTTCGCCCACCTTCTGTGCCATACGGTTCACACCGTCCTTGAAGAGTTTTGTGGTATAGCTGCCTTCCGGCATTTCCTCATGGCGGCGGTTGATGAAGTCCTGAAGCTCGGTGAGGAAGAGTAGCGGGTTCTGCTCGTTGGTCTCTCCCCAGCAGGTGTCCGTACCTTTGTGGCACGTCGGCCCGTCGGGAATGGCCTGTACGAGTAGCGTGTCGTTATCGCAGTCAATCTTGATGCCGACCAGGTTCAGGAAGTTGCCGCTGGTCTCTCCTTTCGTCCAGAGGCAGTTGCGTGAACGGCTCCAGAAGGTTACCTTCTTCGTTTCTATCGTTTTATCGTAGGCCTCCTGGTTCATGTAGCCTAACATCAGCACGTTCTTCGTCTTGGCATCCTGGATGATGGCAGGCACAAGCCCGCCGCACTTTTCAAAGTCTATCTTCATAATCTTACGTTTATTCCTTCTTGTTTCAAATATTTTTTCAGTTCGGGTACGGGAATCTCGCCGAAGTGGAAAACGCTGGCTGCCAGGGCGGCATCGGCATGTCCCTCGGTGAAAACGTCGCGGAAGTGTTCGCGCTTGCCTGCGCCACCACTGGCAATGATGGGTATCGACAGGCTGTCGGCCAGTTCGCGCAGGGCTTCGTTGGCGTAGCCCTCCTTCACGCCGTCATGGTTCATCGAGGTGAAGAGAATCTCGCCGGCACCGCGTTCCTGCGCCTCGTGGGCCCATTCAAAGAGTCCGCGCTCCGTCCGCTCCCGACCGCCTTTCAGGTAGCAGTGCCAACGGCCACTGGCAGGCGCGCCAGCGGTAGTGCCGTCTTCATCGAGGCGGGCGTCAATGGCACAGACGCACACCTGCGAGCCGAACCGGTTGGCAATCTCGTCAATCAGTTCCGGGCGGCGTATGGCGGCACTGTTCACGCTCACCTTGTCGGCACCGGCATAGAGCAGCCGTTCTACGTCGGCCAGTTCATTGATGCCGCCGCCAACGGTAAAGGGTATGTTGATTTCTTTTGCCACTCGTGTCACCATGTCTGTGAAGGTCTTGCGGCCTTCAAAGCTGGCTGTGATATCGAGGAAGCAGAGTTCGTCAGCACCTTGCTCTGAGTAAGCCTTTCCCAGTTCCACAGGGTCGCCCGCACTCCTCAGGTTGACGAAGTTGGTGCCCTTGACGGTCTCGCCGTCCTTCACGTCGAGGCAGGGTATGATTCGTTTTGCTAATGACATAAGTACTTTTTTAGACAGGAGTACAAGAGTACATTTTTATTAACGCATTTAGGTCGATGCGACCTTCGTAGATAGCTTTGCCGAAGACGACGGCGGGAATGCCGGCCTTGTCGAGCGCCTTGATGTCGTCGATGCTCGACACGCCGCCGCTGGCAATGAGGTGTAGCTGCGGGTAGGCCGCCATCACCTGCTGGTACAGTCCTGTGGCGGGACCTGCCAGCGTGCCGTCCTTCGAAATCTCCGTGCAGAGCACCGTCTTGACACCGGCGTCGATGTATTTTCTGAGGAAGGGCAGCAGGTCTTCCGTAGAGTCCTCCTTCCAGCCGTTGATGCTGATTTTCCCGTTGCGCACGTCGGCACCCAGTATCATGCGGTCGGCACCGTATTTCTTGAGCCATCCCACAAACAGTTCGGGTTGTGTGACGGCGATGCTGCCGACGGTCACCATCGCGGCTCCTGCCTCGAAGGCTTTTTCTATATCCTCGTCGGTCTTGATGCCGCCGCCGAAGTCCACCGTCAGGTGCGTTTCCGTCGAGATACGCCGGAGTACGCCGGCATTGACGATATGCTTCGACTTGGCACCGTCGAGGTCGACGACGTGCAGTCGCTTGAAGCCCAGTTGCTCAAACTCTTTGGCAACCTCGGCCGGTGAGTCGCGGTAGACGGTCTTCTGGTCGTAGTCGCCTTTCGTCAGACGCACGCATTGTCCGTCGATAATGTCTATGGCGGGTATCAGTTCTATCATATTGCTAAGAAGTTTTTGATGATTTGCTCACCCACGCGTCCGCTCTTTTCCGGATGAAACTGGCAGGTGTAGAAGTTGTCTTTGTGCATGGCGGCAGAGTAGGGCAGGATGTAGTCGGCCGTGGCGACGGTCTCGCTGCAAAGGGGGATGTAGTAGCTGTGGACGAAGTAGACGTATTCGCCCTCAAGGCCCTGCATCAGCGGCGATTTGGTGTCGTAGATTGCGTTCCAGCCCATGCACGGCACCTTGTCCTCATGGCGCTGCGGCTGGAACCGCTTTACCTCAGCGTCGAACACGCCGATGCAGTCTACGTCGCCTTCCTCCGAGTGGCGGCAGAGCAGTTGCTGACCGATGCAGATACCCAGTACGGGCTGCTGCAGGTTGCGGATGACCTCGTCTAAGCGGCGTGCCTTCAGGTACTCCATAGCCCCGCTGGCTTCGCCCTGTCCGGGAAACAGCACGCGGTCGGCCTTCATCAGTTCCTCGGCGTCGTCCGTCAGCAGCGGCTCAATGCCCAGTCGCTTCAGGGCGTTCACCACTGAATAGACGTTTCCCGCGTTATATTTTACGATTGCAACGTTCATGAGAAGATAATGGTTTTGTTCTTATACGTCAGTATCTTGCGCTCAATGTGCTTCTGCACGGCGTGGCTCAGCACAATCTTCTCCAGGTCCTTGCCTTTCAGCACCAGGCTCTCTGGCGTGTCCTTGTGGGTGATGCGCGTCACGTCCTGTTCTATGATGGGGCCGGCGTCCAGCTCAGCCGTCACGTAGTGGCTCGTGGCACCGATGATCTTTACGCCGCGTTCCCACGCCTGATGGTAGGGCTTGGCACCGATAAATGCCGGCAGGAACGAGTGGTGAATGTTGATGATGTGGTGCGGGTAGGCGGCTATCATGTCGTCGGAGATAATCTGCATATAGCGGGCCAGCACGATGAACGAGATGTCTTCCTTCTTCAGCAGCTCCATCTCGGCCTTTTCCACTTCTGCCTTGTTCGAGTGGTCCTTGTTGATGCTCCACACGTAGTAGGGAATGCCAAACTGGTCGGCCACATAGCGAAGGTCCTCGTGGTTCGAGACGATGCAGGGAATCTCGCAGGCAAACTCTCCTGCCTTCCAGCGTGCCAGCAGATCGTAGAGACAGTGGCTCATCTTCGACACGAAGATTGCCATGCGCGGCTTCTTGTCGCTGTAGTAGAGGCTGAACTTCATCTGGTAGCGCTGGGCATAGAGCGTGGTGATGTATTCGTAGATCTTGTCGCGCGGAATGAGAAAACCTTCCAGTTCCCATTCTATGCGCATAAAGAACATACCGTCGAGTTTGTCAACGTATTGGTCAAGGTAAACGATGTTACCCTTATTGTCGGTGATAAATTTAGTTACTTCCGTAATAATACCCTGTTTGTCAGGACAATGCAGAAGCAGGATTGCCGTTTGTTTCATTTGCTTTCTTTACTATATCTCTTTTCGTCGTGCAAAGGTACGAAAAAAATATGATTCAGGCAGCAAAAAGCGTGACTTTATTTATTTATTTAGGTGATTTTTTGTTCTTCTTGCTACTTCGTCTGCGCTCTAACCGCTGCTTGCGGCAGCCTCCGTGCCGTCTGCCTTGAGTGTCTCCACCTTGGTCCTTACGAAATGAATTGAAACCGGAAATGCTTAAAAAATACTCCCTTTTTCCATGAAATTCGTCAATTTTTCAACAAAATTACAATTTTTTTTTAAAAAAAGGCATTTAATATTTGGAAAATATGTAAAAAATACTTATATTTGCAGTTGAAAACTATACCGTTAAAAATCTTTCGCTATTATGGCTAAGTACAACATCACAGAAAAAAGGGAAAAAGAGGCTGCTTATAGAAGTCTGGTAAGCCCGAAGCTGATGGATGAGATGAAGGAGAAAATCCTGAATATCATCGTCATGCAGAAGAAGTACAAGGACAAGGATTATTCAGCCAAGCGGCTGGCCGAGGACTTGGGTACAAACACCCGCTATGTCTCAGCAGTCGTCAATGTCAGGTTCCACATGAACTATGCGTCGTTCGTCAACAAATATCGTATCGAGGAGGCCATGTCCATTCTCGTCGATAAGCGTTACCAGGATCTGCGCATGGAGGAAGTCAGCGACATGGTGGGATTTGCCAATCGGCAGTCGTTCTATGCGTCGTTCTTCAAAATTATGAACATGACGCCGCGCGAGTACCGTCAGCAGCACCTGCAGCAGCACCCCTCACAAGTGGTGAAGAAAAACGGCAAGAAACAATAAGAAGCATCCAGACAATGGGAAATTTTCGCTATACCGACGAGCGTTTTGCTGATTTGCAAATGCTCCGTTACCGCTTGAATGGCTTCGAGCAACTTACATCACAGCAGAAGACACTGATTTTCTATCTTTCCAAGGCGGCATTGTTCGGGCGTGACATCACGTTCGACCAATACGGGCGGTACAATCTTCTGATAAGGAAGACCCTTGAGGCCATCTATACCGACCTCGGTATTCAGCACGATACAGAAGATTTTAAAGCACTGGAACTTTACCTGAAGCGTGTATGGTTTTCTAACGGTATATACCATCACTATGGCTGTGAGAAGTTCACACCCGATTTCTCTGAACAGTATTTCCGGCAGGCGCTCCGCAGCGTCGACGCCCGGCGACTGCCTTTGGCAAGCGGCCAAACGGTCGACGAGCTGGCAAACGTGCTGTGCCCTGTCATCTTCGATGCAACCATGCTGCCAAAACGCGTGAACAAAGCCGACGGCGAGGATCTGCTACTGACGTCGGCCTGCAACTTCTACGACGGCGTGACACAGGCGGAGGCTGAGGCATTCTATGCCGCAAAGAAGGATGCCGCCGACCACCAGCCGCCTTCCTATGGCTTGAATTCAACACTTGTCAAGCGCGACGGTCAGCTGGTCGAGGACGTGTGGTGTTCTCATGGGCGCTATGGAAATGCTATCCGGCATATCGTCTTCTGGCTGCGTAAGGCCGCCGAGGTGGCCGAGAACGACAGGCAGCGCGAGGTGATTGTCAAACTGATAGAGTACTATGAGACGGGCGACCTGCGACGCTTCGACGACTATAGCATCCGCTGGCTGCAGTGCCTTGAGGGCAGGATAGACTTCATCAACGGGTTCATCGAGGTCTATGGCGACCCCTTGGGACTGAAAGGCTCGTGGGAGGCACTCGTCGAGTACATCGACGAGGAGGCCACCCACCGCACCCAGACCATCGCCCGCAATGCCCAGTGGTTTGAAGACCATTCGCCAGTAGACCCACGCTTCCGCAAGTCAGTGGTCAAGGGCGTCTCGGCCAACGTCATCTGTGCCGCCATGCTCGGCGGCGAGGAGTATCCTTCGACGGCCATCGGCATCAACCTGCCCAACGCCGACTGGATACGTGCCCAGTACGGTTCGAAGAGCATCACCATCTCCAACATTACCGATGCCTACAACAAGGCGGCCCACGGCAGCGGCTTCAAGGAGGAGTTCGTCATTGATGACGCGACGTTGGCGCTCATAGAAAAATATGGTGACGCCTGCGACAACCTCCATACCGACCTCCACGAGTGCTTGGGACACGGCAGCGGACAGCTCCTGCCCGGCGTCGACCCCGATGCCTTGAAAGCCTACGGCAACACCATCGAGGAGGCTCGTGCCGACCTCTTCGGACTCTACTACATGGCCGACCCGAAACTCGTGCAACTCGGACTGCTACCCGACGGCGAGGCCTATAAGGCGCAGTACTACACCTATATGATGAACGGGCTGATGACCCAGCTCATACGCATCACCCCTGGCAACCAGATTGAGGAGGCCCACATGCGCAACCGTGCCCTCATCGCCCGCTGGTGTGCCGCCCAAAGCGATGCGGTAAGGCTTGTTAAGCGTGATGGCAAAACATACTTACAGATAAGCGATTACAACGAATTGCGAAAGCTTTACGAGAAGCTGCTGGCCGAGGTACAGCGCATCAAGAGCGAGGGTGACTACGAGGCTGCCCGGCAGCTGGTAGAGGGCTACGCCGTCAAGGTCGACCCCACGCTTCACGCTGAGGTCCTGGAGCGCTATGCCAAGCTGAACCTGGCACCCTACAAGGGCTTCATCAATCCGCAGATGATACCCGTTACCGATGCCGACGGCAACATAACCGACATCTTGCTGAACTATTCCGAGAGCTACGCCCACCAGATGCTGCGCTACAGCAGCGAATACGCCACACTGATATGACGAATGAAGAGACACAGCAAAGGGTCAAGGAAATCAAACAGTCGTTCCGGCAGATGATGGACGGCTCGATAGCCCAGTCCATGCGCGACAAAGGCATCGACTACCACCTGAACTGGGGAGCCACCATCCTGCGACTGCGCGACAAGGCCGACGAGATAGGCAAGGACTACAACCTCGCCATCGCCCTGTGGAAGGAGAACGTACGCGAGTGTAAAATCCTGGCCACGATGCTCATGCCGCCCGACGAGATACTCCCCGAGGTGGTCGACATTTGGATGGAGCAGACCGATACCGTCGAGATTGCCGAGCAGGCCGCCATGAACCTCTACCAGCATCTGCCCTACGCACCAGCAAAAGCCTACGAGTGGATAGCCTCCGACCGCGAACTCTGTCAGCTCTGCGGCTTCCACGTACTCAGCAGGCTCTTCATGAACGGCCAGGAGCCTAACGAGCGAGGCATCAACGAGTTCCTTGACCAAGCCCACACCGCCATCCTTTCACCCTCGCTCGTTGTACGCAAGGCTGCCCTCAACAGTCTGAACCACTTCGCCTCTCTTGGTTTAGTCTATCAGCGACTGGCCGACAGCATCTTCCGCCTTGCAGTTTATTGATTATCTGAAGAATCCCGAAACGATTTACGTATACTATGTCCCTGTAGCCAAAACAGATTGAAGATATGTACCGCCACATGGTGGAACTGAAGCCGTTTTCACTCCTTCCCCATAAGCTAAAAACACGCTTAATGTAACATGTAACATGTAACAATCGCCGCTTTCCCAGTGTTTACTGCGGAAAGCGGCGATTTCAGAGTGTCGTGCTTAATGTAACCTTCATAGTGTCACCGGGCCGTAGCCCATACACGAGGTGGTGGTCACGGCGGTCAGTGCTGCCGTCAGGGCTGCGATAACGATGCGCAGCGCAATCTCAATAAATTTCGATTTCATGGTTTTCATGGATTAGTATTCTTCTTATTCGCCTGTCGGCTCAAAATCTTTTAAATCTTCAAATCTTTGTTCCTTATAAAATGAATGGCCGTCATTTGTTTTTGGAAAACAATGAGAAAGAATTAGAATAATCTGTTCCAACAATTAGAAATAAATCTGTATCGACAAATTAGAAATAATATGCCCTGTCAGTGCATTTGTTGGGAAACGAATTTCCGTAATAATCATAATTTGGCCGTAATTTCCATAATAATAATGGAGCACTACGCGTAGCAAATTAGTGAAATTAGTGAAATTCGTAGTTCTTCTTTGTCGTCTGTCGGCTCAAAATCTTTTAAATCTTCAAATCTTTGTTCCTTATAAAAATTAGTGAAATTAGTAAAATTCGTGGTTCTTAAAAGGTTTTAGGGGTGGGAAATTTCAGTTGTTAATTGTGAATTGTCAATTATGAATTGTTTATAAACACGTCCAGCTGCACGCTCACGCCATAATGAGCCTGTTGCAGCCTCCGTTCCAGATGCCTCACGCCCTCGGGCGTCCACACCAGATACGAGCGTTTCTTGCGCTCGCCCATCAGCGAGTAGTACACGAAATGGCGTTCCTCAGCCAGTTGCAGCCCCTCCAGGCTCGGTGCCAGATGCCAGCTGCCGCCCTTGCGGTACTGCACGCCCATCGTCTTGAGCAGGTTGTTGAACGAGTGAGCGTCCATGCCCCACGAGCGGGCCACCTCCGTCGCCGTCAGACAGCCCATGCACGGCGCGTTCACCAGCCGTATGGTGCTTCCCACGATCTTGTCGGCCAGTGCCAGAATCTCTTCGTTGGTCAGCGTGTGGCCGTCGGCATCGTGTGTCGGGATGTAGCCGCCCGTCTTGCGAATCTGAGGCAGCACCTCCGCCGTCACCCAGCGCTTGAAAGCCTTCGCCTGGGGAAGCTTCGACGAAAGGATGAGGGAGTAAAGGCCGGACTCGTTGATTACGATAGCCCGAGTCTCATAGGCAGCCTCCCGAATTGGGAGAGTGCTTTTATCCTCGTCGTCAACATGCTGCTGAATAGCTTTCGAAGTGTTCTTATACCCCAAAGCCTTCGCCACATCCTTGCCGACAAACAGGATATTTCCGCCATTGTCGGCCAGCGTTCGGATTTCTCCAAACTGCGGGTTGTTGAATACTTGAATTTGTTTCATAAGCTTATAGATTTAAATGAATAATGTACGTGTGTGTATGTGTGATTGTACCAACATGTCAAAGAACACTGTCAGCTCCGTTTCCGTTGCTGACAGTGCAAAATTAGAGAGAATAAAAAAGATATAATTCAAATTACTTTGCATCGTAAATTACAAAGTAAATTACGCTATCTCCATAGTAAATTATACTATTCCGAGCGCCATCAAGAGCCTTTCTGCTATCATTTTCTGACGAGAGAAGACCCTGTCGCCCTTCTTGGCGCAGAACACCTTCCACTGGCTATAGGGCTTCTGCAAAATGCCATTCGCTGCCAGCGGCTTCTGTACCGACTGGTAGTCGATGGTGAAACAGATCTCTGTGCCACGCATCAGCTTACTGATCCTGCTACAGAATGCAGCCACCTCTTCCGGGAACCCATAGTAATCCACCAGTATGCGATAGATGGCCACCCATTGAGACCTCACCGAGAAGAAAGGCATCACACCAAGGATAGCCTCCCTGATCTCATCGTCGCTCAGCAGCCAGTGCTCCTGCTGCGTATCCTCCTCAATGATTACAATACCCGGCACCAGCTTCTGCAACTGACGTACCAACTCCTTTACTTCGGGCTTGTCACCCTTCTCCAATATAACCCTCATTTCTTCCAACTTTACTAGAGAGTTGGGAGTAATCTTGGGCTGCCCGGTGCTCCTCGCAGAAACGTAGCTACATTACGAAAGATGCACCACAACTGCCGACTCCTGCGACAAGTTGCGGTGCAAAGGTAATGTATATAAGATAAGGTTGTATCAGGTAAGGACTTACTTCTTTCTCGGGTAAGGGGTTACTTTCTGATCAGGGTATCAGCCGGCAAACTTGTTTTCCAGCATATATTCTGCTAGCTCCGGCATGTCTTCCTTCAGCGGTACGGCGATGGCCTTGATTTCCTCATCGCTATAGGTGTCGCAGAGACTCTGCCCCAGTGTGTTGTGCGACGATCCCGTCATCTTGCTGAAGAGCTTCGCTATGCTCTTCTTGTTCTTTGGCACCACCAGTGCCTTGCGGCATAATGCCAGTGCGATGATGGCAATCTGCCTTACCTTATATTTCCTCATGCTGGGCTTCTCCTGCATCATCTCCTTCAGCAAGTCACGCTCGTGCTGAGTCTTCTTCAGTTCCTCCATCGCCTCTTCATACCGGGTTTGCCATACCGCCACACAGGCATCAGCATGTTCGTAAAGGCTGTTCAGACGCTCTATCTCCGCATTGTTCTCGTCGATACATATCTGGTCAGCCTTAGCCTTCTCCACCAGTTCTGTGACGGTTCCCTTCAGGCTGGCTATCTCACTTCTGAGTTCCCTGATGGTTTCCCTGCTTTTTCTCTTGCCGGCAATCGTATTGTCATCTTCTTTCGGTTCTGGTAAGGCCTTACCTAACCCTTCCCTTTGTAGTAGTAAATCTGCTTTCATCCTAATTCATGGCTGTTTTAATAAATGAATGACTGTCCTTTATATAGATTTCAAGCGGACGATAACAGAGCAAAAAACAGACAGAAGCGTTGGCACACCCCTGACAATTAAGCCCTCCTTTTCCGCAACGAAATGAATGTTTTATATTTTCATAATGTATAATGCTTTATAGTGATGTTAGGTGATATATGTTAAGGCTGCAAAGGTAATAAAAATCCCAATTCTTCCAGCAATAATACCGTTGAAAAAAATCGGGATTAAGATTTTTTAGATGTCCTATTTGGAGTTGTGATCCCGTTGGGGTTATGGGCTCATTTTGGGGGTTCTGCTGTAAAATGACGACTTTCGAAGTGGTATCCTACCCATCTTTATCACAAGTGGGTAAAACATTTGGTAAAACACGATTTTAACACTTACTTTGTGACATCGGGAAGATAAAAGGTCTTTTCTCTAAGATAACTGGCGAACTCAGGCATGTCTTTTTCGACAGCAGCGGCTATCTCTTCAATTTCTTCATCGGTATAGGTAGAACAGAGATTCGCTCCCAATGTATTAGCAGAACGTCCCGTCATATTTTGGAACATCGCTGAAATACTCTTCTTGTTCTTAGGGATGAAACCACCTTTCCGACATAGGGCAAAGGCAATAATGGCAGTCTGCCGTACAGTGAATTTCCAAGCGCCTGGTTTTGTCTCTAACAGTTTCTTATACACATCCCTTTCGTGTTCCGCTTTCAATAAAGCATCACTTGCAGCATCATATTTTGCATGCCAATCTCCAGCTTCATTATCCATTGCCTCACTCTCGGCGTGCCATCTGTCAATTTCCTGAATCCTGTGTTTGTCTAAATTTTCTGCCTCTCTTAGTTTACCTTCGAGCTCTGATATTCTAAGCTTTAATGATAAAATCTCTGAATTCATCTCTAACTTATTCTCGTCTTGTGGCAACATCTTTTCGGTTAACGATTCCATCGTCTCCCTCCATTCTTTCATTGTTTTGACTTTCTTTTCTCTTGCATCCTTTGTGGCTATATCTATCATAGATGATACCACTGCTGGTAATAATGGCGAGATTTTACCATCCGGTAATTGGAATTTCAAGTACATGTATTTCATCGCTAAGTCCCAATCTTCAGAATATTGTTCGTAATCTAATGACAGAGCGATAATGTCACTTATAGTTTTAAAATAAGAAGTAGGTGTATTTAGATTCCGTATTTTTATCAAAAGACTCTCGTAAAATTCATCAGGTAAATCCACGTCTTTCAATGTTTGCCAAGGCATAAGTTTTAATTTTTTGCGCCAATCTATTTTTGCCTTAGCTTCTCTTTCTTCACGGGCAGCCTTTTCTTCTTCCATCCTTTTAAACAGAATACTTCCATCAAATTTCTTTGCCATATTCTATGTTATGATTCTAACAATATAACAGGTGCACCGAAAAATAAATCTCTTACATTTTGGGTAATGGACCTCGATGAGGTGCCGAGTTTGGGTCTAATTTGTATAATAACGACTCAGGGAATAAAAGAGGCATAGCCCGGTCCTTTATCTTAAAATTCCATGTGTCACCTCTACCACTTGGCCTACAAAGCAAAAGTTCAAGGGTAATAAATTGCTGCATAATCAGATTATCGAATTCTGCAACATTCGGATTTCTTGTGTGCTCAATATATGAGTACTTGAAAAACTCCTTGCCATCAAAGAATTGGTTGTCTACAGATACCCAGAATGTTTCTTTGTGTTTAGTACTCAATCTTTCGTGAAGTGTCATTAATTGCCACTCAACAATATGATTCAAGACTTTCTCATCCTTGCTTTCCAACATTTCCAATATTTCACCTTCACTGGGTATATCCAAAACAAGAGATTGAGCATTAGGCCTGTTTGCCTGTACTGTTACCTGCAATGTTTTCTTTCCATCGCTAAAGTAACCATATTTTTGTACAATTTCGTCTTTTGTCTTAAATTTACTATTTTCCCAATCGGGTACTTGTGAATATAAGCCGTTTTTTGCGCTATTCCTTTGGAGTCGTTTACTCTTCAGTTCGATGCCTTTATAATAAGCCATCTTTGATTCGTTCATTTTTTTCCTGCTAATGATATCAAAAGAATATGGGGCTTGTAAACTTCACTATGCAGTCAATACATGTCGGTTTGCCTGTTAACTCGTCAATGAATACGTTTGCCGGATGCATGTCTTCAAGTGTCAAGCGGTCTGAAATATAGTTCACTCCCTGTCCATTCCAATTATCGTGAAACCCCTTGACAGCCACCATATCATCAATTTCCTCCTTTGTCGCCAACCGAAGGCAGCGAATATATGGCTGTGTAAGCACGATTCGCATCAGGTTATCGCTATCACGAGTAAAACCGATAACTTTCATTGCTGTCTCAGGAAAGAGGTAATTGTGCAAAGCGATGGCTTCCAAAGCCTTATTGGTGGTTGAGTAGATGGATGTACGCTCTTTCGCTACAGAAGAATCTCCTTCTTTGTAGTACACCTTGGCTTCGGCACCTTGGGCGATCATCGGCCCGAAGTTCTTTTCGATGATGCTTTCTGAGTGTTCAAACCACAAGCCTTTAGCTCTCGCCCATTCCTCTATTAACCGTTCTTGGGCTTCGTCTATCTGCCAATTGGCTGGGCTGCCTCCTTGGCCGCTTTCAGCATAGCCACCTGTTGTAATGCTTCTTCGCGCGTAGCCCGCGATGAAGGACGCCCCAATAAGAGACGCGCCTCCCCTGCAGAGTCCTGCATGCTCTGGTAGAGTAAATCCATTAAAATTTTTTCTTCCATATCGTATGTCGTTTGTTAAGTTATCAATCATTTGCAGCGTCTCTGCCGAGAAACCGTCCGCTGCGATGGCGGCGTATATTTCGTTTAATTCATCCATAACTCTTTGTGTCTTGTTCTAATAAGAGTGACCATAACGAATCTTAAAGTAGTTTTTGTTTCCGTTCTCGCTAAAAGGAATCCTCGCCCGCGTTACGAATGTCCCCGAATGGTCAACGCATACAAATGGTTCTATAAAGGCAATATAGCCCCAATTGTCTTCTGGGTCTTCGCGAAACTCATACATATGATACCCTTTTGGGCACTCATTGTGGTTAAATCTCTGGTCAAGATACCAACCACGAATACAATGCTTTTTACCATCAGCAGTTTCTATTCCGATGTAGTATTTGTCGAAATCCTTAAAAAACTTGTTCTTCATTCTTTGTCTTTTATTACGTTCCAACCCCATTTCTCCATCACACGGAAAATATTGGGGATGTTATAGGCTCCCCACTGGTTACAAACAGCGAATCGAACACCGTCTGCTGTCTTCAATAGTTCATCTTCCTTCATCAGATAGCGAGTCTCCAAATCTTTGCGGTCATGTTCCATTTCATGCAGTTCGTCAAGGCTTCTGACTACGCCGTATGAACCTTGCATCTCATCGGGGAATATCTGCTCCAACTGGCGATAGGTCAGTTTGGGATGAAGTTCTAAATAGCGGATGATAATCTCACGAACTATTCTGTTCTTGCCAAAATAGTTCGTGCCACCATCAATGGAATACTTCGTATTGTCACGTCCGTTGCTGCCCCTATTTCATTCTCAATATCCGCATTATCATCCTCGTCTCCCTTCTGTTCTAATGGTTGGGCAATGAATTTGTAGCGATTCAGCAATTTTGTCACAAGTCCACTATCGTATCGCTTCGTTCCAACAAGATAATGCTCTACCATTTCCTTTAGGATGGCATCGCCGCCATCTTCTGAAAGTTTTCCTGTAATATCACGCAATCCCATAGAGGTATGAATCTCGTTCATTCGTTCTTTGCAGAATATGTCAAGCCTTTCTTCGTTGAATGAGCCTCGTGCAAAAAAATCTACGAACCGCCAGCCCTCATCGGCCTCAGAGTCGATGTTCAGGCTCCACACCTCAGTAGGCTCATTGGTAGAATCATCATAGAACAATGCAATTCTGTCGCCAATGTAGAGACCGAATGGCACACGCCTTTGCCGCATATATGACACTAACTGCAAAATCTGATCTTCGTTCAGCTTGTTCCTTGGCCTTT
Source organism: uncultured Prevotellaceae bacterium (assembly GCA_900316475.1). GTDB lineage: Bacteria > Bacteroidota > Bacteroidia > Bacteroidales > Bacteroidaceae > Prevotella. Next base: position 107,790 of record ONDA01000008.1, read on the forward strand.
TTACCTCAATTACAAGCACAGACCGCTCATTGATTTTCAAGGTAATGTCCGGCTCAAGTTTGTTGTGCGAGCCAATCTTGATACGTTCTTTGGGGCAGATTTCTCCCTTCGGCTTGCTCCAGTTAAGCACCCTCAATCCCTGCTCAATCAAGTCTTGATAGGGGTCTTCAAGAATGTCAGCCTTAGCTGCCTCAATTAAGTCATAGCAGAACTCACGCCATCTATTCTGATTTTTTTCGTGACTCGTCATAAGTTATGCTGCTTTTAGAACATTATATCTTACCCTGTGTGTCAGCTCGCAATTGTCATTGATGTCGCTTGCCAACACAAAGTCGTAATAATTATGATCAGTATATGCTTGCATGAAACCCTCGCTGATGCCACCAGCACCAGCAAAGAGATCTACAAAAGTCACGGGCTTGCGCCCTTCTGTGAAATTATCTAATTGTGCCATTACAATCCTTAATTCTCTTTAGCTTGCAAAGATATGAATAATTCTTGAGATAAAAGTCGTTTATCTCAGAATTTACACATTATTTAATGAATGGCACACCAAAACACGACAAATACCTTCCATACCCAGTAAGTTGAACTAGCGGAACTCCGGGTCGTTCCATGAGTGATTTTTGAATTCAGAGTTATATTCCTACCCAATATTGATCGGGCAGTCTGAATGCCTATATTCAACTCTTTCAGGATTTACTCAATCTTCCAACCATATTCTCATTTTTTATCGGATATAAGGCTAAATAAATCTCTCTACGACATTTCTTAACAATTTACGGATAGTATCTGTCATAGCGCTTGTTTTAGATTATGTGCTGCAAAGTTACCGCTCGAGCTCTGCTCGCTTGCCATAGCAAGAACTTTTTCTGAAACCGCCAAAGGAAATAAAACAAATTTCGCGCTTGCGGTGGAAGAGACATGGTAACAATGAACGGTTTCCCAGTGCCTTTTACTATGAATGTTACATTAAGGAGCGTTCGTCAAAAATGCCGCTTTACGGGATAAACACTGGGGAAGCTGCGATTGTTACACGTTACATGTTACATTAAGCGTTTTTTATTTCGCAGTTTTCAAAAGGGAGAAAAAAAGGTGGCTTGATATTTTATATTATATATATAATATATATATTATATATATAATATAAAATATTAATATATGAATTTTTATAAAAAATTCCTTCTCTTCTCCTTCTCCGCGTCTTCTCCATTTTTGCAGTTGAAATTGCGCTTAATGTAACATGTAACATGTAACAATCGACGTAAATCCAGTGTTTGTCCCGTTAAGCGACGATTTCAGAGCGTAGGGCTTAATGTAACATTCATAGTGTTACGGGGCCGGGGAGCGTTCGTCAAAAATGCCGCTTTCCGCAGTAAACACTGGGGAAGCGGCGATTGTTACACGTTACATGTTACATTAAGCATTTTTTAATTTCGCAGTTGAAATTGCGCGGAGCGGCCGCTGGGAAAACTCTTGCAATGTGAAATTTTTTCGTCCTAACGCGAGATTTTTTTCTCGAAACGCGAGATTTTTTTCTCGAAACGCGAGAAAGAGTTTAATAAATTCCTCCGTCTCGGTATAAAAAAGATTAAAATCTTTTGTTCTGCTCTCGACTTTTCGTAATTTTGCATCTTGTAAGGAAAAAACGGCAAAAATGAAGAGACTTCACCCTGTCATGCTGGCTGGAACGGGCAGCGACGTTGGTAAGAGCGTCGTGGCAGCGGCACTATGCCGCATTTTCCGTCAGGATGGTTATCGTCCGGCCCCTTTCAAGGCGCAGAACATGGCACTTAACTCCTACGCCACACCCGAAGGGCTGGAGATTGGCCGGGCTCAGGCCGTTCAGGCTGAGGCTGCCGGTGTGCCTTGTCATACGGACATGAACCCGCTGCTGCTGAAACCTCAGTCGGACCATACCTCGCAGGTGGTGCTGAACGGTAGACCTATTGGCAGCAAGAGTGCCTACGACTACTGGCGGCGTGGCGCGGGCGATATTGATTTCAGGAAAGAAGTGTGCGCTGCCTTCGACCGGCTGGCGGCCCGTTATAACCCTGTCGTTATGGAGGGCGCTGGCAGTATCTCAGAATTAAACTTGAAGGAAACGGATCTTGTAAACCTTCCTATGGCACGCCATGCCGGAGCTGATGTCATTCTCGTTGGCGACATCGACCGAGGCGGCGTCTTTGCCTCCGTCTATGGCAGTATAGCCCTGCAGACGCCTGAAGACCGTCGGCTTATAAAGGGCATCATTATCAATAAGTTCCGTGGCGACCTTCGTCTTTTTGATGAAGGGCGGCAAATGCTGGAAGACATCTGCCGTGTGCCCGTCTTAGGGGTCATTCCCTATTTCAAGGACATCCATATTGAGGAAGAAGACTCCGTGTCGTTAGCGCAGAAGTCGGCAGAGGCTGAGCGTGGCAAGCTGAATGTGGCCGTCGTACTGTTGCAGCACCTGTCGAACTTTACCGATTTCGATGCTTTAGAGCACGACCCTCGTGTACATCTTTTCTATACCACGAATGTCGATGACCTGCTGAAGGCTGACGTCATCATCCTGCCCGGCACGAAGTCAACCTTGCACGACCTTTACGAACTGCGTCGCAACGGCTGTGCGCAAGCGATTGTCCGTGCCCATCGTGAGGGCGCTACAGTACTTGGCATCTGTGGCGGCTATCAGCTGATGGGAGTCGAGGTGTGCGATCCCGGCCATGTTGAGGGCGACGTTGAGCGGCTGCCCGGTCTGGGTCTGCTGCCCGTGACCACTACCATGAGTGGTGAGAAACTGACGCGGCAGGTGACGACCCAGTACGGTCCAGGCTATGAAATACACATGGGCGAGACCCAGCCCTTTGGCCAGACCGCCCCGTCGCCGTTATTGCATTTAGCCGATGGCCGCGACGACGGCTATCTGGCAGACAGGCGGTGCATGGGTACCTATGTGCATGGCATCCTGGATAATGCCGCCTTTGTCGACTTCCTGCTTGAACCTTTTGCGGAAAAGTTGGCCGAACGCAGCCAGCCGTTCGACTATGTGGCCTACAAAGAGAGACAATACGACCTGCTGGCCGACCACGTGCGTCGCCATTTGGATATGCAACGGCTTTACCAAATCCTGACCGATGAATAATGCCATAGCCCTGCTCATAGGCTGGGTGCTCGACCTGTTCGCAGGCGATCCTGCCCGTCTGCCTCATCCCGTGGTGTGGTTCGGCAAGGCGATTGCTGCCTGCGAACACAGGCTGAACAAAGGCCGCCGCCGTATGCTGAAAGGTGCGTTGACGAGCGTGACGCTGGTGCTTACGACCTTTGCCGCCACCTATTTTCTACGCCAACAGCTATGCCTGGTGAGCGACCTGTTATGTATGGTCGTTGACGCCATTCTCATCTTCTATTGCCTTGCCGGTACGACGCTCATCCGCGAGGTACGGCAGGTCTTCCTGGCCGTCGACCGTTCGTTGGAAGCTGGAAGAACGCAGGTGGCCCGTATCGTAGGACGCGATACCAGCCAACTGTCGGCACAGGAGGTGCGTACGGCAGCGCTTGAGACGCTGGCAGAGAACTTGAGCGACGGCGTCATCGCTCCGCTTTTCTGGCTGGCACTGCTTGGCGTACCGGGTATGTTGGCTTATAAGATGGTAAACACGCTCGACTCGATGATAGGCTACAAGACGGAGCGTTACCGTGACTACGGCTGTTGGGCGGCACATATCGACGACGTAGCCAACTACATACCTGCCCGCCTGACGGCATTTCTGATGGTGATAGCTACGGGGCGCCTTTCGTTATGGCGTTTCGTGTGGCGGAATGGTCGCCGCCATGCCTCGCCCAACAGTGGCTATCCTGAGGCCGCCTTGGCAGGTATTCTTGACTGCCGTTTTGGCGGACCACATTACTATTTTGGCCAGTTGTTTGACAAGCCTTATATCGGTGAGAACGACCGTCAGTTGACCACTGCCGATATGAAAACAGCCGTACGGGTGAACCGTGCGGCTGAGGTCTTAGCGGTGGCGTTGACAGCGCTCAGATTCTTACTCTGACCATTGTATCAGCAGACTTAGCAGGAACGACAGTTCCACCAGCAGGCAGACGGCACCGCAGCAGTCGCCGGTGTAACCACGCAGCCGTCTCCATATCATCAGGTAAAGGAAGTACATAACCAGACAGGGGACGACAATCAGCGTTGTCCACTCTATGCGGTCGTACGTCAGCCAGAGGAATCCCGCCAGTGGCAGTAGCCCCTGGATGGCCAGCAGTATGCCAGCTGTTGTCGTGGGTCGCCGGTAGACGGTGCGGTTCTTGGCTGTGTCGGCAGTACGGGCGTAAGGCATCATCAGAATGAGCTGCGACGTTGCCATCTTGGCAAACGGATCAGCGGCCAGGATGGCCAGTGGTGCGATGTCGTGAGGCAGCGACATCAAAGCCGTGAATAGCAGCGTGAAGTAGCCGATGAGGGCTATGACGCCGTAGGTGCCTATGTGTGAGTCCTTCATGATGGTCAGTATGCGCTCTCGGTCGTTGCCCCCTCCGCCGAAGCCGTCGAAGAAGTCGGCCAGCCCGTCCTCGTGCAGCGCGCCCGTCGTCAGAAGCCGTACGATGATAGCCAGGAGCAGGGCAATGGGGTAGGGCAGTACCCACGACCCGAAATAGAGCGTGGCAGCCATCATGGCACTTGTGAGCCAGCCCACCAAGGGCCACCATTCCACGACGGCGGCATACGACGACTGAGGCGGCTGGTGGAGTCGCCAGAAGGGCAGACGGGTGAAGAAGATGAGCGCCGCCCACAGGTTGTCGTACCATTTAAAAGTACTTAGTGATTTCAGCATCTTTGAAGTTGTTCATTTCGTTTATCATGCGGCAGGCTGAGTCGACGATGGGGAAGGCGCAAAGAGCCCCCGTGCCCTCGCCGAGACGCAGGCCGAGACTGAGAATGGGACGTGCGCCCAGGAAGTCGAGCATCCGCCGGTGACCACTCTCGTCGCCACAATGGGTGAAAATCATATAATCCTTGGCCGCAGGGTATAGTTGTGTGGCGGCCAGTGCGCAGGCTGTCATGATAAAACCGTCGACCAGCACCACCATACGCCGTTGGGCGGCGCGAAGCATGGCGCCGATGGCAGTAACCATCTCGAAACCACCGAAGTAGCTGACAGGCTCACAGGCCCCATTAGTGCCATTAGTCTTATTAGTGCCATAGGCCCTATAGGTCTCAACGGCCTCTTTCAGTACCTCGTATTTATGGCGGATGCCATCGCTGTTAAGCCCGGCACCAGCACCGATACATTCTTCCAGTGGGATGTTGCAGTAGAGATGCATCCAGATGCTGGAGGGCGAGGTGTTGCCGATGCCCATCTCGCCGATGTTCAGGACGCGGCAACCCTCCTGCTGGCACTCGTCGGCCAGAGCAGCCCCCACACTCAAGGCGCGGTCGTACTCCTCGACAGTCATTGCCGGCTCATAGCGGAAGTTACGGGTGCCGCGAGCTATCTTATGGTCGATGATGCCCGGCACACGGCTCAGGTCGTAGTCGACGCCGACGTCAACGATGCGCAGGTGGAAACCGTGCTGCCGGCAGAACATGTTGACGCCGCCGCCGCCACGGGTGAAGTTCACCATCTGCTGCCACGTCACCTCGCGTGGTGACACGCTGACGCCCTCGCGCTCAATACCGTGGTCGCCGCCTAATAGCAGGTGGCAGGGATGGGCGAGACTCGGGGTTAGCGTCTGCTGTATGAGACACAGTTGCATAGCCAGTTCCTCTAAACGTCCCAAGGAACCCTTTGGCTTGTTCAGGTTGTCAATCTTCTGCTGGATGGCAGGTGCCATCGTGCGGTCTACAGGTTGTATGTCGAATGTTCTCATTTGATTTTCATTGGTATGCCGCTGACCATGAGTATCACCTCATCGGCCCGCTGTGCGATATGTTGGTTCATCCAGCCTTCAAGGTCGGTAAACTGTCGTTGCAGGGCATTGTCGCTGACGCCACCTAAGCCAATCTCGTTGGTGACAAAGATAAAAGTAGCGTCCTGACGGGTCAGCCGGTCGAACTCGTCCTTTGCAGCCGTCAGCGTCTGGTCGACATCGTTGGTGTCGAAGAAGAAGTTGGTGAGCCAGAGCGTGACGCAGTCGACGACCACGACACGTCCCGTCAGGTCGTGCCGGCTCAGGTAGCGTTCCTCCTCGATATTCGTCCATTGCTGCCCCCGGCGCTCCTGATGACGGCGTACCCGTTCGCGGAACTCGTCATCCCAGATGTGGGCTGTGGCTAAGTAGACGGGACTTTCTGTCAGGCTGAGAGCCAGTTGCTCGGCATGCCCGCTCTTGCCCGACCGTTGTCCGCCGGTAATGAGAATCACCTTGCTCATTGCTGCGTCTTGTTGCGGTAGATGAAGATACCGATGATGACAAGTGCGACGACCGCTACAATCTCAAGTATTTGCATTGTTTCCATATCGTGAACCTCTATTTTGTTTGATTGTGAGTGCAAAAGTACACAAATTATGGTGAAAAAACAAATTTTGTTTTGTTTTGTTCTCACTTATTCGTACCTTTGCACCGTCTCAACTATTGTGAAACGTTTATAGAATATGGTAAAACACGTAATTCTCTGGACATTAAATCCAGAACTCTCGACTGACGAGAAGCAGGCCGTCAAGGCTGGTATCAAGGCCGGACTGGAAGGTCTTGTGGGTAAGGTTCCCGGACTGTTGGATGTGAAAGTATATATTGACGGACGTCTTGATTCGTCGAATGCCGACGTGATGCTCGACTCTACGCTGGAGTCGGAAGAGGCGTTGAAGGGCTATGCCGTGCATCCCGAGCATGTGGCCGTTGCCAACACGAAGGTGCGCCCCTATACCATCCAGCGTGCTTGTCTTGACTTTGAGGTGTAGCCGATGGGCCGAAGGCTATTATTGTCACTGACTGTTGTCACGTCGCTTAGTGCCCAGGCACAGAGAGACGTGATAAGTCGTGTAGATACCCTTCAGGAGGTGACTGTCACGTCGCGTTCGGCACTGAAGCGTATCAACGAAGTACAGATAGGTGTCGAGAAGGTAGAGATAGCCACCTTGGCCCGCGTGCCGGCCTTGTTTGGCGAGAAAGACATCATCAAGAGCATCCAGCTGCTGCCTGGCGTGAAAAGCGAGAGCGATGGTTCGGGAGGCTATCAGGTGCGTGGCGGCACGTCGGCTCAGAACCTGATACTGCTCGACGGGGCGACGGTCTATAACGCCGGTCACCTGATGGGGCTTTTTTCTACGTTCAACGACGAGGCACTGGCCAATGCGTCGCTCTACAAGGGCTTGGTTCCGGCGCAGTTAGGCGGCGGCACGTCATCGGTCTTTGATATCGACACCCGTTCCGGCGATATGCAGCGCTATCATTTTAGCGGTACTGTCGGACTTCTGTCGGCCAAAGTGATGGCCGAAGGGCCTATACAAAGCGACAAGTCGTCGTTCCTCTTTGCCGGTCGCCGTTCGTATCTTGACATTTTCCTGAAATCGAGCAAGGACTACAAGGACAACACGATGAACTTCTACGACGCTAACCTGCGCCTGAACTTCCGTCTGTCGCCTCAGGATATGCTCAGTCTGACCTTCTTCCGCGGTCGTGACAACATGGGGATTGACGACCTGATGGACATGTCGTGGGGCAACACCACGGCAGCGGCCAACTGGTTGCACACGTTCGGCGACCCGTTGTATGCCAACACCCAGCTGACCTATTCCGACTTCAGCGACGATGTAGGTATCGACCTGATGAACATCCACTACACGATGGCTGGCTATATACGCCATCTGACGCTCAACCACAGGCAGGTATGGACGCCGACGAAGCGCCATCGCGTGAACTACGGCTTAGAGACCACTTACCTGCAGCTGAAGTCGGCAGAGTGGGACATCGACTTCCTGCACCAGCGTGAGAAGCGCAACGCCTGGATGAACAGCCTCTGGGTGAACGAGGAGTGGAAGCTGAACGACCATCTTGACCTGTCGGCAGGCGCACGCCTGCACTTGTTCACCGTCCTGGGCGGTTCGCCCTACTACCAGGTTGACGCCAAGGGCAATATCGTCGAGACGCTGACGCCCGGCAGCGGCGAGTTTGTCAAGACCTATGCCGACGTTGAGCCGCGTGTCAGCCTGAAATGGGCCATCAGCCAGCAGTATAGCGTGAAGATAGGCTACAGCCGCACGTCGCAGGATATTCATGCCATTCGCGGCAGTTCGGCGTCTATGCCCTTCGACCGCTATACGATGACGAGCAACATCGTCAGTCCGGAGCAGGCCGACCAGGTGGCTGCCGGATGGACGGCCATTACCCGCGACGGCGCCTATGACTTCTCGCTGGAGGGCTACTACAAAGACATCCGCAACGTCTACGACTACCGCGACGGCAAGTCGTTCCACTCCGAGATAGAGATTGAGCGCCTGATACTCGGCGGCAAGGGACGAGCATACGGACTGGAGCTTGCCGCACACAAGAACGAGGGACGGCTGACAGGGTGGCTCAGTTATACACTCTCGTGGGTAGAGAACAAGATTGAGGGCATCAATGGTGGCGAGTGGTACACCGCTCCCAACGACCGCCGCCACGACCTGGCCGTTGTCGGTATGTATCATCTCAACGACCGTTGGGAACTGTCGGCAGCCTGGCGCTACAACACAGGACAGGCTCTGACGGCACCGTCGGCGAAGTTCGAGGTGGACGGTCACACCTATTATTATTATGCCGAGCGCAACGGCTACCGGGCTCCAGCCTACCATCGTCTCGACCTCAGCGCCACCTATAGCCGTACTGTAGGAAAGACCACGCACCAGTGGGCCTTCGGTCTGTATAACGCCTACAACCGTTACAATCCGTATGTCATTACCTTCGAGAACGACGACACGAAGCCCTCGGGCACGAAGACCGTCCAGACGTCGCTCTTCGGCATCATACCTTCCGTTTCGTTTACCATCAGATATTGAGAGACAATGAGAAATCTTTATATACTCTTGCTGTTGCTGTTGACGCTCTCCTGTCAGAAGGAGATAGAACTCGACTATCGCGACATTGAGCCAGTGGTCAGCATTGAGGGGCGCGTCACCAACGAACAGGTTTATGTGCTCATCACGCGGACACGCTCTATGAACGACTCAGTGAAAAGTCGCGGCATTGGCGGGGCTGTCGTCACCATCAGCAGTGAGGACGGCACCGAGCAGCTGGTCTACGACGCCCGCGACGGCTACTACCGTCCGGCATCGGGCATGAAGGGCGTGCCTGGGCGCACCTACCGCCTCGACGTCACACTCGACGGCCATCAGTATGCTGCCTCGTCGACCATGCCCCGACAGGCCCCTATCGTCTCGACGCAGTTTATTTGGCAATCTTTGCTCGACAATGGTATGCTGATGTATGAGATGTGGGCTTCCGACCCTGAGCCCGACGTGCGTAACTACTACTGGTATCGCGTCGACCGTCGAGCCAAAGACCCTAAGGTGCGCCAGAAACAAGGTACCGACGCCTATCGTTGGAGCTCATTCGACGACCGCGGGGCTATCAATGCACGTATTTACCGCGACATCATGTGTGTGAACGAGGAGATGATGGATGGACAGGATATTGAGGATGACCAGTTGAAATCAATACTCTTCGACGGCGACACCATCACCCTGCAGCTGATGACTATCGACCGTGCCATGTTTGAGTACTATCAATCGCTCTCTGTCGGGCAGCGTATGGGCGCTAATCCGATATCAAACATTTCTGGCGGATGCCTGGGCTACTTTGCTGCAGGTAGCGTCAGTCATGCTGATACTGTCATTTATAACAAAAACATAATATTAAGGAAATGAGAAAAGTACACATTCGGTCAGGGCAAGAGTGCCGTCGATGCTGCCCAGATGGCCTCGGTGGCTATGATTGCCAAGTACATGAAAAACCACCCGACGTCGAGGATTCTCATCAAGGGCTATGCTTCGCCGGAGGGTAATCCCGAGTCGAACCAGCGCCTGTCTGAGGCCCGTGCCAACGCTGTGAAACAGGCACTCGTCAACCGCTATGGTATCAGTGCCGACCGTCTGACCACTCAGGGTATGGGCGCTACGGACGAGTTGTTCGATGAGATTGACTTCAACCGCGTAGCAACGTTTACTGATTTGACGAAGTAAGGAAAAAGTAGTAAGGAGTAAGTAGTAAGGAGTAAGTAGTAAGGAGTAAGTAGTAAGGAGAATCATCTCTGAAAACTCATTATCGAGATGATGTGTTGTCTTAACTACTTACTCCTTTCTCCTTACTCCTTACTCCTATTTATTTGTAGCACTCAAAGATGCTGTCTACCGTCTGGCTGTTCATCTTCTTCGTGACGAGGCTGACAAGCCACACGACGGGGAATCCGCCGACCATAGCAATGGCGCCACAGTTGATGGGGTTGATGGGGTTGCCAAGCAGCATATTGACAACCGTCAGTCCGACGCCCCAAATGAAGCAAGCCCAGACGCTGGCCGTCGTCACGCCGCGCCAGTAGAGACCCAGCATGAACGGAGCTAAGAAGGCACCAGCCAAAGCACCCCACGAGATACCCATGAGCTGGGCGATGAACGTCGGGGGATTCAGGGCGATGAGCAGCGAGATGGCTATGAAGAACATAATCAGCACGCGCATGACCACCACCTTGCGGCGCTCCACCTTCTCAGAGACGATGTCGTCGATAGCACCTTCCTCCACCTCGCCGGGCAGCGACTTCTTGTCGCGGTAGATAAGGTCGAGGGTCATCGTCGAACTGGACGTGAGCACCAGCGAAGCCAGCGTCGACATCGAGGCCGAGAGCACTAGCAGCACTACAAGGGCGATGAGCACGTCGGGCAGTGTGACGAGCATGGCGGGCACGATGGAGTCGAAGGCTATCTTGCCGTTGGCCGCGATGACGGGGTCGTAGAGACGACCGAAACCGCCGAGGAAGTAGCAGCCGCCAGCCACGATGAAGGCGAAGACGGTAGAGATGACCGTCCCGCGCTTGATGGCTGACTCGTCTGTAATCGAGTAGAACTTACCCACCATCTGGGGCAGTCCCATCGTGCCGAGCGACGTCAGCACCACCACGCCGAGCAGTCCCCAGGGGTCGGGGCCGAACCACGTAGCAAACATGCCGCTACCGGCTTCGGTGGCTCCGTCGGCAGGCAGGGCTGCCAGCTTCGAGACGGCCTCAGAGAGTCCGCCCTGAGTTGCGATGACGGCCACGATGACGGCGACGATGCCGAAGAGCATGATGATACCCTGTATGAAGTCGTTCATGGCCGTTGCCTTATAGCCGCCGAGAATGACGTACACGGCGGTGAGAATGGCCATGATAACCACACAATATTCGTAAGGTATGCCGAAGCCCATCTCGAAGAGCGTCGATATGCCTTTATACACGCCGGCGGTGTAGGGGATGAGGAACACGAAGGCGATGACGGAGGCTGTGATGCGCAGCCCCTGGTCGGCAAAGCGCGTGCCGAAGAAGTCGGGCATCGTGCGGCTCTCGATGTGCTGTGTCATCAGCTTCGTACGCTTGCCGAGAATCAGCCAGGCCAGGAGCGAACCGATGACGGCGTTGCCCACGCCAATCCACGTTGAACTGAGGCCGTATTTCCAGCCAAACTGTCCGGCGTAGCCTACGAAGACTACGGCTGAGAAATAGGAAGTGCCGAAGGCGAAGGCCGTCAGCCAGGGGCCTATGGCGCGACCGCCAAGCACAAAGCCGTCAACCGAACTGGCCTGCTTACGGGTATAAAGACCCACGCCAATCATCACGGCCAGGAAGATGATGGTCAGAAGAACTTTTATAATCATAGTAAGTCGGATTTAAAATGCTACCTGCACCTGTGCCTGAAGCCAGTTGTAGTCGTCGCCAATCATGTCGCCACAGAGACAGCGTGTGTACTGCAGCTGCAGTCGGCACTTCTTATAGTACCAGTACTGCAAGCCAATGGTCAGGTTCGTCTGGTCCCAGCCGTCGACATCCGTATTGCGGTCGAAGGTCTCGCCAGAGGCTACCACGTCGAGGGCGTCGACCACAGGCACACACAGCGTGGCATAGCCGCCGCGACTCTTCACGTCGCCGTCCTTACCACCCAGCCATTCAGCGCGGATGCTGGCCGGACGAGCCTCCTTGTACTGACCCTCGGAGTAGGGACGGGTCTTGTATTCGGCACCTACTGAGTAGCGGTTGCGCGTGTAGTTGTCGCCCACGTTGATGGTGGGGTTCCAGGCAGCCTTACCGACGGCGTTGCCCGTGCCGAGATAGCCTGAGCCGACGATGCGGAAACCGTCGAAGGGCTTGACTTCGAGTTTCGCAATGAAGTCTTTCTGGTTGTTGTTATCCTTGCGGTTGATACCCTGACCGCTCATCAGTGCCAGCTCGTAGTGCAGCAGATTGTTTGTCAGGTCGCCATACGCCATCAAGCCCATGTCGCGGCCGTAGTTTACGCCGTTCAACGGGTCGGGACCCTCACCGGCCAGATAGAGCACAGCCTGAGAATAGACGTCAATAAGTTCCAGTTGGGTAGGCGACAGCGGGTTCTCCATCGTGTAGGAGTGCTTGAACTGTCCGAGACGAACGGAGAGTGCTTTGTCGTTGGTAACACGGTAGTCGGTGTAGAACTCTTGGACTACGCTTGAGAAGTCGTGCATAAACAGAAACGACCAACGGTCGGTGATGCGGGCCTTTGCCCAGAGGAGTGTGCGCTTTAGGTTGTAGGAGTTCTGCTTCTGGCCATTCGGGTCTTGGTACGACCATCCTCCCTGTGCATAACCGTTCAGCGTGATGCGGCTGGTGAAATCTTTCAGCCAGTCGATGTCTGAATCATTCTTCTGTTGTCCCATAGCAGCAGTACTGCTGAACGCCGCTAACAATACTGCCAGCGTGCGTGCTTTCAAAACGTTTTTCTTCATGTTTGTTTTCTCATTGGTTAAAAAGTTTCGGTTTATGCGCTGCAAAGATAACAATTATTTGCGAAATAAAAGAAATAATTGCAGTTTTTCTTGTCATTGTCTGAAAAAGAAATAGCCGGGAGGATGGACTCGTCACTCCCGGCTTTATTAATAGTGTTTGTGTTGTGTTCTATTACCTTTCTTATACGATGCCTTGAGCCATCATAGCCTTGGCAACCTTCATGAAGCCGGCCACGTTGGCACCCTTCACGTAGTTGATGTAGCCGTCCTTCTCGGTACCGTACTTCACACAGTTCTCGTGAATGTCGTTCATGATGCGCTTCAGGTAGTTGTCAACCTCCTCGGCCGTCCATGACAGACGCTCAGAGTTCTGCGACATCTCAAGACCCGACACCGACACACCACCGGCGTTAGAAGCCTTACCAGGAGAGTAGAGCAGCTTGGCATCCTGGAAAATCTTGATGGCCTCGGGCAGTGAAGGCATGTTGGCACCCTCGGCAACAGCGATGATACCGTTGTTGACCAGAGCCTGAGCCTCTTCACCGTTGATCTCGTTCTGAGTAGCGCAAGGCAGGGCGATGTCGGCCTTCTCATACCAGGGGCGCTTGCCCTCGTGGTACTGGGCTGAGGGATACTCCTCAACATACTCCTTGATACGTCCGCGCTCCACGTTCTTCAGCTCCATGATGTAGTCGAGCTTGGCGCGGTCGATGCCATCGGGATCGTAGATGTAACCGTCAGAGTCAGACATCGTCATGGGGATAGCTCCCAACTGCAGGCACTTCTCAGCAGCATACTGAGCTACGTTACCAGCACCCGAAATCAGTACCTTCTTACCCTTGATATCGATATTGCGGGTAGCCAGCATTGAGCAGAGGAAATAAACCGTGCCATAACCTGTAGCCTCAGGACGGATAAGTGAACCGCCGAAGGGGATGCCCTTACCAGTGAGCACGCCCTGGAACTGATGGGTCAGCTTCTTGTACTGTCCGAAGAGGAAACCAACCTCACGGCCACCGACGCCAATGTCACCAGCGGGAACGTCCTCGTCGGGACCAATGTGACGATACAGCTCGTTCATGAAGGCCTGGCAGAAACGCATGACCTCAGCCTCGCTCTTGCCACGGGGAGAGAAATCGGAACCGCCCTTACCGCCACCCATAGGCAGAGTGGTCAGGGAGTTCTTGAAAGTCTGCTCGAAAGCAAGGAACTTCAAAATACCAAGGTTTACAGACTTGTGATAACGCAGACCGCCTTTGTACGGGCCAATAGCGTTGTTGTGCTGGATGCGGTAGCCCATGTTGGTCTGGACATTACCCTTGTCATCTACCCAAGTAACACGGAATTCAATCACGCGATCGGGAATGCAAAGACGCTCGATGAGGTTTGCCTTCTCGAATTCGGGATGCTTGTTGTACTCTTCCTCGATGGTGGGGAGAACCTGAGAAACTGCCTGGATGTACTCCGGCTCATTGGGGAATCTCTTTTTGAGATCTTCAACAACTTGTGCTGCGTTCATAATCTTTTTCCTTTAGTTTGTTTGTGAATAACTGTTGTTTGTTGATTTCTGCGTGCAAAATTACATCAAAAATCTGAAACTGCAAACATTTTAATAGATTTTTTAGCAAAAAACTATCTTTTTGTCAACTTTTTGATATAAATCAATATAATAATGATATTATGTACCATTTTTGTTGTGTACGTCAACAATCTGAAAGGGTGTATAACGAAAAAAGCAGGAATCTCTTTTCAGAAATTCCTGCCACTCAAGAGGTGCCTGGCGGATTCGAACCGCCGTAGACGGTTTTGCAGACCGTTGACTAAGCCACTCATCCAAGGCACCGTTTAAGCGAGTGGAGAGCGAAGCTTGCTTCAGCTCTTCCGAACGGAGGTGACTCGACGTATGTCAAGGCACCGTTTTCGGATTCGGGTGCAAAAGTAATACTTTTATTTTGATTGGCCAAATATTTCGCATGTTTTTTTGTTGTAACACTGTTTTTTCAGTGTGCAGCCTTCACATTCGCAGCAAGTCTGGTCTTTTTTCTTCATGAGCTGACGTATGCGCCATGCGGCGTATCCTGCTGTCAAAGCGACAATGATGAGGGTAATGGCCGTTTGATGTGTCATTACAAGTTGGAGAGTTTGCGTAACATGAGTTTGTTGATAACCTGTATGCGGTGGCCACGCTTCTCTATGTCTACGCGTACATTATTTATATTATTAAAAAAGTCGCTGAAGGCATTGAGAAGAGGGTTGGGCTGCGCAACATCCTCGACAATGTTGGGATTGGTGACGATTTGTATGCCTAAATGCTCCATACTCACCACAACGTCGGCATCGGTCATGATGGGGTCGCCGTCGTAGTGGATGGCTCCAGGTTCGTTGCGGTGAATGTGCAGCTGCTTGGTGCGGAATGTCTTTATCTTAGAGTTGTGGGTGATGGTCTTTAGAAACAGGTCTGCCGCAATCTGTGGAGCTTCCAAAGCATTGAACGGCTCCATGATGATGACGTCCATCTCGCCGTCTTTCATCGTGGCACCGGGGGCGATGTAGGCATTGTTGCCGTATTGCGACGCGTTGGCACAGGCAATGAGGAATGCCTTGTAGTGGTGGCTGCCGTTCTCGTCACTCACCTCGTATGTCTCTGGCTTGTATTTCAGTCCCTCTTTCAGCACATTCTCTACGTAGGTGATAGGACCGCGCTTGCCTGCCTGTGCAAACTTCAGCGAGATGAAGGCGTCGAAGCCCATGCCACAGGTGCAGAAGAATGGCAGCCCGTTGATGATGCCGTAGTCGAAGTCCTCAATATGACAATGATTGATGATTTCCAGGCTTTTGCGCATGTCAATAGGCAGACAGAGGTGGCGGGCGAGTCCATTGCCTGAACCGCAGGGGATGATGCCCAGTGCTGTCTTACTGTGTACCAGCGAGCGCGCCACCTCATTGACGGTGCCGTCACCACCGACGGCCACGACAATATCCGTATGCTCATTGGCACACTGCTTGGCAAGTTCTGCGGCATGACCCGCATATTCGGTATAGAGAATGCGATAGTCAAACCGACCTTTGTCGAGTGTCGACGCTATCAGGTCGGGTAAGGCATTCTTTGACCGAGTCCCCGAAATAGGGTTTACGATGAAGCAAATACTCCTTATCTTGTCATTCATGATTGCAAAAATACGAAATTACTCTGAATTTTCGCTATTATTCTTATTAATTTTCTCAAAAACAAACATTTATTACCAAAAAAATGCACGGATTCATAAAAAATGTGTAACTTTGCAGCCTGATTGAAAAAAATATTTAGAAAATATACCAAAATCGGAATGGGACAATTACAAAAAAAGTACGAAAGTTATCGTGAGCCGCAGAAGTTCATGGCTGCTGACGTGTATCCGTATTTCCGCGCTATTGAAGGAAAGCAGGGCACCGAGGTTGAGATGGGCGGACATAAAGTCCTCATGTTTGGTTCTAATGCCTATACGGGCTTGACAGGCGACCAGCGCATCATTGATGCTGCCAAGGCTGCTCTCGACAAATATGGCTCAGGCTGTGCCGGTAGTCGTTTCCTCAACGGAACGCTTGACTTGCACATTCAGTTGGAAAAGGAAATCTCAGAGTTCATCGGCAAGGACGACTGTCTGTGCTTCTCTACGGGTTTCTCTGTTAATCAGGGCGTCCTGGCAATGGTAGTTGGTAAGGACGACTATATTATCTGCGACGATCGTGACCATGCATCCATAGTTGACGGTCGTCGTCTTTCGTTTGCCAAGCAGCTCCATTACAAGCATAACGATATGGAAGACTTGGAGCGCGTGCTCCAGAAGTTGCCCTACGATGCTATCAAGTTAATCGTCGTTGACGGCGTGTTCTCCATGGAGGGCGACCTTGCCAAACTGCCCGAAATTGTTGAACTGAAGCACAAGTACAATTGCTCTATCATGGTGGACGAGGCACACGGTATTGGTGTCTTCGGACGTCAGGGTAGGGGCGTGTGCGACCATTTCGGACTGACCGACGAGGTAGACCTCATTATGGGCACCTTCTCGAAGTCGTTGGCATCGATAGGCGGCTTCATCGCATCCGACTTCGACACAATCAACTGGTTGCGCCACACCTGCCGCACCTATATCTTCTCGGCTTCCAACACCCCTGCTGCCACGGCTGCTGCTATGGAGGCTCTTCATATCATCCAGAAGGAGCCGGAGCGCATCCAGGCACTTTGGGATGTCACGAACTACGCCTTGAAGCGTTTCCGTGAGGAAGGATTCGAGATTGGTGAGACAGAGAGTCCTATCATCCCCCTGTATGTACGTGACGTCGAAAAGACATTCTTGGTGACCGCTCTGGCTTTCAAGGCCGGTGTGTTCATCAATCCTGTTATTCCCCCTGCCTGTGCACCTCAGGACACGCTGGTTCGCTATGCGCTGATGGCCACTCATACCAAGGAGCAAGTTGACCGTTCTGTGGTTGCTTTGAAAAAAATCTTTGTCGAGCAGGGTATTATCAAATAAAAAGTACCGAAAAATTTGGGCGGGTCAAAAATTCTTTGTAATTTTGCACCCGCTTTTCATAACGAGGTGTAGCGCAGTTGGTAGCGTTCCTGGTTTGGGACCAGGCTGTCGCAGGTTCGAGTCCTGTCACCTCGACAATACGAAATGCGAAAGAGGCTGACTTCTTGAAAGTCAGCCTCTTGTGTTTCGAATGGCACAAGGTATTGTTTTGGTACAAGAGGCTCTTTCATTAGAGTCCCTCTGTTATACATTCCTACTCGATGAAAGGCTTGTCTCTCTATATTTTTTTGGTGTCATTCCTGTCTCGCGTTTAAAGAAGCTGGTGAAGGCAGGGGAATTGGGGAAGTTCAGGCGTTCGGCAATCTCATAGGTCATCAGGTCACTCGTTTTCAGCAGTACTCGGGCTCTGAGGACGACGGCGCTGTTTATCCAGTACATCACGCTGTGACCACTGGCCTTACTGATGACAGACGAAAGATGATGTGGACTGACCCGCAATTGTGAGGCATAGAAGGGAATGTTGCGCTCGCGTTCGCAATGCTGGCTCACCATTATCTTGAATTGGCTGAAAAGTTGTTGGCTGCGTGGCAGAGCATCAGCCTTGTCGGCTGTTTCTGCGGCATGTTTTATATATTGTGCATTGCTGATCATGGCCTCTGTCAATTGTTTCACAGTGTCATGACGGTAAGGCTGCTGGCTGGCGATGTCCCAAAGAAGATACATCATACGAAGAAACTGCTCAGCATCCTTAGGTGGACAAACCATAACAATGCTTTCTGAAATATGGATGTGCTGCTTGACAGCAATGCCGCATACAGACAGGTCGGTGCTGCAACGTGTACACTCCATAATCATGTCGGGTGTGGTGAGTATGAGCATACCTTTCTGGATGTGGTAGTTCTCCAAGTCAAGATGGATGTAAGCCTCGCCGCTCATCACCAACAGCAACCTCGGTTCAGGCAGCTGGTAAATCTCGCCCTCACGCAGAAAGGTACCATTGCGTGGATGCGCATTCAAGATTATAGTTACATCGGCATTGTTGATGATGTGACTATCGTCGCCTCCAACTTGCCGCAAATCCATGTTGGTAACGGAAAAGTAATTGATATTTTTTGTTTTGCCCATAGAGCGAAATTATGAATTTGTATGATTCGATTACAAAATTAGTACATTTATTTGAGACGACCAAGGGCGAAATGGCAAATCATACAAATTCATAATCTTTTTTGTACAATTTCATAATCAAAATCTGGGAAAAACTATGTAATTTTGCAGCAAAGAAAACAAAACGTATGAATATGAGAAATAAATTTTTAACTATCGCGTTGGCTGTCACAAGTATGACAGCATGGGGGCAGACATTAGAGGAATGCCAGCAGGCAGCGGAGCGCAACTATCCACTAATCAAGCAGTATGACCTCATTACGAAAACAACGGAATTGACCGTTGCCAACATCCAGAAAGGCTGGTTGCCACAGGTTTCGGCCACAGCACAGGCAACTTATCAGAGTGATGTTGTGGCCTTCCAAGAACAGATACAGTCCATGTATCAGCAGATAGGCATCGACATGAAGGGGCTGACTAAAGACCAGTACCGTGTAGGAGTTGATGTCATTCAGACCATCTACGACGGCGGGACCATCAGCAGCCAGAGGCAAGTAGCCCGTCAGCAGAGAGAGGTACAGGAGGCACAAACGGAGGTTAATTTGTATAATGTACGCAAGCGCGTGAACGAGATGTACTTTGCCCTCCTGATGCTCGACGAACAGATCCTTTTGAATCACGACCTGAAGGAACTCCTGGCTGGCAACGAGCGGAAACTGCAGGTAATGATGAAGGGGGGAACGGCTGCCGAGAGCGACTGGAAGAGCATGAAGGCAGAACGGCTGAACGTAATGCAACAGACCACCAACCTGGAGTCGCAGAAGCGAATGCTGACGACAATGCTTTCTACATTCTGTGGCATAGAAGTGAAGGGTGTGCAGAAACCAGTCATAACCGAGAATAGTGGGGCGAACAATCGTCCAGAGCTACGTATGTTCGATGCTCAACTGCGTTTGGCAGCTGCTCAGGAGAAGGCGCTCAATTCGGCAATGATGCCTCGGCTCAGTGTCTTTGCCCAGGGCTATTATGGCTATCCTGGCCTAAACATGTTCGAGGATATGATGTCGCACGACTGGAGCCTGAATGGCATCATCGGAGCACGTCTGACGTGGAACATCGGAGCATTCTATACCCGAAAGAACGACAAGGCGAAGCTACAGCTGCAGCGCGACCTGACGGAATCGAACCGCGAGGTGTTTCTCTTCAACAATCGTCTGGAGCAGATGCAGCAGGACGAAGAGATTGCCCGCTACAAGCAACTGATGGCTGACGACGAGGAGATCATCACCCTGCGCTCAGCTGTCCGCAAGGCCTCGGAGTCAAAACTTTCACATGGTATCATCGACGTGAACGATCTGGTGCGCGAAATCAATCAGGAGAATGCTGCCCGCGTTCAGCAGTCAATGCATGAGATTGAGATGCTCAAGCAAATCTACGACAACAAATTTACCACGAACAAATAAAAACAAAAAGGATATGAGAAAGATATTTGCACTGGCAGGCGTAGCTCTGATGATGACCGCTTGCGGAAACAACGAGAAAGTGTATGATGCCACTGGCACTTTTGAGGCTACGGAGACCACTGTGTTTGCCGAGCAGACTGGTGCGTTGCTGACGTTTGACGTCAACGAGGGTGATGAACTAGCCATGGGCAGCGAAGTGGGACTCATCGACACCACGCAGACATGGCTGAAGATACTGCAATTGGGAGCTACGAAGGAGGTTTACCAGAGTCAGAAGCCTGACATGGAACGGCAGATAGCCGCCACCCGTCAGCAACTGGCCAAGGCGCAGCAGGACGAGCAGCGCTATCGTGAGTTGGTGGCCGACGGGGCCGCCCCCTCGAAGATGTTCGACGATGCCGCCAGTCAGGTAAAAGTATTGCAGCGACAACTCGACGCCCAGATATCGTCGCTGTCCACCAGCACCCGCGCTCTCGACAAGCAGACGGCTGCTGCCGACGTGCAGGTGAGCCAGCTGCAGGACATGCTGCGCAAGTGCCACATCACGACGCCCACCAAGGGTACTGTGCTTGAGAAATATGTGGAGAGGGGAGAGTTCGTCTCTATAGGCAAACCGCTGTTCAAGATTGCTGATACAGAAGACATGTATATGCGCGCCTATGTCACCTCAGCACAACTACAGAACATCAAGTTGGGCCAGAAAGTAAAGGTATTTGCCGACTATGGCGACAACCAGCGGAAGGAGTATGACGGCTCCATCTCATGGATTTCCTCACGCTCGGAGTTTACGCCAAAGACCATCCTTACTGATGACGAACGTGCCGACCTGGTGTATGCCGTGAAGATTGCCATTAAGAACGATGGCTTCGTGAAGATTGGGATGTACGGGGGAATAAAAAGCCTCACCCCCAGCCCCTCTCCAGGGGAGAGGGGAGTGAATAGACATTTCCCTCGAAAATAGATAGCAATGGACGAAGCAATCATTGTAAAAAACGTCAGCAAAAGCTACGGGAAGAAAGTAACCACTCCCCTCTCCAACCGGAGAGGGGGCGGGGGTGAGGCTCCAGTGCAGGCACTCGACGATGTGTCGTTCTCTGTCGGCAAGGGCGAGGTGTTCGGTCTCATCGGCCCCGACGGAGCAGGCAAAACCTCAATGTTCCGCATTCTCTGTTCGCTGCTGTTGCCAGAGACGGGGACGGCCTCGGTGGACGGCTTTGATGTGGTGAAACAGATGCGGCAGGTGCGTTGCCGGGTAGGCTATATGCCGGGCAAGTTCTCGCTTTATCAAGATTTGACTATTGAGGAGAACCTGAACTTCTTCGCTACGCTCTTTGGCACCACCGTTGAGGAGGGCTACGACTCGATAAAGGCCATCTACTCACAGATTGAGCGCTTCAAAGACCGCAAGGCGGGGGCACTTTCGGGTGGTATGAAGCAGAAACTGGCCCTGTCATGTGCGCTGGTACATAGCCCGAGCGTACTGTTCCTTGATGAGCCGACCACGGGTGTTGACCCAGTGAGCCGAAAAGAACTCTGGGAGATGCTCCTGATGTTGAAGGAGCGCGGCATCACCATCGTGGCCTCTACGCCCTATCTTGACGAGGTGCGCTGCTGCGAACGTGTGGCATTTCTTGACCACGGGAAGATAAGAGACATCGATACGCCGGATATTATCCTCGACCGTTTTAAGGACGTCTTCAATCCTCCGCCATTAAAAGCCCCCCCTTCTGCCCCCGAGGGGGCTACAATAGCCTCTAACTCAAAAACTATAGAAGCCCCCTCGGGGGCCGTAGGGGGGGCTTCTGTCATTGAAGTCCAACATTTAGTCAAGGCCTTCGGATCGTTCCATGCCGTTGACGACATCAGCTTCTCGGTGAAGCGAGGCGAGATATTCGGTTTCCTCGGTGCTAACGGTGCAGGCAAGACAACGGCGATGCACATGCTGACGGGTCTGAACCAGCCAACCAGTGGTACAGGAACCGTCGTAGGTTACGACATCCGCACGCAGTATGAAGAGATCAAGAAGCATATCGGCTACATGTCGCAAAAGTTCTCGCTCTACGAAGACCTGACGATAGCAGAGAATATCCGTCTATTCGCCGGCATCTACGGTATGAAGGACGATGAGATTCGCCACAAAACCGATGAACTCATGGAACGCCTGAAGTTCACGGAGCACAAGAACGACCTCGTTGGCTCGCTGCCATTGGGTTGGAAACAGAAGCTGGCCTTCTCGGTGTCTATCTTCCACGAGCCGGGCGTGGTGTTTCTTGACGAACCCACGGGTGGTGTCGATCCCGCCACACGCCGCCAGTTCTGGGAACTCATCTACGACGCTGCCGCACGCGGCATTACCGTCTTCGTGACTACCCACTATATGGACGAGGCTGAATATTGCGACCGTATCTCCATCATGGTTGATGGGAAAATCAAGGCAATGGGTACGCCTGCCGCTCTGAAAAAGGAATTCAATCAGCCAGACATGGACCACGTCTTTACCTATTTAGCACGACAGGCAACAAGAAGCAGCGAATAATTTTGAAACGTTATGAAACAGTTTATATCATTCGTCATCAAGGAAGCCAAGCACATTATGCGCGACAAGCGTACGATGCTCATCCTCTTCGGCATTCCCGTGGTGCTGATGCTCCTTTTCGGCTTCGCCATCACGACAGAAGTGAAGGACGTGCGCACGGTGGTGGTCACCTCGCAGATGGACCATCTGACGCAGGCGGCTGTTGAGCGGTTGGCACAGTCGGAGTACTTCACCATCACCCAGACCGTCAGCACGCCACAGGAGGCAGAACGGCTCGTACGTAGTCAGAAGGCTGATATGACCATGGTGTTCTCACACGATTTTGCCAGCAAAAAGGACGGTATTCAGCTGATAGTGGACGGCTCCGACCCCAACATGGCAACGCAGTGGACGAATTATGCGCAGGGCGTGCTGGCAAACATGCAGGGCAGTATGGTAAACTCCAAAATGCTCTACAATCCGCAGATGAAGTCAGCCTACAACTTCGTGCCTGCCATCATGGGTATGCTGCTGATGCTCGTCTGTGCCATGATGACTTCCATCTCTATTGTCCGCGAGAAAGAGAAGGGTACGATGGAGGTGTTGCTCGTCTCGCCCGTCCGCCCACTGATGGTAATTATTGCCAAGGCCGTGCCCTATCTGGTGCTTGCCTTCGTCATCCTAATCACCATCCTCCTGATGGCCCGCTATGTGTTAGGTGTGCCGCTGCAAGGCTCCATCGCATGGATTCTCGCCGTTTCCACCTTATATATACTGTTAGCTCTCTCACTGGGACTACTTATCTCTAACATCGCTCAGACACAACTCGTTGCCCTGCTACTATCGGCCATGGTGCTGCTGATGCCTGTGCTGATGCTCTCCGGCATGATGTTCCCAATAGAGTCGATGCCCAAGATTCTGCAATGGATATCCATCGTCATTCCACCGCGCTACTATATCGAGGCCATGCGCAAGCTGATGATTATGGGTGTCGGTGTCAGTGAGGTGATGAAGGAAATCGCCGTCCTTGCAGGCTTCAC
Source organism: uncultured Prevotellaceae bacterium (assembly GCA_900316475.1). Taxonomy (GTDB): domain Bacteria; phylum Bacteroidota; class Bacteroidia; order Bacteroidales; family Bacteroidaceae; genus Prevotella. The sequence continues at coordinate 131,341 of ONDA01000008.1, forward strand.
TACGTTCTTCCTCATACTTGCCCTCATGAAGTTTAACACGAGGCTGGAGTAATCATAATTCTCAACTCACAACTCTCAACTCTCAATTATGCTCAAGCATCTCATACGAAAGGAGTTCCTACAGATTCGCCGTAATCCGTTTCTGCCCAAACTCATACTCATGTTTCCCATCGTGATTATGTGCATTATGCCGTGGGTGATGAATATGGAAGTGAAGAATGTTGTGGTCAATGTGGTTGATAACGACCGTTCCACGCGTTCGCTGCAGATAGTCCATAGCATCGAGGCCAGTGATTACTTCATCTTCGGTGGACAGAAGCCCACCTACCGTGCCGCTCTTGCTGAGATAGAGCACGGCAAGGCCGACATGGTGCTGGTCATTCCGCAAGATTTCGGAAAGGACATTGACAGGGGCAAGATGCCGCAGGTACTGATAGCTGCCAATGCCGTCAACGGTACGAAGGGAGGCATGGGCAGTGCCTACCTGTCGCAAATCGTCACTTCACATGTCATGCCGACCAAGGCTGCCATCCAGTCGAAGGTGTCCACACTACTGCTCTACAACAAGCATCAGGACTATAAGCTCTACATGATTCCGGCCCTGTTGGCCATGGTGGTCATGCTGATGACAGGCTTCCTGCCCACGCTCAACATCGTCAGCGAAAAGGAGATTGGCACCATCGAGCAAATCAATGTCACGCCTGTGTCGAAGTGGGCTTTCATCCTCTCGAAACTCATTCCGTACTGGCTCATTGCTTTCTTCGTCATCACCGTGTTTCTCATCCTTGCCTGGCTTATCTACGGCATCACCCCTGGCGGTCCCATCTGGCTTGTCTATGTGCTTGCCATGTTGCTTGCCATGTTCTTCTCGTCATTCGGACTCATCGTATCCAACTACTCCGACACCATGCAGCAGGCCGTCTTCGTCATGTGGTTCTTCGTGATGATTATCATGCTGCTCAGTGGTCTCTTCACACCCACTCGCTCCATGCCCGACTGGGCCTATACGTCCACCTACATCAATCCCACGCACTACTTCATCGATGCCATCCGCACCGTTTTCATCCGTGGCGGTGGCTTCCGCGAGGTGGCTCATCAGGTGTTGGCGCTTCTCGGCATTGGCATCGTCATGAGTCTCTGGGCTGTGCAGAGCTATAAGAAAAACCATTAATTCCTAAAGACATGGAGATAAATTGAGGCAGGCACGAACAGGAACTGAGTTACGGTATCATTGTCAAGCCCTAAATAGATTTAAATATCGAAGCGAAAAGTAGGGAAAATGGCGGAAAAGTTGTAATTTTGCAGCGTCATATTCTCATGGAACAATCGCGCATATCCATTTTCCAGCGGCCTGCTTGGGTGGTCGTGTTTGCCTTGACTGCAGCCATAGCTTGGGGCTGGGCCTTTCCGCTGATCAAAGTGGGGTTCAGTGCCTTTGGTATCACAGCAGACATGACAGGCAGCAAGATGCTCTTTGCTGGCATCCGCTTTGCTGCTGCCGGACTTATTGTCCTGTCTGTTGCCCATGGCAACGGCCGCTCGTTTAAGCCAGGCAAGGTGGCCGACTGGCGTTTCATTCTTGCCTTTGCCCTGATGAACACCACGCTGCATTATTTCTTCTTCTATGTCGGCATGTCGCACAGCGAAGGTTCGCGGGCAGCCATCCTTAACTCGCTGAGCACGTTCCTTGTAGTGCTGCTGGCCTGTGCCTGTTTCAAGAGCGACAGACTGACGACGCAGAAGATTCTCGGCTGTGTCGTTGGCTTCAGCGGCATCCTGGCCTTAAACCATGGCGGAGCCGAAAGTAGCCAGTTTACATGGCTTGGCGACGGCATGATTATCCTCAATGCCATCTGTGGGGCCTGTTCCAACCTGATGACTCGTGGACTAAGCCGGCGGATAGACGTTTTCGTCGGAACGGGCTTTAGTCTCACCATCGGAGGACTGCTGCTCATTATTCCGGGACTCGCCTTCGGAGGTACGCTGCCCCATGTCAATATCCTCGGCTGTGTCTGCCTGGTGCTGCTGATAGCTATCTCTGCCATTGGCTTTGCACTCTACAACAAGCTGCTCAGTTGTAACCCCGTAGGAAAGGTCGCCATCTACAATTCGCTGATACCCATTGTCGGCGCTGTGACGTCGTGTCTCTGTCTTGGCGAGACCTTCCATCTGAAATATGCTCTTGCCGGAGGACTCGCTGCTCTTGGCATTTACATCATCAATAAAGGCAGGAATTGAATAATTTCCAAGACGTTGTGCTTTTTTCTAAAGAAAATTTGGAACTTATTGACTTTTTATGTACCTTTGTAGCCAATAAAGGCAACTAAATGAAATCTATATATAAATTCCTGCTCCTGCTCCTGCTCTGGCAGACTTTTACCTTGCAGTCGAAAGCTGATTCAGATGCTGAACGCGTCTTCCGACCGATAACAGCTGCTAATGGCTTGGCAGACAACTCTGCGCAGACCATGAAATGTACCTTCACGGGTAGGATGACTATCACCACACTTGGCAATATCAACTTCTACGATGGCGCCAATTTCTCGCAGATCAACAGCGATACGGAGGTGAAATACAAGCTGGAAGACTATAACGGGCATTATCATCTTTATTTTGACAATAACCATCACCTCTGGCTGAAGAACAAGTATGAGGTCAGTTGCGTTGATTTGAATCGCGAGTCGTATATCACCAATATCGACAGCCTCTTTGCTCTATACGGAGCCAAGAATCGCGTCAACGATATGTTCGTTGATGGCAACGGCGACCTTTGGCTGTGTGAGGGCCATTATGTACTCTCTGCCAAATATCGTAAGAAGGTCAGGTTGCCGAAGGGGGTGAGCCTGCAGGAACTTGCCGTGTTCGACAAGAAACAGCTCTTTTTGTTCTACGACAATGGCTTGTTGAAGTGCTACGACCTGGAGCGTGGCAGGCTGCTCTATCAGAACAACCCGCTTGCTGCTAATGACCAGAGAACGTACAGCCGCAGTTGTGTACAGATGATGCATGACGGCATGTTTTATCTGATTCGCAATGGTAAGGGTGGCAATGGAGCCCTCCTGTTGCGCTACGACGTGTCTCGTCGGGAGTGGAAGGAACTTCTGCGCTCGGAATATCATCTGAACAACATGGTTGTCAACAATGGCAAACTGTATATAGCTACTTCAATGGGCTATATGACGATGAATCTCAAGACAGGCGAGTTCATCCATTATAAGGCGTTGACGCTGGATGGTGGCCGTCAGTTGGAGACGGATGTCAACACATTGGAATTTGACCTGCAGGGAGGCTTTTGGATAGGTACTGAGAAGCACGGATTGTTGTACGACAGTCCCGTTTCCACAATCTTCACCGCTCTGTCCTGGCAGGACCCGCTGGCTGTTAAGTATGGCGAGATGATGGCTCCTCTGAAGGGTATTAGTGAGTTCAAGGGCAAGAGGGCCAACATGATGTTCGTTGACAGCAGGCGCTGGACGTGGGTGGCCACGCCTAAAGGCTTGCAGATGTACACGTCGCCCCAGGCCGAACCAATGGTGTTCTCCCAGAAGAACGGTTTGCTCAATAACGTCATTCATAGTATTGTCGAGGATGATATGCATAACATCTGGGCAAGTACCAGCTGTGGTATCGGTTGTATCTATATCAAGAACAATGTCATCAAGCAGGTATTTTGTTTCAGCCGCGGCGACAATGTACCCAACGAGACCTTCGTCGATGCGAAGGTGCTGAAGTTGGACAACGGTCAGATCGTGATGCAGGCCATCGACCATGTTGTGACGTTCCAACCGGCAGAGTTCTTGCCGTTTTTTGAACAGGAAGCCTACAGCATGCAAACCAAGCTGACGAAGCTGATGGTGAACGGCATCGACGTCACCGCCGGTGGCAAGGTGAACGGCGATGTGGTGCTGGAGAAAGCCATCACGCGCACCAAGGAAATCGACCTCAATTACGATCAGAATTCCATCTCGATGACCTTCTCAGCTTTGAATTTTGCCCGTCCGCTACAGACGTTCTACAGGGTTCGTGTGAGGGAGTTGAGTCCTAATTGGCGCGAGTTCTCATACTTCGACTCCAAGGGAATGGTTGACAGTAAGGGGCTGCTGCATCTGCCGCTGTTGGCCTTGGAGGCTGGCACGTATCATGTTGAGGTGCAGGCTTCTGTCGTTAAGGGGAAGTTTGTCGGCACGCCATACGAGTGGATTGTCAACGTGAACCAGCCTTGGTGGCGCACAACGGGTATCATGGCAGTCTTCGGACTGATAGTGTTGGCGTTGGCCGTTCTCAACGTCATCATCTTTAACCGTAACACCCGTCTGCGCATGAAGCGTAACAACGAGGAGGGCGACGTCATCCGCCGCATCAAGGTGTTTGTCGAGCGCTGCGAGCATTTCAGTTCCGACAAGCTGTCGCCCACCCAGGAGGAAATCTACGGTACCGACAAGGACTCGCAGGTCGAAGTGAGCAATGAGTTTGTTGAGGTGATGCTGAAGGTTATTCCTTTTGTGCAGGAGCGCAACGGCCGTCCTTTCTCTATGTACATGTTGTCGAAGGTTACCGATATGGAACTGCGCGACCTGTATGAGATGGTGCTGGACAACATCTATAAGAGTCCGCGTGCACTGATACGTTCTATGCGTATCGATCAGGTAGCCGATCAGCTTCTTACTACCGATAAGACTATCGAGGATATAGCTACCGATTGCGGTTTTGTGTCGCCAAACTATATGATAGCCAAGTTCTTCCACAAGTACCGGATGACGCCGGCGGAATATCGGGAGGAATATTCGGAATAATGAGAATGATGAGGCTTCACCTCAACACAATCTGCTGATAGCCTACCAGTCGCCATGCTCGTTCGCTGATGCCTTTGTAGTAGACGAAGGCCTGATAGCGATTCTCCGTCTCAAAGAATGACCCCTCTTCGGGCAGGTGGCGGGTGCGTCCGTCATTGTCGCGCAGCAGATACTGGTAGGAGTAGTAGCCCTGTTTCTGTAGGATGGTGGCGTTGTAGCTGCGGTCACTGTCGTCGTAGGTCATGACGTAGTTGCTGCCGTCCTCAGTCGTCCAGTTGCCGTCAATGATGACGTCGTCGCGGTAGTTCTCGGCCAGCATCTTATAGTGTACGTAGACGTAGTCGCACGTGCGGTCGTTCTCAATGTTGTCGCTGTTGCGGATGTAGAAGGCACCGTTGGCATCGTGGTCGAGGATGTAGCTGGGACGTGGGCCGCCCACGAAGGGGAAGGCGTGATAGTTGGTGCCGTCCCAGCGCATACGGTCGATACCCATGGTAGGGTGGCTGACGTCAAGAACCTCGAACTTGCGGTATTCGTTGCCGGCCTCGAAGATGAGGGCTTTGTTGTGCTCCCATTGCAGACGGTCGGTTCTCACGTAGTTAGGGCTGACGTTCACTTTCTGGTTGTCCTCGCGCCCGTTCTGCATGACGACCGTTCTGATCTGGTCTTCCACGTTGCTCACGTTGACGCTGCCGTAGAGCACGGTCATCGCCACCTGCTGGTGGCTCTTGTTGAAGTCGATGTCGGTATTTGTGGTGATGCTCATGCCAACCTTCATCAGCGGCTCCACGACCCGGAACTCAGCGCAGAGCACCTCCTTGTCGCCGTCGTCCTCGTCGTAGATGTGCAAGCGGTAGTTGCCGCTCATCTTCAGCCGACAGCGGTCGTTGGGAATCTGTAGCCAGTAGTGGGTGTAGAGGACGGTGGTGTTCAGCGAGTTCTCGTAGTCCTCTATCGTATTGCCGTTGAAACCCTCAAGCCAGTCGCTCTCAAAGAGGTCTTCCGAGGGTGACCAGTCGGCCTCGCAGTGCTCCAGTCTGTAGACATAGCGGTGGAAGTTGTGCGACAGTTCGTCGAAGCCGACGTTCAGCACGTCGTCAGTGCCTAAACGCATTACTGGTGGTGACAGCCAATCCTGGTTGACCACCACCTGAAGCGTCTTCACCTGAGGGTCGTAGACCACGTTGCGTGCGGCAGCCTCCGTCAGTGCCAGCAGCGTATACAGCACGAGTACCAATGGCCGGCATCGTCCTACCACCTTCCGCGTCATCATGTGTAGAGGTAACGTTTGATGCTGCGCTTGGGCGTCTTCTCAAACTCCTCTTTGTGAATCTCTATCTCGCTGATTTTCTCGTATGCCGGCAACATCTGGTTCAGTCCGTTGCGGTTCTGCTCCATGATGTTCTTCAGGTCGTCCTCGCCCAGTCCCAGGTTGGCAGCTTCGTCCATGTCGGGGTGTACCAGAGCCACCAGCTTTGTGTCGCGCTGTACGACGATGCTCTCAACGACCATCGCCATGGAGTTCAGCTTGTCCTCAATCTCCTCGGGGTAGATGTTCTGTCCGTTGGGTCCCAGGAGCATGTTCTTCGAGCGTCCGTTAATGAAGACGTTGCCGTAGGCATCCATCGTGCCCAGGTCGCCCGTGTGATACCAGCCCTCGCGGTCGATGGTCTCTGTCGTAGCCTCCGGGTTCTTGTAGTAGCCGAGCATGACGTTGGGACCCTTGGCCAGGATTTCTCCCGGCACGTTCTCCGGGTCGCGCGAGTTTATCTTCACCTCCATGTGCAGGGCAGCGCGTCCGCAGGAGCCCGCCGCAAACAGGTGCCAGTCTTCATAGCAGATGATGGGGGCGCACTCCGTGGCGCCGTAGCCCACGGTATAGGGGAAGTTGATGCGCTTGAGGAACTGCTCCACCTCCTGGTTCAGGGCAGCACCGCCGATAATCACCTCGTACATCTCGCCGCCGAAGGCCTTGAGCACCTCCTGGCAAATCATCTCGCGCACCTTCCGTGAGATGACGGGCATCTGCAGCAGCAGGCGCATGCGGTTGTTCTGAATCTTCGGGAACACCTTCTTGCGGATAATCTTCTCGATGATGAGGGGCACGGCGATGACAATCTTCGGCTTCACCTCCTGCAGTGCCTGGGCGATGATGGCCGGCGATGGCACGCGGCTGAGGTAGTAGACGTGGCAGCCGTGGAGGAACTCGAAGATGAACTCAAAGGCCATGCCGTACATGTGGGCCATGGGCAACATCGAGATGACGCGGTCCTTCTGGTTGATGGTCTTGCCCAGCACGCTGCAGGCGAAGTCGTAGTTCGACCAGAGGGCGCGGTAGGGCAGCATCACGCCCTTGGAGAACCCCGTGGTGCCCGAGGTGTAGTTGATGAGTGCCAGCTCGTCGGGCGACTGCTCCTTATAGTAGCAGACGTGCTCCTTGCGGAAGTATTTCGGGAACTTCTTGCCATAGAGTTCGTTCAGATGCTCGCGGGCGTAGGTCAGCTTGTCCGTACGGCTCACCATCAGCGAGTAGTCGGGGTTGTTGATGATACCTTCCAGTCCCGGCATCTGCTGTGGGTCGATGATGGTGGCTACGTGGTCGCCGACGAAGAGCAGCTTCGCCTCCGAGTGGTTGACGATGTTATGTATCTGTTCGGCATTGAACTCATGGAGTATGGGCACAGCTACAGCCCCGTAGGTCAGCGTGGCTATGAAGGCCACTGCCCACTGGCTGGAGTTGCGTCCGCAGAGGGCTATCTTGTCGCCCTTTGTCACACCAGAGTTCTCAAACAGTATATGCAGCTTCTCAATCTTGCGAGCTACGTCGTGGAACTGCAGTGTCTGACCCTTGAAGTCTGTCAGTGCGTCGAGGTTCCAGTTGTCGATAATCGACTTTTCAAGCAGTGCGTTAAAACTCGGTATCTGTTCCATAGTATATTTTTTTTCTTACTACATGACTCCTTACTTATAAAGGTATCGTTTGATGCTTTTCTTCGGGGTTTTCGCAAACTCCTCTTCCTGCAGTTGCAGTTCTGCAATGCGGCTGTAGTGTGGCAGTTTCTGGTTCAGTTCGCTGACGTTCTGTTCCATGACGGTCTTCAGCTCTTCGGCACTGAAGTCTACCACCTCGTCCTTGTCGGGGTGAATCAGTGCCACCAGCTTCGTGTCGCGCTGAACGATGAGGCTCTCGCCGACCATCGGCATGGAGTTCAGCTGGTCTTCTATCTCTTCGGGGTAGATGTTCTGTCCGCTGGGTCCCAGGAGCATGTTCTTGATGCGTCCCAGAATGAAGATGTGCCCGTCGGCACTCATCGTGCCCAGGTCGCCCGTGTGGTACCAGCCCTCGCTGTCGAGTGCCTGTTCGGTGGCCTCCGGGTTCTTGTAGTAGCCCGTCATGACGTTGGTGCCACGGGCCAGAATCTCGCCGGGCACGTTCTGCGGGTCGCGCGAGTCGATGCGTACTTCCATGTGGTCGACGGCAGCGCCGCAGGAGGCAGGCACGAAGTCCTTGTAGTCGCTGTAACTGATGAGCGGCGCACACTCTGTAGCACCGTAGCCCACGGTGATGGGGAAGCCGATGCTGACGAGGAACTGCTCCACCTCGCGGCTCAGGGCAGCGCCGCCGACGATGATTTCGTAGGCTTTGCCGCCGAAGGCAGCGTAGACCTGTTCGCAGATTTTCGCCTTCACCTTCTTCGAGACGACGGGCATCTGCAGCAGCAGGCGCATGCGGTTGTTCTGAATCTTCGGGAACACCTTCTTGCGGATAATCTTCTCGACAATCAGGGGCACGGCGATAACAATGGCCGGCTTGACGGTGGCAAAGGCATCTGCAATGATGGCCGGCGACGGCAGGCGTGTGAGGAAGAAGAGGTGGCAGCCGCGACAGAATCCGTAGATGAACTCTATCGACATACCGTACATGTGAGCCATCGGTAATATGGATAGCATATTGTCCTGAGGCTTGACGGGCAGCCGGCGCAAACAGAAGTCGAGGTTGCCCCAGAGTGTGCGGTAGGGCAGCATCACGCCTTTGGAGAATCCCGTGGTGCCGCTGGTGTAGTTGATGAGTGCCAGCTCGTCGGCTTGGTCTACGTGGTAGTCGACGTGCTCGGCACGGAAGGCTCGCGGATATTTGTTGCCGAACATCATATTTAAATGTTCGCGCGCGTAGTTCAGCTTCTCGGAACGCGAGACGAAGAGCGAGAAGTCGGGCAGGTTGATGATACCCTCCAGGGCAGGCATCTCGTCGGCCTTGATAGCCTTGACGATGAAGTCGCCGACGAAGAGCAGCTTTGACTCCGAGTGGTTGACGATGTTGTGTATCTGTTCGGCATTGAACTCATGCAGAATAGGTACTGCCACAGCACCGTATGTCAAGGTTGCTAAGAAGGTCACTGCCCAGTGAGCTGAGTTGCGTCCGCAGATGGCTATCTTGTCACCTTGCTTCACGCCGGCGTTCTCAAAGAGTATGTGTAGCTTCTCTATCTTACGAGCCACGTCGTGAAACTGCAGCGTAATGCCTTGATAGTCTGTCAGGGCGTCGTGATCCCAGTTCTCGACGATGGCTTTTTGTATGTATCCGTTAAAGCTTGGCGCTATATCCATTGCACAATTTCTGAAATTTTGTGCAAAGGTATAACGTTTTCTGCACATTCGCAAATTTTTTGTGCAATTTTTTATTCGTAACGCATAGATTTTGCAGGATGGATGTGCGAAATGAAGAAACTGGGGATAATTAGGACAGAAATACTGACTATCAGAGTAGCAATATTCAGGATGATGATGATGGGAATATTCAGTTCCATAGGTGCCTCGCTGACGTAGTAGGTCTGCGGGTCGAGCGAGATGATGCCCGTGTATTTCTGCAGCAGCACCAGTCCGATGCCTAAGAGGTCGCCGATGAGCAGTCCGCGGCTGATGATGAAGGCCGAGAACCAGAGGAAGGTGTGGCGTATGCTCTTGTTGCGTGCTCCCAAGGCTTTCAGCACGCCAATCATCGAGGTGCGTTCGAGGATGATAATGAGCAGACCGCTGATCATCGTGATGCCAGCCAGACAAATCATCAGTCCCAGGATAATCCATACGTTGATGTCAAGCAGTTCGAGCCAGTTGAAAATCTGCGGATAGGCGTCGTAGATGGTCTGCGACGAGAAAGTGCTGCCATAACGGTCTATCGAGCGGTTCACCTTATCTATAATATGCGCGTAGGTGTCGTTGAGTTTGTCGAAGTCGTTGACAAGCAGTTCGGCTCCCGAGCACTGTCCCTCGAACCACCCATTCAGCTTGCAGGCCGTATAGAGGTCGGTATAGCAGATGACCTCGTCGAAGCGCGTCATATTCGTCTGGTAGATGCCTTCGATGGTAAACCGCCTTGTGCGCACACCGCTGTCGTCAATGAAGTAGGCAAAAAGGCGGTCGCCGGCTTTCAGCTTCAGCTTGTCGGCCATCAGGCGCGACACCAGCAGGCGGTTGGTGTTGGTAGAGTCGCTGAAGACGGGCATCTTGCCCTCTACCAGGTTCTGCCGTAAGTAGTCGAGGTCGTACTCCGGACCAATGCCTTTGAAGGCCACGCCCAAGAAGTCTTCGTCGGTCTTCAGTATGCCGCGTGCCAGTGTGTAGCGCTGCACTTTTCTCACGCCTTCGATGCTGCCGATAGCCTTCATCGTGCTGTCGTCGATACAGATGGGGTAGGTCTCCACACTGGCTGTCGATAGCAGGTTCATCACCTGGATATGACTGCCGAAGCCTACCACCTTGTCACGGATGGTGTGCTTGAAGCCCAGCACCACGCTGACCGTAATGATCATCACGGCAAGACCGATGGCAACGCCGAGAGTGGCAATACTGATGGCGGGACGGCTCACCTTGCGGCGGTCGTCCTCATTGCCGTAGATACGGCGTGCTATGAATAGTGGCAGGTTCATGAGAATTAGTCGTCGACTCGACCGGGATAGGCCTCCAGGGCTTTGCGCAGTACGACGAGGGCACGCTCCAGGTCCTGCTTCTTCAGCACGTAGGCAATGCGCACCTGGTTGATGCCGGCACCCGGTGTGGTGTAGAAACCGGCGGCAGGAGCCATCATCACCGTCTCGCCTTCATAGTTAAACTCCTCGAGACACCAGCGGCAGAACTCCTCGGCATCGTCGACGGGCAACTTGGCCACGGTGTAGAACGCACCCATCGGTATGGGCGAATAGACACCGGGTATGCGGTTCAGTCCGTCAATCAGGCATTTACGGCGCTCCACATACTCGTCGTAGACGTCGCGGTAATAGTCTTCGGGAGCGTCCAAGGAAGCCTCGGCCACAATCTGTCCGATGAGGGGAGGGGAGAGACGGGCCTGACAGAACTTCATCACGGCCTTGCGTACCTCCTTGTTCTTGGTTATCAGTGCACCGATACGTATGCCGCACTCCGAATAGCGCTTTGAGACGGAGTCAATCAGGATGACGTTCTGCTCGATGCCTTCCAAGTGGCAGGCAGATATATAAGGTGAACCGGTGTAGATATATTCGCGGTAGACCTCGTCGGAGAAGAGGTAGAGGTCGTACTTCTTCACCAGGTCGCGTATCTGGTTCATCTCGCGGCGGGTGTAGAGATAGCCCGTCGGGTTGTTGGGGTTGCAGATCATGATGGCGCGCGTACGCTCATTAATCAGTTCCTCAAACTTCTCCACCTTCGGCAGCGAGAAACCCTCGTCGATGGTGGTGGCGATGGTACGAATCTTCGCGCCGGCAGAGATGGCAAAGGCCATGTAGTTGGCGTAGGCAGGCTCCGGCACGATAATCTCGTCGCCTGGATTCAGGCACGACATGAAGGCAAAGAGCACAGCCTCGGAACCGCCAGAGGTGATGATGATGTCGTCGGCAGTGACGTTGATGTTGTACTTGGCGTAATAGGCCACCAGTTTCTCGCGGTAGCTCAGGTAGCCTTGCGAGGGGGAGTATTCCAATATTTCACGGTCAACGTGCTTCAGGGCGTCGAGTCCCACCTGTGGCGTGGGCAGGTCAGGCTGCCCGATGTTCAGGTGATAGACTTTCGTACCGCGTTTCTTGGCAGCGGCAGCCAACGGAGCCAACTTACGTATCGGCGACTCCGGCATTTCAAGACCGCGAACAGATATTTCTGGCATCGTGTAATTTACAATTTGATAATTTTGGTTGCAAAGGTACGAAAATTTTTTTAATTCGTGCATTTTTTCAGATTTTATGTGTACTTTTGCACGATAATTTTAAAAATCAGTCAAGATGAACTACGAAGAATTGCTGGAATCCCGCCATGGGGCTGCGATGGCCAAACAGCACCTTCCCTTTGGGTGGATGCACAAGAAACTGCTTGATGGCAAGTATGTTAATGTGGTCGACTTGCGCGATGACCTGCGCGACAGTCTGGTCTTTACAGAAGCCCTCATTGCGGAGGCCGATCAGATTAAGAAACAGTCGGATAAACGCCAGATTCGCTTTTCGACACTCACCGACAGTGCCGGTCTCTATGGCGTAGCTGTCGAGGGTTCCTACCGCACCTATGCTCAGTTGCTCTCCGACCAGCCGGCTATCGTGGCTCAGAAGAATTTCCTCGCCAATACCATCAAGGGACTGTTGGAGGCGACGGCTGCCTTGCACGAAAAAGGCATTTTCCAGGTCTGCTACTCCCCCGACAATGTCTTTTCCCGGAAGGGCGACAACGAGGTGATGCTGCTTTTCCATGGCTCAGCCTATAAGGCGGTGAACGACCAGCAGGAACTCTATGGCGACAGTGCTGCCTATATTGCGCCGGAGGTGCTCGAAGAGGGTGTTATCGACGAGCGTTCCGACATCTATTCCATCGGTAAGTTCATGGAGACGCTGTTCCAGCAGTCGGAGGTGCCCATCGAACTGAAGGGCGTCATCAAGAAAGCCACCGAGACTGACCCCGCGAAGCGCTATGGCTCTGCCGACGAGATGCTGAAAACCATCAACAACCGTCAGAGTATGCGCAGTTCGCTGATCATGGGCGTCGCCGCCCTGCTGATAGTGGCCATCTGCTTTGGCGTCTATTTCTCGTTAGTCCCTGAGCGCGAGAATATAGAGTTTGTCAAACCTGCACCGAAAGACCCTGCAGAAGACTTGCTGGACGATGGTTTCGACCCGGTGACGGAATTGGGCATCGTCGACACGACGAATGTCTCGCATGTCGACAAGCAGAAGATGAAGGCCTACGAGGCCAAGGCCGAACAGATTTTCCGCAAGAACTATACGCGCGAGGCCGAGCGCATCCTTTCTAAGATATATAGCAACGACAAGATGGGCGCCACGGAGAAAAACTTCATGGCAGGCAGTCATTCCACGATGGAGGAATTGGTGCAGGCCCAGAACCGGTTAGGGGCCGAAGCAGGCATTGCCGAAACGCGCAGCCAGCTCATTGCCAGCAAGATTATCGAGCAGGTCACCAACCGTCTGAAGAAGCAGATGGAAGAAACACAAAAGTCAAAAGAATAAGAACAAAAACAATGAGATCAAGAACAGCAATTTGGTTTGAATGTAAGATTCAGTACGAGAAAATCATGGAAGACGGCCTTCAGAAGAAAGTCGTAGAAACCTATACCATCGATGCCCTCAGCTTCACCGAGGCCGAGCAGCGCATCATGGAAGAGATGTCATCCTATATCAGTGGTGAGTTCACTATCAAGGACATCAAGATAGCCGCCTATAAAGAGGTGTTCTTCAGCGACGAGGATTCAGCAGACCGTTGGTATAAGACGAAGTTGCAGTTTATCACCATCGACGAGAAGACCGCCAAGGAGAAAAAGTCGTCGGTGAACTATCTCGTGAATGCCGGCACCCTGAATGGTGCTGTGAAAAATATTGACGAAGTGATGGGCGGTACGATGATCGACTATGTCATCTCCTCCGTTGCTGAAACCTCGCTGATGGACGTCTTCGAGTATGGTCATGAGAGCCGGCCTGACGACAAACCGGAGTATGAAAAATGATGTACGACGTTAAGGAAAATCTGCATCGTGTGCTCGACACCCTTCCCGAGGGTGTCCGCCTCGTTGCTATCAGCAAGTACCACCCCAATGAGTATATCGAGGCGGCATACGCCGAGGGACAGCGTGTCTTCGGCGAGAGTCACGAACAGGAACTGAAACTGAAGCACGAGTCGCTGCCCAAGGACATCGTCTGGCACTTCATCGGCCATCTGCAGACCAACAAGGTGAAGTATATTGCGCCCTATATCAACATGGTGGAGGCCGTCGACTCCTTGAAACTTCTGAAAGAAATTGATAAACAGGCTACTCGTTACAACCGTGTTATCGATGTGCTCCTGGAACTGCACATCGCCGAAGAGGCTACCAAATTCGGGCTGACGCTGGACGCCTGCCGACAGCTGTTGGCCGACGGCGAGTGGCGCCAGCTGCAGCACGTCCGTATCTGCGGACTGATGATGATGGCCTCGTTCACCGACGACCGCGAACAGATTCGCAGGGAGTTTATGACGGCAGCTAATTTCTTCGACGAAGTGAAACAGCAGTATTTCGCTGACGCTCCCTGGTTCTGCGAACGTTCCTGGGGCATGAGCGACGACTACCTCATCGCCGTCGAGTGCCGCTCTACAATGGTGCGTATCGGCACCAGCATCTTCGGACCGCGCGTCTATTAAGCCCCATTAAAAACAACTCGGTATTTTTATTTTTATAAAAACCTATTATTGTCGTTATTTTATTCTTTTGTTGTTACTTATTGCCTGAAATATTTTTTTGTTTGTGTTTTTTTTTGTACTTTTGCAGGCAAATGCAGTCCTACTTGTAGGGCTGCCAGATGGTTTGTCTTTCAATGTCGCTGATAATCAGTACAATAAGACAATTATGCGGGTGGTATCCACCTGCTGTCTCCGCAAACACGTTTTGTGGTGACCCCAAGAAATGGCCTATTCTGAACAGCTATGCTCGACCGTGATAAGATTCTGTGGTACCCGCTGCGGGTCTCCCATAGTAGCGCCTCAAGGCTGCTAAAACTGCAGGAACTGCTTCGTGAGGAAGAACTCATTGAGCAGACCTACATCCCTATGGAGTACCGTACGAAGGACTTCAAAACCCAGCTCGTTCCGGTCATCAGCAACCTCATCTTCGTTCGTGCCACCTACAACCAGCTCAACGTCGTGCGCCACTCTACCAACCTTTATGCACCGTTGCGCTATATGATGCGACCAGTGACGGAGGGGCAGCAGCGCCACAGCGAGATTCTTTCCGTGCCCGACAAGATGATGGACCAGTTTATCCGCGTCACCGACAGTCGTCATGACGATGTCATCTTCCTCGACAATCCCGCCTTCGCCTTCAAACCCGGCATCAAGGCCTGCATCACCGAAGGACTCTATGCCGGTGTCGTCGGCGAGGTGAAGCGTATTCAGAAAAACCTCTGCCTCGTCGTGGCCATCCAGGGGGTTGCTGCAGCCGCCATCCTCCATGTGCCCCGCCACCACCTCTGCTACCTTTCCGACGAGGACTATAGCCAATTAACGTTATGACTCTCTATCCGTTACTCTTCGAACCCAATCTCCACACCGTCGTCTGGGGTGGGCAACGCCTCTGCACCTTCAAAGGCCTGCCGCCTGTCGATATGCCCATCGGCGAGAGCTGGGAGGTCAGTGCCGTACCCTCCAGCACCAGTGTCATTGCCAATGGTCCGTTAGCCGGTCGCGACTTGGTGTCGGTCATCAGGGAAACGCCCTCCGACATCCTCGGCAGTGCCGTCAACAGCAAGTACCAAGGGCAGCTGCCACTGCTCGTCAAGTTCATCGATGCCCATCGCGACCTCAGCATCCAGGTTCATCCTGACGATGCTATGGCTCAGCGCGTCCACGGCAAGATGGGTAAGAGCGAGATGTGGTACATCATCGACGCCAAACCGGGAAGTTATCTCTATGCCGGTTTCAGCCGCGAGATAACGCCCGACGAATATCGGGAGCATATCCGCAACAATACCATCACCAGTGTCCTGGCCCGTCATGAGGTCTCTGCCGGCGATGTGTTCTACCTGCCCGCCGGACGTGTCCATGCCATTGGTGCCGGCATCCTGCTGGCCGAGGTGCAGCAGTCGTCCGACGTCACCTACCGCATCTACGACTACAACCGTCCCGGCATGGATGGTCGTCCGCGAGAACTGCATACTGAGTTGGCGGCCCAGGCTCTCGACTACCATGTGGAAGACGACTATCGCACCACCTATAGCGACCGTCTCAATACGGCCAACCTCGTCATCGACTCGCCCTATTTCACGACGCGTGTCACCGAACTGACCGGCACTTTCCACCGCAATCTGCTGAAGTACGACAGTTTTGTCATCTGTATGTGCCTGCAGGGCGACTGTCAGATCTCTATCCGTTCCACGGGCGATGTCGTCACACTGCCCCACGGTCACAGCTGTCTCATTCCTGCCGCCGTGGCCGACTATGACCTCCAGCCCGTAGACATCAAGACCAAGGTGCTCGAGGCGTTCATCAACAACTTGGACCGCAGCCTGACGGGACAGCTCACCCGCTTCCTGCACATCTCACTAACTTCTTAACTTTTTAACTTCTAAACTTCTAAAAAATGAATATCGCAATAGTAGGAACAGGCTATGTCGGCCTTGTCAGTGGCACCTGTTTCGCCGAGATGGGTGCCCGTGTCACCTGTGTCGATGTTGATGCCCAGAAGATTCAGAAACTCAAGGAGGGCATCATGCCCATCTATGAACCAGGCTTGGAAGAGCTTGTCAAGCGCAACGTCGAATATGGACGCCTGCAGTTTACCACCGACCTCACCGAGGTGCTGGACGATGTAGAGGTCGTCTTCAGTGCTGTCGGCACACCGCCCGACGAAGACGGCTCTGCCGACCTGAAGTACGTCCTGGCCGTCGCCCGTCAGTTTGGTCAGCATATCAACAAGTACACCATCCTCGTCACCAAGTCTACCGTTCCTGTCGGCACGGCCAAGAAGGTGAAGGCCGCCATTCAGGAAGAGCTCGACAAGCGAGGCGTTGACATCCCCTTCGACGTCGCCAGCAACCCCGAGTTCCTGAAAGAAGGTGCCGCCATCAAGGACTTCATGTCGCCCGACCGTGTCGTCGTGGGTACTGAGTCCGAGAAGGCCCGCGAGGTGATGACCCGCCTCTACAAGCCCTTCCTCATCAACAACTTCCGCGTCATCTTTATGGATATTCCCTCTGCCGAAATGACCAAGTATGCGGCCAATGCCATGCTCGCCACCCGCATCTCGTTCATGAACGACATAGCCAACCTCTGCGAGAGGGTAGGGGCTAATGTCGACAGCGTCCGTAAGGGCATAGGCACCGATGCCCGCATTGGCACGAAGTTCCTCTATGCCGGCTGTGGCTATGGCGGCTCGTGCTTCCCCAAGGACGTGAAGGCCCTGCTTCATACCGGTCTCGACAATGGCTACCACATGGAGGTCATCGAGGCCGTCGAACGTGTCAACGAGCGACAGAAGACCATCGTCTACGATAAGATAGTGCGTGCCGTAGGCAGTCTGCAGGGAAAGACCGTCGCCATCCTCGGCCTCGCCTTCAAACCCGAGACCGATGATATGCGCGAAGCACCGGCACTCATCGTCATCGACAGGCTGTTGCAGGCCGGAGCCTCCGTCCGCGTCTTCGACCCTGTGGCTATGGACGAGTGCCGTCGTCGTATCGGTGATGCCGTCACCTACTGTGCTAATATCTACGACTGTGCCAACGATGCCGACGTGCTGGCCCTGATGACCGAGTGGCGCCAGTTCCGCCTCCCCACCTGGGATGTCATCCGCAAGGTGATGCGTGGCAATGTCATCGTCGATGGCCGCAATATCTACGACCGCCAGGAGCTTGAGGCACTTGGCTTTGTTTATACCAGAATAGGAGAACAATAATGAATATCATCCAGACAGAAATTCCAGGCGTGATCATCATCGAACCACGAATCTTCGAAGACGCCCGTGGCTATTTCTTCGAGTCTTTTTCACAGCGCGAGTTCGACGAGAAGGTAGGACCCGTCATCTTCGTCCAGGACAACGAGAGCAAATCCTCTTACGGCGTCATGCGGGGCTTGCACTTCCAGCGTCCCCCCTTCACCCAGTCCAAGCTCGTCCGCTGCGTCCACGGTGCCGTCCTCGACGTCGTTGTCGACATACGTCGTGGCAGTCCCACCTTCGGCCAGCATGTCGCCGTAGAACTGACCGAGGACAACCACCGCCAGTTCTTCATCCCTAAGGGCTTCGCCCACGGCTTTGCCGTCCTCAGCGACACCGCCGTCTTCCAGTACAAGTGCGATGAGTTCTATCACCCCGAGGCCGACGGTGGCATCAACATCCTCGACGACAGCTTAGGCATCGACTGGCACATACCCGCCGGTAAAGCCATCCTCAGCGACAAGGACACCAAGCATCCGCTCCTCCAGGACTTCGACACCCCGTTCACGTTCTAATGTCAGTTTCTCGCGCCGTGAAAATAACTTCTCACTTCATCACTCATCACCTCTTACCTCATACCTCTTACCTCTAAGAATGTGCCCGCTGGTCAAGGAAGTCCAGAAACACTCTGATGATTTTGAAACAACAGGTAGAATCAATAACCTCTTACCTTTGATTCAAACGAATTGAACAAAAGAATATAATGTTTTAACAATAGAATTACGATGACGAAAGAAGAAGCACTACGCCGTTTCAAGGCAGCTAAGCAGACAAAGAAGGACGCAGTTGCAGCTCTTGAACAGAAAATGAAACAAGCCTATGAGGAGCGTACTGGCATGAAGGCTAACTATGTTGTAACGTTATGAATCAGCTCTCTATTCAGACAATCAATGAATCATCCTCTTATGAGGTGAGTGAGGTGAGTGAAGGCTGCTATCAGTTCTTTACAGACCATGGTGTTCATTGCACGGTAGAGTTCGTACCCGATGACTCCCTGATGAGTCGAGAGACATACCATCTGGTAATAGTCAATGTCAATCATCAGAAGTCACCAAGCGATGTAAAAGTACGAGATACTATTATCGCTATCATTGACGAGTTTTTCGTTGAGAACAATACCACCTTGTTGTATATATGTGAGACAGGAGACAAGAAGCAGGCTCTTCGTAACCGACTATTCGAACGTTGGTTCTCCACCTATGAGCGAAAGGCACAATATACATTTGTGGCCTCCTCCCTGACAGACGACGAAGGCATTGAGAACTATGCGGCTATTATTGTCCGTAACGATAATCCAGATCTCAGTGCAATTGTAGCAGAGTTCACCACGACCATTTCTTTGCTCAGCACGAAGCCGTAATCATCATCACTCTTCACTTCTTACCTCTAACCTTTTACCTGTCCCCTGTCATGTTTATCTGACGAAAAACAACAGATTTCCCAATAACGACTGCGAAGAATTGGTAAAAATCTTGGTGCATCGTTGTAAGAAACTGGACGGAGCGGAATAACATCAGCCATCAGCCATCTTCCATCAGCCATCTTAACGACATTCATCAGACATCCGGGAAATTGGGCCTTTCCGGCCGTTTCCAGTACAAAATTAGCAAAAATCGCTCATTCCTGCAATAGCATTAAGAAAAATTGTACTTAGACTGTTAACGAAAGTTACAGGACACAGCAGAGCAGGCATGCAGCGTAAAATACAAAAATTGAAAAATAATGGTTCAAAGTACGACAAGTATCAAATCTTTTTCGTATCTTTGCCCACAAAATAAAAGCAGTATTATGATAGTAACCAATCAATCAACAGATACGAAGCGGAATTTTAATGCCACTTCCACCCGAAATAGAATCATGGCCAGTACAATGTCTGTGGACGAATACTTCGATGAACTGATAGACAAGGTGCGCGAGGATTATGCAAATAAAGACGTTGGCATTTTATGCTGATCTCTATGGCAAGACAACATCAATGACATTACGTCAGATACACCCCGAGGCACGCCGGATGGTATCTCATAACCGTAAATGGGTGTACGTCTATCATATTGAAGCATCCTTCGTCATAGTAGACCGAATCCTCCCTGCCAAGATGAACAAAGGTTGAATCTGTTTGACTCAGCATAATCAATACAACAAAACATATGTGGCCTTTCACCGTAACAACCGATAGATACGGGGGATGCTATTCAGGCGGGAAATTCTTGGCCTTTAACCTTTTGCCCTGGCAAGTACCAGAGGAAATCGATGGTGATGACATAACCTGTATGGACTTTTGGACAGGCGAAGGTTGTAAAGCATATACCATTTGTAAAGGAGCCACGGCATCAGAAGCCATTGAAGACCTTGAAAGTCAGATTAAGAGAGCTAGATAATAGGGTTTGAAACCTCATACATCTTCCATCATGTCTGAGATAAGCGAAGCTATTCAAGCAAAGTGCCTCGCCTTTGGCGACCGCATCATCATGTTGAACGATTATCTCTTGAAAGAGGCGGCGAACAAGAAGCCATCCTTCAAAATAGTGAAGGGCAAACGAGTATATGAGAAGTCAGTCCCTGTATATTTACAATCAGTGTCTGCGCTATGTAATCAACTCCTTCGTAGTGGTACATCAATAGGTGCAAACCGCTCGAACTTGTTCGCTCATTCCCGAAGGGTCTTGAGAATGCAGAGGCATGCAATGCCATCACAAAATCCGACTTCAAGAGTAAGTCTTATATAGCGCTAAAGGAAGCTCGTGAATCACTCTATTGGATAGATCTCCTACACCGTAATGGGTATCTGACCGATAAGCAACATGATTCTCTCTATAACGACTGCGAAGAATTGGTAAAAATCTTGGTGCATCGATGTAAGAAGCTAGACGGAGCGGAATAACATCAGCCATCAGCCATCTTCCATCAGCCATCTTAACGACATTCATCAGACATCCGGGAAATTAAGCCTTTTCCGGCCATTTCTGCACAAAGGTAGTACTTTTGGGGCAAATACACAAGAGCGTTAAGATTTCTTATCCTAAAAGAGTGAAGGAATGTTAATAGAATGTCAGCAATTAAAGCGGGTTTAAGAGTGGTGGAAGAGACAATGAGGGCTTAAGATGGAGAACTGGGGTTCTGAGGTGTCAAGGAAAAATCCGACAGAAAACAAAAAGCCTAGCGTTTAAGTTGAAAACAAAAATATACACTTCTAAACGAAGTTTAACAAAGGTCTCATATTATTCTATGGAACAGGGTAAACGTGCATGTTTTGCTTTAATCGCAGCAGCAATAGTTAACCAAAGGGAATATCTGAGTGTTTATGACTTTCAAATTGGTGGTCATATAAGCATAAGTGCATCGAATGTTCAAACGAGCACACCTTCTTTCTATGATTACAACAGAGGCGGAGCAATATCTGGCAGTCTTAATGGAATGTACGATTTCCCATCGGCCTCGCATGTTTCCATGATAGTAAATGGCAACCAAGTTAATTGTTATGATTTCGAAAGTGGTTATCATATTAATTTAAATGTTAATGGCAATAGTGTAAGTGCTTATGACTTTGCAGATTCGTGCCATTACAATTATAGTGTCAATTGAAGCTTATTTCGTTATGAATGATATGAATTCTTTTTCGAAATATCAGTTGGAACTGGAAAAGTTCCTGCTTAGCAGAGGTGAGCATAAATATACTCATGAGGTCTTGTTGAATGTGAAATACGAGGGTAAAAGAATACAGACCCTTACATTTCCAGATGCAAGAGTCTTGTTTGACTTTAACGATAACGATTCTAATCGGGTCTTCGTAAGGGAACTAGCACATGCGCCCAATGAATATTACGAGGACTTTCGCCCATTATTCCAGTCCTTTGAATTTGACAGTCAACAGGGTTGTTTAATAATTAAGGGTTCTGGAACCTATGGACCATATAAAGTGACATTATTTTAGGGAATTTTCTGTTTATGGAAATAATTGACGATCTGTTTTCATTAAGATTGCAACTTGACGATCAGTCCAAAAGTAAGCACCCAATAGCTTTTTGGGGGGTGTAGAATATAATAAGTACCTTTGCCGACGCAAACCAAAAGTTTACGTTATGGCAACAAGTAGAGACTTTG
>ONDA01000055.1 GCA_900316475.1 uncultured Prevotellaceae bacterium
TTCTTCTGTTTTTACGTTATACATGTTGTCTGCCGTCTGGGGTCGGCCCTCCTTGTCGAGGGTGTGCAGGATATAGCTATTGACGATGCGCTGCAGTCGCTCGTCAGCGCGTATCACCTTGTTCATCCGCTCTATGTAAAGGCTCTCATCCACTTGGGCCAGTTCGCGTTCTATTTTGTCAATATAGTAATCCAGACTATCGGTAGCAGGAATGGTTGTAGAAACCTTATGAGCAATGACTGTTGCTGTGCGACGCTGAATGGCTGTTCTGGCTTTATCCGTGACAGGCTTCTCCTGGGCAATCATTGGATTTGGTTCCTTTATTTCAGCTTTTAACGAACTGTCCTTTTGCTCTATCTGCTGCGTCACCACTGGTTGTTCAACCACTGTTTCTTCTTGATTGTACAGATAATGAAACGTCAGCAGCACTACTATGCTGGCGGCAACGGCAGCAATGATCGGATACTGCCACACCCGACGGCGTTTGGACTGAAAAACTGACGGTTGTTCTTCTATCCGTTTCATCACCCGCTCAGTAAAGTCAGCGGGCACTTGTGGCTGCGTAGCCTCAAAGGCTGCTTTCAGTTTGCTATATTTCTTATCTTCCATGTTCTCTTGTTTTGATGTATTGATAGAGTTTCTTGCGTATGCGATGCAGACGGGTGGCCAGCGTGCCGGCATCAGTATCGGTGACTTCGGCTATGACGGCGAGCGGTTGTTGCTCAAAGTAATGCTGCTGTATGAGCAGGCGCTCTGTGGGCGGCAGTCGGTGGATGGCCTCAACGAGTAACTGTATGCGCTGGTCGTCGTCCGTATCGAGCACGCTGTCGGCCTCGTCGTCAGGAATGGCCTGTAGCGTTTGTTCGTCCGTTTCAAACCATACGCCAGGATGCCGGCGTATATGGTCAAGACAAAGCCGATAGGCGATACAGCGAAGCCATGTATAGAACGAACTGCGCTGCGAGTCATACAGTGCCAACTGTGCGTATGCTTTCACGAAGCAGTCCTGTGCCAGTTCCTCGGCATCTTCGCGGCATGTCACCATTGTGGCAGCAAAGGCGAAGAGCCGCGCCCTGTAGCAGTCAACCAACAGAGCATAGTCTGCCTGCTGACCATCGCGTAGCACATGGTCTATCATCTGTTGCTCTTTCTCGTCTTGCTGTTTCATCACTGATATATACGCTAAAAGCAGAAAGAGATTACATGGTTTAACGTTTTTTACAATATTATCCTATTCCACCTTCAGTTTCTCCTTCCCCTGCGCCGAAAGAAGGTGGCCGATGATTTCTATCAGGACGATGCTTGGCTCGACGAGGCAGAACGTATGTTCCGTGCTGCCAAGCCGATGATGGATATGATGAACACCGTGATTGACGACTACGAATAGCCGACAATCACAGCGTTGCTGCTATTTCAGATAGTCCGTGCGGTCGGGGCCTATATAATAGCCTGGCTCCGACGGTTGGTTGTAGGCGACGTTCTGGGTGGCTACCGACAGGCGATAGGGAATGTCCTCCATCAGACAGTTGATGCGATAGTCGGTGGGGATGGTGGTGACGTAGAGGCGCAGCTCGGTTGACTCGCTGTTGCGGACAAGAACCTCCTCGCGCCAGTCGCCAAGGAGGTCGGCAGCCAGGCAGGGGTTCGACTTTGTGCCGTTGTTGAACTGGCCGTCGAACTTCTGTAGGTCGACAATCTGGCGGTTCTGCCAGTCGTACTTGGAAACCGTTGAGCGGTCGAGTAGTTCGCGCAGCAGGTCGCCGTCCCACCAGATGCCGAAGTTTATGGAGATACGAGACTCACCCCCGACCCCTCCCTGCTGATGGAGGGGAGTAGATAGTTCCATCACTGTATTATTGCCTTGAGAGTAATTATTCCCCTCCCTCAGCAGGGAGGGGTTAGGGGTGGGTCTGTTCTGAATTATTTCACCTTTCATATTACGTATGCCGTGACTGTCGGCGCTCCACATCTCACAGCCGTAGTTGGTGGGGTCGATGTCGGCAGCCATACAGCGACCGACATCGGTCTTCGACTTCACCTGGAATACGACTTTGCCAGTGCGGGCATCTCGCAGGTCGGAGCCGTCGCGGCGGTTTTCGTGACAGTCCCAGATGTAGAGCTTGTTGTCCTTCGGGTTGGCAATCAGATGTATAGCGTCGCCGTGGCCCATCCCCGTGTTGTAGAGACCGCGTCCGTTATGGTCGATGGCCATCGAACCGTAGGTGATTTCGTCGTAGCCGTCACCGTCGACGTCGGCTACGCGGAGGTTGTGGTTGCCCTGACCGGCATAGCTGCGCCATTCCGGCTTGTTGGTGTCGAATGTCCAGCGGTTCTTCAGTTCGCGTCCGTCCCAGTCCCAGGCAGCAATGACGCTGCGGGTGTAGTAGCCGCGACAGAAGATGGCGGAAGCCCCCTTAAGCGTCCCTGAGGAGGCTTTGATGGTTTTTCCCAGGTAGCCGACGGCGGCGAGGAAGCGGTCGGAACGGTTCCCCCTGTTGTCGCCCCATGCCGAGACATTACCCCGCTGGGGGATGTAGGGCTTGGTGTCGAGCACCCGGCCGGTCAGTCCGTCGAACACACTCAGGTACTCCTTCTCGTCAAGGATGCGTCCGGCGCTATTCCTGTAGTCAGCGGCACTGTCGCCGATGACGGTGCCCTCGCCGTCGGTGGTGCCGTCAGCCGTCCTTACCATCATCTCTGCACGTCCGTCGCCGTCGAAGTCGTAGACCATAAACTGCGTGTAGTGGGCACCGGCGCGGATGTTGCGCCCAAGGTTGATGCGCCACAGGTGCGTGCCGTCAAGACGGTAGCAGTCGATGAGCACGGGACCTGTATAGCCGTCGTGCGAGTTGTCGCGGGCGTTGGTAGGCTCCCACTTCAGGAATATCTCGTACTGCCCGTCACCGTCGACGTCGCCCACGGAGGCATCGTTGGCCGTGTAGTCGTAGAACCCTTCGTCGCGCCAGTTGCGGAAACTGCGTCGGGCGTTGTTGCCCGACCGTTGAGGCTGCTGCATGATGGGCACCTTGCCGCCCTCCGGCTTCTGGATGGCGATAGGCAGATAGCCGATGGGAGCTTTAGCCTTGAGGGTGAAAGAGCCGTTCTTCTTGCCGCCGCGTACTTCGTAGGTGGCATCCTCCGTCAGAGGCTGTTCGTCGATGAAGAACGTGCCGCCAGTGGTGAGCGGCTCCATGTTCAGTTTCACGCCGTTACGATAGACGTCGTAGGACTGGCCTTTGGGGTCGCTCGTCAGTGTCCGCCAGCTGACGGCCACCTTGCCGTCGTTGGTGCGTACGGCCACTACGCCGCGGTTCAGCCGCTCGGTGGCGAGTCTTGAGTAGTCATATCGTGTCTGAGCCTGAAGGCCGACACTTAGGAGTGCAATCGTTGCGGTGAGTAGTAGTTGTTTCATTGTATAGTCGTTTTTGTTGTCGGCAAAGGTACGAAAAAGAATTGAAATACTTGCATAATTCCGGCGGAATTATTACTTTTGTAGCCGAAATAAGAAAAAAACGTACTGAATGAAGGAATTTGTCATATCAGAAGCGAAGGCCGAGACGGCGGTGTTGGTCGGCCTTATAACAAACCAGCAGGACGAGGCAAAGACCAAGGAGTATTTAGACGAACTGGAGTTCCTGGCTGATACGGCTGGGGCAGTCGTCGTGCGTCGGTTCACCCAGCGGGTGGGCGGGCCCAGTGCCGTGACTTACGTTGGCAGTGGCAAACTACAGGAAATCAAGGAATATATCAAGGCGCAGGAGGATGCCGACGAACCCGTCGGCATGGTTATCTTCGACGACGAACTGACGGCCAAGCAGTTGCGTAACATTGAGAAAGAATTGCAGGTGAAGATTCTCGACCGTACCAGTCTGATACTCGACATCTTTGCCATGCGTGCCCAGACGGCCGAGGCCAAGGCGCAAGTGGAACTGGCGCAGCACCGCTATATGCTGCCCCGACTGCAGCGCCTCTGGACCCACTTGGAGCGTCAGGGCGGTGGCTCCGGTTCCGGCGGCGGCAAAGGTTCCGTCGGTCTGCGCGGTCCCGGTGAGACGCAGCTGGAGATGGACCGCCGCATCATCCTGCAGCGCATCACCCTGTTGAAGCAGCGCCTGAAGGAAATTGACCAGCAGAAGACCACGCAGCGCAAGAACCGCGGACGGCTTATCCGTGTGGCATTGGTGGGCTACACCAACGTCGGCAAGTCGACGATAATGAACCTGCTGTCGAAGAGCGAGGTCTTTGCCGAGAACAAACTTTTTGCCACACTCGACACAACGGTGCGCAAGATGACCATCGACAACCTGCCCTTCCTGCTGGCCGACACCGTAGGCTTCATCCGCAAGCTGCCCAGCGACCTGGTGGAGTCGTTCAAGTCGACCCTCGACGAGGTGCGCGAGGCCGACCTCTTGGTGCATGTGGTGGATATCTCGCATCCCGACTTCGAGGAGCAGATTAACGTCGTCGAGAACACACTTGCCGAGCTGGGCTGTGCCGACAAACCGTCGATGCTCGTCTTCAACAAGATTGACGCCTACACATGGACGCCGCAGGACGAGGACGACCTGACGGAGCCCACGCGAGAAAACATCTCGCTCGACGAGCTGAAGCGCACGTGGATGGCAAAGGTAAGTGAAAAGGGTGGGGGGAAGAGTGAAGAATTTGCTCCCGCCCCGTTGTTTATATCTGCAAAACAGAAAGAGAATATCGAGGAGCTGCGTACCATCCTTTATAAAAAGGTTCGCGAGTTGCACGTACAGAAATATCCTTATAACGACTTTTTATACCAAGATTATGAATGACTATAGACAACTGACGCAATCAGAGATTGACGTTTTAGAGCATAATGTGTGCTGGGCCGAGGACTGGCAGCGCGTGATGGTGGCTGAGAATTTCAAACCCTATAACTTCCATCGCGTGTTGTTCTATGGCGATATCCGGCTTGGCGAGTTCAACAAGACCGTTGAGGTCACGAAGGGCTTCTTCAAGCATTCTGGCATCAACGACGCCACGCTGCGTAACGTCATTGTGGGCAACGACTGCCTGATAGAGCGTGTTGGTAACTATATCAACAATTACACCATTGGCAACGACTGCTATATATCCAATGTCTGTACGCTCGAGACCACCGACGATGCTACCTATGGTGAAGGGTCGGTCATCTCTGTGCTGAATGAGATGGGCGACGGCAATGTGACCATTTTCCGCAAGTTGAACTCGCAGTTGGCGGCCATTATGGTGAAGCACAATCGCGACAAAGAACTGCGGCAGACGCTCCGCCAGATGATAGAGGACGAACTGCGCGTGAGCCGGCCTGAGCGCGGCTTCATTGGCAACAACGTGAAGATCATCAATGCGAAGGACATCACCAACACCGTCATCAAGGGCTACTGCGAAATCAGCGGTGCTGCCCGTTTGTCGGAGTGTACGGTGATGTCGTCGATGGACGCACCGGTGTTCATCGGTACGGGCGTCATCTGCGAGAACAGCATTATCTGTGACGGTTGCTCTATCAACAACTCGGTGAAGATGCAGGACTGCTTTGTCGGCGAGGCCTGCAAGATAACCAATGGCTTTACCGCTGAGGCTTCGCTCTTCTTCGCCAATTCCTATATGGCCAACGGCGAGGCCTGTGCGGCCTTCTGCGGACCCTTCTCAGCCTCTCACCATAAGTCGAGCCTGCTCATCGGCGGCGAGTTCTCGTTCTACAATGCCGGGTCGAACACCAACTTCTCGAACCACGCCTACAAGATGGGACCGCTACACTACGGCACCCTGGAGCGAGGCACGAAGACAGCCTCAGGATGCTATATCCTGATGCCTGCCACCATCGGTGCCTTCTCCGTCTGCTTCGGCAAGCTGATGCACCATCCCGACACCCGCTATCTGCCGTTCTCCTATCTGCTGGCCTACGGCGAGGACTGCTATCTCGTTCCCGGCCGTAATATCACGACAGTGGGACTCTATCGTGATATCAAGAAGTGGCCTAAGCGCGACAAACGTTCGGGGCAGTCGCGCAAGTCAATCATCAACTTCGACTGGTTGTCGCCTTTCACCGTGGGCGAGATTATACAGGGCATCAACATCCTGAAGGCACTGCGCGAGGCTTCGGGCGACAATGTGTCAACCTACAATTTCCACGAATACGTCATCAATGCCACGTCGCTGCGTAAGGGCCTGAAGTATTACGACATCGCCCTGCGCATCTATATGGGTGCCGTCCTGAAACGTGCCCAGAAGGAGGGCTACATAGGGCGCCCCGTGAGTACCGTCGGCAAGGGACGCTGGGTCGACCTCAGCGGACTGCTGTTGCCCGAGAGCGAGGAACTGCGGCTCATTGACGACATCAAGTTGGGCAAGCTCGATAACATCCAGCAGGTGCTCGACCGCTTCGTCGACATCAACAACCACTACCGCGACTACCGCTGGGCGTGGTCCTATCAGATGATTCTCGACTACTACCATCTTGACGAACTCGACGCGGCAGCCTGTGAGCGTATCCGCGAGGACTATGTCCGTGCCCGCCGAGCCTGGATTGCCGAAATCCGTAAGGATGCTGAGAAGGAGTTCGCCATGGGCGACGTCGATCAGGAGGTCTTCGACGACTTCCTCTCCAAGCTCGACCACGAGATTGACTATGAGAATTAGTTTATTTTAATTTGTAATATGAAACTGAAGCTGTTTGTGGCAGCAGCCCTGGTAGGACTGGGACTGACTGCGTGTGAAAAGTACAAGTACGAGGAGGTCAAGGACGACCTCTCCAAGACCCGTATCTATACGCTTGAGAACGGACTGAAGGTCTACCTCAGTGTTAACAAGGAGCAACCGCGCATTCAGACGTACATTGCCGTCCGCACGGGTTCGAAGAACGATCCGGCCGAGACGACAGGTCTGGCTCACTACCTGGAACACATCATGTTCAAGGGCACAGGGCAGTTTGGCGTTACCGACTCCGCCAAGGAGGCACCCCTTCTCGACGACATCGAGCAGCGCTACGAGCAGTATCGCAAGCTGACCGACCCCGAGGCGCGCCGCGTGGCCTATCGTGGCATCGACAGCGTTTCGCAGGTGGCTGCCAAGTATTTCATTCCCAACGAGTACGACAAGCTGATGGCCGCCATTGGTGCCGAGGGCAGCAATGCCTATACGTCGAACGACGTCACCTGCTACACCGAGGACATCCCCTCGAACGAGGTGGAGAACTGGGCGAAGATTCAGAGCGACCGTTTCCAGAACATGGTCATCCGTGGCTTCCATACCGAGTTGGAGGCTGTCTATGAAGAGTATAACATCGGTCTGACGCAGGACGTGCGCAAACTCTACGAAGCCCTCTGCAGTGAGCTCTGCCCGACGCATCCCTACGGCACGCAGACCACCATCGGCACGCAGGAGCACCTGAAGAATCCCTCCATCACCAATATCAAGAACTACTTCCGCAAGTGGTATGTGCCTAACAACGTGGCCATCTGCATGGCTGGCGACTTTGACCCCGAAGAGGTGATAGCCACCATCGACAAGTACTTCGGTGGTTGGCAGCCCGGCGACGACGTGGCTCAGCCGCAGTTCCCCGCCCAGCCTGAGCTGACTTCTCCGCAGGACACCACCGTCATCGGCCCCGAGGCCGAGACCCTCTGGTTAGGTTGGCGCTTTGGCCGTGGCGCTTCGTTGCAGGCCGACACCCTCGACGTCATCTCTCACATGATGAGCAATGGCACAGCCGGACTCATCGACCTCGACATCAACCAGCAGATGAAGATGCTGAGTGCATGGGGTGGGGCAGAAACCCTCATGGACTACTCCATGTTCATTATGGCCGGTACACCGAAGGAAGGACAGACGCTCGACGAGGTGCGCCAACTGCTGCTCGACGAGATTGTAAAGCTCAAGAGCGGTGACTTCTCCGACGACCTCCTGCCGTCGGTAGTCAACAACATGAAACTGCAGTATTACAACGCCCTCGAGAACAACCGCTCGCGTGCCGATATGTTTGTCGATGCCTTCATCCTTGGCAAGTCCTGGCAGCAGGAGGCCACACGTCTCGACCGCATCGCCGGCATCACCAAGAAGCAGATACAGGACTTCGCCCGCCGCTACTTCACCGACGGCTATGCTGCCGTCTACAAGCGTCAGGGCGTTGATCCCAATGAAAAGAAGATTGACAAGCCCGCCATTACGCCTATTGCTGCCAACCGCGACAATGTCAGTCAGTTCGTCAAGGACATCCAGGCTGCCAAGGTCACTCCCATTGAGCCGCGCTTTGTCAACTTCCAGCGCGACCTCACGTTTGGCAACGTTACCGAGGCCCTTCCTTACGTGTATGTCCAGAACACTGAGAACGGCCGTTTCCAGCTGGCCTTCCGCTATGAGTTCGGCAAGCAGGCCGACGTGCGCTATGAGTATGCCGCCGACTACCTCGACTATCTCGGCACCGACAGCCTGACGGCTCAGCAGGTGAAACAGCAGTTCTACAATCTGGCTTGTAACTACGACATCAACGTTGGCGACCGTAACATCACCGTCACCCTGAATGGCTTGAGCGAGAACATGGACAAGGCGTTGAGCCTGCTGGAGTCGCTGTTGCAGCACGCCAAGGCCGACCAGAAAGCCTACGACCAGTATGTCAGCATCATCGACAAGAGCCGTGCCGACGACAAGCTCGACCAGCGTGTCTGCTTCGATCGTCTTTTCGCCTACGGTGTCAACGGTGCCTACAATTCTAAGCGCAACCTGCTCACCTCTGCCCAGTTGCGAGAGATTAACCCGCAGACGTTGCTCGACCTGCTGAAGAATCTCAGCACGTATGAGCACACCGTGCTCTATTACGGTCCGATGAACGAGAAGGAACTGACGGATGCCGTGGCCAAGAGCCACCACGTCCCGGCAACATTGCAGCCGGCATTGGCCTTTAAGCCTTTTGAGGAGTTGCCTACGCCGCAGAACGAGATTCTGATTGCACCTTACGACGCCAAGAACATCTATATGCGCATGTACCATAACGAACAGCGCCAGTGGAATGCCGATGAGGCTGCCGTGCAGTCGCTCTTCAACGAGTATTTCGGTGGCGGCATGAACACGGTGGTGTTCCAGGAGATGCGCGAGACGCGCGGTCTGGCCTATAACGCCTGGGCCATCTACCGCCGGCCGAGCTATAAGGACGAGAAGGAGGACTTCTTTACCCATATCATCACCCAGAACGACAAGATGATGGACTGTGTCAGCCACTTCCACACCATTCTCGACACTATTCCCCAGAGCGATGCCTCGTTCCGCATTGCCAAGGAGGGCCTGACGAAGCAGCTGGCCAGCCTGCGTACCACGAAGTTCGGACTGATTAACGCCTGGATAGCTGCCCGCAACCTGGGTATCGACTACGACCTGAATGAGAAGATTTACGCTGCCCTGCCTGACTTGACGATGCAGGACATCGTCAAATTCGCCAGTCAGCAGGTGAGCCACAAACCCTATCGCTACATCATTCTCGGTAACGAGAACGAACTCGACATGGCTGCCCTGCAGCAATACGGCCCCGTACGCCGCGTGTCGCTCAGCGAGATTTTCGGATACTAAAAATGAGGGAAGCCCGCCGGACTTCCCTCTCTTTATTTAATAATAGGTGATGGTTCGCGTGACAACGTTACCATCCTGGTCTTTTCTCTTTGTCCAGTTGCCGTAGTCGTCTTTCTCGACGATGGTGTAACGGCTCTTGATGGTTTCAGGCTCTCCCTCGTCGTCGCCCATCTCTGGTGCAATGGTTGTCGTCTCTTCAACCACGTAGCCGTCGTCGTCATACACATAGGTGCTGCCTTCTCCAGATTCGTAAATCGCTGTTGGTAGGCCCTTGTCGTTGTAAGTGTAGGAGCGGCTGCCGTAGCCGTCGGCATTACAATCCTTGAGGCGTCCATTCTCATCGCGTGTGATGCCTCCCGGGAAGATGCTCTTCAGCGACTGTCCGTTCTCGTGTGTCAGCTGTCCCTGCTCATTATAGGTGCAGCTCCACTCTGCATACTTCACCTCCTTCACAGGTCCGCGCAACTCGCCCAAGTCGCCGCGTCCGGGCAGATAAGCCTCTGACACTTCTGCCTCCTCCTGGGTGTCGTTCTCTGCCTCTTCCTGCTTCTTCTGCAGGGGGATAGGCGTGGCCTTGAACATCTCCTTGGCCTCAGGTGTCAGATACTGTTCGATGTCTGCCAGTGGGATGAGCGCATCGCCTCTGTAGGCACGGCTAATCTCCCATTTCACACGGCAGCTATCGGCTGTGGCGGGCATCAGGCAATAGAAACTGTCGATAAGGTTCACGTTGTCGGGCTCTTTGAAATGGTTCCTTACAATAGCCTCCAGATCCTCTG
This sequence comes from uncultured Prevotellaceae bacterium, assembly GCA_900316475.1. Taxonomy (GTDB): domain Bacteria; phylum Bacteroidota; class Bacteroidia; order Bacteroidales; family Bacteroidaceae; genus Prevotella. The sequence continues at coordinate 10,347 of ONDA01000055.1, forward strand.
TCTTGATGGTCGTCAGTTCGTCAAGTGTCATGATATGCCCGTCGCTCAGACGAACCACACACTCGTAGTAGTCGGGGCTGCCCATGCCGTAGACGCCATCAGAGACGTCGAACACGGCTGCGACGTCACTCAGGTAACTGTTTTCAATGAAGAGCAGTGCCTGTATGGGGCCATACTCGCCAGAGGTGATTTCCGGGTCGACGCTTTGAACGCAGCTGTCGATGACCTCCTGAAGTGTGCCGTCGGCCTTCATCCCGTCCAATTCCTTGGCAATCTGCGAACCGTTCATAATCTCGCGAATGGCGGTGGTCACACTCTGTACCTTCTGCTCGTCGCCCTGCGGGATGTCGACTTTGATAAACGTCGCATCACCGTTTTTCTCATACGTCTCGAAGGTCAGTCCCTCGGCAGCCTTGTCGCTGCTGCCACAAGCCGTCATCATAGCACCCAGCATGATGGCAGCTGCCAGTTTGAAAAAGTTCTTCTTCATAATTATACTTTTGTTATGTTCAAGGTTTAATAATCTTTCCGCGTGCCTTTTCATAGCCTACGATACCGTCGGGGTTGTATATAATAATCTTTGATCCATCGGAGAAGATGAAGTTGTTATCATAGTCATCACGCACTTTGCATAAGCTGGGCCATATCTCGGTATGGTCAAATTTTGTCATGCCTGTCCGAATGGCTTTTCCGTCACCCAAAGACAGGGGAGTATCGAAAGCGCCAGCACGGTAGTACCAGCAGCATTTTCTGGATCCTCTGTCGTCGCTCAGGATGTCACCCTTCCAGTTGACCCAGAATCGTTTAAAACTGGAGTCTAATGTGGGTGGTATCTTCGCATACTCTTCCCAGCCGTTAGGCTTGTAGGTGTTGATTCTGTAAATACGGCGTTTACATGATACGTAGAGGTATGACCCGCCCATGGTCATCCAGTTGATGGGATTGCCAAAGCCTTCGCTGGAGGTAATATGTTCTGAAACGATATATGATTGGGTAGACAAGTCATAGAACTTGGGCTCGTTGTTCTCACTCACACAGACTACGCCAAACTTATTTCCGTAAAAATGGGGATACCATACCCCTCCTTTCATATCTATCTCCCTAAGATGATGCGTTTCTATTCCGATTGGGAACAATTCATTTTCAATGCCACCATTGGGAAGCCCCTTAATTGAAACCGGCTTCATATTCCATGCGTTGTAAACCTCTGTACCACCGTCGTGCCGCATAATGAGTGCATAGGAACCGTTTGTCTTTAGGACCCTTTCCCAATCTTTGTTCCCTTCCCATTTGCTATAATTCTTGATGGCTACTGATCCAGGATAATCGCCATACTGACATATTAATTTCTGGCCAGCCTCGTCAATACGGGTCATGACGGGCCGACGTCCTTCGTATACGTTGGCGATGCCTGGCATGACCGTGCTGACTTCGCCAGTTTTCCGATCAATTTTCATTACGGCATTGTTGGGCATGGCTTCAACATAGTAGAGATATTTCTCGCCTACACAGAAGTCCATGATTTTGACGTCGTAGAAAGCCACCTCTTTCACTATTTTCTCTGCGGGTGCCGTTCGTTGCTGGGTGGTAGTTGTACGTGTCGTGGTTTTACGGCGCGTCTGCGCATCGGTTTGTTGTACACTTCCTGCTAAAAGCAGTACTGACATTAATAGAATTGTTTTCTTCATTGTATATTCAATTATAATTTATATCTTTGCATTCGTTAACAACATCAAGGAAGTGGAATAAGGCCGATTCTTCATTCGTCATAAGACAG
>ONDA01000001.1 GCA_900316475.1 uncultured Prevotellaceae bacterium
AGACAAATCATAAAACGAATTTTGACGTGGCTGATGGGAATGATCCGTCAAAACGCCCACCGAAAAACGTCACGGCCGCTCGTGAAAATTTCACGGCCTTAGAGAAAAATTTCACGGCCTTAGAGAAAAATTTCACGGCCTCTCGTGAAAACGTCACGGCCTCTTTACTTGCTCATCTCGTTTCCATACATACTGAGACAAACGGATATTTTTTTGAGGGATACTGCGTGAAGCAGTAAGAAAAACGATGAAAAATGAAGATTTCGGCCGAAAGATTTGGAAGGAAAGGGAAAAACATTTAACTTTGTACGCAGAAATTGTTTTCATCATGAGTAATACAAGGACTATCACCATCAAGAATCCTTCCCGAAAACTGGAGGAGCGCATCCGCAAAATAGGCGTTCAGAAGTATTTGTGGATTGAGCAACTGTGCTCAGACGAAACCAAGCCCACAAAAACCATTCACGTCTGATGACAGAAGTCTATTCCCTCCACTCAGGGCGGGGCGACGAGTATAAGCTACAGTTCACGACTGAGCGTAGCGGTTTTATTGCTGATGACATATTGGACCAGCTAAATGCACAAGGCATCGAGGTCGTTGAAATTGGCCTGGCTCGCGTGAAAGGACAGAACATCACCGGTCATAAAGTGCTACGCCAGATAGAAGAGTGCATTGCCGACCTTATGCGGCGCAAGCCAAACGTGATATTGAGCTACTTTTGCGACTTCATCCATCTTGTGCCAAGCCAGAAGAAGGATATGCCGGTTCAGGAATACCGCAGTCGATTGTTCTCTGCCATGTTCAAGAGATACGTTTCGCAGCAGCAACAGTTTGATGTGTGCGATGATGAAATAAGAATTGACGGTGTAGCAGAGCCCTTCTTTTTCCACGTCATCTATCACAGACAACACCTGCATTATGCCGAAATGATTGCCGAAGGCCACGCCAAGGACTTTGGCAAGCCGTCAGACGCAACGAGCGAGTAAAGAGCCCACGGTCTCGTGAAAACGTCACGGCCTCTCGTGAAAACGTCACGGCCTCTGAAAAGATATCCGCCCCTTCCCGCCGCATCACATATCATTTTCTGTATGAGGAAAAAGGTAAGAAATCATGGTTTCTCGTATTTTTTTGATATGTTAGTTGTTTTTTTTGGTGAAATGTGCTGTTTTTACAAAAATAATTCGTATCTTTGCACAGTGGCTTTTGTCGCCGACGTCGACAGGGTCAGTGTGAATGGTAAAATATGCTTATATAGATTCAACATAAAGCAGAATATTTATGCTGAAGGTAAAGAAAAAATGGAGTATCCTTGCCATGATTGTGATTGGGGCGGTGCTGATAGCATCGTGTACCAATGATGGCGAAACCATTTACCAGCCCGACCCGAAGGATAAGGGCAGTACGGCTCCGCTGGTGGTGGTGGTTTACGACCCTAATGCCCTGGGCGACCTGGGCTATAATGACCTTATCTACCAGGGCGTGGAGCAAGCCGCTGAGAGATACGGTCTGCGCACCATGCAGCTTTCTCCGACCACGGTGGAAGAGGGGCAGCAGTATCTCCAGTTGCTGGCTCAGGGCCTGGCCGCAACCCAGGACACTGTCCGCAGGCTGTTCATCGTGGCGGCATCCAGCTACGACGCCTACCTGCGCAGCCACAACAACCTTCTGGCATCCAGTCCAAAGACCGACCTGCTTTACTTTGAGACGGAAACGCCGCTTGAGGGTAAAGGCTCTACTTTCTTTATTAAGTATTATGGCGCCATGTATGAGGCGGGTGCCATTTCGCCAGCAGATGCAAGAAGTGTGCTGCTGGTAGGTGCGAACCCCTTGGTGAAGTCAGTAGCCGACGCCGTGCAGGGTTTCACCGACGGCTTTAATGCCAGTCCTGTTGCGACCCACGACAACGTGGACAGAAAACTGTCCACCGTCTGGCTGTCCGATAGGGTGTCTGGTGGCTTCACCATTGCCGACACGACCGCCTTACGGCTGCTGGTCAGCCAAGACTGGGATCTCGGGCACCATCTCTTAGTGCCTATTTGTGGCGGGGCGATGACCAATTTCCGCCGTATTATTGAGATGTTCAGTCTCTGCAATTTTGTGGGCATCGACAGCGTTGCTGTTTCTGCCTATTGCAACTTCTCTGTCATCAAGCATATTGACCAGGCCGTCTACCAGTGCATTGAACAGTGGCTCTCGCCCGGTGGAATGCCCAAGCACCAGACGTTCGGTCTCGCCGACGGCTTTACTGGCGTGGAGGTTCACCCCTCTACCAATAGTGCCAAGGAGCGCTTTGACACTATCCTGAACGCCGACCTGCTACAGCGTATTCACGAGGAAGCTATCAGAAAGGAGGCCGCCCATGAGTAAGATACTATTAGCCAGAGTCCATGCGGTTGCCGCCGTCCTGTTGCTGCTGACGCTGCTGGCGTCGTGTTCGCAGGAGGATGACACCATAGCATACGTGCCTGCCCGTCACTGGGTAGAGAAGAAGGTGGCCGTGGTGGCTCCTCTGGGCGATGCCGCCACGAAGACGCGCCTGGAGCGTACGGCGGCGTGGTTCCTTGATAACTTCCGCGAGGCACAGATGAGCGACACACTGGCCATCAGCCTCCAGCTGGAGTGGCACGATGAGCTTAGCGAAGACCTTACGGCCCTGAGCACATCGCTGGCCAACCGTGAGGACATCGTGGCCATCATCGGCCCCTTTGCCAACGAGAGCGTAGCAGCCTTTGCCCCAGCCTGCATGAAGACGCTGAAGCCACTCATCGCTCCGACGGCCACCAGCGAGGAAGTCATCCGCCGCTATGCCGTCACCACCAACGGTCTGAGCACCAATGACAAGCCGTTCCTGTGGTCGCTCACCGCCAGCGACGTCGAGCTTACCAGTCTGCTGATGAGCGAGTATGCCGCCATCTGTCAGACGTACACAGCTGAACAGGCTAACGCCATCGTCTTTGCCACCGACAACACCTACGGCAAGACCTTCACCGACTGGGCGCCCTTCTTCGCGCAGAACTATGACATAGAAATCTTGGAGAACCAGACCATCCAGACGGCTGACGACATCTATACCTACCTGACGGAGTTGAGTGCTGAATCTGACGTGGGATCCGCTTTCGACTTTACCTCAGCCTCGTTCATAGCTGTTGAGACCACCAAGATGCTCTATGAGATTGCCAAGGTACGGCGCAAACTCATTATTGGATACTACGGCACATCAATTTTCCCCTCGGCTGACCCCTTTGCCGAAGAGAACGATGCCTACTGGCCCTATCTTGTTAAAATGTATAATACGTTCTTTGCCTGCTCAGGACTGAGCGAGGAGAGCCTGGCTGCCCTCGGCCCTGACGGCCAGAAGATGCTCCAGGGCTACCAGGGCTTCTCGCCATACGCCGACCCCTCCACCGGTTTCGAAATGAGCTACCAGACGCGTTTCGGCGTGCTGCCCACCTTTGCCGAGTGTAAGTTCTACGACGCCCTGATGCTTGCCGCCTTCGCTTCCTGCTACGCAGAGCACCAGAAGCCCGTAAGCGGCGATATCAATAAGGCCATCATTGCCATTACCAGCCCTGCCGAAACGACCGGTGCGGCATGGAGCGCCACACCTATGAAGGTGTATCTCTCTGCTATGGAGGAGGGAGAGCTGATGCACTTCATCGGTGCCTCTGGCGAGATAAACTTCGACCGCGACACCTACACTGCCGCCACGACAACCACCTATGTGCAATGGCAGATTATGAACGGCAAGATATACCACCGCAGCTACTTCGGTAGCACGGGTGGCCGCACCACCGACGCCAACGCTGCCTGGCTCTTCCTCTACAACGAGCAGCGCGCCAGCGACGACTTTATGGAGCAGGTCAGCGGAAGCGGCAATCAGCACTTCGTCTACCCCCAGCGCACCGGCCAGTATGCCGTCTTGGTTCAGGGCAGCAACGGCTATATCAACTACCGCCACCAGGCCGACGTGCTCAGTATCTACCAGTCGCTGCGCCGTGGCGGATACCCCGACGACCACATCATCCTCATCGTCGACAAGGACATGGCCAACGACGCGCAGAATCCCGAACGGGGCGTCGTGCGCACCAGCCCCAGCGGCCCCGACCTGCTCGGCGGTACCACGGCGGGCAGTGGCATCGGTGCCGCAGTGATTGACTACAACAATGCCGACCTCACCGCTGCCGACGTGGCCGACATCCTGGCCGGCCGTCAGTCAGACCGTCTGCCAGTCGTTGTGCCTCAGGGCGAGGGCAACGACGTGCTCTTCTACTGGAGCGGTCACGGACGCAGTGCGTCGCGTGGCGGTGCCGACGAGTTCGTCTGGCGCGATGCCAGCTATGGCCATGGCTTCAGTGCCGAGCTCTTCGGCCAGACGGCTCGGCAGATGAAGTTCCGCAAGCTGCTCGTCGTGGCCGAGCCGTGCTATGGCGAGTGCGTCATCCGCGCCGTCGAGGGCATTCCCGGCGTGCTGGCTATGTCGGGAGCCAACAGTCAGGAGCAGTCATGGGCCGACTGCTGGAACGACCGTGCCAGCGTGTGGATGTGTGACCGTTTCTCGCAGAATCTCGTCACTTGTCTCTCGGCCAATCCCGACACCAGTTTCCGCGACCTCTTCCTCTACTGTGCGCAGCACACCCTCGGTTCCCATGCTCGCATTGTCAACGCAGCCCACTTCGGTAACCTCTATACCACAGGCCCCGCCGAATTCATCAGATTTGATAAATAATGTTTAACCAATAATAAAACAAAATGAGAAAGTTAATCTTAGGAATGACAGCCGCTTTAGCTGTAGGCGCTCTGTCATTGACGTCGTGCAGCGACAGTAATGTTGACGACAACGCGAATGTCGCCAAAAGGACATTCAACTACCAACAGTCACTCGCCGACGCTGTGGAGGATATTACGATCCCCCTTGACAGCTTAGAGTCGCCGGTGCAAAGCATTATCAACCCCACCGATTGGATTACTGCCACGGCCGCTACCACCTACGAAGGGCTGCCCGCAGTGAAGATTGTCACCAAGGCTATTAGCGACGGCTTGCAGAAACGCGAGGGAAAGCTTACCGTAACAGCCGAAAACGGCAACATCGCTACAGTCGTCTTCACGCAGTATGCGGCCAGCGACGGCGATGCTTACAATGGCGGCAACGATGGTGACTGGTTCAATAACTGGGAGAAAATAGATCGTGTAAAACTCATCGGCATTACCGAGCTACAGTACACGCCATGGGCCGATGGTGCTGAACTGACATGCGCCCCTGGCTACGTTGCCGGACTCACTAAAGCGAACGGCTGGGAGATGGCCTTCAGCACGCTGAACGACCCTGCCGCCACACACACACGCTATTTTGGACTATACAACAAATACCTGGGCATACTCAGAGTGTTCTGCTACGTAGATGACACTGGTACCACACAGAACGAGGCTGCTTTCGAGGTGCGTATGGGAACCGACGGTGACAACCGCTACCCCTTCTACAATGCACTGGGATTCAGCATACCCACCAGCCACAGCGTGGCCAACGGAAACCTGGACCTGAGCGTGAATCTTATAGATGCGCAGGCATGCAGCAACACTTTCCACGATGTGATGTCGCCCTTCAGCGAGTCAATGACTAAGTCACTGAAGAGTGGATGGAACGTCTTCGACATCAACTGTTCCGGATACGTGCCCATGAACAGTTGGCGTACGGACAATACCAAGAGCAGGATGTTCATCAACTGTGTCACACAGACCAACATGGCCGTATCGCTCTCCGGTAAGATTGCCGCCGACATCAACGGTACATTCCGTGCACAGGAGGTTATCCAGCACGGCGGCGTGTCGGGCTGCGCAGGTGCCATCGGCATACTGAATACCATCAACGGCATTGCAGGCGGCGTTGCAGGCACTGGCCCCGAGGGTTATGCCAGGGGCGTCATGGACAAACGCGCCTTCGAGGGTGGTGCCCAAGGCGGACCTGGAGGCTGGGATAAATTCATGATGGGACTCAAGGGCGTGGCCGGAGGCGTATCAACGGCTACATCCATTCTTTCAGGAGTACTCTCAGCACTCGATACAAAGACTGCCGCGTGGTATGACACCGTACCTGGAAAGATAAATCTCACCATGAACGGTACCATCGACCTCACCGGCACCATCAAGGGCTACAACTCCAACAATGCTGGCTTTATACAGGTAACCAAGAAGAACATTGATGCCGTCAACGGCGAAAACGGCCACTTCGGAAAAGGCATCGTCAGTCTGGCCGAGGACCCCGTCATCTGTGTGGCTAAGGAAGACATCATGGCATCGGTTGACAACTTCAACCTCGCGTCGTCGGCGCCTGGTAAATACCAGAGCAGCGATTTCGAATCCTACGGCGCACGCCTCATCGCGTTTCTCGACCCCACGAGCATCAAACTCAACCTCAACACCGACCTCTACAAAAATGTACACGGTGTATGTGTGAGCGCTACCTACTCGGTGTTCCCCTACGGTAACTTCGGCTACACTTTGCCCTACTGTCGCGCCCTGAAACTCGACCGTCCCACCATCGACATGTCGCAGGGCGGCAGGACGGGACGCATCAAATTCGGACCCAACACCACGCCGATACGCGTACACAAGATCGAGCCTAAGGAAATCATGCTCACACAGGCCGATGACCCCGAAACCACTGCGAATTGCAAGGTCCACAAGCAGAAGGGTGCCGACTTCAGTTACTTCGGACGCCTGCAGGACATAGGCGGCAAGGACGTCATAGCACATCCGCAAGTGTACATACCCTGGAAGACCGAGAATTATCAGGAAGCCGGCAACGACCGAGGCACCATCACCTATGCCTGTGACGGCACGATTCCCGACTTCGTGGTGGGCATCACCGTGGTCTTCTTCACTGACGAAGCACCTGGTAAATATGTGTTTACAATGCAGTATGTTCCAAAGATAAAGCTCTTGAGTCATGACGAACTGCTGGCTTATCGCAATACGCTGCAGAATTACCAGAACAAGTGCGACGCCGGCGACCCCGTGAGCAGACTGGCCAACAAGTCCGAGATTGAGGTGTACGACCCAGTGCCCTTGCTCGACAAGACCCTGCAGATGCTTAACAAGATAAAATAATTTTTTTAACCTATAAAAACAGAAAAAAGTATGAAAACAAAACGATATATTAACGCCGTCACCGCACTGGTTATCGCGGCCTCTGCCTTCACTGCTTGCAGCAGCGACGATGACGACAACAGTAACAACAACGGCCAGAACGGCCAGAACGTACCCGCATCGGAGGCAGTAACCTCCTACGACGACCTGAGTTTCTTCCAGAACGCCATCGTCAGCATCGACTCCTTGGGCAACTTCCAAAAACGACACTACGGACAGCCTCTCTACGACAGCGACACCACACAACTCTATATTGGCGTGAACACGCTGGCAGAGGCTGAGAGCTTATTCCGCGAATGGGTGGCACCCAACGGCAAAGTGACGAAAACAGGCAACAACCTCACCTACCAGCTTACCGATAACGAGGGCAATACGCAGGGCTCAATACTCTTTACGGCATCAACTGCGGGAGGCAAACTGGCCGAGGTGACACCCTCGTCGCCGACGCTGCTGAAACACTTCAGCAAGATGATATTCCTCTCCAACGGTTCGTGGCCGTACAACTCCACGGAGGGTAAATACCGACTGGGCGACATCCGCGAGCTGAACGTCGACCACGGCGTGAGCGGATACCACGAAAAGGTATATAACTTCGTTTGCATACGCGAAAAGGGAAACGGCGTCAACGCCATGTTCGTGGCCATCTCGCCCGACTTGTATGTACCCAAGACCTGGACACCCAGCGACCTGCTCTACGACGTGGCTGCCGTGCCCGGCGAGGACAAGGCGCTTACCATATCCAAAATACTGCGCAAGGACTGGAACTTCTTCGTAAGCTGCTTCGAGGCCGCCGGCGGGGGCAAGCTGAACAGGGACGAACTGTACTGGCTGAACAAGAAGAAAACATACCTCTTCAAGACCTGCCAGTGGTGCATAGACCTCTCAAAGGGCGACATCGACCAGTGGGACTTCCAGTGGCACAACCCCGAGAAGCACTTCCTCATGTGCATCGACTGGCTTGACGACTAATCGCATCATCTATTGTACGTAACAACCACTATAAACAAACAATCAAATCAGTATGAAAACAGCAAAATTCATCAACACCGTCGCCGCACTGGCCATAGCAGCCACTGTCTTCACCGCTTGCAGCAGCGACGATGACGACAACAGCAATAACGCCCAGAACGGGCAGAATGTGCCTGTGTCGCAGGCTGTAACAGCCTACGACGACCTGAACTATTTCCAGAACGCTATCGTCAGCATCGACTCCGTGGGTAACTTCATCAGCCGCAACTATGGCGAAGCACTCTACGACAACGACACCACACACCTCTACATAGGCGTGGAAACGCTGGCTCAGGCAGAGAGCATCTTCCGCGAATGGGTGGCTCCCAACGGCAACGTGGCAAAGACGGGTAACGAACTCACCTACCTGCTCACCGACGTACAAGGCAGAGCGGAAGGCACCATCTTCTTCAAGGCCGCTTCGTCGGCTAGCATCGTGGCCGAAGTGACGCCCTCGTCGCCGACGCTGCTGAAACACTTCAGCAAGGTGACATTCCTCTCCAACAGCGCATGGCCACACAACGACAGCAGCGACGAGGTGTACAGACTCGGCGATACGCGCCGTCTCACCGTAGACCACCGTGTCTCTGGCCACAAGCAAGACGTCTATACCTTCGTCTGCATACGCGAGAAGGGACACGGCGTGAACGCCATGTATTTCGCCATCTCACCCGACTTGTATGTGCCAAAGACCTGGACGCCCAAAGACCTGCTCTACGACGTGGCAGCTGTGCCTGGCGAAGCAAAGGCCAAGACGGTGGCAACACTGTTGCAGCAAAAATGGGACTTCTATGCCAATATCTTGAACAACATCAGTGGCGGTGGCAAGTTGAACAGGGGTGAGTATTACTGGATTGACAAGAAAATAACATACGCCGTTTATACCAACCAGTATGCCATCAACCTTTCAAACGGACAAATAGATGGCTGGGACTTCCAGTGGCACAACCCCGAGAAGCACTTCATCCTCGCCATCGACTATCTGAACTACTAATCGCAGGCTGACGTCCTTCCCCTCTTACTTCCCATTACTCTCCAGTTCAATGGCAGGAGAGTAATGGGATTTTTCACGGCCTCTCGTGAAAACGTCACGGCCTCTAAAAAGATATCCGCCCCTTCCCGCCGCATCACATATTACTCCCCTCCCTCACAGGGAGGGGCCGGGGGTGGGTCTATATTCTTTAGTATTCATCTCCCATATCAGCACCAGCCAGACGATGGTCGTCGGCAGGGCCTTCAGGGCGTAGGGTTCGAGCAGCTGCTTCCAGATGAAACGCGGGAAGAAGACGTCGCTGGTGCAGAGCGAGGTGAAGATGAAGGCATAGACGAGGAGCACCAATGCCCAGCGTCCGCGGCGCCACGGGGCTGTGGTGTACCACACGACGAAGCCCGTCATCGGGGCGATGTAGCCGTAGCTCTCTGTGCCGGTAGAGAAGAGCGTGACGAACATCGTTGCCGAGGCCAGCATGGCATAGCGGAAGGCGACGTGCTTGTACTGGCTGACGCGGCGGAAGGGCGAGAGAAACAGCAGGATGCCGGGAATGATGAGCCACAGGTCGCTGTACTCGGTGTTGCCGCTAATCTTACGCGGTATGCCTAAGAGCGACGTGTTGGTGGTGTTGAAGGCTTCGGCCAGGTTCTGCGCATTCTTCGCCACGAGCGACTCGTACCAGCCGAAATACTGCTGGACGACGTACTCCGGCGAGCTGACCAGCATCGGCAGGACGAAGAATAGGGCCGCCCAGCCTAAGCAGGCGAGGATGAACTTGCGCTTGTCCTCAACGAAGAAGAAGAACGCCAGGCCCATGACGCCATAGAGCTTGATGAAGATGTTGAGCACGATGAAGAAGGCGGCCCACACGGGTTGACGGCGCTCGACGCAGGCGAACATCAGCAGGTAGCTGGCAGCCATGGCGAGGTCGTACTGCTCGACGAAGAGCGGCGTGAGCACCTCGTGGGCACAGAACCAGAACATAAAGACCTTCTGCCACCGCTGCAGGGGCATATAGCGCACGGCCACGTAGAACGTCGCCACGAGGAAGCAGAGCCAGAGCAGCATACCCCACGTGTCGGGCAGCGAGGCGAAGGGCGCTATGACGTAGAAGAACACGGGACCGTAGTGGTTGCAGTCGCCATGCAGGTAGGGGTAGAAGTCGTAGAGCGGCAGTTGCTGCAGGGTGTTGACGAACACCGACTTGTATATCTGGTACGTATCGTTCGACTTATGCCACTTCAGGATACCGATGATGACGGGTATCAGGGCATAGACGACGGTGATGGTGCGCCAGTCGCTCCAGAACGGACGGCGGAAGAACCTAATGACTTTTGAACGCATAGAATTTTTGTCCGAGATAGTTGATGACCATGAAGAGAACGGTGCCGACGAGCATCGCCACGTTCTCGACAACGGGTTTCGACAGTTGCAGGCTCTCGAGGGCAGCCCGCGTCAGCGGCAGTGCCAGACTGTAGGCAATGAGGTAGCAGACGACGATGTTCAGCGCGAACTTCACGATGCTGCGCCAGTCGGTGCCCTGATAGTGGAAGGTGAAGTGCTTGTTGAGGAAGTAGCTCAGGATGCTGCCGAAGAAATAGTCGCAGAACGAGCTGACCCAGTAGGAGCAGCCGAAGACGTTGTAGAGCACGAGCATGATGGCCGTGCCGAAGAGCGTGTTGACCACGCCGACGACGAGGAACGTCAGGAACTCACGACTGGCGAACTGACGGAGCAGCATAGTTACGGGTATAGATTTCATAACAGAGCTTGAGCCACACCAGCACCACGGGCAGTGCCTTCAGGGCGTAGGGCTGCACCCACTCACGGCGCAGGTAGGCCGGGAAGAGGTCGCTGGGCGAGAGACTCGACAGCACGAAGACGAAGACCATCAAGGCGGCGTCCCACCGCGTGCGCCGCCAGGGCACGCAGGTGTACCAGACGACGACGCCGACGAAGGCGATGATATAGCCGCTGGACTCGCTGCCCGTGGAGAACAGCACGACGAACATCAGCACCGAGGCTAACAGCGTCTGTCGGAAAGCCACGTGGCGATACTGCGACAGTCGCAGGTAAGGCAGGGCGAACATCGCCATTCCCGGCAGGATGAGCCACAGGTCGCTGAACGCGAGGCCCGTTGTGCGGTGGACAAGGCCGAGCAGCGAGATGTCCTGCGCGACCGACGCCAGGTTCTCGCCGTTCTTCTCCGTCAGGCAGACGTACCACTCCTGATACTGGCCGAGGATGTAGTCGGGACTGGAGATGAGCATCGGTGCCACCAGCATGACCGCAGCACACAAGAGCAGCGACGTCAGGAAGCGCCCCTTGTGCTTCGAGAACAGGAAGAAAGCCAGTCCGACGATGCCGTAGAGCTTGACGAACGTGCCGAGCATCACCCAGAAGGCGGCCCAGAAGTCGCGCTCGCGCTCGATGCAGTAGTAGGTGAGCACGATGATGGCCGCGATGGCGATGTTGAACTGCTGCATGAACAGTGCCGTCAGCAGTTCGTGGGCACAGAACCACAGCAGGAACAGCTGCTGGCTGTTGGTGAACTGCGACCGTCGGACGGCCACATAGAGCAGTGCCGTCAGCGAGACGCACCACAGCAGCATACCCACCCACAGCGGTATGACGGCGAAGGGCGCGATGACCAGTGAGAAGAGCGGACCGTAGTGGTTCACGTCGCCGTATTCCGCCGGGTAGGCTTCGTAGAGCGGCTTCTGCAACCACGTATGCCAGAACACGCCGCGGAAGATCAGGAAGTTGTTGCAGCGGTGCAGCTTGGTGAGGGCGGCGACAACCGCCAACAGCATCCACAGACCACAGAGCAAACGGTAGTCGCGCAGCAGCGGGTGGTGCAGGAAGGCCGTGATTTTAGGCTTTATTTCCATCGTTTTTCAGTTTTTCGGCCACAAAGATACTAAATAATTCATAATTTATAATGCGCAATTCATAATTATTTTCTATCTTTGCACCTATGAACAAGGAAAACAAGATTTCGGTAGTCATCAATACCTACAACGCCGAACAGCATCTGAACAGGGTGCTCGATGCCGTCAAGGACTTCGACGAGGTGCTGATCTGCGATATGGAATCGACGGACAGCACCCTCGAGATAGCCCGCCGTCATGGCTGCCGCATCGTCACCTTCCCCAAGGGCGACGCCGTGAGTGCTGAACCTGCCCGTACGTTTGCCATACAGTCAGCATCTTTCCACTGGGTGCTCGTCGTTGATGCCGACGAACTGGTGACACCCGAACTGCGGCAGTACCTCTACCGCCGCATTGCCGAAGACGACTGTCCGGAGGGACTCTATATCCCTCGGCGCAATATGCTGATAGGACGCTACGAGCGGGGCTTTGCTCAGGACCACCAGTTGCGCTTCTTCATTCGTGAGGGAACGACGTGGCCGCCCTACGTCCACACCTTTCCCACTGTGCAGGGACGTACGGAGAAAATCCCTGCCAACAAGGACGGCATCTGCCTGATGCACCTCATCGACGAGACGGTAGGCCAGATAACGGCCAAGAACAACCGCTACAGCGACGGAGAGGTGGTGAAGCGTGCCGGTCGCCACTACGGTGTGTGGGCGTTGATGCTGAAGCCGTCGTGGAAGTTCTTCTCCGAGCTGGTGCTGCGCGGCGGTTTCCGCGATGGCACACGCGGTGTCATCAAGGCAGGGCTGAAGGCCGTCTACCAGTTTACGCTTATCGCCAAGATCATCGAGAAGCGCCTGAGAGAGAATCAAGAATAATCCAAAGTGTTGTCCCCTATGCTCTATTACCTGATATACGGATGCTGGTATCTGCTGTCGCTGTTGCCCCTGTGTGTTCACTACGTGCTGAGCGACGCACTTTACTTCCTCGTCTACCGTCTGCTGCACTACCGCGTCAAGGTGGTGAGGAAGAACATCAGCGAGTCGTTTCCCGAGAAAGACGCCAGCGAACTGCGCCACATTGAGCGTGGCTTCTACCACTGGTTCTGTGACTATATCGTTGAGAGCGTGAAACTGTTGACGATGAGCCAACGGCAGATGAAGCGGCGCCTGGTGTTCAAGGGCACCGACGTCGTCGACCAGGTGGTTGCCGAGGGACAGTCGTGCGCCGTCTACTTAGGCCACTACTGCAACTGGGAGTGGATCACGTCGTTGCCGCTGTGGGTGACGCCGGCGGCCCAGTGCGGCCAGATCTATCACGCCATAGAGAATCCGCTGTTCGACCGTCTGTTCCTCCGTCTGCGGCAGCGCTTCGGTGCCGTCTGCATACCGATGGCCGAGACGCTGCGGCGCATCATCAAATATCGGCAGGAGGGTCGCCCCGTGGTCATCGGCTACATCAGCGACCAGGTGCCGTTCTGGAACAACATCCACCACTGGTGCCAGTTCCTGAACCACGATACACCCGTACTGACGGGTACGGAGCGGCTGGCCCGGCAGACGGGGCATGCCGTCTTCTATATGGACGTGCGCCGTGTGCGTCGCGGCTACTATGAGGCAGAGTTCCAGCTCATCAGCCGTGAACCGAAGCAGCTGGCGGAGTATGAGGTGACCGACGAGTACTTCCGCCGCTTGGAGGCGAGTATTCGCCGCGATCCGGCCTGCTACCTGTGGAGCCACAACCGCTGGAAACGTACGCGTGAGGAGTTCAACCTGCGCTACGATGAGGCTACGGGGCGCGTCGACATCATTTCGAGTGTCGAGGAACTGAAACGGAAAAAAGGACAGCAATGATTTTTGTGCGCGACAAAGGACGGATGTGTAACAACATCCTGCAATACGGACACCTCTATGCCTGGGGACGCGAGCATGGTCGCCAGACGGTGTCTATGCGCTTCAGCTATAAGTACCAGTGGTTTCATATCTGTCATACCCGCTACCATAACTTCCTGACATACGTCGTGGCGAAATATGCCGCCAAGTGGCATCTGCTGCCTGTGGCCGACTTCGGCCTCGATGCGCCGGCCAGCGACTATGACGCCCAGGAAAAACGCTTGCTCAGCCACCGCCACGTCGTCGCCGAAGGCTGGTATGCCCGGTGGTACGACCTCTTCCTGAAATACAAGTCGGAGATTGTCGCACTGTTCCAGTTCGACGCTGCCGTGTGCCGCAATCCCAACCGTCTGTTGGCATCGCTCCCTGAGGGGGGGCTGCGTGTCGGTCTTCACATACGCCGCGGCGACTACCGCCGGTGGTATGGTGGCCGCTACTACTACACCGATGAGCAGTATATCAAGGTGCTGAGCAGCTACCTCGCGACCCTTTCCCCCTCGCCGCTGACTTTGTTCGTCTGCGGTAACGACCCCGAGCTGGACGAGGACGCCTTCCGAAGAGCCTTTCCCGGCGCCACCGTCCTCTTCCCCAAGGGAAACCCCGCCGAGGACCTTTACCTGCTGTCGCGCTGCGACCGGCTGATAGGAGCCCCCAGCACTTTCTCGCTCGTCGCTTCTATGTATCGTGACGTGCCGCTCTACTGGATAGAGTCTGCCGACGCCGCTCCTGTGGATGCGGACTTCGGCCACTTCGACCAAATGTTTCAACAAATCAAGTAACTCTGATGACAAAAAGACCGTTCCGCCATACCCTCCGCATAGGGTTCCTCTACTTCCTGTTTTGTACGCTGATGCTCAGCGTCGTGCTGTTCAGCTATATCCTGCGCAGTCCCAGTTTGTCGTTTATGGATGTCGGTGGCTGGATCTATTTCGTCTGTTCGTGTCTGTCGCACGCCGCCCTCTTCGCAGCCGTGCCATTCCTGCTGCTCTACGTGCCTGCCGCCCTGTTCGGTGGCGGCCCGAAGTGGAGTGGGGGACTGATGTGTGTGGGCGAAGTGCTGGTTACCATAGTGCTGATTATCAATAGCTTTGTCTACGGACTCTACCACTTCCATATCAACGGTTTGGTGGTGAGCATGCTTACCGGACCAGGGGCAGCCGACATCTTCGTCTTCAGTCCCTGGATTTACTTCAAGGGTTCGCTATACATCGCTGCCATCATCGCCGTATGCGTTGCCCTGCTGTGGCTCGCATTCCGGGTCAATGGTAATCTCGCACCTCGTACCTCGCACCTCTATCGTAACGGGTTGCTGGCGCTGCTGGGCGTCACACTGCTGGCACAGGGTATGCACGTCTATGCTGCTGCCACACTGAAGCGCTCGGTATTGGAGTCTACGGGCTACCTGCCCTACTACTTCCCCATTCGTATGAACTCCACACTCGACCGCTGGGGACTCATCGACGGCGACAAACTCTCGCTGATGCAGTTCGACGACGGCGACGACGGCGGCGACCTGGCCTACCCCGTCAAGCCGCTACAGACGGAACAGCCCGACACACTGCTGAACATCGTCATCTTCGGCGTCGACTCCTGGAACTACCGCACGATGACGCGCGAGTGTGTACCGAATGTCTATGCACTGGCCGACAGCGCCGAACTCTATCCCGACCACTTCAGCAGCAGCAATGGCACCCGCGGCGGACTCTTCGGTCTCTTCACCGGTGTGTCGTCCTACTACTGGGACAGCTTCGAGCGCTCCAACACCCAGCCGCTGTTGGTGACGCGCCTGAAGGAACTGGGCTACGACATACAGGCCTACCCCAGCGCCACCTTCGCCGACCCGCCCTTTGCCAAGATGTTCTTCGCCGGCATCGACGGCCTGAACACCGACACCAAAGGCAAAACCGTCTTCGAGCGCGACTGCCAGATCACCCGCAACTTCATCGCCGACCTGCCCGCCGCCGTGCCCGCCGTTTCTCCGGCGGGTCCTTCCTCCGCCGTGCCCGCCTCCTCTCCGGCGGGTCCTTCCTCCGCCGTGCCCGCCTCCTCTCCGGCGGGTCCTTCCTCCGCCGTGCCCGCCTCCTCCCCGTCGGCAAAGCCTTTCTTCAAGTTCGTCTTCTACGACCTGCCCCACGCCATACAGATTCCGAAGGACCACCTCTACCACTTCCAGCCCTCGTGGGAGTATGCCGACTATATGGAGCTGGGCAACGACGACGACCCGACGCCCTTCTTCAACCTCTACCGTAACTGCGTATGGACGGTAGACTCGCTTATTGGTGAGGCCATCAACGCCCTCAAGGAGCGCGACCTGCTCAAGAACACCGTCATCGTCATCACCGGCGACCATGGACAGGAGTTCAACGAGAACCACAAGAACTACTGGGGCCACTGGGCTAACTACTCACGGCCGCAGACGGGTGTGCCGATGGTGTACTACTACCCTGGCTGCAAGCCCCGGAAAGCGAAGCACCGCACCACCCACTACGACATCTCGGCAACACTGCTGAAGCAGGTACTCGGCGTCAAGAATCCCACCGACGACTACTCGATGGGACGGCTGCTCAGCGACCCGACGCCCCGTGACTGGCACGTCGTGGGCAACGACCTCTTCTACGCCTTCATCCTCAACGACGGCACCATCGTCGAGAAACGCGGTGCCGGCAACGTCGTCATCTTCGACAAGGTGATGAACCAGCTCGACAACTACCCGTTGAACGCCAAGCAGCTGAACGACGCCATCCTGCGCCTGAACCGTTTCTACAAAAAATAGCGCCCTATGACCATCATGTATCTCACCTTCGGCCAGAAGACCGAATACCACCTGCAGGCTTACCTCTCGATGCTCTCTTTCCGCCGACAGACCACCCCTCAGGACCGCATCGTCATGGTGACCACTACGCCTGAACTCTACCGCCATGCCCGCTCCTGGGCCGACATCGTCACCATCAGCGACGATGAGGTTGGCCAATGGAAGGGACGCCACCAGTATATGTTCCGCGTGAAGACCATGGCTATGCGCCAGCAGGTTGAGGCTCATCCCGACGACCATCTGCTGTTTGTCGACACCGATACCGTCCTCTATGGAGACTTGCAGCAGATGCGGGCGATTCTCGACCGAGGAACGGGACTCCTGCATCGCAACGAAGGACATCCATCGCAGATGAAGGGGCCGTCGCTGAAGATGTGGAAGACCGTCAGAGGCCGCACCTACGGCCATGTCACCCTGGGCGAGGAGCACTGTATGTGGAATTCCGGCATCATAGGTATGCCCCGACAACAGATGAAGCAGATTGCCGACGACACGCTGATGCTGCTCGACGGTATGCTCGACGACGGGGTGAAAAGCTTCAATATTGAGCAGTATGCCATGTCGGTGGCTATGCAGGCGCACGTGCCCTTGGCTGAGACGTACGACTACGTGGCTCATTACTGGGGTAACAAGGAGGAGTGGGAGCAGATGGCTACCGACGTGCTGCTGCGTGCCTATATGCAGGAGAGTGGACTCGACGACGAACTGCAGGCCGTTGCCGACAGTATGCTGCACCAGCCTCCTGTCTTCGTGCACCGTTCCAACACGGCGCGCCGGCTAAGGCAGTTCGTAACGCGCCTGTTTCCCGACCGCAACCATCAGTACGTCACCGTCAGAACCTGACGTGATGGAAAGGGATACCCGTAATCTGGGCGGCACGTCGCGGGAAACCACTGTTGTACATGCCGTCAGCCTGTAGCAGGAACGCCTGCTCGGCACGGCTAATCATGAGCATGTCGACAAACAGCTTGATGTTGACGTCGTCTGTCGTCGTGTCCTGATAGTCAATATGGACGACGTCGCCCGGGATATAGTAGACGAAGTCGAGCCGCTCGGCAGCATATTTCAGGAAGCGCGTGCTGTCACTTGTCAGCAGCATCTTCATATCTGCCGCATGACTGTTGTGCAGTTCACGTATCTTCGCCACACAGCGCTCCATCAGCAGTATCTGCTTCTCGGGGGCAATGTGCTTGCCGTCGCGCTCGGTGAAGTCGTCGAGCAGTCCGATGAAGCGTAGCGACACCGCCACGTAGCCGCCACTGAGCGTCTCGCTGTAACGCCGCAGGGCTTCCTCCAGACGCTCGCTGGGGCGGAACAGTTCGCGGAACAGCTCACCATAGCGTTTGCTGCGGGGCAACAGCAGGGCGTTGGTGTAGACGTGCAACTGCTTGTGGGTCTCGCGGAATCGCTTTTGGAACCACAGCCGCTGGAAGAACGGCTCTACCAGCGTGCCATTCGAGCCACAGAACATCGGCTCGGCGTCCTCGGAGTTGTAGCACAGCTCCTCTTTCGTGATGCGCCAGTCCTTCGTTGCTGGTACTAAGTAATCCTCTAAGCGGAAAGGATGGTCGAAATAGATGCGGAAGTCGTAACCCAGTTGCTTGGCAACGTCGTAAGCCGACACCACGCCGCGCAGACGGTCGGCAATGCCGCCGTGGTCCATCTTGCCGTCAAACATGCAGACTATCTGCTTTGTCGTGTTCCTCGCCCGCGGTGCCGTCGCCGTGTAATATGGAGCCAGTTCCTGCGCCTTGCGCCGCCACTTGCCGCGCTGCTTGAACAGGTGCTGGAACACGTTCTGAAGTTCTTTGCCTGTACGATGCAGTAAGCCCTCTTTACCTCGAATCTTAATCATATCGTGTCCTGTATGTCGCTGTACCACAGCGACCAATTTACCTGCAAAGATAATGCTTTTTTGATATAAAAACTAAAAAGCCGAACTTTTTCTTTTGCTTTTCTCTCATTTTTTCGTAATTTTGTCCCCCAAAAACAATTAAACAGCCGAAAATATGGAATCAAAACTTGTTATTTACAATACGCTGACGCGTCAGAAGGAGCGCTTCGAACCGCTCCATGCCCCCAATGTCGGTATGTATGTCTGTGGTCCCACCGTCTATGGCGACCCCCATCTGGGTCATGCCCGTCCCGCCATCACCTTCGACCTGGTGTTCCGCTACCTGAAGCACCTCGGGTATAAAGTAAGGTACGTGCGTAACATCACCGACGTGGGTCACCTGGAGCACGACGCCGACGAGGGCGAGGACAAGATTGCTAAGAAGGCACGTGTGGAGCAGTTGGAGCCGATGGAGATAGCGCAGTACTACACCAACCGCTACCATCAGTATATGGACGCGCTGAACGTGCTGCGCCCCTCGATAGAGCCGCATGCCTCTGGCCACATCATCGAGCAGCAGCAGCTGGTGCAGCAGATTCTCGACAACGGTTTTGCCTACGAGTCGAACGGCTCCGTCTACTTCGACATTGAGGCGTATAACAAGCAGTACAAGTACGGCATCCTCAGCGGCCGCTCTCTGGAGAACATCAAGGATGCCTCGCGCGACAACCTCGACGGCGTCGGCGAGAAGCACAACCAGGCCGACTTCGCCCTGTGGAAGAAGGCACAGCCGGAGCACATTATGCGCTGGCCGTCGCCCTGGAGCGACGGTTTCCCCGGCTGGCACTGCGAGTGTACGGCCATGGGTCGTAAGTACCTCGGCGAGATGTTCGACATCCACGGCGGCGGTCTGGACCTCGTCTTCCCCCACCACGAGTGCGAGATAGCCCAGGCTACGGCGTCGATGGGTCATCAGGCCGTGAAGTACTGGATGCACAACAACATGCTGACCATCAACGGCCAGAAGATGGGTAAGTCGTACAACAACTTCATCACGCTGGAGCAGTTCTTCACCGGCAACCATCCGCTGCTCGAGAAGGCATACTCGCCGATGACCATCCGCTTCTTCGTGCTCAGTGCCCACTACCGCGGCACCGTCGACTTCTCCAACGAAGCCCTGCTGGCCGCCGAGAAGGGCCTGGAAAAGCTGATGAACGCCATCGCCGACCTCT
This sequence comes from uncultured Prevotellaceae bacterium, assembly GCA_900316475.1. Taxonomy (GTDB): domain Bacteria; phylum Bacteroidota; class Bacteroidia; order Bacteroidales; family Bacteroidaceae; genus Prevotella. The sequence continues at coordinate 19,790 of ONDA01000001.1, forward strand.
CGCGCATTCAGGTTTCCCCGCAATGTGACCCCGAAACGGAGTGCACCGTGAAAGCCCTCCGCCAGAAGTGCTACGACGCCATGAACGACGACCTGGCCACGCCGCAGGTCATCAGTCACCTGTTCGAGGCCTGCACCGTCGTCAACAAGCTCGTCGACCACAAGGCCACCATCTGCGCCGACTGTCTGAAGGAACTCAGCGAGACGATGCACCTCTTTGCTGAGGACATACTCGGACTGAAGGCTGAGAAGAGCGGCACCAACGACGAGCGCGAGGCCGCCTTCGGCAAGGTCGTGGACATGGTGCTCGAACTGCGTGCCAAGGCCAAGGCCGACAAGGACTGGGCCACCTCCGACAAGATTCGCGACGAGCTGGCTGCCGCCGGCTTCGAGGTGAAGGACACCAAGGACGGTGTCACGTGGAAGCTGAACAAGTAAGCACCCCTGCTGATGACGCTATGATAAGCAAAAAGAGGGTGTGCCTATTTGAAGTGAACCCAGAAAGTTGGACACTGCTATGGATGCTGTGAGCATCGATAAAATAAAAAGTTTCTTCATCATTTTGAGTTGTAGTTTGAATTTGACGGCACAAAAATACGAAAAAGAAGGGATGCTCGCAATTTATTTCAGCGAACCGCCCTTTTAATTCAACGAATCATAATGAAAGCGTGCACCCCAAAATCGGCTTTAGTGTTCTAAACGTTTACTTACCGTCGAAGGCGTCGTGCGTCATCTCCACGGCGAGCGTCTGTCGGCGAAACTGGCTGACAGACAGGAAGTCCAGCCCGTTGTGGGGGCGGTTGGTGCCCCATGAGTTCTTCATGACGAAGTATTTGCGGTTCTTGTCGTCGTGGGCCAGTCCGACGATGGCCATGGCGTGGCCGCTACTCTCCCAGCAGACGCCGTGGTGGCGGCGCACGGCGTGTATTACCTTCTTCAGCAGCGTGTCCATCGGCACGTTCAGGAAGCGGTTGTGCAGCCAGTTGTCGGGGGTGTCGATGACGATTTCCTTGCCGTAAGGCTTGTCGTCTTGACTCGTCAGACAGATATATTCTCCCGGGGCGCAGACGCTCCTGGCAAACTCCTGCAGCGTGTACTGGGCACCCAGCATGAAGGCGAAGTGCGGAGCCGGCGTCTCGACGGTGCGCATGGCGTCGTAGCTGACGATGCCGTGGCGCTGTATCAGTTCGAGGAGCGTGGCACCCATGCCGCGTTTCGACTCAGGAGCCTGTGGTTCCTCGCTCAGTTTCTGCTCGATAAAGGCCGGCGACAAGTTCACGCTGTCGCCCCATCGCAGGTGCTCCGTCTCGATGGCCGCAAGCATGGCGTAAGCCCAGCAGAGCTGCGACTTCCCCTGGTCCTTGATAGGAGTCATCGGGTTAAGAACCTCGAACGTAAACTGCTTCGGGGGACGATGCGTGCAGCCTGCGGCAAGCATCAATGCGAGGAAAAAACAAAAAAGATGTCTCATCGGGTTGCAAAGTTACAGAAAAATTTGTATTTTTGCACCATGATTGCGAAAGATTTTGAGATTATGGCGCCCGTCGGCTCGCGTGAGTCGCTGGCGGCCGCCATTCAGGCGGGGGCTGGCAGCGTCTACTTTGGTGTAGAGCAGCTGAACATGCGGTCGCACTCTGCCAACCATTTTACCATTGACGACCTGCGCGACATTGCGGCCCAGTGCCGCGAGGCCGGCATCAAGTCGTACCTGACGGTGAACACCATCATCTACGGCGAGGACCTGCCGCTGATGCGCGACATTATCGACGCTGCCCACGAGGCCGGCATCTCGGCGGTCATTGCGTCGGACGTGGCCGTGATGCAGTACTGCCGCAGGGTGGGGCAGGAGGTACACCTGTCGACGCAGCTGAACATATCGAACATCGAGGCGCTGAAGTTCTACGCTCAGTTTGCCGACGTCGTCGTGCTGGCCCGCGAACTGCGGCTGGAGCAGGTGGCAGAGATTTACCGTCAGGTCTGCGAGGAGCATGTCTGCGGACCGTCGGGCGAGCTGATACGCATCGAGATGTTCTGCCACGGGGCCTTGTGCATGGCCGTTTCGGGCAAGTGCTACATGAGCCTCGACGCTGCCAACCGCTCGGCCAACCGCGGCGAGTGCATACAGGTGTGCCGCCGCTCGTACACCGTGACCGACAACGAGACAGGCTACCAGTTGGAGATCGACAACAAGTACATTATGTCGCCCAAGGACCTGAAGACCATTCGCTTTATAGATAAAATGATGAACGCGGGCGTGCGCGTGTTTAAGATAGAAGGCCGTGCCCGTGGTCCCGAATATGTCTACACCGTCGTGAGGTGCTACCAGGAGGCTATCCAGGCCGTCCTCGACGGCACGTTCACCGAAGCCCGTAAGGACGAGTGGGACACCCGGCTCGCCACCGTCTTCAACCGCGGCTTCTGGGACGGCTACTATCAGGGACAGCTCATGGGCGAGTGGAACAAGAACTACGGCTCGAACGCCACGGAGCGCAAGGTCTACGTCGGCAAGGGCACGAAATACTACTCGAAGCTCGGCGTGGCGGAGTTCACCGTCGAGGCCACGACGTTCAAGGTGGGCGACCATCTGCTGATAACCGGTCCGACGACCGGTGTGATGTACGTCACCGCCGACGAGATACACGACGACAACGGCCCTGTAGAGGTGGCGCAGCAGGGCACCCGCGTCTCGATAGCCGTGACGGGCAAGGTGCGCCCCAGCGATAAGCTTTTTAAACTGGAGAGCGGCCTGCGGCCTAATGAATAATGAAGAATGAATAAAGAATAAAGAAAGGTGATATGACGATTAACGAAATACAAGACGAGATTATCGAGGAGTTCGCCGGTCTGGACGACTGGATGGACAAGTACCAGCTGCTGATAGACATGGGTAACGAGCAGCAGCCGCTGCCCGAGCAGTACAAGACGGAGCAGAACCTCATTGACGGCTGCCAGAGCCGCGTGTGGCTGCAGGCCGACGAGGCGGATGGCATCGTCAGCTTCCGTGCCGAGAGCGACGCACTGATTGTCAAGGGCATCGTCAGCCTGCTTATCCGCGTGCTCTCAGGCCATACGCCGCAGGAAATCCTCGACGCCGACCTCTACTTCATCGACGAGATAGGCTTGAAGGAGCACCTCTCGCCAACGCGCAGCAACGGCCTTTTAGCAATGGTGAAGCAAATGCGAGCCTACGCGTTGGCTTTCAGCGCAAAGCGTTAGTTGAGGCCAGTTTTTTGATTTTAATTAACACGAGAAAGGCATCCCGAAATGAAGAATTTCGGGATTTTTTGTGTATCTTTGCAAACAGATTTCGAAGATCATTTAAACCAGATTGATACTCAATATGATACAGACAGTAGTGAAGCGCGACGGGCGCATCGTAGGATTCAACGAGCAGAAAGTGATGGCCGCTATCCGTAAGGCCATGCTCCACACCGACAAGGGTGAGGACGAGCGATTGTTATACCAGATAACCGACCGCATCGCCCAGCGTGGCGAAGAGCGGATGACGGTGGAGCAGATTCAGGACCTCGTAGAGCTGGAGCTGATGAAGTCGAGCCGCAAGGACGTGGCCCAGAAGTACATCGCCTACCGCCACCAGCGCAGTGTGGCCCGTAAGGCTAAGACCCGTGAGGTGTTCCTCGACATCGTGAACATCAAGAACAACGACATCACCCGCGAGAATGCCAATATGAACGCCGACACCCCGGCGGGCATGATGATGAAGTTTGCCTCGGAGACCACCAAACCCTTCGTCGACGACTATCTGCTCTCCGAGGAGAGCCGCGACGCCGTAGCCCATAACTACCTGCATATCCACGACAAGGACTACTATCCCACGAAGTCGTTCACCTGCGTGCAGCATCCCCTGGACCATATCCTCGAGTGCGGCTTCATTGCCGGCCACGGTGCCTCACGCCCCGCCCGGCGCATCGAGACGGCCTCGGTGCTGGCCTGTATCTCCATGGAGTGCGCCCAGAACGAGATGCACGGCGGACAGGCCATCCCCGCCTTCGACTTCTACCTCGCTCCCTACGTCCGCATGAGCTATGTCGAGGAGCTGAAGGCCCTGGAGGAACTCAACGGCGAGGACTACAGCGACATGTATGAGGAGCCGCTGATGGACTACGTCAAGAAACCCCTCGACGGACTGACAGGCCGCGAGCGCGCCCGCCAGCACGCCGTCAACAAGACCGTGAGCCGCGTACATCAGGCGATGGAGGCCTTCATCCACAATATGAACACCATCCACTCCCGTGGCGGCAACCAGGTGGTGTTCTCCTCTATTAATTATGGTACGGACACGAGTGCCGAGGGCCGCTGCGTCATGCGCGAGATACTGCTCTCTACCTACGAGGGCGTCGGCGGTGGCGAGACGGCCATCTTCCCCATACAGATATGGAAGAAGAAACGTGGCGTGAACTACCTGCCCGAAGACCGCAACTTCGACCTCTACCAGCTGGCCTGCAAGGTGACGGCGCGCCGCTTCTTTCCCAACTTCCTGAACCTCGACGCCTCCTTTAACCAGGACAGCGACTGGCGTGCCGACGACCCCAAACGCTATCTCCACGAGGTGGCCACGATGGGCTGCCGCACGCGCGTCTTCGAGAACCGTTTCGGTCCGAAGACCTCCATCGGCCGTGGCAACCTCTCGTTCTCAACCATCAACATCGTCCGCCTGGCTATAGAGTGCATGGGTATCGACGACGAGCAGCAGCGCATCGACAAGTTCTTTACCAAGCTCGACCACATGCTCGAACTGACGGCCAAGCAGCTCGACGACCGCTACCAGTTCCAGAAGACGGCCTTCGCCAAGCAGTTCCCCCTGCTGATGAAGAGTCTGTGGATAGGTGCCGACAAGCTGAAACCTACCGATACCGTCGAGAGCGTCATCAACCAGGGCACCCTCGGCATCGGCTTCATCGGACTGGCCGAGTGCCTGGTAGCCCTGACGGGTAAGCACCACGGCGAGAGCGAGGAGTCGCAGGCGCTGGGTCTGAAGATTGTCACCTATATGCGCGACCGCATCAACGAGTTCTGCGAGCGCTACCACCATAACTATTCCGTTCTGGCAACACCCGCCGAGGGACTTGCCGGACGCTTCACGAAGCGCGACCGCAAGGAGTTCGGCGTCATCCCCGGCGTCACCGACCGCGACTACTATACCAACTCCAACCACGTGCCCGTCTACTACAAGTGCTCGGCACGCCACAAGGCCGAGGTGGAGGCACCCTACCACAACCTGACGCGCGGCGGCCATATCTTCTACGTCGAGATTGACGGCGACGCTACCCACAACCCGCAGGTCATCATGAGTGTTGTCGACATGATGGACCGCCTCGACATGGGCTACGGTTCGGTGAACCACAACCGCAACCGCTGTATGGACTGCGGCTACGAGAATGCCGACGACCACCTGACGCAGTGCCCGAAGTGCGGTTCGACGAACATCGACAAGCTGCAGCGCATCACCGGCTACCTCGTAGGCACCACCGACCGCTGGAACAGCGGCAAGCTGGCGGAGCTGAACGACCGCGTGACCCACATCGACCACGGTCAGCAGGACTTGTTTGGCGGCGAATAACACCTACGCCGCTCGTGAGATGGTAGAGCTCAGGATTTTGGATATTGTTGAAGACACGATGGTCGACGGTCCGGGTTTCCGGACGGCCATCTATTGTGCCGGTTGTCGCCACGCCTGTCCCGGCTGCCATAACCCGCAGTCGTGGGACTTTGGCGGCGGGCGCGCCATGACCGTCCAGCAGCTGATGAGCGTCGTCGAGGCCGACCCTTTTACCCGCGGCGTCACCTTCAGTGGTGGCGACCCGATGTATCAGGCAGCGGCTTTCGCCGAACTGGCGCGCCAGATACACCGCCGCACGCAGAAGGACGTCTGGTGCTATACGGGCTTTACGTTTGAAAGTCTTATCCACGACGACCAGCGCGAACTCTTGGCAGAGGTCGACGTCCTCGTCGACGGGCCTTTCGTCCAGTCGCTCCGCGACCCCGACCTGCTGTTCCGCGGTTCCTCCAACCAGCGCCTTATCGACGTTCAGGCTTCCCTGTACAGTGGTGAGACTGTACTGTGGAAGCCTGAAAATCAGATTCTTTGATAGCTTTTTCCGACGACGGATTCATCTCACGCCCATGCGGGCCTCGACGACGTTGACCACATAGTCGCCCAGCTTCTCGCACTCGTTGATGAGGTCCATGTAGATGGTACCCACGGCGTAGGTGTACTCGTGGTTGTTGATGTCGGCAATGTTCTGCGCCTTCAGCTGGTTGCGGTAGTTGTTAATCTCGTTCTCGATGTTGAACGAGCGGTTGATGTCGTACGACTCCTTGCGGCCACCCAACAGACGGTTCATCTCCGTCAGCGACTGGTCTGTGAGTCCCATCATCTGGTGGATGTGGTCATACTGCCGCTCGGTGAAGTGGTCCTGCTTGCCGTTGTACTTGCGGTTGATGGTGCGCGCCATGTTGTAGCAGGCGTCGCCAATCGACTCCAGTTCGGAAATCTCGCGTAGCATGGCGCGAATCTTCGCCTTCGTGTCGTCGCTGAGGTGGGCGTCGCTCACGCTGTCCAGGTATTTGGCAATCTCCAGTTCCATGTTGTCGCTGATGCCCTCGTATTTCTCGATGCGCGTGTAGAGCTTGTTGAAGTCGCCAGCCTGAGCCTTGGCCTCCTTCGCCGTGGCACTGCTCGACAGGTTCAGCAGTTCTATCACCATGCCGAACATGCGCTGCATACGCTCTGAGAACGACTGTATCTCCTTCTGTGCCTCGAGCACCGAGAGCTCCGGGGTCTTCATGAAGCCGGCAGTGATGAAGTGCAGGCGGAAGTCCTCCTCCTCGTCGACGCGCTTGGGCTTGATGACCCAGCACACGAAGCGCTCTATCTGCGGGATGAACCAGATGAGGATGAACGTGTTGGCCACGTTGAACGACGTGTGGAACGCCGCCAGCACGAATGTCAGTTTGGCGGAGTTAGCCAGGAAGGCGGCAGCCCCGTTGGCCTCTTTCGTCATCGTCACGTCGTAGCCTACCCAGCCGCAGACCATGTCGATGAACGGACGGAAGACGAACAGGATCCAGATGACGCCGAAGACGTTGAAGAACATGTGGGCCAGGGCAGCGCGGCGCGCCTGCGTGTTGGCCGACAGGGCGGCGAGGTTCGACGTGACGGTGGTGCCGATGTTCTCGCCCATCACCAGTGCGATACCCTGGTAGATAGGCAGGGCGCCGCTCGAACACAGGATCATCGTGATGGCCATGACGGCTGCCGACGACTGTACGCAGAACGTCAGGATGCCGCCCAGCAGCAGGAATACCAGCGTCGTGACGAACGATGTGCGGTCGAACGAGGCGAAGAAGTCGAGCAGTGCCTGGTTCTCGCCGAGGTTCATCTCCGTGCCCGTGGCGCGCAGTGTTCCCAGTCCTAACAGCAGGAACGACAGTCCGAAGAGGAAGTCGCCGATGTACCGGTAGCGCTTCTGGTAAATCAGTATGATACCGACGAAGAATGCCGGGTAGACGGCCGCCGTGATGTCGAACGACATACCGGCGGACATAATCCAGGCCGTCAGCGTCGTACCGATGTTGGCACCCATGATGACCGAGATGGCCTGGGCCAGCGTCAGCAGACCGGCGTTGACAAACGAGACGGTCATCACCGTCGTGGCCGTTGAAGACTGGACGGAGGCTGTCACCAGCATACCCGTCAACATACCCGTAAAGCGGTTGGTGGTCATGGCTCCGAGGACGTGTCGCAACTGCGGTCCGGCCATTTTCTGCAGCGCCTCACTCATGGTCTTCATACCAAACATGAGAAGAGCCAGCGAGCCGAGCAGTTTGAAGAAAATCCAGATGGACATAGAGATTAATTTATAAATTTGTCTTTTTTCGGCCACAAAGATACTAATTATTTCGAAATAATCACTATCTTTGCACCAAAATATATCTAAAACAATGAAATAACCTATGGAAAAGATTGATATTTTTTGCCGGAATACAGGGCAGACCATCGCCGTGCCCTTAGGAGCCAACCTCGACGAGGTCTACCGTCTTGCTGGTCTTCAGATGGAGTACGGCCCCGTCTCAGTACGTGTCAACAACAAGGTTGAGGGTATGCACTACCGCATCTTCGGCCCCAAGGAGGTGGAGTTCCTCGACATGACCTCCTCCAGCGGTCAGCGCGCCTACACCCGCTCCCTCTTCTTCGTGCTCTGCAAGGCTGCCCACGACCTCTACCCCGACTGCCGCGTGTGGATTGACATCCCCGTCTCCAACGGCTACTTTGTCGACCTGCAGCTCGACCACGCCGTGACCCTCGACGACGTCGGGCGCCTGCGCCGCCGTATGCAGGAGATTATCGCCGCCGCCCTGCCCATCCATCGCTATGAGACCACCACCGAGCAGGCCATCCAGATGTTCACCGAGCGCGGCACCCTGTCGAAGGTGAAACTTCTCCGTAGCATCGGGCGCCTCTACACCACCTACTACGAGATTGACGGCTATCAGGACTACTACTACGGTTCCATGCTCACCAACACCTCGCAGCTCTACCTCTTCGGCCTGGAGAAGTATTTCGACGGCCTGCTGCTGCGCATCCCCTCGCGTGAACATCCCGGCGAGCTTGACGAGATGGTCCATCAGGACAAGATGTTCGGCATCTTCAAGGAGCACCATCGCTGGCAGGACATCCTCGGCCTGCGCACCATCGGCGACCTCAACGAGGTCATCGAGCGCGGCTACACCTCGCAGCTCATTCAGATCAGCGAAGCCCTGCAGGAGAAGAAGATAGCCCGCATTGCCGACGAGATAGCCCAGCGCAAGGGCATCAAGGTGGTGCTTATCGCCGGACCGTCGAGCAGCGGCAAGACAACGACCTGCAAGCGCCTCTCCGTGCAACTCGCCGTCAACGGCATCAAGCCCGTCGGCATCTCCCTCGACGACTATTTCGTCGACCGCGAACAGACGCCTCGTGACGCCAATGGCGACTACGACTTCGAGCATCTGCACGCCCTGAATCTCGACCTGCTGAACCAGCAGATGACAGCCCTGCTGCGCGGCGAGGAGGTTGAACTGCCGCGCTACGACTTCCCCACCGGCCGCAGCCTGATGAGCGGTAAGAAGCTCACCCTTCATGCCGACGAGGTGCTCGTCGTCGAGGGCATCCACGCCCTGAACCCCGAGCTCATGTCGCAGGTGCCCCAGGAGCAGCTCTTCCGCGTCTATGCCTCGGCACTCACCACGCTGCTGCTCGACAACCACAACTACATACCCACCACCGACAACCGCCTGCTGCGCCGCATCATCCGCGACCATAAGTACCGCGGCGTCTCCGCCCAGGAGACCATCCACCGCTGGCCTTCCGTGCGTGCCGGTGAGAACCGCTGGATCTTCCCCTTCCAGGAGAATGCCGACGCCATGTTCAACACCGCCATGCTCTTCGAGCTCGCCGTGCTGAAACGTGCTGCCGAACCCCTCTTGGAGCAGGTGCCCGAGAGTGCCCCGGAGCACGCCGAGGCATACCGTCTGCTGAAGTTCCTGCGCTACATCAAGCCCATCCCCGAGACGCAGATTCCGCCGACGTCGCTCCTCCGCGAGTTCCTCGGTGGCTCGTCCTTCAGTTATTAGTCATCAACCCCATTAATCACCATCGTCGATGAAAACGTTAGGCAATATTATCTGGCTTCTTTTCGGAGGACTGTTCCTCGCTTTAGGCTATGTCTTCTCAGGCATTATCCTCTGTCTCACCATTATTGGCATACCCTTCGGTCTGCAAATCTTCAAGGTTGCCGGTCTCGCCCTGTGGCCCTTCGGCAGGGAAGTACGCTACAAGCAGCAGTCTGCCGGCTGTCTTGCCACGGGTATGAACGTCCTCTGGATTCTCATTGGTGGCATCTGGCTTGCCCTCGAGCATGTCTTCATCGGTGCCATCTTCTTCATCACCATCATTGGCATCCCCTTCGGTAAGCAGCACTTCAAGCTCGCCGCCATCGCCCTCACGCCCTTCGGCCGGGAGATTGTAAGCTCGAACAAATAAGTATGACGTGAAAAAGCCAGAAGTCTGATGGGGATTCTCTTTTAGTTCCCGCCCGCAAGTACATGGTGACACCTCTTACACCTGACACTTAACTGCTTGAAAATCAGTAGCTGTTTTTGGAAGTTAAGTCGCACCAGTAGTCGCACCAGTAGTCGCACCAAAGGTGACACCAGGGCGCTCGGCGACGCAAGGAGACGCATTCTTCGCAAGCGAAGCGGCAAAGCCGAGCGGCCAAGAAAAAGGCAAGAATGGTGGCAGGCCGTGAAACATTTACGAGAGGCCGTGAAATTTTTCTGAGAGGCCGTGACGTTTTTGCGAGAGGCCGCGACGTTTCCGGCTTATGGCGTGAAACATTGTTGGAAAGGGTTAGTGCAACACTTGGTGCGACCACTGGTGCGACCATTGGTGCGACCACTGGTGTGGGCAAAATCTTCGCTAACCTGCTGATAATCAGCTTTGGTGTAAGAGGTGTCACCAAAAACTTGCAGGAACGATGTAGAGGCACCTCTTGGGGTTAGCCGCTCACGTTCTATATACCACTCCTGCCGTTCACGGATTATATTATTGCACAATATGGTTATTATGCCTTAAAGCTGTAATGAACAAAGATTTTAAGATTTAAAAGATTCTGAGCCGACAGCCGACAAAGATTACACTAATATGCTACGCACAGGCTATCGGCACTTGCGGCGAAAATTCGTGAAATTAGTTATAATTAGTTCAATTAGTTCAATTAGTGTAATTAGTGGTTGAAAATAAAAGGGGCTTAAAAGAAAAGGGGTGGGAAAGTTCAATTGATTATTAGTCGAGTTTTTTAGCTTGAATGCTATCCGTGCGCGTAAGTTTCTAACTTTTTGTCTCTTTCTCTTGGCTATTCCCGAAATTATGTTTATCTTTGCTGCGTCAAATAACTTAAGCACACAGAGTAACATACAACTCTTAAGAGGATTTCTTCTCAACTGAAAACGTATTATGGCTTCGTTGCATATAAAAAGTTTCGGTCCAATAGTGGACTCAACAAAAATTGAGTTGACACCCTTAATGGTTCTCATAGGGCGTCAGAGTGCCGGTAAGAGTACTTTTATGAAGGTACTCTGCTTCTGCCGTTGGATAGAGAAGAAAATAATGGTCTCTACCGATGATATAGTCAACCAGTACACCCACTACAACCGCTTCGTCAAGGAACTCAAGCAGTTCCATCGCCTCAATGACGAGTACTTCACAGATGAGACTCACCTCATGTACGATGGCGATAACATCACTATCGAATACCATGGTGTTAATGGCAATGCCAAAATCCTCCGCAAGAAATCATTTGCCGAGAAGAGGTTCAATACTAAGCTGTGCTACATTCCTGCCGAAAGGAACCTCATTTCGGCAATCCAGAATGTCGATAAAACCTACAAAGCTACTGAACGCGACGTCTTGTTCAACTTCATCTACGAATGGGATGAGGCAAAGATTCCTTACACCAGTGAGCATCCTTTCAAGTTGGCTGCAACCGGAGGATTCAGTTATGTGAATAAATCAGGTGCAGATGTGTTAGTTCGCGAAGATGGCTCTGAGACTCCTGCCTTTTATGCATCGAGCGGCATGCAGAGCGTGATGCCTATGAATGTAATGGCTAATTATATCACAGAGTGCGTAGGGAATAATGCTTCGCTGTCAATGCATGATCGCAACGAGATTAGCAAGACAGATAATGGCCATTCGTACAGAAGACTTGAATATCAGTCGGCTCAGTTGTTTATCGAGGAGCCAGAACAGAATCTGTATCCCGAGTCACAAAAACTGGTGGTCTTGAGTTTGGTACGTTCATTGAAGAAAGCTTTGGAGAACGGTTCGGAGCAGAGTATGGCTGTTGTGACCACTCACAGCCCGTATGTATTGTCGGTGGTGAATGTATTGCTGGCCGCTTCTATTGCAGAAGAAAAAAGACTAAAGCAGACTGTTGTTGCGGATGACTGCATTCTTGCTTCAAAGAGCATCTCTGGATTCTATATCGATGAGAATGGATTCTTCCAAAACATCATGGACAGCGAAATACCTATGCTCAGTGGCAATGATTTGGATGGCGTGTCGGAATGGGTGGATGAGAGCATTAGTAAGTTGAATGAGATTCTGTTTGCATAGGGGCATGAAGGAGGATAAGAATACATACGGTTCGAGTCATGAGCGTCTGGCATCAGAAGGATACGCTCCCGAACAAACCTTGCAGTTTCGTACGAAAATCAGCGTGAGCGAGAATGGCAAGCGCTATCTGTTGACAACAGGCGGGAAGGAAGAATCGGTAGTATATGCAGTAGATGGTAACATCGTGACTGAAGGCCAACGTTGCGACAAGTTGGTACTTGTCAAACGTTCGGCAAAAGATGTTACGCCCGAGCATTGGACGGAGTCCTTTGTGGAACTGAAGGGTGTGGATACGAATCATGCCATCGATCAGTTACGACAGACCTTGAAGAAGGCGATTTTCAAACATCCATCGAATGATGATGTCCGTGCCCGCATTGTAGCACAATCTTTTCCTTCCAACAAGTCTAATCCAGCGATGGAGAAGGCAAAGCAAGAGTTTCGCAAAGATTACAATTGTGATCTCCGCGGCATGAAAACCGGTCAGGAGGATAAACTATAAAATCACATTATGCTAGATTCTTCTTCCACAGCAGGAAAGCCGTTTCAGTAGACCATCCTCAGATACTAAAAATTTTGGCTTGGCCAGGAGATCATGACAACCGTGACTGTTATGGATGATGAGGGGATGCAGAGGTCAAAATATTCTTCATTTGTCAATAATTTAGGAGAATTCCTGTGGTAATTTGAATTATTTTTGTAACTTTGCAGCGAAATTTCACATAAATACGTATTTATCATGGCAAGACCAATCAAAGAGACCCCCGTATTGAAGGGGAAAGACGTGGAGCGCTTCAAGTATAACCTTGAGCACCCTACACCAGTGTCAGCCGAAGAAGTCACCAAGGCAAGGGAAACATACGAGAAGTTCAAGCGCATAACCACCTTCGTCCTCTGATGATACGCATCGAAAGATCATGGGGACAGGTTTTTGAATGAATTCGTTGAATTCACTTCAACCCCCTGTGAGCACAATCGCCACCCGAGAACAAACGAGCAAAACTTTCAATATTGGGACTGCCCCTCAACGGGCGCAGACTTCCCATATTTGAAAGTGGCTTGTGGCGAGCCGAGAGTCGTATGGCGAATGTCTGCGCCTCTTTTGTTGAAGGAATATTCACAAAAGCTGTAAACGACAATGGAAAAAAGGTTATATTCCCAGAAAACAGACATATCATGACTAAGAAAACAACCATCAGAATCTATCACTCCACGTGGCGTATGCTGCTATTTGCCATTGTCAGCCTTGTTATGGCAGTTGGCAGTTACTTGATGGCTATTCACTCCCCCAAAGGATTCCATATTGTTGTGGGATGGATTGGTGTCGTGTTCTTCGGCGTGTGTGGCATCTATATGCTCTATGGCATGCTGAAAGAGCGGCTGACGGGCAAGCCGTTTCTGACGATTACCGACGAGGCCGTTATCATGGATGGGATGAAGCATGCTGTCATCCACTTAGCCGATGTAGAATCATTCAATATGGTGAAAATGGGAAAACAGGAGTTTGTTGCCGTCCATTACAAGCCTGGCGTGGAGCTTAAAAAGATGAATGAAGCCAATGCCCTTGACCGCAGCATACGCAAGCTAAACCGCCAACTAGTGAATGCACAAGAGAATATCTCCACCACAGGCACGGGCATGAAGGCCCAAGAACTGTGCGACCTGCTGAATGAAAGGCTGAGGCGGAAATAGGAAGTGACTCCCGAGCGGATATCGAAAGCGGCCTAATTTCGTTGTGAGTATAAGCCTCTTTCGTATAGTAATCTCAGGCAGTTCTCCGTTTTACCCTATACATTTATAGTATATATTACAGGCCGTTCGTCGTGGTGGTCTTTTTGGGGCATTTATATTATTTAGTCTCGTTTTGCAGGATTGTGAGAAATCTTTTGTAACTTTGCACCCCAAAAGCATATGAAGTATGAGAACGGAGCATTTTATGTCTGTCGTTCTATCCGCTCATTTTGCTTTTAATTTATTTTTCTTATCAAACAGGTCGGAGTGAGTGCCTGTCCGCGAGAGTGAGATAATCTTGATGTCGGTGTCCTTGACGTATATGAGCAGCCAACTTCAAATCACGCAGATAGCGTTTGGTGAGTTTCAGCGAGAACTTTGTCATCGTCGGTTATAAGTTTTTTACCAACTCCAGATATTCATCCATCGAGCCGACCTCTATGACATTCTTCCCCTTCCGTGCATCTTCAATGACCTTCATCGTTGCATCGTTCAGACTATCGCCCGTCTCAGGGTCGTAGAGACGAGGCTTTGCCGAACGTTTGCGCTTAATCTTCCATCCCATCTTCTTGGCAATCGACTTGAAGAGGCTCATGCTCACACTTGACACGCAGTATGCTGGCGGTAGCCGCTTCGTGATAGCTATTGGTTGAGAAGTTCGGCAACCTTCTGGAGCAGTTCCTCGCCGCGCAGGTCTTTGGCAACGATGATGCCCTGTTGGTCGATGAGAAGGTTGGCGGGGATGGACTGGACGTTGTAGAGCTTAGCACCCTGGCAGCTCCAACCCTTGAGGTCGCTCATCTGCGGCCATGTCATGCCTAACTGTTCTATCGAGACAAGCCATGAATCACGGCTGCTGTCCAATGAGACACCTACGACCTCGAGGCCTTTTGAGTGGTAGGCGGCGTAGGCTTTGACGATAGTAGGCATCTCGGCGCGGCACGGCGGGCACCAGGAAGCCCAAAAGTCGACAAGGGTATAGCGGTTCTTGCTGACATAGTCGCTGACGGCGATGTCGTTGCCCTGGATGCCAGGCAGGCTGAAGTCGATGTACTTGCAGCCTACCGCGGTGCCTTCAGCGGGTGAATCGCTGCGCTCGCTCGTTTGCTGCTGGGTGGTTTCATTACTGTTGCTGCCTTTCATCTGGCAGGCGGTGAACAGTATGGCTGCGATGCTAAGTGCGAAAAATTTTCTCATGTCGTTATTGTTTTTTGGTCGTTATTGATGAGTTCCAACAGCCGGTCGACGGCCTCGGCTTCGGGGATGTTCTTGAGGACGCACTCCTTGCCGCGGTAGAGGGAAATCTTGCCGCGACCGGCGCCCACGTAGCCATAGTCGGCATCGGCCATCTCGCCGGGGCCGTTGACGATGCAGCCCATGATGCCGATCTTCAGTCCTACGAGATGGCTGGTGGCAGCCTTGATGCGGCGGATGGTGTCCTGCAGGTCGTAGAGCGTGCGCCCGCAACCGGGGCAGGAGATGTATTCCGTCTTCGTGAACTTGATGCGCGCCGCCTGGAGGATGCTGTCGGCTAAAGAGGTGAAGCGTGAAGCGTGAAGCGTGGAGGAGTCGCTATCGCCGACAGGGTGTAACACCAGCTTCGTGGCCTTGCGGTCGATGAGCAGAGCACCGACGGCCATGGCGGCTTTCAGCTGGAGGGTTTCCCAATCGTCTTCGCGGGTGAACCGCGAAGCGCGGGAGGGCGGGGAAGCGAGGAAGGGCTGCGAAGCGAGGGAGGGCTGCGAAGCGAGGGCGGGCGGGGAAGCGAGGGTGAGCGGGGAGGTGCAGGTGAGGGGCAGGGTGATGGTGCCGTCCTGGATGCTGGCCTCGGCCTCGGCGCGCAGACGGGTACACTCGGGAATCAGCGCTACGAGCTTGCGGGCGACGGGAATCTCACACTCCGGTTCCTCGCTGAGCGAGACGCGGATGGTGTCGCCGATGCCCTCGGTGAGCAGGGCACCGATGCCCACAGCCGACTTGATGCGGCCGTCCTCGCCCTCGCCAGCCTCGGTGACACCGAGGTGCAGGGGGTAGTGCATGTCCTCCTTGTCCATCGTCGCGACCAGCAGGCGCACGGCGGTGACCATGACGACGGTGTTGCTGGCCTTGATGCTGATGACCACGTCGTCGAACTGCTCGCGACGGAAGATTCGCAGGAACTCCATGCAGCTCTCGACGATGCCCTCGGGGGTGTCGCCATAGCGCGACATGATGCGGTCGGAGAGTGAACCGTGGTTGACGCCAATGCGCACGGCGGTGTGGTGCTCCTTACAGATATTGATGAAGGGCACGAGCTTCGCCTCTATCTTCTTCAGTTCGGCAGCGTACTCCTCGTCGGTGTACTCCAGATGCTTGAACGTGCGGCCCGGGTCGACGTAGTTGCCGGGGTTGATGCGCACCTTCTCGCAGTACTGGGCAGCGATGTCGGCAGTATGTGCGGTGAAATGGACGTCGGCCACTAATGGCTGTGTGTAGCCGTCGGCCTTCAGGCGCGCCGAGATGTTCTTCATGTTCTCGGCTTCACGCGTGCCCTGCGTGGTGAAGCGTACCAGTTCGCCACCGGCATCGATGATGCGCTTGGCTTGAGCCACACAGCCCTCGGTGTCGTTGGTGTCGACGGTTGCCATCGACTGGATGCGGATGGGGTTGTCGCCACCGATGGCGATGTTGCCGACGTGGGCAACGGTGGTAACCCTTCGTGCAGAATCAGACTTTGTACTCATACTTCAGCTCTGCCAGTTCCTTGTTGGCTTTCTCAATCTTTGTCTTCAGACCGCCCTTGTAGGCAGTGAGCCGCCCGGCAATGGCCTCGTCGCTGAGGGCCAACATCTGGACGGCCAGGATGGCGGCATTCTGGGCACCGTTGACGCTGACGGTAGCCACGGGGATGCCCGGTGGCATCTGGACGATGCTGAGCAGGGCATCGAGACCGTCGAGCATTCCCTTGATGGGCACGCCGATGACGGGGAGTGTCGTCGAGGCGGCAATGACGCCGGGCAGTGCGGCGGCCATGCCGGCAGCGGCGATGATGACCTTCACGCCGCGCTCCTTGGCCGTGCGGGCAAACTGCTCGACGGCGTCGGGCGTGCGGTGGGCTGAGAGGGCGTTGACTTCGAAGGGAATCTGCAGCTCGTCGAGCTGCTTACAGGCTTTTTCCATAACGGGCAGGTCGCTGGTGCTGCCCATGATAATACTTACTAATGGTTTCATTTATTCTGTTTTATTGATGAGGCTTATAGGTAAACTATTCCGAC
Source organism: uncultured Prevotellaceae bacterium (assembly GCA_900316475.1). Taxonomy (GTDB): domain Bacteria; phylum Bacteroidota; class Bacteroidia; order Bacteroidales; family Bacteroidaceae; genus Prevotella. Next base: position 36,952 of record ONDA01000001.1, read on the forward strand.
AACGGCGCAGACCACGCCGACCAGAAAGCCGACGATGACCTGGGAGAGGATGTGCTGGCGCAGAATCATACGGCTGCTGCCGAGGATGCCAGCAACGAGGATGACCAGGCAGAACCACCACGTGGGGTTAAAGCGGAACACCTCGGAGAAGATGAACAGCGCGCCTGCCACACCACCGATGGCTGCCGTATGGGTGGAAATCTTCCACCAGACGTTGATGAGGGCGCAGACAATCTGGATGATGAGTGCCGCCGTCACTATGCTACGCATGAAATAGGGGATGTGCATCTGTTCCATCAGGTAAAGGCACGTGAAGTAGCAGAGAATGGAAATGAGGTAGGGCACAATGCGCCGCTCCTTAAGACCCAGTTCGGTCAACGACCATCCCTGATAACGGCGGTAGAAATGGATGAGCAGTGTGGGCAGCAGGATGGTGAACAGGTAGACAACGGCCAACACCATCACTTTGTAGCTGGCCTGATACTGGTTGAGGTAGCTCAGGAAGAACAGAACTACCAATCCCAGGATGGGCAGGTAGAAGGGCGTGAAAATCATACTGACCACCCTTGCTGCCAAGATGATTTGTTTCTCTCGTGTCATTTTCTGAGTCGTGCTACGGGGATGCCTAACTGTTCACGATACTTGGCGACGGTGCGGCGGGCTATAGGGTAGCCTCGCTGACTGAGCATCTGCGTCAGCAGCTCGTCGCTTAGGGGGCGTCGCTTGTCCTCGTTCTCAATGATGTCGTGAAGGGCAGCCTTGATCTCGCGGGTGGAAAGTTCCTCGCCCTGTTCGGTGGTATATGCGTCGCTGAAGAAGTGGCGCAGGGGGAAGGTGCCCCAGCGTGTCTGCGCATATTTGGAATTAGAGACGCGTGAGATGGTAGAGAGGTCGAGTCCTGTCAGTTCAGCCACGTCCTTGAGAATCATGGGGCGCAGTGATGCCTCGTCGCCGTCGAGGAAGAACTGGCGTTGCAGTTGGATGATGGCCTGCATGGTGAGGGTCAGCGTGCGGCGGCGCATGCGGATGGCCTCGATGAAACTCTGGGCGGCTTCGATTTTCTTCTTGATGTAGAGCAGGGCTTCTTTGGTCTGTCGCGTCATGTGCTCTTTGTTTTGCTGGTACTCTTTCATAGAGTCGGCAAACGACTGCGACACCTGCAGCTCGGGCATCTCGCCCTGGTTGAGGGTGAAGGTGATGGTGCCGTCGTCGTGCGTGTCGACGATGAAGTCGGGCGTAATCTGCTGCATGCTGCGCCCGATGACTTCGCCCATAGCGGCTCCTGGCTTGGGGTTCAGCCGGCGCAGTTCGCCAAAGAGTGCCCTGGCTTGCAGGTCGCTTAGCTTCAGCGAAGCCTGTATGCGGTCCCAATGCTTCTTGGTGAAAGCTTCAAAGTAGTCGCTGACGACAGTCCGCATCAGCTGTTTGAGGCGGGAGTCCTCACGTCGCTCTATCTGTAGCAGCAGGCACTCCTGTAGTGAGCGGGCGCCGATGCCAGCGGGGTCGAAGTGCTGCAGCTGTCGCAGTACGTTCTCTATCTGCCGTGGTGTCGTGTCGACGTTGTGGTAGATGGCCAGTTCGTCGCTGATGGCGTCGAGCGGCTTACGCAGCAGACCGTCGTCATCGAGCGAGCCAATGAGGTATTCCATAATGTCGCGCTCGGTATCTGTCAGGTTGGCCAGCCCCATCTGCTCTTTCAGCTGGTCGTAGAAGGAGGCGTAGTCGCCGTAGATGAAGTCTTCGCGTTCCTCCGTGTTGCTATGGTTGTAGACGGGCAGATCTTCATCGTCGCGGCCGATGGAGGCGAGAGCTTCGTCGAGTGCCGACTGGCGGTCTTCGCGCTCGCGCTGGGCATCGTAATCTTCGGGTGCGTCAGTATAATCTGTGTATTCTGCAGGCTCGGCGTATTCGGGATTGTCTGTCTCAACCTCCAAAGCGGGGTTGTCGTTCATCTCGGTGTTGATACGCTCCAGAAGTTGGGTAATGGGCAACTCCACCAACTGCGCGTGCAGTAGTTGCTGTTGGGAGAAGCTCTGGGTGAGCTTCTGTTCCTGTTTCTGTTCTTGTATGAGTGATGTCTTCTCGATCATCGATAGTATTCTTTCAGTTGTTCGGCCAAGGCGGCCAGTTTCTCCGTGTCGTCATTGCCATAGCGCTGCCAAATGGCCTGACAGGGCTCTATCAGTGGATTGGCAGTGTTGGTGTGACGCCTCAGATAGGGATCACAGTAGCGGAAGACTTCCAGCAGGCCGACTACTACGTCAGCAGAGATGCCGATGAGGCGTGCCAGTTCCTGCACCTCGGGGGTGGCCTTGACCATCGTTGCTGGCGTCAGGCGGAAGTAGAGGTCGAGTATGAGGATAAGCATGACAGGCGTCAGCTGCTCTTGTCCGTCAAGAGGCTGCCAGTCTCTCTCCCACGTCTCGTTCAGTTCGACACCTTCGTAGAATTCGTCGGCTCGCCCGAAACCTTTCATCTCACGTAACAGGTGGGCGGCACGCGCCAGCTTTTGGGGGCTATTGGCGTAGGTGTTCCAGATTCGTTCGATGCGTGGGGTGTCCAACGAACTGATCTGCTGCATCTTTGCGGCCAGCACCTGCGGGGGGATGTGCAGCTCCAGTCCCAGGTTCACCATTTCACGGCTGTAGAGCGGTTTTATACCGGCTGGCTTGCGCAGGTAAATCTGCATGAGCAACAGCCAATAGTCATCGTGCCATTTCTGTTTTCTTGTCATAACGCTGTAAGTTCGCACTCTTTGGGTGCAAAGTTACAAAATAAAAATTATTTCTGCAATCTAAAACGGAAAAAGTTCTGCGAAAACGTTCATTAAGCCAGTGTGAACTGTTCGAGGAACTGCATAACCTCGTCTTTGTTGTTGTCGGAGATGGGGATGACGTCCTTGTCGAATACCAGTCTCTGCTTGTCGACGGCTGTCACGTTTGTCATGTGGGCAATATACGAGCGGTGGGTGCGCATGAATTCGGGGTAGGGTAGCAACTCTTCCAGGCGCTTCATGTTGATAAGCGACGTGATGCGTTCGCCACTGGCCAAGATGATACGGACGTAATCTTTCAGTCCCTCGATGTAGAGGATGTCGTCGAGCACGACGCGTACCAGGCGGTAGTCGCTCTTGACGAAGATGAACCGCTGTTTGTCAATACTGCTCAGGTGTTGTTGCATCTCGAACCATTTCAAGGCTTTGTCAGACGTCTCCAAGAACGTCTCGAAACTGATGGGCTTGAGCAGGTAGTCGAAGGCCGAGACCTTGTACCCGTCGATGGCATACTCCTTGAAGGCTGTGGTGAAGACGATGCGCGTCTGTGTGGGGATGAGCTTGCTCAGTTCCAGTCCTGACAGTTCGGGCATCTGAATGTCGAGGAACAACAGGTCGACAGGCTTGCGGCGCAGGTCGGCCATCGCCGCCAGCGCACTGTTATAGGTGCCTGTCAGGAAGAGGAATGGAATGTCCTTGACATAGCTTGCTAAAAGTTGTGCAGCCAAGGGTTCGTCGTCGATGATTGCGCAATTAATTGTCATGGGCGTTCGGTGTTTAGTGGTGTGATGGTGATATGTGATTGATAGATGTTGCTGGCGTCAGCCGGTCCGTAGTGCCAGGTGTAATGGCCGGGGTAGGCTAATTCCAGGCGTCGTTGTACTTGTGTCAGTCCAATGCCGTGGCCGCTATGGTCGTCTTTGCTTTTCTGATAGTTGGTATTTTCTATCAGGAAGTCGATATGGTGGCTGTCGGCTTCTAAGCTGATATGTACGAAGCTGGGCTTGCTCATACTGACACCATGTTTGAAGGCGTTCTCTACTAATGGTATGAGTAGAAGTGGTGCGATGGTCACTTCGCTCTTGTCCAGCGAGATGTCAAACTTGACGTCTACCGAGTCGGGGAGCCGTAGTTTCATGAGTTTGACATAATTCTGCAGGAAGTCAATCTCGCTTTCGATGCTGACGAATTGCTCAAGGTTGTCGTAGAGCATGTGCCGTAACATGGCCGACAGCTCTTGGATGGCTTCCTGTGCACGGTGGGAGTCGAAAGCGGTCAGGGCATAGATGTTGTTCAGCGTGTTCAGTAGGAAATGCGGATTCGTCTGGTAACGCAGGTTGCTTAACTCTGCGGTGACTTGTGCCTGCTCTGCCTTTAGACGGGCTGCCTCAGACTCTTGCCAGTGCTTGGCAATTCTTGTCGAGATAGCAATGATGACGGTTACTGCCAGATTGAAGACATAGCCATTGTTAGTGCCGACCCAGTGGTGCATGGCAAGGGCAAAGGCAAAGACGAGGAACATGTCAATCATCCACACCGAAGCCTTATGGCCGTCCATGTAGAGCGAGGCCATCCATGTATAGTTCAGGTAGAAAATGGCAACCACCGGTGCTGTCGGCAGGAGTATGGTAGGGAAGTTATGCGGCCCGAAGGTCATAGGCAGCAGGAAGAGCACTGACCAAGTGGCAACGTGTGACAGGATGGTATATAGTCGCTTGTCGTTCAATGCCATAGTCTTGAAATTCTCTGGAGTGCTTCCAATAGGCGGCTTCGGGTACAGGCAATGTTGAGGCGGATATACCCTTCGCCCGACTGCGGACCGTACATCGTGCCGGGGTTCACCCACACCTTTGCGTTGTTGAGCAGCGTGTCGGCGTATTGCTGTGATGTCATACCGGTGGCTGTGATGTCGACCCACGGCAGATAGGTGCCTTCCATTGGGGTGATGTGCCATTCGGGCAGGTGGTCTGCGGCAAACTCGCAGAGTGCCTGATAGTTACCCCAGAGATAGGCGCAGAGTTCGTCGAGCCATGCTTCACTCTCGTTGTAGGCTGCTATGAGAGCGACAGGACCAAAGGGGTTGACGTCGCACACCTCGTTGATGTTGATGGCACGGTCGATGCGGCGGCGCCATTCCGGTTGGGGACAGATGATGTTGGCAATCTGCAGACCAGCGATGTTGAACGACTTCGACGGCGAGTTCAGCGTGACGTTGTTCTGCCGGCATTGTTCGCTGACGGCAGCGAAAGGCTGGAATCGGCAGCCGGGCATGATGAGCTCACAGTGTATCTCGTCGCTTACCACCTTGACGTGGTGCTTCAAGCAGATGTCGTTCATCTGCTGGAGTTCGGCTTTCGTCCATACGCGTCCCGTAGGATTATGGGGGTTGCAGAGTAGGAAGACAGTAGTCTTCTCGTCGGCGCACTTCGCCTCAAAGTCGGCCCAGTCGACCTCGAAGCGGTTGTTGCGGGTGAACCGCAACGCACACTCCAGAACCTCGCAGCCGTTGTTGCGGATGGAGGAGAAGAAGCAGTTGTAGTCTGGCGAGAGGATGAGCACCCGTTCGCCGGGCATCGTCAGTGCCTTGATGGCAACAGACATGGCGGGAACGACGCCTGTGGTATAGAGAATCTCCTCGCGATGGATGGTCCATTGGTGGCGGCGTTGGAACCATGAGATAATGGCCTCGTAATAGTCGTCGCCTACTAAGGCGTATCCAAAGACACCATGCTCTAAGCGTCGGCGCAGGGCTTCCTGAATGGCAGGTGCTGCGCGAAAGTCCATGTCGGCCACCCAAAGGGGAATGACGTCGTCCGACGGACATTCGTCCCACTTCACACTGCCTGAACCGCGTCGTTCTGTCAGTTCGTCGAAATCGTATCTCATACCTCTTGTCTCTTACCTTTTACTTTTTACCTTTTCCCTCTTACCTCTATTTTGCAATCGGCCGGCTGTCGGATATTTTCGTCGATGGTAACGCTGCCTATAGAGTCTGCTATGATGTGTCCCGAAGTGGGGTTCTTGATGTTCTCGATATGTCCGCGGATGTCGGCCTCTACCGTAGAGTATTCAAACACGCGGTCGCACATCGTATCAAAGGTGCAGTTCTCAAGTACCAGATTGTCAGTGTAGCACAGCAGTTGTTCGCCGGCCAGGTGGCAGTTGACGAGACGCACGTTCTTAGAATGCCAGGCTAAGTATTCGCCGTCGAGCACGGAGTCGTAGACGGTGACGTTCTCGCACTCCCAGAACGAATCCTTTGTCAGGATTTTTGCGTTGTGTATCTCTACGTCCTTGCAGTATTGGAAGACGTATTTGGAGTCGCTCTCCAAGCCGTCGGCATAGATGTTCTTAGAGAACATAAAAGGATAGGTGCCGCCGTGGAGTTTCACGTTCTTCATCCGTAGGCCGTCCACCTTCCAGAATGTCTCGTCGGCATCGGTAATCTCTACGTTTTCCAGTTCCACGTTTCGCATCTCGCGGAAGAATTTCGGCGCGTCAATGCGGGTGTTCGTCATACGCAGGTCGTTGGTGTACCAGATGGCAGAGCGTGAGCCTAAGGCGAAATAGCAGTTGTCGATGACGGCACCGTCAACGTGCCACCACGGGTATTTGCCGTAGAACTTGCAGCCGTAGGCTTCCATCCGCTGGCACTGCTTGATGCCCGATTCGCCATCGGTGATGGTGATGTTCTCTAACCGTAAGTCATGAGCGGCAAACAGCGGACGCTCTCCACCGAATTTTTGGTCTTTTAACAGTTTCATTGATTAGTCTTTTTTTTGTATTGCTTTCTTTGTCCGTACCTTGAAATTATCGAAGCCTTCGCCATAGACACCGATGACGGCACTCTGCGAGACAAAGGCGTGAGGGTCTACTTCGTTGATGATGCGGAATATCAGGTCACTCTGCCGGCGCTTGGCCAGTACGAAAAGCATTTTCACGTCCTTGCCCGAATAGAACCCCTGGGCGTCGATGACGGTACAGCCGCGATGGGGCTCGCGGTTGATGCGGTGGCCTATCTCCTCGTATTTGTCAGAGATGATGAAGAACTGCACAGAACGGCGTGCCGACTCCACCACCTGGTCGATACAGAAGGCGGTGACGTAGAGCACGACGTAGCCGTAGATGACCTTCTCCCAGTCGTGTAGTACAAAGTAGGAACTGCTGATGATGACGACGTCGCAAATCAGGATGACACGTCCTAACGACACGTCGCGGTATTTGTTGATAATGGCAGCAATGATGTCGGTGCCGCCCGTCGAACCGTTGCTCGACAATCCTAATCCTACACCGCAACCGCAAAACACCGCGCCGATGATGGCGGCCATGAACGGCTGGTCGGACAGCAGGTGGGCGTGGTAGTGCGACGATACGACGCTGATACTCACCGTCAGTGTGGCCACGGCAAAGACGGTTTTCACACAGAAGCGCCATCCTAACACGCGCAAGGCCGCTGCCAAGAGCAAGCCGTTGATGACAAAGTAGCTGACTTGTACCGGAATGCCGGTAGCCCAGAAGAGAATGGAGGACACGCCGGCCACACCGCCTGTTGTGATATTATTGGGCAGCAGGAAAATGCCCCATCCTATGGCGTAGCTCACCATAGCAATGGTTATCATCGTGTAGTCACGCAATTCCTTGCCGATACTTGCTTTGGTAATCGTTGCTGTCATTATTGCTGTCTTTTTGCGTGCAAAGGTACGAAATAAAGTTGACACAAAGAAACGAATTATAATCATTTAGTAGTTTTTATTTGTGTATTCGCCCAATTATTCGTATCTTTGCACACAAAATATAGACGTAAGAATGAAAAAACTGTATATCGAGACCTACGGATGCCAGATGAATGTGGCTGACTCGGAGGTCGTGGCTTCGGTGATGCAGATGGCAGGGTATGAGGCTACCGACGATATTGCTGAGGCCGATGCGGTGTTCCTGAACACCTGCTCCGTGCGCGACAATGCCGAGCAAAAGATTTATCGCCGCTTGGAGGCCCTTGATGCTGAGCGCCGCAAGCGCGGACGGCTGATTGTAGGTGTCTTAGGCTGTATGGCTGAACGCGTGAAGGAGAACCTTCTGGAGCAATACGGTGCCGACCTCGTGGCCGGTCCCGATGCCTATCTGTCGCTGCCCGACCTCGTGGCTCAGGCGGAGACAGGCCATAAGGCCATCAATATCGAACTGTCGACCACAGAGACCTATCGCGACGTGGTGCCTCAGCGCATCGGACTGGGACATAAGATTGGCGGTTTCGTCAGTATCATGCGTGGATGTAATAACTTCTGCCACTATTGCATCGTTCCTTATACGCGCGGGCGTGAACGTAGCCGTGACGTGGAAAGCATCCTGCGCGAGGTTCACGACCTGAACGACCGTGGCTTTAAGGAGGTGACGCTGCTGGGACAGAATGTCAACAGCTATTCAGGAAGCCAGGGGAACACGTTCCCGCAATTACTGCGTGCCGTGGCTGAGGCTGCCCCTGGTATGCGGGTGCGCTTCACCACAAGTCATCCGAAAGACATGAGCGACGAGACACTGCGCGTCATTGCCGATATGCCCAACGTCTGCCGCCACATCCATCTGCCCGTGCAGTCGGGCAGCAACCGCATCCTCCAGCTGATGAACCGTAAGTACACCCGTGAGTGGTATCTGGACCGTGTGGCGGCCATCCGCCGTATTGTCCCGGACTGTGGCCTGTCGACCGACATTTTCGTGGGCTACTGCTCAGAGACCGAGGACGACCATCAGCTGTCGCTTTCGCTGATGCGTGAGGTGGGCTATGATTCCGCCTTTATGTTCAAATACTCCGAGCGCCCCGGCACGTATGCTTCGAAGCACCTGCCGGACGATGTGCCGGAGGACGTGAAGATCCGCCGTCTCAACGAACTCATTGCCCTGCAGACCGAGATGTCTGCTCAGCGTAACAAGATGGACGAGGGACACGAGTTCGACGTGTTGGTCGAGGGCTTTTCGAAGCGTAGCCGCCAACAGCTCTGTGGCCGTACGGAACAGAACAAGATGGTGGTCTTCGACAAGGGGCAGCACCATATCGGTGAGACCGTCCGCGTCCGTATTACTAGCAGTACCAGTGCCACGTTATTAGGAGAGGAAGTATGAAAGAGTTCCTGCAGGTACTGAGGCGTTTTGTGCCGCCATACAAAAAATATCTGGTGCTGTCGGTGGTGTTCAACATTTTATCGGCAGTGCTTAACATCTTTTCGTTTGCAGCCTTAATACCCATCTTGCAGATCCTTTTCCAGACGGACGATGCTGAGGCGGCAACCGAGTTGATGGCTTGGGACTGGAGTAATGTCCAGGCGGTGCTTATGAACAATCTGAACTACACCGTCAACGGACTTATCCGCGACTTTGGCCCTACGACGACCCTGTTGATTATCGGTCTCTTTCTTGCCGTGACAACATTTCTCAAGACTGGTGCCTATTTCCTGACGTCGGCTTGTATCGTTCCTATCCGTACAGGCGTTGTCCGCGATATTCGCAACCAACTCTACCGTAAGATAACATCGCTGCCCTTAGGCTTCTTCAGTGAAGAACGTAAGGGCGATATCATTGCGCGTATGAGTGGAGACGTCCAGGAAATGGAAAACTCCATTATGTCGTCGTTGGAGATGCTCTTCAAGAATCCTGTACTGATAGTCGCCTATTTTGCTACACTGATATTCATATCGTGGCAGCTGACGCTCTTCACCCTTGTTATCGTACCTGTCATGGGCTGGCTTATGGGGTTGGTAGGCCGTCGGCTGAAGGCACAGTCAATAAAAGCACAGGCTTTGTGGAGCGACACGATGAGTCAGGTGGAGGAGACCTTAGGCGGACTGCGTATCATCAAGGCTTTCTGTGCGCAGGAGAAGATGAACCAACGTTTCGACCGCACGAACAGTGCCTATCGTGACGACTTGATGAAAGTTAATATTCGACAGGCTTCTGCCCATCCTATGAGTGAGTTCCTCGGTACGGTGATGATTGTCATTGTCCTGTGGTTTGGTGGTGTGCTGGTGCTCAACAACCAGACTATCACCGGTCCTACTTTTATCTACTATATGGTTATTCTCTACTCCATTATCAATCCGTTGAAGGAGTTCTCGAAAGCGGGTTATAATATTCCCAAAGGTTTGGCATCCATGGAACGTATCGACAAGATCCTGATGGCTGAGAATACCATCAAGGAAGTGGAACGCCCGCAAAAGATTCTCAGTTTCGACCACCAGATAGAGTTTCGAGATGTCTGGTTCGGCTATGGCGACAACTGGGTGTTGCGTGGCATCAACCTCACCATTCCCAAAGGAAAGACTATTGCTATTGTCGGACAGTCTGGTTCGGGCAAGTCCACGCTTGTCGACCTCATTCCCCGTTATTACGACGTGCAGCGTGGTGAGGTGCTTATCGACGGCGTCAACGTCCGTGACTTAGGCATCAACGATCTGCGTCAGCTGATAGGTAATGTGAATCAGGAGGCTATCCTCTTCAACGACTCTTTCCGCAATAACATCGCTTTCGGCGTTGACAACGCTACACAGGAGCAGGTTGAAGAAGCTGCACGTATCGCTAATGCCTACGACTTCATTATGGCTTCGGAGAATGGCTTCGATACCAATATCGGCGACCGGGGCGGACGTCTGTCTGGCGGTCAGCGCCAGCGCGTCTCCATTGCTCGTGCCATCCTGAAGAACCCGCCCATCCTCATTCTCGATGAGGCAACGTCAGCCCTTGACACGGAGAGTGAGCATATGGTGCAGGAAGCTTTGGAGCGACTGATGAAAACGCGTACGACGGTGGCCATCGCCCACCGCCTGTCGACCATTAAGAATGCCGATGAGATTTGTGTGCTCTATGAGGGACGCATCGTCGAGCGTGGTACGCACGAACAACTGCTGTCTTCTGACGGTTATTATAAGAAACTACATGAAATGCAGAGTTAGTTATCTGTTGCGCTTCTATCTGCTGACGGTTCTGATATTCGTCGCAGCGAAGGTGTTGTTTATGCTATTCAATAGTGAAGGGCATGGGTTTGGCGTGGCCGATGTCGGTCAGGTTGTATGGCACGGCCTGTCGCTCGACCTCTCCACCGCTATTTATATTCTGATCATTCCCTTCCTCCTGACTATAGTCTCTGTGTGGACATCCGTGCCGCGTTGGATCTATGCAGTCTACTATGGCGTGATAGGTGTCGCTTTCGCCTTGGCATTCGTGGCAGACACCAGTCTCTATCCCTTTTGGGGCTTCAAGCTCGATGCTTCCTGTCTACAGTATTTAGACCAGCCCACTGAGGCTATGGCCTCTGTGTCCCGGTGGTATTTGTTGCTACGGGCTTTCGCCGTCGTGCTGGTGGCTGTCGTCATCTATTACCTTTATCGCCGCATTACGATAAAAGAAGAGCGGAAGAAGCGTTCTCCGCTAATGGCAAGGATGGCCGAGACGGCCTGTTATCTTATGTCCATGCCACTCATGGTTATTGGTATTCGTGGCGGACTGGACGAGTCGACCACTAATGTGGGCCAGGTGTACTATTCTCCGAAACAGTTCCTGAACCATTCGGCCGTCAACCCTGTGTTCAGCTTCCTCTCGTCGATGGAGAAGACGGCCAGCTATGTGCCCGACTACCAGTTTATGGACGATGCTGCGTGTGCTCAGCTCATGACGGAACTCTATCCCACAGAGAGTACAGCCATAGATACGCTACTGACGACACAGCGTCCCAATGTCGTCGTTATCCTGATGGAGAGCTGCGGTGCCATCTTTACCGGCTTGGAAGGTCGTGCCGACGTGATGCCCCAACTGGAACGGCTGATGCAGGAGGGGGTCAGCTTCGACAGTTGCTATGCCAACTCCTGGCGTACCGACCGCGGAACCGTCTGTACCTACAGTGGTTATCCCTCGTTCCCCGTATCGTCGGTTATGAAGATGCCGTCGAAGAGCCGCCTGCTGCCAGGACTGGCTCGCACGCTGGCTGGCGAAGGCTATGAGACGAGCTATATCTATGGTGGCGACATCAATTTCACCAATATGCGTAGCTATCTCGTCAGCACTGGTTTCGCTCAGCTGACGTGGAAGAAGGACTTCTCTGCCGACGAGCAGCGGACGGCAGAGTGGGGCGTTCGCGACGATATCACCTTCAAGGAATTGGCCCGCCAGATTGCGGACTACGATGCCCGGAAACAGCCTTTCTTCATCGGCTACTCCACACTATCGAGCCACCAGCCATGGGACGTGCCTATCCAACAGATGGACGACGAGATACTCAACGCCTTCTACTACCTCGACCAGTGTATAGGCAGTTTTGTTGACGACCTGCGCCAGACGTCGGCCTGGCAGAATACGCTCGTTATCCTGCTCCCCGACCATGGCATCGATTATCGTGAAGTGGGCGTTGAAGACCCACGCCACAACCACATTCCAATGGTGTGGATTGGTGGAGCCGTCAAGTCGCCGCGACGCTTGAAGCAGGTGTGCAACCAGACCGACCTTCCTGCCACACTCCTTGGACAGATGGGACTTCCGCACGACCAATACCGTTTTAGCCGTGATGTTACGAGCAGCAATTACCGGCGGCGTGTAGCCGTTCATACTTATAACAATGGCATAGCAGCTCTTGATAGTACCGGTCGGGCAATATTCGACCTGAATGCCAACCGTATGATACAAGGTAAAGGCCCAGCTGCCGATGAATTGATGAATATTGGAAAAGCCGTTCTCCAATCAGCGGCTTCTGATCTAAAGAATTTACAATAAGATGAAAAAGAAGATATTAGAGTCATACCTGTCGCCGTTGGTGGCCACTGTAGTCAATCTGCTGTTGGCTTATGTCGTCTATGCCATCGCACGTGTGGCCTATCTGCTTGACAACTGGAATTACTTCTCGAATAGTCTGACGGCAGATGTCGTGCAGGGCGGACTGGTGTTCGACACGGCAGCAATCCTCGTCACCAACATCCCCTATATCGTGCTGATGCTGTTGCCGCTACATTGGAAGGAGACCACGTTCTGGCATCGCCTCTGTCAAGTGGTCTTCGTCGTTGTCAACGGCCTCGCTCTCGCTGTCAATCTCTGCGACGCCGCCTACTTCCCCTTCACCTTGCGACGTACGACGACCACCGTCTTCAACGAGTTCGGGAACGAGCAGAACCTTGGCGGCATACTGTTCACCGAGACCCTTCACCACTGGTATTTCGTCGTACTGTTCTTGATTGTTGCCTATGGTATGTGGCGGTTCTATACGACGCCGCGCCTTGAGGCTTCTCGGCTTAAATGGTGGCGCTACGACCTTACGACCTTGCTTTCTCTGGCCGCTGTCGCGCCGTTTGTCGTAGCAGGCATCCGTGGTGGCTTTGCTACTGCTGTGCGTCCCATCACCATCAGCAACGCCAACCAATATGTAGACCGCCCCACCGACGCGGCGCTGGTGCTCAACACGCCGTTTGCCCTTTACCGCACTATCGGTAAGGCCGTTTTCATCGTACCGCAGTATTTTAAGGACGAACAGCAGATGACTGCCGTCTTCTCGCCCGTACATATACCAAACGATACCGTGCCGATGACGCGGAAAAACGTTGTCGTACTCATCGTCGAGAGCTTTGGCCGCGAATATATCGGCGCCTTGAACTGGAACTTGGAGAACGGCAAGTATCGTGGCTATACACCCAATGTCGATTCCCTCATCGCCCTGAGTACTACGTTTGAATATTCCTTTTGCAACGGTCGTAAGTCCATCGACGGTATGCCGAGCATCCTGTCGTCAATCCCCATGTTCGTGGAGCCGTTCTTCCTGACGCCCGCTTCCATGAACCAGGTGTCGGGTATTGCCGACCTGCTTTCCAAAAAGGGTTACGAGACGGCCTTCTTCCACGGCGCCCAGCGCGGGTCTATGGGCTTTATGGCCTTTGCCCGTAAGACGGGCTTCCAGCAGTATTTCGGCCGTGAGGACTACGACGCCGATTCGCGCTTTGGCGGCGATGGCGACTTCGACGGTATGTGGGGTATCTGGGACGAGCCTTTCCTGCAGTATTACTGTGCAAAGATGTCCGAGATGAAGGAGCCTTTTATGACAGCCGTCTTTACTGCTACCAGCCATCATCCTTACAAGATTCCCGAGAAGTACCGCGACGTCTATCCTGAGGAAGGCATCATCATGCACAAGTGTGTGCGCTATACTGATATGGCCATCGGCAAGTTCTTCCGCGAGGCCAGTCGTCAGCCGTGGTTTAAGAATACCATCTTTGTGATGACCAGCGACCATACCAATATGAGCGACCACGATGTCTACCAGACCGACCTCGGCGGCTTCTGTTCACCTATTATTATATATGAGCCAGGCAGCGACCGCCAGCCCGCCATCCTGCCGAAGGTGGCCCAGCAGATAGACATCCTGCCCACCCTGATGGGTATGCTGCACTATCCCGACCCCTACTTTGCCTTTGGTATCGACGTACTGAACACCCCTGCCGACTCCACGTGGGCCGTCAATTATCTGAATGGCATTTACCAGTACGTCAAGCACGGCCACGTCCTGCAGTTCGACGGCCAGAAGACCCGTGCCGTCTATGCGCTCACCGACTCGATGATGCAGCACAATCTTGCAGGCACTATTCCGCAGCAACCGCAGATGGAACAAGAATTGAAAGCTATTATACAGCAATATATGGACCGAATGACCAATGACCGTTTAAGACCGTAGAGAAGAAAGATTATGACAGAGGAACAGAAATATATTGGAGGAGCATTCCTCATCGGCATCGCTTACCGCCTGCTGATGGGACTGCAGGGCATCGACAATGTCGATATGGGATTCTGTATGACGTTCTATCAGAATATCTTCACCCATCCCGACGCTATGCCTTTTTATTTCAATTACTATCTGACGGGACTCATCGGCGGCGTCTGGCATTTGCTGTTCGGGCAGTTCGGTCTGCTGGGTTTCCGCCTACTCGAGACGATGACGATGGCACTGGCCATCTGGCTACTGTTCCTGGCTTTCCGACCGTGGCTGTCGTCTCCACGCATATCGGCAGTAGCCATCCTGCTGTCATTCCTATTCCCCTCGCTCATCGTCACCTTCCACTATGACACGCTGTCGTTCTTGCTGATGGCTGCTTCAGTCTATGCTTCTTCTCGCTACCTGCGAGGGAATGCCCTGCTGTGGCTCACTGTTGCCGGCGCAATGATTGGCATCAGTTTCTTTGCACGTATCGTCAATGGCGTACTTGCCGCCTTGGTATTTTTCCCGTTGCTCTGGGGGTGGCGTAAGTCTCCACGTGACGGATTTGTTGCGGCATCCTACTATGCCGGTGGTATGCTCGCCGGCTGTCTGTTGGTGCTCTCGCTGATGGGCTTGCTGGGACATCTTCCTTATTTCGGAGAAGCTCTTGCAGAGGCTTTCGGTACGTTCAGCGGTCATGAGACGTCCCATGCTTCAGCCAATCTCTTCGGCGTCTACCTCAAGAGCTATGTCAATATCGGCCTGCAGATTCTGGTGGTTGCCCTGCTCGCACTCTATTTTGGTGATGCGGGCCATCTCTCGGCCAAGCTGCGTACGGTTTTGCGCATCATCATGCTCGTGGCCTTGTTCGTGTTGGTACTCACCAGTCAGCCCTATCTCTCGGCTGTCGCTATCTGTACGCTGATGATTGTCATCACGCCGCGCCCGCTGCCGCTCTTGTTCTATGCACTGGCCTGTGCCTATCTTTTCCCCTTTGGCAGCGATATCGGCATCCCCGGCATCTTCCACTGGTGTGGCGGCCTGCTCATCGTTCCTGCTGCCTATTGCTATAAGAAACTTACCAGCCAGTGGCAGCGTACCGTCACCGGTCTGCTGGGGCTTGCTGTCGCTCTGAATATGGTTTATAAGATGGGAGCTACTGCCTATGGCGAGGATTATCCCCGTTCAGAGACTTTTACTCAGGCGTTGTCAGGCACGCTGAATACCATGACCGATGCCGACCGTGCCGTTCGCTATCGTAATGAGGTAGCGCGTATTCGTCAGTATGCTGCCGGCAACAACCTGTTGCTTATAGCTAATCAGGCTTCAGAACTCTATTACGCTACAGGCCTGCTGCCCTTTACGGGCAATACCCAGATGGGAACCTATATGGGCGAAACCCTCGTCCAGCGTCTCGACAGCCAGCATGAGCACTACGGGCGCCTGCCGCTGATAGCGTTCATCAAGCGTGGCCATGACACCGATGATATGGATGAGTTCCGTCAGACATTACACCCGTGGATGGTCAGGCAAGGTTACCATACTGTCTATGATGACGATGACATTGAATTGTTTGTAACTGAGAAACCTTGAAATACGTAAACAGAAAACAACAGAAAATAATACAATGAGTAAGAAAGACGAACTTAAAAAACAGATACTGGAACTCACGCGCCAGTACTATCGTGAAGTACATGAGCCTAAACCGGCTTTCGTTCCTGGCGAGACGCGCGTCAACTACGGCGGTCGATACTTTGACGATGCCGAGATGGTGAATCTCGTTGATGCTTCGCTCGACTTCTGGCTGACCGCCGGTCCCTGGGCGCATAAGTTTGAGACCCGTTTGGCTCAGTGGTTGGGCGTGAAGTATTGTTCGCTTTGTAATTCTGGCTCGTCGGCAAATCTGCTGGCGCTTACCGCATTGACGGCTCCAGAGTTGGGCGAGCGCCAAATCCGTCGCGGTGATGAGGTCATCACGGTCGCTGCCGGTTTCCCTACAACCGTGGCTTGTATCGTACAATACGGTGCCGTGCCGGTATTCGTTGATATGGACATTGCTGAAGGGAATATCGATACCACCCAGTTGGAAGCCGCCTTCTCCCCACGGACAAAGGCTGTTATGGTAGCCCATAGCTTGGGAAACCCCTTCAATTTGCAGGCCGTCGTTGATTTCTGTCGCCAGCACAACCTGTGGCTTGTCGAGGACAACTGTGATGCCCTTGGTTCAGAGTATTTCATTGACGGTGAGTGGCGTAAGACGGGCACTATCGGTGACATCGGCACGTCGTCTTTCTATCCGCCACATCACATGACAATGGGCGAGGGTGGTGCCGTTTATACCAACAATGCCGAGCTGCATAAATATGTCAACAGCTACCGCGACTGGGGACGCGACTGCTGGTGTGTGGGCGGTGTCGACAATACCTGCGGCTGTCGTTTCACCGGACAGTTCGGACAGTTGCCTGCCGGCTACGACCACAAGTATGTTTACAGCCATTTAGGCTACAACCTGAAAGCCACCGACATGCAGGCCGCCATCGGTTGTGCGCAGCTCGAGAAGCTCGACTTCATCGTTCAGCGCCGCCGCGAGAATTTCGACATCATGTACTGCGGATTGCAGGATGCGAGGGGGTTGCTGCTGCCTGAACCTCAGAAAAACAGCCGTCCCAGCTGGTTTGGCTTCTTCATCACCGTGAAGGAGGATGCCGGTTACACCCGTAACGAACTGACGAGCTATCTTGAGGACCATAAGGTTCAAACGCGTAATCTCTTTGCTGGTAACCTGTTGCGTCATCCCGCCTTTGAGCAGTATCGCGAAGGTGTCGACTACCGCGTTATTGGCAAACTGCCGGTCACCGATCGCATCATGCGCGACTCCTTCTGGTTGGGTCTCTATCCCGGTATGACAGAGGAGCGCCTTCAGTATATGATACAAACTGTGAAAAACTTCACTAATAAGTAATAATCAGCCTATGAAAGTAGTATTGTTAGCCGGTGGCTTCGGCACCCGCATCAGCGAGGAGTCGATGTTCAAGCCAAAGCCGATGATTGAGATCGGCGGTATGCCCATCCTTTGGCACATCATGAAAGAATATTCCTATTATGGCCATAACGAGTTTATCATTTGTGCGGGCTACCGTCAGGAGTATATCAAGGAGTGGTTTGCCAATTATTTCCTGCACAACTCTGACGTCAGTTTTGACTTCCGTGGCGGGGAAAACGAGATGACAGTCCATGAGAGCCACCTCGAACCTTGGAAGGTCACGATTGTCGACACAGGCTACAACACACTGACAGGCGGACGCATCAAGCGCGTTCAGAAATATGTTGGTGACGAACCGTTCTTCATGACCTATGGCGACGGTGTCTGCGATGTCAATATCAACACCCTGCTCGATTTCCATCGTCAGGAAGGGAAACTGGCCACGCTGACAGCTGTCATCCAGGCGCAGGAGAAGGGTGTGCTCGACATTGACGAGGCAAACTCCGTGCGCTCCTTCCGTGAGAAGCGTGCCTCCGACGGGCAGGCAATCAATGCCGGCTACATGGTGCTGCAGCCTGAGGTTTTCAACTATATTGAAGGCGACAATACCGTCTTTGAGAAGGGACCGCTGATGAAGCTTGCCAAGGAAGGTCAGCTGAAGTCTTATGTCCATCACGGCTTCTGGCAGTGTATGGATAATGTCCGCGAACGCGACTTCCTTGAAAACCTTCTGCGTACGGGCAAGGCCCCCTGGAAGAAGTGGGAACGTATCGTGCCTCGTCAGCGCTGTCGCTAAAATCTGCTAAATAATTTGGTCATGTCGTAGGAATTGTTTATTTTTGCAGAATAAATAATTCCTTATGACGAAATTGAGTAAGTTTTTATCGGAAGCTTTCCGTGGGCGTCGCGTGTTGGTAACAGGCCATACGGGCTTCAAAGGCTCATGGCTGTGTATCTGGCTGAACGAACTGGGAGCCGAGGTGACAGGGGTTGGTCTGGATCCGTATTCCGAGCGCGACAACTTCGTACTCTCAGGCGTAGGCCAGCGTCTGAAGGCCGATATTCGTGCTGACATCCGCGACGGTCGCCGCATGGCTGAGATTATGGCCGCCTGTCAGCCTGAGGTGGTATTCCACCTTGCCGCACAGCCCTTGGTCCGTCTCAGTTATGAGCTGCCGGTAGAAACCTATGAGACTAATGTCATGGGCACCATCCATGTGATGGAGGCCATGCGTCGTACTGACAGTGTTCGCGTAGGCGTGATGATTACCACCGATAAGTGCTACGAGAACCGTGAGCAGATATGGGGCTACCGCGAGAACGAGCCCATGGGCGGCTATGATCCGTACTCTTCGTCGAAAGGCTGCGCCGAACTGGCTATCAGTTCGTGGAGGCGCTCTTTCTTCAATCCCTTAGACTATGGCACGAAGCACCATGTCTCGTTGGCCAGTGTGCGTGCTGGCAATGTCGTTGGCGGCGGTGATTGGGCCAAGGATCGTATTGTGCCCGACTGCATCCGTGCCTTAGAGGCAGGAAAGCCTATTGACATACGCAACCCGAAGGCCATCCGGCCATGGCAGCACGTCCTCGAACCGCTGAGTGGCTATATGTTGCTGGCAGCGAAGATGCTGCAAGAGCCGACGGCCTATTGCGAGGGCTGGAACTTCGGTCCGCGAGCCGAGAGTATTACCCCCGTCTGGGAGGTGGCCGAACGTATCGTGAAGTACTACGGCCGTGGCGAACTGCGTGACGTCAGTGATTCCAATGCCCTTCACGAGGCCAGTCTGCTGATGCTCGACATCAGCAAGGCCCGTGTTCGTCTGGGCTGGGAACCCCGTACCGACATCGAGCGCTGTTGTCAGATGACAGCCGACTGGTACCGGCGTTACACGAGCGAGAACGTCTACGACTTATGCGTTGAACAGATAAACGACTTTGCCGGATGAAATATGTTGTTACGGGAGCCACCAGTTTCTTAGGCCGTGCATTGACTGAGCGCCTGTTGCGGGCCGGCCATTCTGTCGTGGCAGTGTGCCGTCAGGGTTCACCGGCGATAGCGTCGCTGCCTGCAGGCGCCGAGGTGGTGCTGGCCGACATGAGTGACTATGGCAAGTTGTATCAGGACATAGCCGAGGCTGACGTGTGGCTGAATCTGGCATGGGAAGGCACGGGACACGATGGAAGGGATATGGCCGATGTACAGCATGCTAATGTCATCAACACGATAGCAGCCATGTTCTGTGCCGACAAGATGGGCTGCCGTCTGTTCGTCGAGTCTGGTTCACAAGCGGAGTATGGCACGGTGTTGTCGACTATCAGCGAGACTACGCCCTGTCATCCTTTTTCAGAGTATGGTAAGGCCAAGTCAGAGGTGTGTCGACAGTTGACCGAACTCTCTGCTCAGTTGGGCGTCAGTTATCTTCACCTGCGGATTTTCAGCCTTTTCGGCGAGGGCGACCATCCGTGGACACTGATTATGAGCAGTCTCGGTAAGATGCTGCGCGATGAGCCGATAGCGTTGTCTGCCTGCACGCAGCAGTGGAACTTCCTTTATGTCGCCGATGCGGCAGAACAGATTTCGCGGCTCTGTGACTATGCTCTGACCCATGACGGTTTTACACAGGATACCTTCAATATCGCGTCCGACGATACAAGGCCGCTCCGGTCATTCATCGACGAGATGTACCGTCTGACAAAGTCGCACAGTGAACTGCAATTTGGCGCTTTGCCACAGCAGCACACCGTGTCGCTCCAACCGGATATGAAAAAACTGCGGCAGACCATTGGCTACGTCTCGACGACACCGTTTGCCGACGCCATTCAACGAATCATATATACATTGCAACATGATAAAAGTTAGTGACTTCATATTTCAGCATCTGGTAGAGCGCTACCACGTCCGCCACTGTTTCTTGGTGACGGGTGGCGGAGCCATGCACCTGAACGATTCTATCGGCCACACGCCAGGGCTCAGCTACGTATGTAACCACCATGAGCAGGCCTCGGCCATCTGTGGTGAGGGCTACTATCGTGCGAGCGGGCAGCTGGCTGTTACTTGTGTCACAACAGGTCCCGGTGGCACCAACGCCATTACCGGTGTTCTGGGACAATGGCTCGACTCTATCCCCGGCCTGTATATCTCTGGACAGGTGAAGCAGTCGACGACCATTGCTGCCTGCCCCCAACTGCCTCTGCGCCAGCTGGGCGACCAGGAGGCTGACATCAAGAGTATGGTGCAGTCAATCACAAAATACTGCGTCACCATTACTGATGTGCATGATGTCAAGTACGAGCTCGACAAGGCTATTGCTATCGCCCTGAACGGTAGGCCAGGTCCTGTATGGGTAGACGTTCCTCTCGATATCCAGGGCGCCTATGTTGAGGAGTCAGAGATGCGTGAGTTCGACCCTGCCGAGCTGACCGATCCTGTTGATCACGCCCTGGTCGACCGCCAGCTTCAACAACTCGTTGAGCGTCTTCAGCACGCCAAGTCGCCGGTAGTATATGTAGGCAACGGCGTCAGACTGGCAGGGCGTGCGGAGCAGTTTGTAAGGCTGGCCGAACAATGGGGCGTCCCTGTCGTGACGGCTATCAGCGGCAGCGACCTGCTATGGTACGACCATCCGCTGTATTTCGGTAAGCCTGGCATCTGCGGTGACCGCATCGGTAATATCATGGTGCAGAATAGCGACTTACTCATCATCATGGGTACCCGACTGAGCATCCGCCAGGTGAGCTATGCCTACGACTTGCTGGCACCGAGGGCCTACAAGGTGATGATTGACGCCGATGCCGCCGAGATGGAGAAACCGACGCTCAGCATAGACCTGAAAATACATGTTACGCTTGATGAGGCTATCGACAAGTTGCTGGCATTAAAAGCCGCGGTAGCTGACTTCGGCCGCTGGCGGGAGTGGGGCCGCGATATTGAAAAGCAGCTGCCAACGCTCTTCGACGACAATCCCGACTGCGAGGGCTATACCAATAGCTACCGCTTCGCCGACGAACTGTTCCGCCAGCTTCAGGGCGGCGACGTCGTCGTCACGGGAAACGGCACGGCCTACACCTGTACTTATCAGGCTATGAAGGTGAAGCAAGGCGTGCGCGTCTTTGCCAATCAGGGCTGTGCTGCTATGGGCTACGGCCTGCCTGCCGCTATCGGTGCCTGTGTGGCAAATCTCTCACTTCCCACCTCTCATCTCTCACCTCGTACCATCTGTGTCACGGGCGACGGCTCTATCCAGATGAATATCCAGGAGTTGCAGACGCTGGTCACCTATCATTTGCCACTGAAGCTCTTTGTCATCGAGAACGAGAGCTATCTGGCCATCAAGACCACCCAGAAGTCATTCTTCAAGGGACGTTTCACTGGTAGCAATCCTGCCAGTGGCGTGGTCTGTCCCGATTTGTCGAAGTTGGCAGCAGCCTACGGCATCCCCTATGTCAGCATCAGCGAGAACGGGCCTGCGCTGACGGAAACCATCAGCCGCACGCTGACCACCGAGGGGCCTGTCATCTGCGAGGTACACATGCACCCTGAGCAGACGCTCTTCCCGAAGTCGGCCTCGTTTATGGACAAGGAAACGGGACGTATGTCGTCAGCGCCGTTAGAGAAGATGGCACCCTTTATGCCCGATGAACTGCAACAAAAGTGCATCTATCAACTTGACGATTAAAGACATCATACAGAAGTACTACGACGTAGTCGACAGTCAGTTCCTGCGTTTCGTGTTAGTCGGTGGTCTGAACACTGCCTTCGGCGTGGGTGTCTACTGTCTCGCCATCTTCGTGGGTCTTCCCTATTTCGTGGCGACGCTGATAAGTAATGTGCTGGGTGTCCTTTTTAATTTCTTCACGACGGGCAATCTTGTGTTTCGCAACGGCAATCCGCGTCTTATCGTCCGTTTCGTGGCCTGCTATGTGGTCATCTATTTTATCAATACGGCCGTCGTGAAACTCTTTCTGATGAGTGGGCTCAACAGCTATTGGGCAGGCATTGCGGCCACGCCTGTTGTTGCTCTCTGTTCTTATTTCTTACTGAAACGATTCGTCTATAAAGCATGAAAAAAATAAGTATAGTGACCCCGTGCTATAACGAGGAACCAAACGTCGAGGAACTGTATCGGCAGGTAAAGGCACAGTTTGAGCGCCTGAGCGGTCGCTACGACTACGAACATATCTTCATCGACAACGCATCGACGGACGGCACCGTCAGGGTGCTGAAAGAGTTGGCGTCCAAGGACCATCGTGTGAAGATTATCATGAACGCCATGAACTTCGGTCATATTCGCTCGCCTTTTTATGGGCTGTGTCAAGCCACTGGCGACGCTGCCATGCTTGTCGTGGCCGATCTGCAAGACCCGCCAGAACTCATCCCGCAGTTCCTGGAGCAGTGGGAAGCTGGCCATCGCGTGGTTATCGGCGTGAAGAACAAGAGCAAGGAGAATCCCCTAATGTACGGTCTGCGCACGGCCTTTTATAAGATTATCAAGGCCATCAGTGAGACCCGTCAGGTGGAGAACTTCACCGGCTTCGGCCTCTATGACCAGTCGTTCATCAAGTTGCTTCGGCAGATTGACGACCCCTATCCCTATATGCGCGGCCTGGTGGCAGAGTATGGTGGCGACTTAGGTGAGGTGTTCTTCACGCAGCCGAAGCGTCTGCATGGTAAGACGAAGAACAATTTCTATACGCTTTACGATATGGCCATGCTGGGCTTTGTCAACCATTCCAAGGTGCCCCTCCGTATGGCAAGCTTCCTGGGCTTCATCTGTAGTGGCATCAGTCTGTTGGTGGCTCTGGCCTATCTCGTGATGAAACTCTGCTTCTGGGATTCTTTCCAGTTGGGAATGGCTCCGCTCATCATCGGTCTCTTCCTCTTTGCCAGCGTTCAGCTGTTTTTCCTTGGTGTCGTCGGCGAGTATGTTGGCAGCATACTGACGCAGGTGCGTCGCCGGCCGTTGGTCATCGAGAAAGGGCGCGTCAATTTTGATCAAGACGTTCCTTCGGAATCATAATCTTGTAATAGCCGTTGCTCCAGGCCGTCTTATACCGATGCTCGCCGATGAAGCGTAGGATGTTTTGCTTCATGTCGAGATTGGAAAAGGCCATCCTGCTGTCAAGTGCGTAGTAGTCGTCCTGTATCTCCGACCAGTTGTTGCTCGAATAGAAGTACTGCATCACCAGTACGGGCATCGTGCTGGTCTCCCTCTCAGCCTGCATGAATTTCCTGACATACTGTTTCCCGTAGAAGACGCACGGCCAGGAGATACCGGCGAAAGGCCGGGTGTCGGTGAGGTAGTAGACGAGGGGCGAGGAGTCGTAGACGAGTAGCGTGTCGCCAGCCTTGACATATCGTTTCAGTTCATCCAGCATCGGGTTGACGATGGCAGCCTTCTCGGCTCCTGTATAGATGCCTTTGGCCATGGAGCTGTTGATAGGGTGTACCTTGGCGATGCGGTCTCCCGGGTCGTAGTACACCTTGTGCTCTATTTTTATGAAGATGGTGACCAACAATACCAGCAGGCAGAAGGCATAGCCGTATTTGATGTGTGATGCCGGTGCCTTCAGTCCCGACTGGGTATTCTTTGCGCTGGGTGAGCAGAAGAGCAGGTAGATGGTCTTCTGCTTTTCGGCGGATCTGCTGATAAAGTCGTAGATGCCGCTAAGTCCGACGGGCAGCATCAGCCATGTGCCTACCCACATTGTCTGGAAACCGCCGTCGCTTCCTAATGGGAATATCAGTGACATGATGATGGCACCGAGGGCTATGGCGCGTTTGTCTTTCTCCTTATTGTAATAATAAAGGGAACCGAAGAGCCCCAGACCGTTCATCATCGCCAGCAGTGTGTCGCCCAGCATGTTGCTGCGCATATAGGTGTTCTGGTAGAGGAAGAACACGACGGCAGCCAGTCCGGCGAGCCCCAGGAGACGGCTCTTCAGTCGGAAGGCCACACCGGCGACGACGGCCAGCAGGCAGAAAACGAAGAAGTGCCAGACACAGCTGAGGTAGTTGTCGATATACTTCGTCAATAGTGCGTCCGAGGCATGGGTGCTGTCTCCGCCAAGTGTCTCCGGGATAGATGTGATGAGCTCTACCGTCAGCTTGTCAGCCCCCCAGTATACCAAAAGCTCCCAGACGGCGATGGTGGCGGTGATGAAGCCGCAGCCTATGGTCAGGGCGTATGTTGCGTTTTTGCGTAGTTCCAATTTCATGGTCTCGCGAGGGGTGACGATGAAGGGCAGTGCCAGAAAGGCGAGACTGGCCAGGTTGGGTAGGCGGACGAAGACGTTGACGCCTAACAGCAGGCCGCCTCCAAACATCAGGCTGTAGCGTCGGCGCAGCGTACCTTCGCATAGGAGGATAAAAGCGACGATGCCGATGAATGCTGTCAGCGTGTTATAGCCGAAAGGCTTTGGGTCGCCGGCCACGAAGACAGTCTGCATCAGTAGTCCCATCAGTACGGTCTTCGGCTCAAAATAGCGTTTCAAGTAGAGGAAGGCCACAATCTCGGTCAGCGTGACGACAAGGATGCCCCAGAGACGCATGCCGAGGATGCCGCCATGAGGGAACAGGTGGTCGAGTGTCCAGCCTAAATAGCACGTCAGCGGATAGCCGCCGGCTCCCTGGGCGAAGTCAATGTCGTTGCCGAACCAGTGGTATAGTGACATCAGGTATCCCTCGTCTGTCAGGTCGAAGCCGTGAATGGCACAGTGAACCTGATAGGCGACGGACAATATGATGACCAATATAGCCCCCAATGATTGCTTGTACTGTTTCATAGAATGTCTATAGCGGCATTTTGCGCTGCAAAGTTACGAAAAAGTAGAGAGCAGAACAAAACTTTTTGCTCTTTTTTGTGCAGCTGTTTTTCCCTGTGCTATGATTCTTCTTCTGCAATCTAAAAAAACGAGGCACCTGGTGGGAAAGATGATTTTTTTTCGTGTTTATCGTCACGCCTGGCCTATCTGATTGAAAATGAGCGAGTTACGACGTGACGACAAGGTGGTGGGGTGACGACACACCTTTGCTTTGTCGTCACTTCCTTGTTTTGTCGTCACGCCGCAACTTATTGAAAATCAACGGATTACCACCTAAGTGACGACAAAGATGTTTCAAATATTTTTTTTGTAGATTCACCACACGGCCTCTCGTAAAAATTTCGCGGCCTTTCGTAAAAATTTCACGGCGTGGAAAAAGTGCGTAACAACAAAGAGCGCCCGGCTGCAGCCGGACGCCCCCTTTAAGTAAAGTCAGTGGTCGTTGATTACTTGTACGAACCAGAGCCATTGTTGAAGTTCAGGTAGCACTTCTGGCCTGCGTTGACCTTGACACGAGCCTGGTCGCCGCCACTGGCACGGTAGTCGATGGCGCCTGTGTTAGTGACGACGAATTCCGTCTGCCACCATTCGAAGCCCTCAAGTTTGACGCACATGCGCACTTCAGCGTCATTGACGAAGGCTGGCGACACGAACTTGCCCTTTTCTGTAGTGGGAATGGTGAAGAGGCCCGAGGTGTCGACATTCCAACCTGCGGAGCTGCAGTCGCCAATGAGGTAGACCTCAGGCTTGAGGAACTCGACGATGCGCTCCTCGCCGTTGATGACCTTGATGAGATACCAGCCGGCATTGCCCACGACGATGTTGTTGTCGCCGCTCGGGTTCATGCCTGCCGAGTCGATGATCTTGGCCGACATACCGAAATCGTTACCCCAGCCTGCCTGCGGAGCGAACTTGAACTGCTCACCCTCGTGCAGGTAGATGATTATCCACGAGGTGTTGTTGGCAGTCTCGCCTTCCCATGTCTTGACGAGTACGGGGACGAGAGGTATCCAGCCGTTGTCGCCGCCGCCCCAGTTGTAGTGGTCGCCGGTGAGGTAGAGTATAGGATCAGTGTCGATGATGGTCATGTTGGCGGCCATGTTGGGCTCGACAGTGTAGGTGCTTGTCATGGCGTTGACGGTGATGGTGTAACTATCGGCATCCTCGTCAGCGCTGAACTTAATGTTACCGCCGGCATTGCTGTTCGACAGCAGGCCTTCGTAGGCAGGAGTGTCGACACCAACAGGTGCTGAGAAGGCACGGTTCCACGAGTTAACAGTACCGTCGGCATTGAAGTCGGCTGCGGGAATCATCTTAATCTCGTAGGTCTCGATGCCGTCTACGGCATCGATGGTCACCGAGAACTCGGGATTGTCGTAGACGTCGCCACCGCTGTTGGTCATGTGGAACGCATCGACGCGTGTACATGTCCAGCCGTCGATATTGCCGACCACGTAATAGCCATTAGCATCAATATATGGTGCAGCAAGCTTGGCCTTCAGTTGGAAGGGTGACGAGGCACGTTGTACGCTGACATTACCGTCAGCCGTGGCGTTGACAGCAATTGTGACTATTGTAATGTTCAGTGTACGCTCCGTGGGGTTGGCGCCATAAAGCGTCTTGACAGCCTCTATCAGGTCGCTGGTAGCCACGTAGCCGTTAGCATCGGCAGTCAGCACTTCATCGAGCGTCTTGCTGTTGTCTTCGTTAGAGATAATCACGGAATAGTCTTCAGCCTGCTCTGCGGTGAGGTTTGTCGTGAACAGCTGCACCGTCTCGCCCGTATAGCTGGCGAAGTCGATATTGCTGACTTTGGGCTGGATTGTCAGCTCCAGTTTCTGTGCAGCCTCCTTGGCAGCATTGCTCTGCGGGGTGCTCCAGTCGGTGTAGTCCTCGGTGCAGGACAAGAGTCCTGCAACCAAGGCGATACCGCAAAATATTATTTTCTTCATATCCTTCATAATTTTTCAATTCTTCGTTTTTCCAATTTCTCAATTCTCTTTCGGGAGGATAGTGAACTCGCCGGTGATGTCGTTGAAGACGATGACCCACGTGCCTTCAGCCACGCCGATGTTCTTGCCGCCGGCAGTACCCTTACCGCAGGTGTTCACCTCGCCGTCTTCAGAGCCGTAGCCCCAGTTGGTGTCCCATGAGCCGGCAATCTTGAACTTCATCTGCACGGTCTCGCCGGCAGGAACGTCCATGACGTAAGTCCAGACGTGGTTCTCGCCGCTCTTGTTGGCGGGTGTCATGTTGGCATCGGCCCATTCATTGAAGGAGCCAGCCATGCAAATCTGTGAGTAGACCTTCGGCGTGATGTCCTGCTTCACGATGGAGCACTCGTTGGTGGCCGTGTTGACTGTCACTAAGTAGTAGCCTTCAGGTTCGCACCAGATGTTGCCATAGTCTTTGCCGCCGTTACGATAGAGGGCTTTGTTTGCTTCTGCTGCAGCATCTTCGCTCGATTTGTAGGCCATAAAGCCATAGTCCCAGTTGAAGTCAGCGGGCTGAATCTTCCAGCCTTTGTTGGTGATGTAGTTCAGGTAGGTAATCTCGCCCGTGCCGGTAGCCTTGTCGTAGGCGAAGTCGCTCTGAATCATCATCGGCAGGCTGCTCACGCCAGGATTGTTGCTCCATAAACCATCGAGGATGTCGTCACCCACGAGATACCACATGATGGGAGCAGCGTCCTTCAGTTCGATGTAGTAAGGATTGAACTTCAGCTCGATGGCGTTCGAGACGACACTGTTCAGACGTGTACCGTTCTCGTCGATAAAGGCGTTGATGCGGATGAAGGCTGTCTGGACATCGGGCACCTCGTTAACCGTCCACTTCTTAATCTGTACGAGCGCCTTGTCGAGGTCGGCTGACACGAGGGTGTAGTCACACTTCGTTGTTGTACGGGCCAGCGCAGCGTAGTCAGCTACGGTGGCGCCGGTCTCGTCGGCAGCCGCCTGGTCGGTAGACACGGTGAACGAGTTGGTGGGCGACACCTGTATCTCGTAAGTTACCGGCAGTGGTGCGTTGTCGCTTGTATATTGCGGCTGGCTCCACGACAGCTTCAGTTCGCTGGTCGACTCTAAGTCAACGGTCTCATTGACGTAGGCCGGCGTGTTCAGCGTGAACCCGGTGGGCTGTATCAGCGAGGGGTTCGAGTCGTTGTCGTCCGAGCAGGCCGTCAGTGTTGCGGCGAGGCCGCAACCAGCCATGAACATGGTCAGTGAATGAAATATCTTGCTATTCATAATCTTCAATCTTCAATTATCAATTATCAATTTCGTTGTAGCCGTCAATCTGGGTCAGGTTCGTGTTGGCCATGACCTCGGTCGAGGGGATAGGATAGACGTTGAGGTACTTCTCGAAGGCGGCGCCGGTATAGTTGTCGCTGTCGCCCTTGCCTTCCCAGCCGTAGGTGACGTCGATGCCGCCGAAACGGTTGTAGCGGATGAGGTCGGGACGGCGGATGCCCTCAAAGTAGAACTCACGGGCACGCTCGTCGAGCACGTCGTCCAATGTGTAGCTGCCACGGGTAGCGGCGTGGGCACGGTTGCGGATGGCGTCCATATACTGCTTGGCTTTGTCGGCAGCACCGACGTGCAGAGCAGCCTCGGCAGCGTTGAGGTAAGCCTCGGCAACACGCAGCAGGAAGAAGTCGATGTCGACGTCGCCGGCGTCATGAGGTGTGCCGCCGTTAGAGTAGTTGTTGTTCCACTTCGGTGTGGTGATGCCGTGCGAGAACTCGCTGTTGGGGTATACCGACAGGGTGTGGTCCTTGCCCCAGAAGATGGCGCGGTCGTCAGTGCTCATGGCGCGGATCTCGGCAGTCGTCTTGCCTACGTATGAGGCGGGGTTGCTGGTGAACTTCTCCAGCAGCTGCGGACGGCAGCGCATACCAGCCCAGAAGTTGTTGGTAGTAGCGGCGTCGAGACCGGTGACGGTAGCCATGGTCGGCTCCCACATGGCAGCTACGAAGAACATCGAACCGCCCCAGGCCTTGGTCACCTTACCATCCTGCAGCAGGGGGAAGATGGCCTCGCACGAAGCGCCGTTAGAGCCGTTGTCGCCCATGAAGAGCAGGTCGTAGGGCTTGTAGCCGTTACCCTTGGCTGCGGCCGACATCTTGCTCTCGTCGAACAGTGTGTAGCCAGAGTTGATGACCTTCTCGGCATACTCCAAAGCCTGTGCCCAGTAGGGGTTGTTCTGGCCGTCGTTGTTCAGGTAGGTACCGGCGTTCAGATACAGACGGCTCAGCATGAGCCATGCGGCAGCCTTGTCGACGCGGCCGTAGTTCGGGTCGCTGTCGGTCTTAGGCTGCGGAGCCATCAGGTTGGCCTCGGCTGTCTTCAGCTCGTTCTCCACCCAGCCAAAGAGGAACTGGCGGCCTAAAGCGAGCATCTCCGAGCGGCTCATACCCTCTTGGAACTTGTCGTTGTAGGCGTGAGCCTGCTTCGGCATCTCCGACGATACGGCGGGGATGAAAGCGGGGTCGCCGAAGAGGTCGAGCATCTGGTAATAGAGGTATGCGCGGATGAAGCGTACCTCAGCCAACTTCGTCGGGTCGGCCTGTGCGCCGTCGAGTTCCAGATAGTGGTTACAGTAGCTGATATCCATAATCAGGCGGTAGTACAGGAAGCGGATAGCGTCGCTGTTGGGCTTCGGCGTGTTCTTGCCATAGTCCTCGAGACCGCCGTCGGTCCACCAGCAGATACCCTCGTCTGTTGACAGCACGTTGGCATTGAAGACGTTACGTATGAAGGTGGTCTTACCAGCGTCGTCGGACTTGAAGTCGGCATTGCCGTCCATGCCTTCCAAGATAAGGCAGGCGTAGCACTTGCTGTAGAGCGCGGTAAGGTCGGGCTCAGCCTGCACGGTAGGGTCGATGTTGCCCTTGTCCAGGTCGTCCATGCAGGAGGTCACGCTTGCAGCCAGAAGTAAGGCTGCAGGAACCATTGCTTTGAATTTATTGAGTTTCATATTGCGTTCTTTATTTAAAATGATGTGATTAGAAGTTCAGATTGAGACCCAAGAGGAAGGTGCGGCTACGCGGATAGACGCTGCCCTCGAAGCCAGAGGTCTGCTCGGGGTCGAGTCCAGAGTACTTGGTGATGGTGAAGACGTTCGTGCACGAAGCGTAGATACGCCCGCTGAGTCCGTGGTAGGCACCCGTCTTCAGCAGTTCCTCGAAGTTGTAGCCCAGCGTGATGTTGTCGCACTTCAGGAACGAGGCGTTCTGCACAAAGTAGTCGCTCAGAGGATAGTCGTATGACTTCCACTTCAGGGCAGCCACGTCAGGCATGGTGTTCTCGTAGAAGTTCTTCGAAGCATTGTAGCGGACATCTGTGTTCATGCGGCTCTCGATGAGGTCGTTGTAGACGTAGTTGCCGAGGCTGGCACGGAAGTTGGTGCCGAGGTCCCAGTTCTTGTAGGCCACCTTCAGGTAGAAGCCACCCGTCCAGGGAGCGTGGATGTTCTTGTAGAAGTAGCGGTCGTTATCGTCGATGGCACCGTCGCCGTTGCGGTCGACATAGACACCCTGGATAGGACGTCCGGCCTGGTCGTACACCTGCTGGTAGACCCAGAACGAGTTGGCGGGCTGGCCTACCTTGTGGTAGGTGAGGTTCTTCTGCATACCGACGGTCAGACCGGCTTCAATCATATCGCGGCCACCGTACAGCTCCTTCACCTCATTTTTGTTATAGGCAGCGTTGACGCCCAGTTCTACGAACCAGTCCTTGCTGACGATGGGCTTGCCCGTGAGAGCAATCTCGATACCGTAGTTCTGCAGTTCGCCGGCGTTCAGCAGCATGGCGTTGTCGTAGTTCTGACCGGCAGCGATGGTCGGTGTGCAGAGCAGGTCGGTGGTGTTACGCTTGTAGGCGTCGACATTCAGCGTCAGGCGCTGGTCGTACATGCCGAAGTCCAGGCCGACGTTCCATGTCGTGGTGGTCTCCCACGTCAGTTCGTTGTTGTAAACCAGCGGCTGGAAGAGGCGACCCGTGTTGTCGGGGCCGATAGGATAGAGGCGGTCGATGCCGGTGGTCATCTTGTAGACAGGCGTGTAGTACTCCTTGCCGGTGTCCTGCTGGCCGGTCTTACCCCAGCCGAGACGCAGCTTCAGGTCGCTGACGGCATCGATGTTCTTCATGAAGGCCTCGTCCTTGATACGCCAGGCAGCGGCAGCAGAGGGGAAGAAGCCCCAGCGATGACCGTCGGCGAAGCGGCTCGAACCGTCGTAACGGGCAGTGAAGGTGAGCAGGTAGCGGTCCATGAGCGTGTAGTTTGCACGTCCGTACCAGCTGACGAGTACCATCTGTCCGCGCCAGACGAGGTCGGTTTTCTGGTTGAGGGTGCCGGCCTTGGGGTTGCCGTCATCGTCAGTGCCCTGATAGGTAGAAGGATAGTACGAGGCACCGGTCTCACCGCCCCAGTACTTTGTGCGGCTGTATTCGTAACCGCCCATCAGGTCGAAGTGGTGATCTTTGTTGAAGTCTTTGTAGTACTGGGCGTAGGCCGTGGCAATGAGGTTGTACTTCTCCTCGGTGTTCTCACCGTCCCAGCCGTAGTAGTAGGCGTAGGTGGAGTAGCGCGAGGGTGAGTTGTACTCACCACCCGTTGCATATTCGCCAGCGAGGTTCATGTGCAGGCGGATGTCCTCCAGGCCGTGAATCTTATAGTCGGCTTCGAAGTTGCCGAGCAGCACGTTAGACTTCTTGTAGAAGGTGTAGTTCTCAATCTGCTCTACGGGGTTCGACGGCGCGTCGCTGTTGCGGTCGTAGGGGAAGGTGGGGTCGTAGCTCGTCGTGGGCTTCGTCCACTGCCAGTAGCCGCCCCAGCCCTTGAACTCGTCAGCGTCGCTCATGACGGGACGCGTCGGATCCATACGGGTGGCATTGCCGATGGCGCCCTGACCGCCGGGGTTCGTCTTTGAGTAGGCGTACTTACCGTTGACGTTCAGGTTCAGGTGGTCGTCGAGCAGTGAGGGGTTCAGCGTGAAACCAGCGGTGACGCGGCTGTAGTCAGAACCCTTCAGGATACCTTGCTGGTTGGTGTAGCCGGCACTGACGCGGTAGGGCATAGCCCACTTCGAGTTGCCGATGCCGCCGGTGACGCTGATGTTGTGGTCGTGGCTGATGCCGTTGCGGTAGATCTCGTCCTGCCAGTCGGTAGAGGCGTCGCCGAGACCTTTGTAGGCGTCAGAGCCTTCACCATAGTAGTCCTTGATGAACTGGCGATACTCGTCAGCGTCCATCACGTCGAGCTTCTTCGAGATGGAGCTGACGGAGAACGTGCCGTTGTAAGTCACCTTCGGAGCCTGGTTCTTGCGGCCCTTCTTGGTGGTGATGATGATGACACCGTTAGAACCGCGGCTACCGTAGATGGCCGTGGCCGAGGCGTCCTTCAAGACGGTGAACGACTCGATGTCGTTAGGATTGACCAGCGACAGCGGGTTGTTCATACCTTTCGTGGCATTGTTGTCCATCGGCATACCGTCGATGACAATCAGCGGGCTGTTGGAGGCGTTCAGCGAAGCGCCGCCGCGAATACGGATTTCGGCACCTCCGCCAGGTTCGCCCGACGTTGTGTTGACGTTCACACCGGCAATCTTACCCTGGATCATGTCCTGGGCCGTGGTCACCATACCGTGATTCTTCTCATCGGGTTTCATGGCGACGACAGAACCGGTGAGGTCGTTCTTCTTGGCCACACCGTAACCGATGACCACCACGTCGTTCAGTGTCGTGGCATCTTCCTGCAGTGTCACAGTGACATTGGGAGCTGCCTGTACGGTGGCCGTCTGGTAGCCTACGTAGGAAATGGAGAGCGTAGCGCCCTGTTTGGCAGAGATGGTGAAATTTCCGTCAAAGTCAGAAATTGCCCCCCCCGATGCCTGTCCGGCAACACGGATGGTAGCGCCGATGATGGGTTCTCCCTGCGAGTCTTTCACATGGCCCTTTACCGTCATTTGGGCAAAGGCACCTACCGTTAGGAACAGCCCAAGCATTAGGCTGAGCATCCTAAGCGGGATTCGAATGTTTACCTGCTTCATCATTACTTTAATTAGTTAATTTTATAGTTTTAGTTACGAAATCTGGTGCAAAGTTACTTTTCTTTCGCTTTCATTGTACTTTTTTTTGTTTAAATTCGTTGTTATAGTTATGCAAACGTTTGCATAATGATAATGCGGCTTTGCACGGAATTAGTAGAACAAGGAGTGAAGATTTTTCCTAACTTTGCACAGTAAACTAAAAATCGATATGAGCGACAGGTCGCCAATTACGATGAAAGACATTGCCCAGGAGTTGGGGGTGTCGATAGCCACGGTTTCACGGGCTTTGCAGAACTCCCCGCGCATCAGTGAGGAGAGGCGTCGTATGATACAGACATACGCGCGCGAACATAATTTTTATCCTAATGTGATGGGCGAGGCGCTGCGCCACGCCAGGGTGATGCCGTCGAAGATTATCGGTGTCATCGTGCCAGAGTTTACACATTACTATTTCTCCAGCATCCTGACAGGCATTGAGGAGACGGCCATGGCCCGCGGCTATTACATCATGGTGGCACTGAGTGCCGAGCAATATGAGCGCGAGGCCCGCATCTGTGAGATGTTCCTCCGCCAGAAGGTGTGTGGCGTCATCGTGTCGCAAGCCAAGGACACCAAGAGCTATGGGCATTTCCAGCGGCTGATAGATGCCGGAATCCCCATCGTGTTCTATGACCGGATATGTACGGGCGTAAACGCGAGCCGCGTGGTGGTCGACGACTATATGGGTGCGTTCAATGCCGTAACCTACCTCATGGATACCGGCTGCCGCCGTATCGCGTTCTATGGCTCGCCCATGCAACTCGAAATTTCGAAGAACCGTTTCAATGGTTACAAGGATGCCCTGCTGAAGCGTGGCCTGACATACGACGAGAGCCTGATACGCATCTGCGACAACCGTCAGGACGCCGAACTGATAACGCCAGACCTCTTCGATGGCGACTACTATCCCGATGCCTTCTTCGCTGTCAACGACGACACGGCCATCGGCATCCTCTACACCGTGAAGCGTATGGGGCTCCGCGTGCCAGAGGATATCAGCATCTGTGGTTTCACCAATGGTCAGCGGGCTGTGGCCTGCGACCCGATGCTCACCACCGTCGAACAGCGTGGCAAGCGGGTAGGGGAGGAGGCCGCCGAGATACTGATTGACAAAGTGGAAGGCCACATCCCGTTGGACAAGGTGGAGAAGCGCATCGTGCGAACGCGCTTAATCATAAGAGGAACAACAAGATAAGAAAAAAAATATGAAACAGAAACCTGATTTATCGTTTTGGAAATTATGGAACCTGAGCTTCGGGTTCTTTGGCGTACAGATAGCCTACGCCTTGCAGAGTGCAAACATCTCACGCATCTTCCGTACCCTGGGAGCCGACCCCCACTCGTTGTCGTTCTTCTGGATACTGCCCCCGTTGATGGGTATCCTGGTGCAGCCGATTATCGGCACGCTCAGCGACCGCACGTGGACACGCTTCGGGCGCCGCATCCCCTACCTCTTTGTAGGTGCTGCCTTAGCCGTGGCCGTCATGTGCCTGCTGCCTAATGCCGGCTCGTTCGGCATGGCTGTCGGCACGGCCCTTATCTTCGGACTTGTCGCCCTGATGTTGCTCGACACCAGCATCAACATGGCCATGCAGCCGTTCAAGATGCTGGTAGGCGACATGGTCAACGAGAAGCAGAAGGCGAAGGCATACAGCATTCAGTCCTTCCTCTGCAATGCCGGCAGTGTGGTAGGCTTCTTGTTCCCCTTCGTTTTCACGTGGATAGGACTGAGCAATGTCGCCCCGGAGGGCGTTGTCCCCGACTCCGTCATCTGGTCGTTCTACGTCGGTGCCGCCATCCTCATCCTCTGCGTCCTTTACACCGTGGCGAAAGTCAGGGAGTGGAACCCGCAGGAATATGCCGAATATAATGCCGTGAGTGAAGAGCAGAAGGGAAGCGCCAACTGGTTCGTCCTGCTGAAGAACGCCCCGTCAACCTTCTGGCGCGTGGGACTGGTGCAGTTCTTCTGCTGGGCTGGTATGCTCTATATGTGGACGTATGTCGTTGACGCTGTCTCGGAGACGGTCTGGGGAACTATCGACCCGACGACCACCGACTACCAGGAAGCTGCCAACTGGACCGGTGTGCTCTATGCCATCCAGGCTATGGGCTCCGTGGGCTGGGCAGCGTTGCTGCCACGATTCAAGAACACGAAGATGGCCTACGCCGTCAGTCTCGTCTTGGGCGGTCTGGGATTCTTGCTCATCCCCTACATCCCCGATATGTACGGTCAGATTCTTCCGTTCCTGCTCATAGGCTGTGGCTGGGCAGCGATGCTGGCCATGCCGTTCACCTTTGTGACGAACGCCCTGCAGGGCTACGGCCACATGGGCGCTTATCTCGGTCTGTTCAACGGCACCATCTGCGTGCCGCAGATTGTGGCAGCCCTTTGTGGCGGTACAATCCTGTCGTTGGTGGGTAGCCACCAGTCGTCGATGATGCTGGTGGCCGGCGTCAGTTTCATCCTCGGTTCGCTCTGCGTTTTCGGCATCAAGGACAAGAAATAGATGCAATCGTTTGCACAGAATAATAGATTAATAACCCGCTGACAAAGAACAGCGGGTTATTATTTTTGCTAACTTTGCAAAAACTAAAACTGTAAAACAATGAAAATCCTGTTTAACCTGGAGTATCAGACGGTCTTTGGTGAAGAACTGGTACTCAATGTCATGAGTGAGAACGGCGGTATTGGCAAGTATAAGATGAACACGCTCGACGGGCGGCATTGGTTCTATGATTTGTCGAAGCATGTCGAAATGAGCACTTACATGGACTATTTCTATACCTTGGTGCGTGGTGAGGAGGAGATGCGCCATGAGTGGCTTGTGGCTCCCCACCGCGTGGAGTTCGTTGCCGCTAATAGCCAGCAGTATGTTATCTACGATCACTGGATAGACATTCCCGAAGATGCCTATCTGTATAGCTCGGCATTCACGGAGTGTGTGATGTACAATCAGTGTGAGCCAAGTCCTGTGACGGACTTCCAGCGCACGGTGCGCCTGAAGGTACGTGCGCCCCAGCCCCGCCTTGGCGAGCAGCTGGCTGTGGTGGGAGGCTGCGAACTCCTTGGCAACTGGGATGCCAACAAGGCTCTGCCAATGATAGAGCATGTCAATCACGAGTGGGTTATCAGTCTGGATGCTTCCCAACTGCCCAATCCCTTTGAGTTCAAGTTTGTGATACTGGGTCTTGACCAGCCTATGTGGGAGAACGGTATCAACCGCTCCATCGCCCTGCGACCGATGGAGAAGGGCGACGTCGTCATCTATGAGCTGCCGCAGGCCTTCTTCCCCGTCTATCCGTGGAAGGGCGCCGGCACGGTCGTCCCCGTCTTCTCTCTGCGTACGGAAGGCAGTTTCGGCGTCGGTGACTTCGGCGACCTGAAGCAGATGATTGACTGGTGTGACAAGACCCACCAGCGTATCCTTCAGGTGCTGCCCATCAACGATACCAACATGACCGGCACCTGGCAGGACAGCTACCCCTATAACAGCATCAGCATCTATGCGCTCCATCCGCAGTATTGCGACCTGCGCCAGCTGCCCGCTATCAAGGACGAAGCCAAGCGTGCGGAGATGGAGCAGCTGCGTCAGGAGCTGAACGCCCTGCCGCAGATAGACTACGAGCGTATGTTCAAGGCCAAGATGGACTACCTGCGCCTGCTCTTTGACCAGGAGTGGACGAAGACGTCAAAGTCTGCTGAATACAAGGCCTTCTTCGAGCAGAATATGGAGTGGCTCGTGCCTTACGCCGCCTTCTGCTACTACCGCGACCTTTATGGTACCGCAGAATTCCAGCAGTGGCCTGCCACTGCTACGGTGGCTGCCACGCAGAAGACGACATTCAAGGCTAAGAAGCAGTTGCAGTTCTGGTATTTCGTGCAGTATCACCTCGACCGGCAGATGCAGGAGGCTCACACGTACGCGCGTGCGCATCGCGTGATATTAAAAGGTGACATTCCCATCGGCATCTCCCGCGACGGCGTTGAGGCATGGGTGGAACCGAAGTACTTCAACCTGAACGGACAGGCCGGTGCGCCGCCCGATCCGTTCTCTGCCGACGGTCAGAACTGGGGATTCCCCACCTATAACTGGGACGAGATGCTGAAGGACGGCTGTCGGTGGTGGGTGCGCCGCTTCCGTAAGATGGCACAGTATTTCGACGCCTACCGCATCGACCACGTCCTGGGCTTCTTCCGTATCTGGGAGATTCCCGTGCCTGAGAAGTCGGGACTGATGGGACAGTTCTCCCCGGCCTTGGGAATGAGCAAGGAGGAGATAGAAGGCTATGGCGTGCAGTTCTCTGACGGGCTGTTCCTCGTCGACCACAAGCGCTCCGACCGCTGGCATCCGCGTATCGCCGTCCAGTATCAGGAGGCTTACAAACAGCTGTCCGATGACCAGAAGTTCTGCTTCAACCGTCTGTATAACGACTACTTCTACAGCCGCAACAACCAGTTCTGGTATCAGGAAGCTATGAAGAAACTGCCGCGCCTGACGCAGGCCACAAGGATGCTCGTCTGTGCCGAGGATTTAGGAATGGTGCCCGACTGCGTGCCCTGGGTGATGAACGAGCTACGCATCCTCTCCCTTGAGATACAGTCGATGCCGAAAGATCCTCACGTGCGCTTCGGCCACTTGTCGCAGAACCCCTACCGCTCCGTATGCACCATCTCGACCCACGACATGCCGACGCTGCGCCAGTGGTGGGACGAGGACGACGAGCGCACGCAGGACTATTTCAACACCATGCTCTACCGTAGTGGTGCGGCTCCCCATCCGCTGCCCGGCTGGCTGGCCAAGGACATCGTTGCACGTCACCTGACGTCGCCGTCGATGCTCTGTCTGCTGTCGCTGCAGGACTGGCTCTCCATCGACGAGCGTCTGCGCCTGCCCGACCAGAATGCCGAGCGTATCAACATCCCGGCCAATCCGCGCCACTACTGGCGCTACCGTATGCACCTGACTATCGAACAGCTGCTGCAGGCCGACGAATTCAATGAGGAAATCAGCACATTAATTATACAAAGCGGAAGAAAATGAGAAAATTCTTAACGGTGGTATTGTTATGCATGATGCATGGCGCATTGTGTATGGCAACCGAGGTGAAGTCGCCTAACGGCAATGTAAAATTGAATTTCTCGGT
This sequence comes from uncultured Prevotellaceae bacterium, assembly GCA_900316475.1. Classification (GTDB taxonomy): domain Bacteria; phylum Bacteroidota; class Bacteroidia; order Bacteroidales; family Bacteroidaceae; genus Prevotella. The sequence continues at coordinate 75,473 of ONDA01000001.1, forward strand.
TGACGCGTTCGGACGACCGACGTACTCTATGACCTATAAAGGCAAGGCCGTCGTGCTGCCTTCGCATCTCGGTCTGGAACTGGCGAAAGACAAGCACGCCTCAAAAGGACTGAAAGAGACCGACCTGATAACGGGCTTCACCGTCAAGGAAGAGGCAACCAGCGAGAAAGACGAGACCTGGGCACCCGTCTGGGGCGAGACAAAGACCATCCGCAATCACTATGTCGAGTATGTTGCCGTATTGCAGCAACAAACGGAGCAGCGCGAGATGATAATCCGCTTCCGCGTCTACGACGAAGGCATCGGCCTGCGCTACGAGTTCCCGCAACAGAAGGAACTGAACTACTTCCTCATCAAGGAGGAGCATACTGAGTTTGCCATGACTGGTGACCACACCGCCTGGTGGCTCCCCGGTGACTACGACACTCAGGAGCAGGAGACCCAGCAGACGAAGCTCAGCGAGATTCGCGGTCGTATGAAGGATGCCGTGAACTGGGGCAACTCCTCAGTGGCCGTCTTCTCGCCCACGGGTGTGCAGACAGCCTTGCAGATGAAGTCGCAGGACGGGCTGTATATCAACATCCATGAGGCAGCCTGCACCGACTATGCCACGATGCACCTTGAACTGGTCGATGCCCAGACCAAGGCGCTCACCACCAAGCTCGACGGCAGCAGCAATGTCTACACGCCGAACCCCGTCGGCTGTGTGGCGGCGTTGCCGCAGCCCTTCACCTTCGTCAGCCACCTCACTCCTGATGCCACCGGCCTGAAGGGCGCTATGCAGACACCCTGCCAGACACCGTGGCGTACCGTTATGGTGAGCGACGATGCCCGCGACATGCTGTCGTCGAACCTTATCCTGAACCTCAACGAGCCGTGCGCCCTCGACGATGTGTCGTGGATTCACCCCACGAAATACTGCGGCGTGTGGTGGGAGATGATTGTCGGTAAGTCGAACTGGCACTATACCGATGACTTCCCCAGTATCAAACTCGACCAAATAGACTGGACGAAGGTGAAGCCGCACGGTCGTCATGCCGCCAACAACGAGAAGGTGAAGCGCTATATCGACTTCGCTGCCAAGAACGGTCTCGACGAGGTGCTCGTCGAGGGCTGGAACGTCGGCTGGGAGGACTGGGCTAATATGTGGAAGCGCGACGTCTTCGACTTCGTCACGCCATATCCCGACTTCGACATCAAGATGCTCAACGACTATGCCCACTCCAAGGGCGTGAAACTGCTGATGCACCACGAGACGTCGTCGTCTACCCAGAACTACGAGCGTCACATGGAACAGGCTTTCCAGCTGATGAACAAGTACGGCTACGACGCCGTGAAGACGGGTTATGTGGGTGACATCATCCCCCGTGGCGACCACCACTACTCACAGTCGATGAACAACCACTACCTGTATGTCGTCAAGGAGGCTGCCAAGCATCATATCATGGTCAACGCCCACGAGGCTACGCGTCCTACCGGTCTCTGCCGTACCTACCCGAACCTCGTCGGCAACGAGAGTGCCCGTGGTACGGAGTACGAGGCTTTCGGCGGTTCGCGCCCCGACCATACCTGTATCCTGCCATTCACCCGCTTGCAGGGCGGTCCGATGGACTACACACCGGGCATCTTCGTGACGAAGTTGAAGGAGTGGAGCGACAACACGTCATGGGCGCGTATTACCATTGCCGGTTCGCTGGCCCTCTACCTGACGATGTACTCGCCGTTGCAGATGGCTGCCGACCTGCCCGAACACTACGAACGCTTCGACGACGCTTTCCAGTTCATCCGCGACGTGGCCTGCGACTGGGACGACTCTAAGTACTTGGAGGCAGAACCCGCCGACTACATCACCGTAGCCCGTAAGGCAAAGGGCACCGACAACTGGTTCGTCGGTGGCAAGTGCGACGAGAACGGACACACCGCTGTCGTCAAGCTCGACTTCCTTGACAAGGGCAGGCAATACGACTGCACCATCTACGCCGACGCCCCCAACGCTCATTATGAGACGAATCCGCAGGCATATACCATCACCAAGAAGACCGTCAAGGCTGGACAGACCCTGAAGATCAAAGAGGCTCCCGGCGGCGGCTTCGCCATCAGCCTGATGGCGAAATAACTGACAAGCACCAAGAACATGAACAGACTGATTTTAGCAATATTGATGATCGTAGCAACAGCAGCCAGCGCCCAGGAGTTCGACTTCAACGAGATGGCGTACACGCCCGACCAGACGACATTCCGCCTCTTTGCACCGGCCAAGGCCAAGGGCGTGAAGGTGCGTATCTACAATCAAGGCATGGGCGGCAAGGCCGTGAAGACGGTCAGCATGAAATATGCCGGCGGCTTGTGGACGGCCACTGTCCGTGGTGACCTGCTGAACAAGTTCTACACCTTCGATATGGGCCGGGGCGAGACGCCGGGTGTCTTTGCCAAGGCTGTCGGCGTCAATGGTCGCCGCGGTGCCATCATCAATAACATAAAGACCTGCCCCGCTGGCTGGAGCAACGACCGGCACCCCGTCATCAAGTCGCCCGCCGACCTCGTGGTCTACGAGCTTCACCACCGCGACTTCTCCATAGCCCGCAAGGATGCGAAGTATAAGGGGAAGTTCCTGGCACTGACGGAACCGTGGGCCATTGAGCACCTGAAGCAGTTAGGCGTCAATGCCGTCCATATCCTGCCGAGCTACGACTATGGCTCCGTCGACGAGACCCGTCTCAGTCAGCCGCAGTATAACTGGGGCTACGACCCCGTAAACTACAACGTGCCCGAAGGCTCTTACTCTACCGACCCTTACGACCCGGCAACCCGTAACCGTGAGTTCAAGCAGATGGTGCAGGCACTGCACAAGGCCGGCATCGCCGTCATCCTCGACGTGGTCTACAACCACACCTACGATATTGATCACTCCAACTTTCAGTTAACCTATCCCGACTATTACTATCGCAAAACACCCACCGCTTCCCTCCCTGAGAAGGAAGGGAGCGGTAACGGCACCGCTCCATCCCAGGGGGACGGGAGCGGGTCTTACAGCAACGGCTCCGGCTGTGGCAACGAGACGGCTTCCGAAAAGCCCCTCATGCGCCGTTTTATGATTGAGAGCGTCAAGTACTGGTACAACGAGTACCGCATTGACGGTTTCCGCTTCGACCTCATGGGCTGTCACGACATCGAGACGATGAACGCCATCCGCCAGGAACTGTCGAAGCTCGACCCTTCCATCTTCATCTACGGCGAGGGCTGGAGCGCCGGGCCTTGTGCCTTGCCTAATGAACAGCTGGGCATGAAGGCCAACATCAGCCAGATGCCGGGCATTGCCGCTTTCTCTGACGAGATACGCGACGGTCTGCGCGGCCCCTTCGACGACGACACGAAAGCCGGCTGGCTTGGCGGTGCTCCCGGCTGTGAGGAGAGCATCAAGTTTGGCATCGCCGGTGCCATTGCCCATCCGCAGGTAGACATGACGAAGGTGAACTATTCGAAAAAGCCATGGGCCGCTGAGCCGACGCAAATGATGGCCTACGTCTCCTGTCATGACGATATGTGCCTGGTTGATCGCCTGCGCTCCAGCATTCCTGCTTTGGCTGCGGCACCGCCGCAGCACAGCGAACAGGCCGACCCCACTGCTGGAACCGCCCCTTCCGCCTCCCCTTCCTCCGCCCCTTCCGCCCTTTCCGCCTCCCCCTCCGCTTGTTTGCTGTGCAGCGGCGGTGCCGCTGCCGAAGCCGAGCTCATCCGCCTTGCCCTTCTCGCCCAGACGGCCGTTATGACCTCTCAGGGCGTGCCCTTCATGCTCAGCGGCGAGGAGCTGCTGCGTAACAAGAAGCTTGTCCACAATTCCTTCGAGTCGCCCGACAGTATCAACCAGCTCGACTGGCAGAACAAAGCGCGCTACCCGCAGGTTTTCAAATACTACTGCGATCTTATCGCCTTGCGGAAGAACCACCCCGCCTTCCGCCTCGGCGACGCCCATCTCGTGCGCAAACACCTGGAGTTCCTCGATGCACCAGCTGGTGTCGTGGCCTTCCGCCTGAAGGATTATGCCGGTCGCGATGACTGGCGTAACATCATCGTCATCCTTAATGCTAACCGCGCGACAACCACCGTCGACATCCCCAAGGGTGAGTACACCGTTGTCTGTAAGGACGGCGTGATTGACGAGCGGTCTGCGATGACGATCTCTGACTGTCGTGCAGCGGTCAGTCCCCAGTCAGCCCTCATCCTGCATGATTAGCCTATGACCGAGGAAGAGTATGCGGCGCATAAGAAGTATGCCGGACCGGCGAAACCGTCGATGAACCGCCGGCGTGTGGGTCATGACTATTCGTCGCGGCGTATGTACCTTATTACTATGACCGTCGAGGGCCGTCGGCCCTTGTTCGGCCGGTTGGTGGGCCATGACGGAGCAACGCCCGAGACTACCGAGGCCTCTGTGGAGCTGTCGCCCTTAGGACAGCGGGTGAAGGACGAGTGGCTTGCCGTGACGGTCCATCACCCTGAGGTTACCGCCGTCTCCCTCCAGCTCATGCCCGACCATCTGCATGGCATCCTCTTTGTTGAGCAGCAGATGGAGGAACACCTTAGCGACGTCATCCGCGGTTTCAAGACAAGCACTAACAAAGCCTACCGGCAGATAGTCCTTGGACGGGCGGAGGCGGGGGCTGCGGCACCGCCGCAGCACAGCGAACAAGCCGGAAAGGGGCATGCTGCCGGGGCTTCTGCTGCTGGCTTTTCAGCTGCCGGGGCTTCTGCTGCTGGCTTTTCGGCTGACGGGGCTTCTGCTGCTGGCTTTTCGGCTTTTTCTGGATCTTCTGCTGCTGTTGGCTGTGCTGCGGCGGTGCCGCAGTCAAAACGGGACCGCAGCCACGAGAGCCGGGAGCACGGCCTCCTCTGGACGCCTAACTACAACGATCACATCCTGAGCAACCGCGGCGAGCTGGACCGCTGGCGCCAATACTTAGCCGACAACCCCCGCCGCCTGTATCTCCGCCGTCGCAATCCGGAACTGTTCCGCGTCAGCTTCGGCCTGCGCATCGGCCGTTTCAACTGCTCCGCCGTCGGCAACCGTTTCCTGCTGGCATACCCTAAGATCACGCAGGTGCAGTGCAGCACTCATTTCTATGAGCCGGACGTCCAGAAGGTTGTGGCTGGTTATATGGCTGCAGCCCGTGGCGGCGCCGTGCTGGTGTCGCCGTCCATCAGCGATGGCGAGAAACGGACGATGCGGGCGGCTTTTGACGCCGGCCTGCCCCAGATTCTCATCACGGCTAACGGCCTTGGCAGTTACTCCAAGCCTGGCGGCGCGTTCTTCGACGCCTGTGCCGAGGGGCGGCTGCTTATCCTCTCGCCATGGGAGCACCAGAACCGGAAGGTCGTGCTGACAAGGGCAATGTGCATGGAGATGAACGAGCTGGCAAGGCTCATTGCGGAGGGCTGCGGCACCGCCGCAGCACAGCCAACAACGGCAGGCGGCACGGACAACGGCAGCACGGGCAACGGCGGCAGAGCCAACGGGGCGGCAGGCCAATGAACTAACAGATAAAAACGAAACGATATGAAAAAGGTACTTTTATTAACCGCCTTTGCGGCACTCAACCTGACAACTATGGCAGCTAAGAAAACAGTGATTGACAGAATTGAACCGACAGACTGGTACGTGGGGATGAAGAACCCGACGGTGCAGCTGATGGTCTATGGCAACGGCATCCGCGATGTGCAGAGCGTGACCACCGACTATCCCGGTGTTGTTATCGACAGCATCGTGCGCCTCGACTCCCCTAACTACCTGCTGCTTTATCTTAACCTGAGTGGTGCCCAGCCTGGTACGATGACGCTGAAGTTTTTTAAAGAGGAGAGAGGAAAGAGGAGAGAGGAGAAGGTGCCGTATCAGCTGAAGGCCCGCGAGATGAGCGGCGACAAACGTAAGGGCTTCACTAACGCTGATGTGCTCTACATGCTGATGCCCGACCGCTTTGCCCAGGGCGCCGGTCATAACCCTCAGGTGAAGGGTATGCGCGCCTATAAGGAAGACCGCACACAGCCCTCGCTGCGCCACGGCGGCGACCTGAACGGCATCCGCGAGCATCTGGACTATTTCTGCGATCTTGGCGTGACTGCCCTCTGGCTGACGCCCGTCCTTGAGAACGACTCGCCGGACAACGAGCAGGGCTACTCCACCTATCACGGCTACGCCACGACGAACTACTACCGCGTCGACCCGCGTTTCGGTACCAATGCCGACTACCGCCGTCTGGTAGACGAGGCTCATGCCAAAGGGTTGAAGGTGGTGATGGACATGATCTTCAACCACAGCGGTTTCGAGCACCCCTGGACGCTGGACCCGCCGACGAAGGACTGGCTGAACCTGCCCGAATGGTTGAAGGAGTCGAAAGGCACGAGCAACCCCACGGGCACCTCGTTCCTCCAGACGTCGTACAAGCTGACTCCCGTCGTCGACCCCTATGCCTCGCAAGTAGACCTTCGCGAGACGGTGGAAGGGTGGTTCGTCCCGACGATGCCTGACCTGAACCAGAAGAATCCGCACCTGATGCGCTACCTCATCCAGAACTCCAAATGGTGGATAGAGACCGTCGGCATCGACGGCATCCGCATGGACACCTATCCTTACGCATATGCCGATGCCATGGCTCAGTGGATGAAGGAACTCGACGAGGAATACCCACACTTCAATACCGTCGGCGAGACGTGGGTCACCGAGCCTGCTTACACCGCCGCCTGGCAGAAGGACTCGAAACTCTCAGCGCACAATTCGTATCTCAAGACCGTCATGGACTTTTCCTTCTACGACAAGATTAACCGTGCTGCCACCGAGGATACCGACGGCTGGTTTGCCGGACTGAACCTGCTCTACAACTCGTTCGTCTATGACTACCTCTATCCGAATCCGTCGAGTGTGATGGCTTTCATCGACAACCACGATACCGACCGCTTCTTGAAGAACGGCCGTGACACGCTGATGCTGAAGCAAGCCCTGGCCCTGCTGTTCACCGTCAACCGCATCCCGCAACTGTACTACGGCACGGAAATCCTGATGAACGGCACGAAGGAGGTGACCGACGGCAACGTGCGCAAGGACTTCCCCGGCGGTTTCCCCGGCGACCAGCACAACGCCTTCACCCGTGAGGGTCGCACGAAGGCCGAGCAGCAGATGTTCCAGTGGACGAGCCGTCTGCTGCATTGGCGTCAGGGAAACGACGTTGTCACCAAGGGTAGTCAGACGCAGTTTATACCGTATAAGGGCGTGTATGTTGTTGCGCGGCGGTTGCAGGCTGCGGCAGCGCCGCAGTACAGCCAACAGGCCAAGACTGTACTTACTGTTCTGAATGGTACCAGTAAGGAGACGGTCATGGAGGTGAAACGCTATGCCGAGGTTATTGGCTCTGCTACCCGCGCCCGCGACGTGCTTACCGGACGTTATTACGACCTGTCGGGTAACATCGGGCTGAAGCCTCGCCAAAGTCTGGTCTTGGAGTTCTGACGCCACGGCCTCTGGTGAAAAAATACCGGCCTCTGATGAAAACGTCACGGCCTCTGATGAAAACGTTGCGGTCTCTCATTTTGTTTTCAATATGTCTCACGTTATCGCGCCTACGCGCGTATGGATAGCGAAACAGAAAAACACCCCACCCACGTCGCCCATCCCGCTCCTGCTTTAGGAGCGACGTGGGCGACGTGGGTGGGGTTATTTTGGCTTATAGCTACCCTAATAAGGAGTGTTAATTGTTAAAAAAACACTTAAATGAAAATTTTTTTAGGAAAAATGTGTTGGTTTTAAAATAATTTATTAACTTTGCCCAAAAATCCAAGCTATCGTCTCAAAAAACGTAGCAACTAACCGATACTAACATATTTTATATACTACTTTATTATCTAAAAACTTTAAGCTTATGAGAATCTCTAAACTATTCGTTTTGAGTGCGTTGGGGCTTTTTGGTCTCAATGCCAATGCCGCTGACCTCGTCGAGCGTACCGCTCCCGAGAAGCCAGCTGAGGTAGCTGCTCTTGATGCAGCCTCATTTGAGAGTCTTGACAAGACTCCTGCTCCGTTAGCCGTCGATCAGGCTTACGTGATGTATAACGTCGCAGCCCAGAAGTGCTATCTGGCCGGCAACAACTACAACACCCGTGCCAGCATCGGTCCGTGGGCATCGACAGATGGCGACACAAACGAGTATGCTGCTGCTGTGATGTACTTCACGCAGACCGGCGAAGCTAAAGCCAAGGGTGACGATGTCTACGAACTGAAGAGCTGGGTTCCCAAGTTCAGCGAGTTCCGTAGCTCGTTTGGTGGCAACACCGGCGTTGGCGACATCTGGACCGACAACAACGGCCGTGATGACCGCTTCTGGAAGTTTGCCGACCAGGGTAACAACACCTATCGCATCAGCAACCAGAAGAACAGCACCACCTTCTTCTTGGGTTGGAACGGCTCCGATAGCGACTGGACCCTGTACCTGCTCGACCCCGCCGCTGAAGGCATAGGTATCGACTGGCAGTTCTTCACCGTTGCTGACTGGAACAACTACCTGATTGCAAAAGCAGCCTATGATGCCGCTCCCGCTCTGAAGAGCCTCATCGAACTGGCTGAGACAGGTGGTGTTGACGTCAGCGCCGCTGTGGCAGTGTACAACAACCTGCAGGCTACGGCTTCCGATATCAATGCCGCTATTGACGCCCTGAACGAAGCCCTGAACAATGGCATCGCCAGTGGTACCGCCGAGAAGCCCTCTATCGCCACGTCGGCCATCAAGAACCCGAACTTCGACAATGCCAGCAACGCAGACTGGAAGGGTACAGCTCCCAACATGACGGGTAATGGTCAACATGGTGCCGCCAATGCAGCCGAGCACTATAACAAGGTGTTCAATACCTATCAGGACATCGAGAACCTGCCTAATGGCGTTTATCTGTTAGGTGTCAACAGCTTCTTCCGCGGCTCTTGGGACGACTATATGGAAGGCACCAATCTGGAAGCTTACCCCGCACTCTATGCCAAGGTAGGTGAGGACTCTACAGCCGTTCGTTTCAACAACGCCTGGTCGGCTATGAATACGAAGAAGATGGCCGGCAAGACCGATTTCGGCACGACCTCTTATGAAGTCAGCCAGTCATACGAAGGCGCCACCTATTATATTCCTAACGACCCGTCGGCTTTCCGTCAGTATGAGGAGGCAGACTTCTATAAGACCGCTCTCGTTGTCGAGGTGACTGACGGCAAGATGCGTATCGGCGTGGCTAAGAATGCCAAGAGCAAGGATAAGGAAGGCAAGGAGAGCACTACCGACTGGTCTATCTTCGACACTTTCTCGCTGATGTACTACGGCAACAGCGCTGCTTCGTTCAAGGCAGCCTTCAAGGGCTATATGGATGCCAAGTACACGCTGGTGATTAACTCTGCAGTGACAGAGAGCTATATCGTAGCTTACAACGAAGCCGTTGCCGCTGCCGTTGCTGCCAAGACCGTCAGCAGTCAGGCTGAGGTCGTCGCTGCTATGGCCGAGGCCCAGCCCGCTATCGCTGCCGCTGCCGAGAATGTCTATAAGAATGCACGCCTGTGGGCGCAGTGGGAGGCTCTTCTCAATGACGCTCTGACCTATAAAGGTGAGGGTAACGACGAACTCGACGAGTACGTAGAGTATGACGCTCCTGGTATCAAGGAGGCTGTGGCCCTGACCAATGAGGAGCTGACTGCCGACATCGCCAAGCTTCAGGAATGGATTGAGCAGGCCAACATGAAGGTTGAGCCGGGTACCGACGTGACGAAGATGTATCTGAAGAACGCTGACTGTGAGAGCACCCAAGGCTGGCAGGGCGGTCCTGTCACGGGTTCGGGTGGTGGTAACACCTGTTTCGAAAAGTACGCCGTTTCTAACTTCGACGTTTACCAGATTGTGACCAAGGCACCTAAGGGTGTGTACTCTATCGAGGTGCAGGGCTTCTATCGCCGTATGCGTCCTGAGAGCGGTTCGTACACCCTCTATACGAATGGTGAGCAGACACCTTGTGGCTATGTCTATATGAACAGCAACCAGTCGCCTTTGAAGTGCGTCTATGACGATCCGAATGAGGAGAAGTACTCACAGGGTAACGACGCCCAGAAGAATGACGCCGATGTTGAGCTGTACTATCCTAACGATATGACCTCTGCCGCTGAGGCTTTCGCTGCCGGTAAGTATAAGAGTAAGGCTTACGGTCTCGTGCTGAATGCCGGCGACGAGTTGCGTATCGGTGTGAAAGGTCAGGAAGGTGGTAGCGACTGGGCTATCTGGGATAACTTCAAGCTGGTGTACGAAGGCTATACCGCTGACGTTGTGAAGCCCGTGCTCGAAGAGCAGATTGCTGCTGCTGAGGCTAAGGTGAACGAGACGATGGGTAAGGACGTGAAGGAAGCTCTGACCACTGCCATTGCCGAGGCTAAGGCTGCCGTTGCTGGCACTGACGGTGAGGCTATGTTCAATGCTCTGGCCAAGATTTCTGATGTCAATCCCGATGCTTCTATCGAGAAGTTCAAGGATCTGGCTGCTCGCAACGAAGAGCTTGCTGCCGCTGCTGCCGAGGCCACGTCTTGTGCCGTTTCTACCATCTCTGAGGCTCAGGCGCTGAACTTGCAGATTACGTCAGGCATTGCCGACGGCACCTATACTGACGCTGACGTTGAGGATCTTCTCGAACAAATTGCTTCTATGATCAAGAAGCTCCAGATTCCCGATGGTATGGATCAGGCTACCGATGCGAATCCGATGGATGTTACCAGCATCATCACCAACAATAACTATGACAAGGGTAACAACAACGGTTGGACACTCGACGCAACCCCAGGCTTCAACAAGGGCTTGATTGAGGTTTACAATGCCAACTTCAACGAGTACCAGGATTTGGAGAACCTGCCTGAGGGTACATACGAGGTGAACGTTCAGGGCTTCTACCGCTTCGGCGACGGCTTACGCGACGACAGCATGTACGTGAAGGCTCCTACGGAGAACAACAACCTGCTGCTCTATGTCACTGTTGGCGAGAATACCATCAATGTTCCGATGCCGCGCCTGGCTCAGGACGGTAAGGAGGAGCACACCAGCTTCCTGAAGAGCGATGACGGTAAGGACTTCATTGCCGGTGACGATATCGAGGAAGCTGCCGACCGTTGGCAGTGGATGTGGCTCGACAAGCCTGTCGCTGATGCCGACAGCACCTCTGCTACAGGCTATCGTATGGCAAATGGTATGGTTCCCGTCTCTATCCTGTTCGAGGCCGGCAAGTTCGGTGGCACGAGCATCATCTTCAAGGTTGGTGCCGACGGCAAGGCCCGCATCGGTCTGAAGAAGGAAGTACAGGAAGACAAGAACTGGTGTATCTGGGACAACTGGACGCTGACCTACTATGGTAAGAACAGCGCCAAGGAGCCTACCGTTGACGGTATCGTCAGCACGACGGCTGCCGTAGCTGCCAAGGTAGAGTTCTTCGGTCTGAACGGTGCCCGCATCAGCAAGCCGACAAAGGGCGTAGCCATTATGAAGCAGACCCTGAGTGACGGTACTGTGAAGACAACCAAAGTCATTGTTAAATAAATGAAGTACATACGCTTGTACAATTTATAAATTAAAAGGGGCTGGAGCCGGGATAAAACCCGTGCTCCGGTTCCTTTGTTTTACTATGGAAGACACGATTTTACCCGTCTGGACCTATTGATGGTCTGACCACCGGAAGAGAAAATACTATAACGCCAATATATAACCAAAAAGTAATAATAAAACCTAAAACGTATGAAACAAAGACAAATCGTAAGACAAGGACGGCGTATGACGCTGCTTGCCTGTGGCTTGCTGATGGGAGTCTGGTCGTTGCAGTCGTGTAAGGATGACGACACCCTGCTGACGGGTCAGCCCGACTGGCTTGGCAACTCCATCTACGAGCGTCTGCAGGACGACGGTAACTACACGACCGTGCTCCGTCTGATTGACGATCTGAATCAGCGTGAGGTGCTGAGCCACACAGGATCGAGGACTTTGTTCGCTGCTACTGACTCAGCCTTTCAGGCCTGGTATGGGCACAATGACTGGGGTGTCAGCAGCTACGGACAGCTGTCGACGGCACAGAAGAAGCTGTTGCTGAACAACTCAATGGTGAAAAACGCTTATCTCGTGGAGTTGCTCTCGAATGTCAGCGGCAATCCGCCGATGGAGGGTATGTGCATGCGCCGCGAGACGGCGGTGAGCATCTACGACTCCGTGCAGATACTGAAGCCGGAGCAGATGCCCAACACACCAGTATGGCAGAACTTCAAACAGCGTCGTAAGAGCATCCCCATCCTGAAGGACGAGACGTCGGCACCGATGATTCACTTCCTGCCGGCCTATATGCGTAAGATCAATATGACGAGTAGTGACCTGTCGATCTTGACGAACCGTCGTGCCAGCGATATTTCTGAGGCGTGGGTGAACGGCGTGAAGATTGTCGACCGTGACATCGTCTGCAAGAACGGCTATGTTCACAAGATGGACGGCGTCATCGAGGCTTCCCCGAATATGGCGGAGATTCTGCGCCAGCATCCCTCGATGTCGAAATGGTCGGAACTCGTCGACCGCTTCTCGGCACCGTATTACAATGCCGCCGCCACTCGCCAGTATAACCGTCTCTACAGCAATGAGGACTCGGTCTATTCGCTGCGTTACTACAGCAAGCGCTCCGTAGACGGACTCTCGAACACCAAGGATCCCAGCGGTGAAGAGGTCTCTGGCACGCTGAAGTTCGACCCGGGATGGAACCACTATATGTACTCCAACACCATGGGCTATGACCTGCACTATGATGCCGGAGCCATGTTCGTGCCTACGAACGATGCCTTGGACTACTGGTGGAACCATGAAGGCAAGGACCTGCAGAATGTGTACGGTACGTGGGACAGCATCCCTGCTCCCATGTTGGCCAAGCTCATCAACGTGAATATGCAGGACGTGTTCTCGTCGTCTATCCCCTCGAAGTTCAATACCATCCTTGACGATGCCAAGGAACAGCTGAATGTCAAGCCCGAGGATGTCGACTCCTGCTTCATGGGCTGCAACGGTGTGGTCTACCTGGTCAACAAGGTATATGCACCGGCAGAGTATTCGTCGGTGGCCTATCCCGCATTGGTCAATTCAACGACCACGATGGACATCATCTACTGGGCCATTGAGAATCTGAACTTCCTGCCATACCTGCTCTCTATGGACTCGAAGTACAGTCTGCTGCTCCCGACGAGTGAGGCCTTGTTTACATACGTCGACCCCGCTTCCTATGGTGCCATCGACCGTGTCTCGGGCTTAGAGGCCCCGTCGGTGATGGAGTTTTACTATGACGCCACCAAGTCGGCAGCCGAAAGGGTGCAGTACCGCCGCTATGCGTCGACGATAGACGCCGAAGGCAATGTCATCAAGGGGGCTCGCACCTCGTCGCAGACGGAGCAAGATGTTGTCAAGGACCGTCTGACACGTCTGCTCGACCAGCTTATCATCGTGGGCGACGTCAGGGACGGCCATGAGTACTATAAGTCGAAGGGCGGCACACTCGTCCGCGTCACCCACGACAGCGAAGGTCGCCTGGCCTTCTCTGGCGGTTGGCAGATTGAACACAACAACAGAGCTGTGACTGTAGAGAACAACAAGATATTTGAAAAAGCCAACGGTAATGCCTATCAGCTGAACAGCGAGGCGCTCTATGGTTCGCAGAAGTCGGTCTACCAGACCCTGCAGAGCCGTGACGAGTACTCGGAGTTCTTTGAGTTGCTGTCGGGAAAGTCTGGCTTGCTGGCAACCTCCCTGAACAAGGGCGCCTATATTGCCGGTCAGCAGAATCAGGGCAACCAGAACCTGAGCCTGCTCGACAACTATAACTACACGGTCTATGTACCCACCAACGAGGCTATCCGCAAGCTCATCGCCGACGGTCTGCTGCCCACATGGGATGACTATGAGGCACAGACGTACGAGGTCTGGGGCTCGGAGGACAAGGCCAAGGAGGCTCAGAATCTCATCAAGAATATCATTGTCAACTTCCTGCGCTACCACATCCAGGACCACTCGGTGGCCGTGGGCATGGCCAAGGAGGAAGGCAGCTACGACAACTCCTACGAGTCGATGAAGCGTAATCCCGAGACCGGCCGCTTCTACCCCATCAGGGTGAACCATGCCGACAACCAGATGACCATCTGGGACGTGCTGGCACAGGAGAAGCCTAGCGATGCCAGTCTGCAGCGCCATGTCATCAAGACCGAGGGACTGTATAATAACATCTGCCGCGAGTACTGGCTCGACGAGAGCGATGGCGCCAACAAGAGCGATGTCGCCAACAAGCGCACTATCTTTATGGCTTCCGATGCCGTGCTGCACCTCATTGACGGTGCCTTGTTCTACGAGCAGATGGTGCCTTGGCAGGAACAACTTAATAAATTAAGGGAGGAATAAGGTATGAGAAACCGATTCAATCGCTTCGCTATGCGAAGAATACTCAGAACCATCATACTCATGATGGCGCTCGTAGCCACAGGCACACTGAGCGCACAGACAATCACGTCGGTACATGGTACGGTGAGCGACGATATGGGCCCGTTGATGGGTGCCACCGTCTGCGAGATTGACGGTACCGGACGTATCATCAACTCGGCCATCACCGACCTCAATGGTAATTTCACCATGAAGGTGAAGAGCACGAAAGACAAGATCCGCTTCAGCTATGTAGGCATGAGGACACAGACGTTGTCGCTCGACCGCACAACCTATAAGGTTAGCATGTCGTCGGCCACACAGCTGAAGGAAGTGACCGTGAAGTCGAAGCGCCGCGTCACAGGTAGCGGCCTGCCCATCCCGCAGCGCGAGGTGTCGAGTGCTACGCAGACGCTGTCGATGAAGGAGTTCGAGGGTCTTGCCCTCACGTCGGTCGACGAAGCCCTGCAGGGACGTATCGCCGGTCTCGACATCATTGGCAACTCTGGTGACCTGGGCGCCGGTTCTACCATGCGTCTGCGTGGTTCGGCTTCGCTGTCGTCGCTGACCGATGCCAACCCGCTGATTGTCGTCGACGGCAACGTCCGTGAAGTCAGTCTCGACAACTTCGACATGGGCTCGGCCAACAATGAGAAGTTCGCCGAACTGCTGAATATCAACCCCGAGGATATCGCCGACATCCGCGTGCTGAAGGATGCTGCCGCTACGGCCCTCTACGGTTCACAGGGTGGTAACGGTGTCATCGAACTGACGACGAAGCGTGGTGTGCGCGGCGCACCGAAACTCACCTATTCGCTGAAGCTGACGGGTACTTACCAGCCCAAGGGCTACGATATGCTTAACGGTGACGACTACACCATGCTGCTCAAGGAGAGCTACTTCAACCCGGCACAGAGCGACAATGCTTCCGACATTCCCGAGTTGAACTACGACCCTACCTTCTCAGAGTACGAGCAGTTTAACAACAATACCGACTGGCGCGACGCCGTTACGCAGTGGGGTCTGCGTCAGAACCACTATCTGACCGTCAGCGGTGGCGGTGAGAAGGCTTCGTTCCGTATCGGTGGCGGTTTCGACCACGAGACGGGTACTATCATCAAGCAGAAGCTGCAGCGCTTCTCCACCCGTGTGGCTCTGGACTACAACGTGTCAGAGCGCATCCGCGTGAGCACCAACTTCGCCTTGACCTATACCAAGAACGACATGAACTGGAAGTTCAATACCGGCAACTGGGTTGACTTCAAGGGCAATGGTGAAGGTCTGCTGGGGCTGGCCCTGCGTAAGATGCCTAACATGGGCATCTACGAACAGAACCCGACGACGGGTGCCGATACCGATGCTTATTACACGATGTTGCAGAATGGCTCTGCCGTCTTTAACAACGACCAGAAGCGTTATCCCAACCCCGTGGCTGTGGCCAATCTGGCCAAGAACCAGCAGACGACCTACGACATCACCCCTGAGCTGATTATCCAGTACCAGCTCCTCGGCATGGACGAAGAGCACTGGCAGCTGAACTGGCGTGGCTCCGTCTATATGAACATCTTCAACGATTATACCAACCGCTTCTACCCGCAGGAACTGCGCACGGTGAACTGGGATGCCGGCGTCAACTCGTCGTATGACGGCTCGTCGAAGAGCGTGGCCTTCAACACCAAGCAGCAGCTGACACTGATTCCGGCGTTCAAGAACCAGGACCACAGTGCCATGCTTCTCGGTAAGTTCGAGCTGACCAGCGGTTCGGCAACAGGACAGTCTGAAGACAAGAGCGGCGCTCCCTCGGGCATCACCACGACGCAGGGCGGCGGACAGATTACCGGTCTCGGCTCTTGGTACAACCAGTGGCGCTCGATGTATTTCACCGTGTCGGCACACTACGCCTATAAAGGCCGCTATATCGCTGACTTCACCCTGCGTGCCGACGGTACGACGAAGTTCGGACCGAACAACCGCTGGGGCTACTTCCCCTCAGCTTCGCTGAAGTGGATTGTCAGCGACGAACCGTGGATGGAGAAGCTCAAGCCGACACTGTCGATGCTGGCCATCCGTCCCAGCTGGGGTCGCGTCGGTAACCAGCCGCGTTACGAATACCTCTTTACGTCGAAATACGGCGTCACCGCCAAGTACATCGACATCAACGCCATGGCTCCGCTCAACATCCGCCTGTCAGACTTGAGGTGGCAGATAAACACCAGCTATAACATCGGTGTCGACTTAGGCTTCTTCGACGATCGCCTGAACCTGGTTGTCGAAGCCTACCAGTCAACCGTTACCGATATGCTGATGGAGAAGTACCGCATACCCTCCAACGCCGGTTTCATCACCGTGCCTTACCGCAATAGTGGTAAACTGCGTAATACGGGTTGGGAGTTCCATGTCAACACCAACCGCCTGATTAAGAAAGGTAAGTTCCAGTTTGACCTTAACGCCAACTTCGGTAACAACCGTAATGAGATTCTTGAGATGGAAGAGTATGTGCTGAACAACCTCAACTCTACCTTCGGCTATAACAACGCTGAGTGGCTGCGCCGTGTGCAGCTGAACAACCCGCTGGGTGCCATCTACGGCTTCCGCTACAAGGGCGTCTACCAGTATAATTATAACACGGTGGCCAATATGAGTGCCGACGAGCGCGCCCAGTTCCTGGCCAGCGGCAAGACGGCTCCCGTAGCTATCAATGCTGACGGCAACCTGGTACTCGACGCTAACGGCAACCCCGTCCGCATGAAGTACAACTACACCAACGACACCTCTGGCCGTAACTATTCCTTCAACGGCGGCGATGCCATCTATGAGGATGTCAACCACGACGGACAAATCAACAACCTTGATATCGTCTACCTCGGCTCTTCGCTGCCTAAGCTGACGGGTGGCTTCGGCTTCACGTTCTATTATGGCGACTGGAAACTGAGCACACAGTTCACCTACCGCTATGGCAATAAGATCCTGAACATTGCCCGCCTGCGTGCCGAGTCCATGAGCTCGAACGACAACCAGTCGCAGGCCGTGAACTACCGCTGGCGCAAGGAGGGTGACGTCACCACGATACCCCGTGCCATGTATGGCGACGCCAGCAACTTCAACTCGCAGGTCAGCGACCGCTATGTGGAGGATGGCTCTTATCTGCGTATGGGTTATGCCCAGCTCTCCTACACCATCAAGAAGCAGTATCTGAAGTGGATTGGCCTGAACAAGATCAGTGTCTATGCCAGTGCCAACAACCCGTTCGTGCTGACGAAGTACACGGGTGTCGACCCCGACATCTCGGCCAACGGCTATGATCCGGCCATCGACTACTCTCAGACACCGCGTTCACGTTCTTATACCTTAGGTATTACAGTAGATTTCTAAAAAGGAGGAACAATTATGAAAACCAAGATTTATAGTAAGATAAAGAATGCTGGTCTGATGGGACTGTTAGGGCTTGTCGGACTGATGGGATATTCAAGCTGTTCTGACTTCCTTGAAATAGAACCGCTGAATGAGATTACCCTGGAGAAATTCTGGACGGAGAAGGCCGACGTCGAAGGCATCATTGCCGGTTGCTATTCGGGCTTGCAGGACCAGAACATCATCCGTCGTATGATTGTCTGGGGCGAGTGCCGCTCCGAGAATGTCGGCATCGGTATGAACATCAACGACGACACGCAGCTGGAGAAGGTGATGAAGGAGAACATCGACGCCAAGAACGGCTATACCATCTGGGATGGTTTCTACAATATCATCAACCGCTGTAATACCGTTATCAAGTATGCGCCTGGCGTGGCTGCCAGCGACCCCGCTTACGCGGAGAGCGAACTCAATGCTCATATCGCTGAGGTGACGGCCTTGCGCTCGCTGTGCTACTTCTACCTCATCCGCACTTTCCGCGATGTGCCTTATTCTACGGTAGCCTTTACCGACGACGACCAGAAGATGGACCTGCCGGCAACGAAGTTTGAGGACGTCCTTGACTCGCTCATCACCAGCCTGGAGGGCGTGAAGAATATGGCCGTGAAACGTTATCCTACCACCACGCCGCTCTATCAGACGGGCCGCATCACTCAGGATGCCATCCATGCCATGCTCTGTGAGATGTACTTGTGGAAGCAGGACTACCAGAACTGTATCAAGTATGCCAATCTGGTCATTGACTCCAAGAAGCAGATAGCCGAGGAGAACAAGCGGTCGTCCAATAGCTACGGACTCTCTGGCAACACAGACGAGAACCGCTTCAATGGTTACCCGCTGGTCAACGGTAGCATCACGAGTGGCTATTTCGGCAATGCCTATACCACACTCTTCGGTAGGGACGACAATGCGCAGAACTATAATCAGGAGATTATCTTCCAGCTCGTCTTCGACGATGACCCACGCGGCCACAGCATGATAGCCAATGGTGCCGTCAACGCCTTCTATGGCAATGCTACTACGCCGATGGGTATGCTGGTGCCCTCTGACTATGTGCTCGAAGACATCGAGAAGTCATCGCAGCGCACCATCTTTGCCGACCGCAACAAGAAGGTGGATGCCCGTATGTATGAGAACTGCAACGGCCTCTTTGGGACTGTCAACAAGTACGTCACCAATTCCGTCATCATCAATGCGCAGAGCACGTCAGACATCTCCACCACCTATAGCGGTATCTACACCGACGGACAGAATGCTTCCAACTGGGTGATTTACCGCTTGTCGGACATCATGCTGCTCAAGGCCGAGGCACTGTCACAGCTGCTCAGTCCCGACGCCGACCAGGCTGCCATTGACTATAACAAGCCGTTGATTGACGAGGCTTTCGCCTTGGTGAACGCTGTCAACAAGCGCTCGGTATGCGAGACACAGCTGGTCGATACCCTGTCGCGTAATGACTACACCACGAAGGCGCGTCTTGAGACGCTTGTCTATCAGGAGCGTCAGCGCGAACTGATGTTCGAAGGCAAGCGCTGGTACGACCTGGTACGTATTGCACGCCGTGAGGGTAACACGCAGACGCTGGTCAATGCTGCCCTGCGCAAGGTGACTACCGGTTCGGCTCTGATAGCCAACAAACTGGCTAAGATGGATGCTATCTACTGGCCTTATAACTATGAGGAGCTGAAGGTCAACAGGAACCTGCATCAGAACTCTGCGTTCAGCAGCGGCGATAACGGCAGCTATGCGACAAACAACTGATATATGTAAAAACGAAGAAACGATTATGAGACTCATACGATATATTTATATGATAGGTTTCTCGATCCTGGCATCGGTATCGCTAACAAGCTGTTCCGATGAACCAGACGGCGAGAACTTCTATACTTTTACCGGTGAAATGGCGAGCGACTACTTGAAGAACCGCTCACAATATAGCCAGTTTTCAGCCATCGTGGAACGTGCAGGACTGATGGACCTGCTCTCTACCTATGGCAAGTACACTTGCTTCGTGCCTAACGACAGTGCGGTGACGGCCTACCTGTCGCGCCATGGCAAGAACAGCGTCTCCGACCTCTCCAGGGAGGACTGCGACACGATTGCCCGCACCCACCTCGTGGCAAATATGTACTCTACGATGGAGATGACGCAGGACCGTCTGCCTACGGCCAACATGTTGGGACGTTATATCGCCACCTCGTCAGGCTTCGATGCTGACGGCAATGCCGTCGTCATCTTGGAGGGTATAGCACAGATCTACAACACGCTGAAGGACGACTCTGTGGAGAATGGTATCATGCAGCCCATCAATATGGTCATCGAGAAGTCCAACAGCTACGTCACCGACGTGCTGCGCGACAATCCTAAGATCAGCACCTATTATCAGGCACTCGTTGCTACGGGAATGCTTGAAGAGTTGTCCTTGGTGGACGACCCGACCTGGGACCCCAAGAGCCACAGCAAGTACTACTATAAGTCTCACACATGGAGTGAGGTGGCATGGGTACCTGACACGAAGAAGTACGGCTTTACCTTCTTTGTCGTTCCCGACGACGTGCTGACACAGAAGTACGGCATTGCCAAGGGCGACGTCCGTGCCCTCTACGAAAAGGCCTGCGAACTCTACGACCCCGTCTATCCGCAGGACGTCAATGCGCCCGGTCACAGCTTTGAGAACTTGAGCGACTCGGTGAACCCGCTGCGCCGCTTCATCCAGTATCATATCCTGAACAAGTATGTGGCCGGTACGGCTGACCTGACGCCGATGGAAGTGAATATCGGTGTGGTGAACGGTGCCTTCGGCTTTGACGAGTCGCTGATTAACCCTGTCGACTGGCATTACACCTTGTTGCCTCATACGATGATGAAGGTAGAGCAACTCACGGTGTCCGACTATGTCGGCCATGGAATCATACGTGAGCGCTATATCAACCGCCGCTATGACAAGACCTACAACATTGAAGGCCAGCATATCGATGCCACCGTGGAGACGGATAACGTCCATGATGCCATCAATGGCCACTACTTCTATGTTGACGACATCGTCGCTTTCACTGACCAGGTGAAGAACATCGTCCAGAACGACCGTATCCGTATGGACTTCTCGTCCGTCTTCCCCGAGGTTGTCTGCAACGGTCTGCGCTATGAGGGCAACCCCACGCAGGACGACAGCAACGACACGCCTGACGACTCCTCGACACCGAAGAACGGACGTAACTACTACTTCCCCATGGGTTATCTCGACGGCGTCAGCTTCACCAACTGTAGCGTGGTGCTCCGTCGTCCACATATCAACTTCTGGTCGTGGCAGGGCGACGAGTGGAACCTCTTCGGCGACTACGACTTCACCTTCCGCATACCGCCGGTACCCTATAGCGGCGACTGGCAGATACGCTTAGGCTTCTGCGCCCTTGAGACGCGTGGCGTGATGCAGGTCTACTTCGATGGCGTACCGCAGGGTATTCCTCTCGATATGACGAAGTTCCTTAACAGCGACCTGTACATCGGCGACCGCTTCGAGACCGATGAGACGGCGGCAAAGTATGACGCTATGAGCGATGAGGACAAGGCTCAGGAGCAGAAACTGCTGAAGAACCTCGGTGCCTACCGCGCACCGCGTTCCATCTTCCACTTCTCGACGTCGGCCAAGTTCTACTTCGTGGGCAACGAGCGCACCTATCGCCGCATCCTCTGTCAGACTTACATTGACGCCACCAAGGACCACTATCTGCGCTTCCGCGTGGCCAGCGATGGTAAGCAGGGTAATAACAACGAGTTCATGCTCGACTACCTGGAGCTGGTGCCTAAGAGCGTTTACGGTGTCGACGGCGACGGCGATATGGAAGACGACCTGTAAATTAGTAATGAGAATTTAGAAATTAGGAATTATGATTACCAAGTTATATAATAGATTATGTAGAGGCCTGCTGTACTGCGGCGTCGTCGCAGTCTTCACCGCCTGCACTGATACGTGGGACGACCATTATGACGGTGTTGCCACTGGCGTGCAGGAGGGCTCCCTCTGGCAGGCCATCCAGCAGAACGACCAGCTCAGCAACTTCGCCAGGGTTCTCCAGGCCTGTGGCTACGACAAAGCCTTGGGCGGCAGCCAAGTGTTTACCGTCTTTGCGCCCACCAACGACCAGCTGTCGTCGGCAGAGGCTGATGCCCTCATCCGCTCCTATCAAGCAGAGAAGGGGCTGGTGAACGATGACGACAATACCGTCATCAAGGAGTTCCTGCAGAACCATATTGCCTTGTACAACTACTCGGTTTCGCCCAGTAGCAAGGATACCATCACGCTGATGAATGGCAAGTACGTCTCGCTGGAAGCCAACAAGATTGGCAATGCTCCGCTGACGTCTAAGAATCAATTGTATGGTAATGGCGTGCTCTTCACCATCGGCGGCAAGCTCGACTATCTGCCAAACGTGTTCGAGTATCTGCGTAAGGATGCCGACCTCGATAGTGTTGCAAGCTTCTTCTACAGCAGCCGCTTCTATCGCCGTGAGTTCCAGGAGGACAAGAGCGTACGCGGTGAGATTGTCGATGGCAAGACGGTTTACCTCGACTCTGTCTTCACACAGGTCAACGAACTCTTTGGCAATGAGTTCCTCAATGCCAAGCTGAACAGGGAGGATAGCACCTACTGGATGGTGGTGCCCACCAACGAGGTGTGGCGGCAGCTCTACGATGCCTACACCCCCTGCTTCGAATACGACCAGACGGTGGCCGATGCCGACTCACTGGCTTACACCAATTCCCGGTTGGCCATTGTCAAGGGTACTATCTTCAGCCGTACCCTCAATCCTGATGCTGCCTTGGTTGACTCGGCTTACTCTACCAACGCCGTACATCCGCTGTCGCGACATTATACCTGGGGTGCCGAGGTGTTCCACTATTACCAGTATGGCGACGGCTTAGGCTATAGCCAGCAGAAGCCGCTTCAGCCCGGTGGCGTCCTCTTCGGCACGCAGAATGTCATCTGCTCTAACGGTCAGGTGATGAAGGCCAACGTTGGCAACTGGAATTTCAATCCGCTGAATACGTTCTTACGTCCCGTCATCATCGAGGCCGAAGGTCAGGGAAGTATCAAGTCGGTGAGCCGCAAGATAAACAGCACGACGCGTGAGGTTGAGGATGCCGTTATTCCTACAACACGTGTCGTCTCGACCGAGAACAACTTCTACGGAAAGGTGTGGAGCAACAGCTATGTGGAGTTCCGTCAGCTTTATTCCCAGAACGACAGTGCGACGTTCAACATCCGCGATGTCCTCTCCAACGTGGGATACGACATCTACCTCGTGATGGCTCCGGCTTTGGCCAACGACAGCAATGCTACTGACATTGAGCGTGCGCCGGTCAAAATGAACACCGTCATTGCCTATACCGAGAAAGATGGTACTATGAAGGAGCAGAAATTGGCTCAAGGCCTTGTCACCACGCCCGATCAGGTAGACTATCTGCTGGTGGCTGAGGATTACAAGTTCCCTGTCTGCACTTATGGACTGAGCTCTACCGGTGATGCCAAGGTAACACTGCGCGTCGAGACCAATGTACGTCCCTCCGAGTTCAACCGTGGTACCTATTCGCGAACCCTGCGCATCGACTGCATCATGCTCATCCCTCATGGCATGGCGGTCGACTCGGACGAGATGTTCGGCATTGCTGCCCACGGCGACGGTGTCGTATATACTAGGCGCAAGAAGTAATATTTTGTAAGTATTTAGAAATGTACTGATATGAAAAGATATATATTATTTGGACTAACACTGCTGATGGCCTTCCCGGTATGCGTCATGGCGCAGGACGATGATACGGAAGACGAGGCTGAAGCCGCCGTCCGTGTCGTCAAGAAACAGCAGAAGCAGTATCCTACACGTGTCATCCGTGGTCGTGTGCTCAATGCTACCACGGGACAGCCCGTCGCTGGTACGATTATCGCTGCCGACGACATCGAAGGCTACTCCGTATTGACAGAGGATGACGGTACCTACGAACTGAAAGTTCCCGTCTTCACCACATCGGTATTCGTCTCCATGCCCGACTTTAACGCTGTGCGTGTGGGCTTGCAGAAAAGCGAAACCCAGCGCGACATCATACTCTATCCGACAACCTTTACGGGCGAGTACAGTCGTCAGCAGAACGTTCGCAGCGACTATTCGGCCTCTGACTTCCAGTACACCAACTCCGTGAATATCAAGGACGAGGTGCAGAAGCAGCTTGGCGCGCAGGTGTACACCATCACCCGCAACGGTACGCCGGGCGTGGGTAGCGTCATGTTCGTTCAGGGCTTGAACTCGCTGAACATCAACGCCCAGCCCTTGGTGGTTGTCGACGGCATCATCGTTGAGCAGCAATATGGGCGCACCACGATTCATGAGGGGTTCTATAACGACATCCTGTCGGCCATCAACCCCGCCGACATCGAGAAAGTCACCGTCATGCGCAACGGTACGGCCCTCTATGGTGCCAAGGGTGCCAACGGCGTCATCCTCATAGAGACGCGCCGCTGCAAGTCGATGGCCACACGTATCACGGCCAACATCTCGGCCGGTGTGACGCTGAAGCCGAAGTTCATGTCGGTGATGAATGCTGACGAGTATCGTGGCTATGCCTCTGAGTTGCTCAAGACGACAAACACCACGAACCGTACATTCCGCTTCCTCAATGAGGATCCCAACTACTATTATTATAACCAGTACCATCAGAACACCGACTGGAAGGACCTGGTCTATCACACCGCCATGACCCAGAACTACGGCATCAATGTCGAGGGTGGCGACGCCGTGGCCAGCTACAACCTCTCTGTGGGCTATGTCACTCAGCAGAGCACGTTGAAATTCAACGATATGGATCGCCTGAACATCCGTTTCAATACCGACATCTCGCTGACACCGGCTTTCAGCATACGCTTCGACGCTTCGTTTGCCAACAGCACGCGTAATATCCGTAATGACGGTGCGCCTGAGACGTATGATGAGGGCACACCGACGGCACCTGGCTTCCTGGCATACGTCAAGAGTCCGTTCCTCAGCCCCTATAGCTATGGCCGTGGACAGTTCAGTGGCTCGCACTACGACATTGACCCGGAATCCTATCTCGCAGAGGCTCTGGCTAACTATACCGGCTACAACTGGCAACTGGGTAACCCTGCCGCTATCAACGAGTATGCCGATGCCGCCAACAAGAACCGCTTCGAGAACTCTATGCTGAACCTGTCGATTACGCCGAAGTACCAGTTCAACGAGAGCCTCGCCCTCAGCGAGCACTTCAGCTACAACCTCGTCAACACCAACGAGATGTTCTACATCCCCATCAACGGCACCCCGAAGTACTATGTCAGCAGTATCGGTGATATTAATGGCATGGATAATGAGGTGCGCTCTATGGCCGGCAAGCAGAACTCTGTGATGAGCGACACGCGTCTCGACTGGAAACACCGCTACGATGCCCACTACATCCATCTCTTTGGCGGCGCACGCATCAACTGGGAAACTTATAAGATGACCTCGCAGCTGGGCTATAACACCGGTAACGACAAGACGCCGTTTATGAGTTCCAGTCTCAGTAATACCAGCGACGTAGGCATCAGCGACAGCTGGAACTCACTGGCCTGGTATGCACAGGCTGAGTACAACTATCTGGGCCGCTACTTCCTGCAGGCAAACCTGACGGCAGAAAGTTCTTCGCGCTTTGGACGCGAAGGTGGCAATCTCCGCCTCTTCGACGTGGCCTGGGGACTCTTCCCCGGCGTGCAGGCTTCGTGGGTGCTCAGCAACGAGCCGTGGCTGTCAGGACTTAAGTCTATCAGCTACCTGCGTCTGACGGCTGGCTTCGATGTCAGCGGTAACGACGATATCGACTACTATGCTGCCCGCAGCTATTTCAGGTCTTCACAGTTCCTGCACTCCATCGCCGGACTGTCGTTGGCCGAGATTGGCAATACCGAGATACAGTGGGAGACTACCCGCCGCTTCAATGTAGGCTTGGAGGCTAACCTGCTGGACAACCGCTTGGGCGTCAGCTTCAACTATTTCCGCTCTACCACCGACAACCTGCTGACGCGTCAGTCGTTAGGCTTCCTCAGCGGTTTGAACCAGAACTTCTCTAACGGCGGTCAGCTGAAGAACGAAGGCTTCGATGTCACTGCTAACGTCAAGGTGCTTGCCATGAAGGATTTCCAGTGGCAGGTGGGCGCCAGCATGGGTCATTACAAGAACAAGATTACCGAACTGCCCGAGGGCGCACAGTTTATCGACAACAAGGTCTACGGCGCTACCATCCGCACGCAGGTTGGGCAGGCTGCCAACCTCTTCTATGGCTACAAGACGTTGGGCGTCTTCGCTACCGCTGCCGAGGCAGAGGCTGCAGGACTCTATATGCTGGCCGATAACGGTGTCGACAAGAACTACTTCAAGGCTGGCGACATGCACTTCGCCGATATCAATGGCGACAACCAGATTACTGAGGCTGACCGCATCGTCATCGGCGACCCCAACCCCGACATCTATGGTAATATCTTCACCACCGCAGCGTACAAGCGGCTGAAGCTCGACCTGCGCTTCAACTACTCGCTGGGCAACGATGTGTTCAACTACCAGCGTATGCAGCTTGAGAGCGGTTCGCGCTTCATGAACCAGACAACGGCACTGAACCGCCGCTGGCAGGTGGAGGGACAGCAGACCGACATCCCGCAGCTGTCGTTCCAGGATCCTATGGGCAACTCACGCTTCAGCGACCGCTGGATAGAGGACGGCTCCTACCTCCGCCTGAAGTCCGTCACGTTGAGCTACGACCTGCCCGTGACCTCAGAGTTCCTGCAAGGACTGCAGTTCTGGGTGCAGGCTAATAACGTCTTCACACTGACGCGCTATCTGGGTACCGATCCCGAGTTCTCTATGACCAGCAGCGTCATCGGACAGGGCATCGATGTGGGACAGCTCTCGCAGAGCCGCTCCTTCGTAGCAGGAATTAAAATCAACCTCTAATACTTCAAGATTATGAAACGTCTCAAAATATTTGCAACTGCTATCTGCGTTGTCTGCGGTCTCGCCTCCTGTGCCGATTTCTTCGACCAGGACTCCGAGCACGTCATCTTCGCCGACACCGATCATCTTAACAATGCCACCGACACCATCTACAGCGTCACTGGCATCCTCAACAAACTGCAGGTGCTGGCCGACCGCACCATCCTGCTTGGCGAACTCCGTGGCGACCTGACCGATGTCACCAACGAGGCTGCCAGCGACCTTCGCGACGTAGCCAACTTCAACATCGGTGACGACAATAAGTATAACAATCCGCGCGACTACTATGCCGTCATCAACAACTGTAACTACTTCATCGCCCACGCTGACACGGCTCTGAAGAACAACCGCAATGAGTATATCTTTATGAAGGAGTATGCGGCTGTCAAGGCTATACGTGCCTGGACCTACCTGCAGCTGGTGCTGAACTATGGCCGTGTACCTTTTGTGACGACGCCGATCCTCACCAAGCAGGAGTCTGAGGCCGAATATCCGTCTTACGACCTGCAGGCCGTCTGCCAGTATCTCATCAGCGACCTGCAGCCGCTGGCCGAGCGTTACGGCAACGATTATCCTGGCTATGGCTCCATCCGTAACACTGATTCGCGCTTTTTCTGGTTCCCCATCAACATCGTCCTCGGCGACCTGAACCTCTGGCTCGCCTCGGCAACGGGCAATACGCTGAACTATCGCGAGTCGGCACTCCGCTACTATAAGTATATCTCTGAACGCAACGGCCAGAATTCTGCTTATCCGCTTGGCGTAAACATGCTAACCTGGAATCCGGGCAGTACGTCATGGACGGAGCTGCGCGGCTGGGGTAGTGTCTCGAACTTCCCAGAAGCCTATTCTGCGGGTGCTGAGGTAATCACGCTGATTCCTGGCGACTCTATCCGTGCTGAGGGAAACTACAGCGAACTGCGTAACATCTTCAATTCACGCGATGAGAACAACTACCGTTTCAGCGCAACGCCCTCACAGGCGATGTTCGACATCTCGGATGCACAGGTTCACTGCTGCGTCAGCCGTACGGGTAGCTCTGCTTACTATGCACCGCAAGGACTGACACTGCACCGTTCGGGCGACCTCCGCCTGTTCAACAATTACAGAGAGGGTTATGCTATTGATCCTATGTCGGGCAACCGCATCGAGGCACAGACAATCAGCAAGTATTCCACGCGTAACGTGCGCATCTATCGCCGACAGATGGTCTACCTGCGTATGGCTGAGGCACTCAACATGGCGGGCTATCCCCGTATGGCGTTCCAGATTCTATCGCAGGGCCTGAACAACGACAGCATCAAGACGCAGGTTTACCCCTATTACTCGCAGAGCGACTCCGTCTTCATCAGCCAGTTCGACTTCCCCACGTCACGCTATGGCATCTTCACCGTCGAGAACCTGGTAAACAACCGCACGACGGGTACCATCAATACGCTGGGCATCCATAGCCGTGGCTCTGGCTGGACGCCTATGAACGAGTACTACCAGCTGCCTGTCGACACGACGAAGACCGAGGCAGAGCAGACGTCTCGCTTCCAGGCTTACGTCGACAGCCTCATTCTCAACGAGGGGGCCTTGGAGCTGGCTTTCGAGGGCACGCGCTATTACGACTTGATGCGCTATGCCATGCGTCAGTCTGATCCTGGCCAGACGCTGGCCACCTACGTCTACGCCCGTCGCGGACGTGATAATAGCGATGCTATGCGTGCGGTGATCCGCAAGGACCTGACAGACCGCCGCAACTGGTATCTCCAGTGGAATGGCAAGATAGGTTATTAAACGGTATCGTCAATCTATTATGATAGCGTGGTCAGCCCAACAGAGTTGACCACGCTATCGTTTAGTAGAGGAGCAGCAGACCCGCAATGGCGGCGTAGCAGATCATGCGGATGGGGTTTATCTTCAGGTAGCCTGTACCGAAGGCTGTGGCAGCAAAAAGGGCACAGCTGATGCCGAACTGCCAAGGGTTCTCAAAAGGCGTGGAGAAGTTCTCCTTGTTACAGAGCAGGAGGGTGGCGGCGGCCAACAGTCCGACGATGGCAGGGCGCAGCCCGGCAAAGACCGAACGGACGGCATGGGTGTTCATATAGCGCATGAACATACGGCTGATGAGTATCATCAGGATTAGCGAGGGCAACACCAGGGCGACCGTGGCGGTCAGCGAACCGAGGGTAGCCATCAGGTGGCCGTAGCCGGCATTGTGTATGGCGGTGTAGCCGCAGTAGGTGGCTGAGTTGATGCCTATGGGACCGGGCGTCATCTGCGAGATGGCCACGATGTCGGTGAACTCTGCCGTCGACAGCCAGTGGGCGCGCTCCACGGTCTCGTGCTGTATGAGCGACAGCATACCGTAGCCGCCACCGAAGCCGAACAGCCCTATCTTGAAAAACGTGATAAACAGGTCGAGGAAAATCATGACTCAGCCCCCCCTACTGCCCCCGAGGGGGCTTCATTACATTGTAGGACATTTGTGTCCCCCTCGGGGGACGAAGGGGGGGCTACCTTTCCCCAAAGATAGCCGCCAAGGCCTGCTATCAGTATAATATAAATAGGTGAGACACCAAGTGCCCAGATGGCGAGGGCGCTGACGACGGGAATCCAGATGGTAAACTTATTCAGTTCGGCACGCTGGCCTAAACGGAAGGTGGGCACGGCGATGAGTGCCACTACCGCCGGACGGATGCCGCGGAACATGGCCGCCACGATGCGGTTCTCCTTGAAGGTGCTGAAGAAGATGGCGATGGCAAGGATAATCAGAAAGGAGGGTAGGGCAGCGCCAATGGTCGTGGCCAGTGCGCCTTTGGTCTTCTTCAGCTTATAGCCTATGAAGATGGCAATGTTGATGGCAAAGACGCCCGGACAGCTCTGTGCGATGGCGATGAGGTCGAGCATCTCTTCCTTCTTGACCCATTGGTGGCGGTTCACGACTTCCTCTTCTATCAAAGGAATCATGGCATATCCACCTCCGAGGGTGAATATGCCAATCTTAAAGAATGTGGTGAAAAGAGACCCACCCCCTTGCCCCTCCCTGTGAGGGAGGGGAGTGGTTACTTCAGTGGGGTTGTTGTCATTTATGCTCATTGTTTCTGGAGGTAATTACTCCCTCCCTTACAGGGAGGGTGAGGGGAGGGTCTTTTCTATCCACTTACGTGCATTCACAAACGCCTCAATCCACGGCGTCACCTCGTCCTGACGGCGGTCTGCCGGGTACCAGGCGTTCTGCCAGGGGAAGATGGCACGCTCCAGGTGCGGCATCATACACAGATGGCGACCGTCCGCAGAGCAGATGCCGGCAACGTCGTAGTCTGAACCGTTGGGGTTGCCGGGATAGCCGTGGTAGTTGTACTTCGCAATGATGTTATACTTGCTCTCTGCTTCCGGCAGCAAGAACTTACCCTCGCCGTGGGCCACCCACAGACCGAGCTTCGTACCACTGAGCGAGCCGAACATCACGCTGTTGTTCTGAGGAATACTCAGACTGATGAACTCACTCTCAAACTTATGAGAGTCGTTGTGCAGCATCTTTGTTTTTAATTGAGATCTGAGAGGTGAGACCTGAGAGGTATGATTAGAATTGTCGCCCTGAGAGTAACCGTACCTCTCAGTTCTCAGTTCTGAACTCTCAGTTAATCCCAACTCCACCATCAGCTGGCAGCCGTTGCAGATACCCAACGACAGGGTGTCCTTGCGGGCGTAGAACTTGTCGAGGGCATCCTTGGCCTTCGGGTTGAAGAGGAAGGCGCCTGCCCAGCCCTTGGCCGAGCCGAGCACGTCGCTATTGGAGAAACCACCGCAGAACACGATGAGGTTTACCTCCTCCAACGTCTCGCGACCGCTAATCAGGTCGGTCATCATCACGTCCTTCACGTCGAAGCCGGCCAGGTAGAGGCAGTAGGCCATCTCACGCTCACCGTTGGTGCCTTTCTCGCGGATGATGGCAGCCTTGATGCCAGTCTTCTCACGACGGTCGGCAGAGATGCCATATTGGGCAAGCGTGCCCTTAAAGTCCTTATTGAACTGCATCTCGATGGGCTGTTTCTTATAGTTTTCGAAGCGCTCCTTAGCCTTCCCGTTGAAGCTCTGCTTACGGTCAAGCAGGTACGACGTCTTGTACCACACGTCGCGCAGCCCCTCAATGTCAAAGCACAGCTCCGTCGCCTCTGCCTTCTCTTTCCTCTCCGTCGCCTCTGTTGGCTGTGCAGCGGCGGTGCCGCTATCCTTCTCTCTCCTCTCCGTCGCCTCTGTTGGCTGTGCAGCGGCGGTGCCGCTGCCTCCTACCACCACAATGCTCCGGCTGTCCTCCACGGGGTAGCCAATCTTGGCAAAGCCAACGCCCTGTTCCTCCATGAAGTCTTTGAACTCCTGCTTATGCACGTCGCTCACCTCGATGACAACGCCGGGGTTCTCGGCAAACAGCGCCTTCACGACGTCGCCGTCCTTGCAGATGTCGTGCAGGTTGATGTGCATACCGCCCTTGGTATTGGCAAAGCACATCTCCAGCAGCGTCGTGATCAGACCGCCGGCAGAGATGTCATGGCCGGCCATGATCCAGCCTTTCTCTATCATCTGCTGTACGGCCATGAAAGCGTCGGCGAAGTACTCGGCGTTCTTCACCGTGGGCACGTCGTCGCCCACCTTGCCTAAGCTCTGGGCGAAGGCCGAACCGCCAAGGCGCTGCTCGTCGAACGAGAAGTCGATATGGTAGAGCGAGGCGTTCTTGTCGTTCACGAGGACGGGGCTTACCACCTTCTTGATGTCGCTCACCTCACCGCCGGCTGACACGATGACCGTTCCCGGGGAGATGATCTTCTCGCCGTTGGGGTACTGCTGACTGAGCGACAGCGAGTCCTTACCCGTGGGCACGTTGATATGCAGCTCGCAGCAGAAGTCTGACAGGGCCTTCACACCGGCGTACAGACGGGCGTCCTCGCCTTCCTGCGAACGGCAGGGCCACATCCAGTTAGCACTCAGACTCAGCGAGTACATACCGTCGGCAAGCGGTGCCCAGACGATGTTCGTCAGGGCTTCTGCCACGGAGAGCACACTGCCGGCAGCAGGGTCTGCCAGGCCGGCCTGCGGGGCATGGCCGAGGGCGGTGGCGATACCTTTCTTGCCGCGGTAGTCGAGGGCTACGACGCCGCAGTCGCTCAGCGGCAGCTGTATCTCGCCCTGGCACTGCTGGCGCGCTATCTTTCCCGTCACGGAGCGGTCTACCTTGTTGGTGAGCCAGTCCTTGCAGGCCACGGCCTCCAACTGCAGCACACGCTCCAGGTATTCTTCTATCTTATCCTGTGTGTAGGTCACGTTCTCATAGTGGTGCTCCACGGTGTTGTCGCGCATGATGGTCTTCGGCGAGTGACCGAACATCTGGGCAACGTCCAGGTCGAAGGGCTTCACACCGTCGCCCTGCTTGAACGAGAAGTGGGCGTCACCGGTGGTCTCGCCGACGACGTACAGCGGGGCACGCTCGCGCTCGGCAATCTTGCGGACATGGTCAATATGTTTCTCGTCGATGAGCAGACCCATGCGCTCCTGACTCTCGTTGGCAATGATCTCCTTGCTGGAGAGGGTCTGATCGCCGATGGGCAGTTTCGTCATGTCAATCTCGCCGCCACACTCCTCGACCAGCTCGGACAGACAGTTCAGGTGTCCGGCAGAGCCGTGGTCGTGGATGCTGACGACGGGGTTCACGTCTTCCTCGCAGAGGGCGCGCACCAGGTTGTAGGCACGCTTCTGCATCTCGGGGTTGGCACGCTGGACGGCGTTCAGCTCGATACCGTTGGAATAGCGGCCGGTGTCTACCGACGACACCGAACCGCCGCCGAGGCCGATGCGGTAGTTATCGCCACCGACGACCACCACTTTATTTCCCTTCTGTGGCTCTTTCTTCAGGCAGTCGCGCTTCGTGCCGTAGCCCACGCCTCCCGCCAGCATGATCACCTTGTCGTAGGCATACTTCGTGGGAGCCCCCCCTACTGCCCCCGAGGGGGCCTCATTACTTTTCAGGACATTTGTGTCCCCCTCGGGGGACGACAGGGGGGCTTCCTGGTGCTCAAACGTCAGCACCGACCCGCAGATCAGCGGCTGCCCGAACTTATTCCCGAAGTCCGAGGCGCCGTTCGAAGCCTTGATCAGTATCTGCTCCGGCGTCTGGTACAGCCATTGGCGCACGGGCAGGATGTCCTCCCAGTCGCGGGCAGCCCCCTCATCGTCTGTCAGACGAGGGTAGGCCGTCATATACACCGCCGTGCCGGCTATCGGCCAGGAGCCGACGCCACCGCCCATACGGTCGCGGATCTCACCGCCCGTTCCCGTGGCGGCACCGTTGAAAGGCTCCACCGTCGTGGGGAAGTTGTGCGTCTCGGCCTTCAGCGAGATGACGCTCTCTATATCCTTCACCTGGAACCAGTCGCTCGTGCTCTGGTCTTTCGGTGCAAACTGCTCCACCACGGGACCTTGGGCGAAGGCCACGTTGTCCTTATAGGCTGAGAGGATCTTGTTAGGGTTCTCCTGTGTTGTCTTCTTGATCATCGCGAAGAGCGAACTCTCCATCTCCTTGCCGTCGATGATGAAGGTGCCGCCGAAGATCTTGTGGCGGCAGTGCTCGGAGTTAATCTGGGCGAAGCCGAAGATCTCGCTGTCTGTCAGCGGACGGCCGTTCTGCTTCTCCAGTCCGTGCAGGTATTCTATCTCCTCGGGACTGAGGGCCAGACCTTCCTGCTCGTTGTATTCCTCCAGGTTCTCAACGTGCTTGATGGGTTCCGGCTTGATGTTGACGGTGAAGATGCGCTGGTCCAGACCGTCGTACATACGCTGTAGCATCTCGTCGTGCTCGGCGTCCTTGCTGTCAACGGCAAAGTACTCCTCGATACGGCGGATGCCTTTCAGACCCATGTTCTGGGTAATCTCTACGGCATTGGTAGACCATGGCGTGACCATCTCGCGGCGCGGACCGACAAAGTAGCCGGGCAGACTGTCGCCGTCTGTCAGCTCTGCGTTGCCGTAGAGCCAGCATAGTTCCTTGACTTCTTCCTGTGTGAGCTCGTGGTCCACCTCGGTGGCCACCACGCTCTGTTGTGGGGTTTTGAAAAAGCGAATCATCTCTTTTGCGTTTTATTTTGTTGTTTGCATCATTCGTTGTAACTGTTCCTTCACCTGGGGCGACGTCGCCCTCTGGCTCATCAGCCTCACCACCGTCTGCTGGAATTCCGGGCGCCGGTTCTCGCGTAGCAGGTCCATGATACACTGCTCCAGGGTCTGCCGTTCGTTCTGCGGCATGTTCTCGGAGATGCTGATCATGTGGCTGATGCCGGTCTCCATAATCAGGGGGTTCTTCTCCTTGGTCATGTCGCGGTAGAGCTCGCCGAAGTAGCTGGGGGGGATGCGGCCCATGAGGTAGTTGTCGTGCAGCGTCTGCATCAGGGCGTAGCGGTTCACGTCGTCACGGGTGATGATGAGGCGCAGCGGCAGCTTCTGGGTGTAGGGGTCGTCGAGGGTGAACCGTCCGTAGCCGCGCCCGCTGTAGTTGGGGACGATGCTGCTGGGCTGCCGTCCTAACTTCATGGTCACCGTGGGCTGTGTCATGTCGATGGTGACGGTGCGGCTGTGGTCGAGGTCGTAGATGAGGCGTATGTCAAACTTCTGTCGCCAGAAGAGACCGCGGCCGTAGGGATCTTTCTGGCTGACGATGAGCTGGCCGTCGCGGTAGGAGGTGTGGATGACGGGCATTCCCTTCTGCTTCACCCAGACGTCGCTGAACTGACGGACACCGGCCTGCGGCGCCTGCTGGTCGATGATGGCGACGAGGTCGTCCCACGAGGCACTCTTGTAGTAGTAGTCGCTGAGATACTGCTGCAGGGCGGTCTGCAGCTCCTTCTGGCCGACGATGTCTTCCAGGAGGCGCATCACCACCGGCGCCTTGTCGTAGATGATGTCGTCGAAGAGCTTCGTCGTGTGGTTCGGCTTGTCCTGTCGCTGGGCAATGGGGTGGGTGGATTCTTGGCGGTCGACGTCCACGGCCCGTGCCTGGTAGGTGCTCAGGAAGTTCAGGTCGTAGTCGTTCTTCGACAGCTGCTGGCGTGTCATCTTCGAGGCCATGAAGTTGGCCAGCACCTCCGTCGTCCACGCTTCTCCGGCTTGCTTCTGCGTCACGATGCTGCCAAACCACTGGTGGGCTGTCTCGTGGGCTATCAGCTCCCGGCGCCGCAACTGCTCGTTATGCGACGGCTTCTCGCTGAGGAAGAGATGCTTGTCCGTCAGCAGCATGGCCCCGGGCAGCTCCATGCCGCCAGGCTGGTAGTCGGGCAGGATGACCATGCTGAACGCCTCAAACGGGTATCTCACGCCGGTATAGCTCTCCATCCAGCGTAGCGACTGCGAGGCCTCTTCGATGATCTTCGGTAGCTGCTTCACCTTCTCCGGCGCCTGCTCGCGGTGCAGCACGCTCATCTGGTAGCCTTCGCGCGTCCGTTGCTGCAACTCCTCGAAACGGCCGGCGACGAAGGCGTAGAGTGAGGTGGGGATGGGGGTGCTGCTGTCGCTTGCTATGGTCTTCCAGTCCTTGGGGACGTTCATCTGCGTCGTGAACTGCGCCCGCAGGTCGGGCTGGTCGAAACAGGGAAAGCACTGCTGGGCCTGGCCGGGGGCAAACAGGGTGTACACATAGTCGCCCTGGCGGTTCAGGGCTTTGTCGTGACAGACAAAGTTCATCTCGATGCTGTTAAGACCCTTCTTCGTCATCTTCTGCGGTATGATGATGTGCTCGTTCTTCATCCCTGCCACGCGCTTCTTGCCGTTGACGAGACAGGCGCCGGAGAAACGGCCCTGGAAGTCGAGGACGACGACGGCCTTCTCAGCGAGGAAAAAGCTGATGATGGCTGTCCCGTGGACGCGCTCCTTCTGCGTGGCGGGTATGTTGAAAGTCAGGTCGTAGCTCACGTTGGAGATGGTTCTCGTCCTGTAGTCAGCCAACGTTTTCGTGACGCCCTTTTCAAAACTCTGTGCGCCTGCAGCGATGGTCAGCAGGCAGAGTAGCATGGTCAGTATATGCTTCATTGCTGTAATTTGGCTACAAAGGTACGAAAAATTTTTTAAATAAACATAAAGAAATCAACTATTCGCTTGTTTTGTCCGCTCAATGACTAATTTTGCACCCGTTAACGTGTGCGCCAAGGGCGCTTATTTATTCACAAAACAGAAAATGGTATGAAAAAGATTGTAATCATGAACCTTGCACTGGCAGCTCTGATGCTGACCAGCTGCGCCAGTAAAAAGGCACTGACAGAGTGCCAGACGGAGAACAAGTCGCTGACGGCGTCGCTTCAGTCTACTAGGGAGGACTTGGCAGGCAAGAATGCCCGCATCGCCAGCCTCGAAGAGCAGATAGCCTCGCAGAAGCAGGCTTTGGAGGCTTCTAAGAAAGCCTATCAGGCTCTGCAGTCGTCGCTCGACAAGAGCTTGACCAACGCCTCGCAGAACAACATCTCTATCGAGAAGCTCGTCGACCAGATTAACGAGTCTAACCAGTACATCCGCCACCTCGTAGAGGTGAAGTCGAAGAGCGACTCACTGAACCTCGTCCTGCAGAACAACCTCACCCGCTCGCTCTCGAAGGAGGAACTGAAGGAGGTCGACGTGCAGGTGCTCAAGGGTGTCGTCTATATCTCCCTGGCCGACAACATGCTCTATAAGAGTGGTTCTTACGAGATTAACGACCGTGCCGCCGAGACACTGTCGAAGATTGCTAAGATCATCAAGGACTATAAGGACTATGACGTGCTCATCGAGGGTAACACCGACGACGTGCCCATCACGCGCGAGAACATCCGCAACAACTGGGACCTCTCTTGTCTCCGTGCCTCCAGCGTCGTCCAGGCTCTACAGACGAAGTATGGCGTAGACCCGAAGCGTCTCACTGCCGGTGGCCGTGGCGAGTACAACCCCATTGCCGACAACGCAACGGCTACGGGCAAGCAGCGCAACCGCCGCACGCAGATTATCATCACGCCGAAGCTCGACGAGTTCATGGATCTCATCGGCCAGGCTCCGAAAGAATAGCTTTTTAGTTATCATTTGATTTTTTTTGTCTATTAAGTTGGGAGAGGGGATGTCGTGATGACATCCCCTCTTTTTCTCCTCCCTCAAATCGCATTGTCAATATTCTCCTCGTCGAACCCCGGGCTGACGGGCAATGACTTGCCGTCGCTGCTCAGGACGTTCTGCGAACCGGCAAGCAGCGTGTGGGGCGTTATGGGTATCAGCATAGTGACGGGTATGGTGTATGTTTTTTTCTTCATGGCTCTTCCTCCTTATCTGATGATGATTTTCTTTCCGTCTTTGATATAGATGCCTTGCCGCGTGGGCTGTGTGCTGTATCGCCGACCGTCGGGGGCATACCATCTGCCGTCGGTAGGTGCTGCCTCTATCATGTCGATGACCGTCGCATCGTCGTCAATCATCAGACGGGCCGTTGTGGTGCCTGGCACGGTAAAGTAGGCGCGTAGTCCTTTCAGCGTGGTGCTGCCACTGGCTCGCTTCAGCTTGCCGCTGGCTGTCAGGAAAAGACCGCCAGCACCGATGTCCGTAGGGTCGAAGATGCCAATCATACTGGCACCGTTATGGGTTACCGTCCTTGTATTGCTGGCGATATCGCTTTTCAGATTAACCAAGGTGAAGGTCGGGTTCTCTGCCTCCTGGGCCAGTTTGACAAGGAAGGGCGTGCCGGCTGTTATCGTGTCTGCCGTCGCAAAGGTCAGTACGTTTTCGCTAAAGCCGCTGAACGTCCGCAGACTGACGTTGCTTACAGCATTTCCCGTAGCCTGTGCAATAGTGTTCTTACCTGTGTTAAACGGCAGGCAGAGCGTGTTCCAGACGCCTGCCGCCAGTGTACGTCCCACCGTTACATCCGCCACCTTCGTTTCCAAAACATTTACAGCTGATTCACTGAGCGTTACATGGTCGGCTGTGGAGATAACAACGTCGTCGAGGACAAAATAACCCCCATTTGTGCTGATTAATGTGATGGTTAATGATGTGGCTTTACTGACGCCGATGAGTTTTAGTGTTTTGTCGGTAAAAACTTGTGATTCTTCTTCTATAGTGGTTCTCCATATGTTTTTGCCATTGGGAAACCTGCCACCTCCGTTGATGGTTACAGAGAATCTGGCGTAGTTGTTGTTTGTGTTAGCGCACCTGATGGTCATCACAGCATTGCAAGTTTTGGTGAGGTTAGAGAATGTTGGCGTAGTGGCATAAGAATTGCCATAGTCATTATTGACATATTCTAATTTGATGGTTCCTGAATAGGCACCTGCGCCAGTGCTGCATCCGTGAACTGTCCAACCATTCTTCTCTGAAGTGGTATAGTTCGCAGTAAGTCCCGTAAACCCCGAGAAGTCCTCGTTGATAATGTACCCTGTTGTCGCCTCAGCCGTGGCGCACGTAGCACCGAGCAGTAGTGTCAACAGGGCATGCCTGTAAATCTGTTTCATGTATTAATGTTATTTTGGTTTTGAGCTGGCAAAGTTATAAACTTTTTTTCATATAACAGCTATTTTGTCCCAAAATTTCATTCATTTTTTCGTTTATTGCCCTAAATCATACTACTTTTCTGTCTTATCAGTTTGTATAATTAGGAAATTATATGTATGTTTGCACACGAAATGTGAACTGAAGCGATATGACAGACAAGGAGAAATGGCAATGGCAGGAACCGGGCACCGCCTGGAAAGGTGCTGCCCTGTATCATATCACCATGACGGTGACCGACCGCCAGCCCGTCCTGGGCGCGCTCATCACCCCTTACGACGACCCTGCAAAGACATTCGTGCAGCGAACGGCCTTAGGCGATGCGCTGGTGGACTGCTTGATGAGCATACCGCGGCACCACCCGGAAGTGAAGGTGCTGCATTTCTGCCTTATGCCCGACCATCTGCACGCCGTGCTGTATGTACAGCGGTCCATGCCCAAGGGCATCGGGACGGTAGCGAGGGGCTTTTGGCAGGCGGCGAAGAAGCTGGGCCGGGCCTGCTCCGCCCCCTGCTCCCCCTCTTCCTCCGCCCCCTGCTCCCCCTCTTCCTCCGCCCCTTCTTTCATTATCCCGAATACCATTCGGGAAGAACTAAAAGAAGAGAGCCGACAACTGCAGGCCCTCGCCGCCACACTCCGCGAGCAGATGGGCGACGAGGCCTACTACCGCCTTGCCCCAGTGTTTGCAGAGATGCCTTTCATCCGCCCAATGGCTCACTACTCACAACTGCCCAACACCATCCGCTACATAGACATGAACCCCCAGCGGCTGGCTACCAAACGCCTGAAGCCAGGCTTCTTCCGCGTACAGAAGAGCATCGGCATAGGCGACAGAAGCTATGACGGCGTGGGGAATGTGGCACTGCTGATGAACGAGCGCTTTGCCACCGTGCATGTACGCCGACTGCTGGTGGAGCAGGCTGTCCATGGCAATGCCGAACCGCTGCGCAACTACAAGAACGGCTGTGTGCTGCAGGCTCGTGGAGGTGTGGTGATGGTATCACCATTCATATCTCCAGACGAGAAGCAGGTGATGCAGGTCCTACTACGTGAACGGCATCCGTTTATTCTCCTGACAGACAACGGCTTCCGCGACTACTACAAGCCCGCCGACGCTCTTTTCGATGCGTGCGCCGAAGGAAGACTGCTGATCCTTAGTCCATGGCCGTATGACAGCGGGAAACGACACATCAGCCGTGCTGACTGTGTAGCCCTTAACGCTATGGCTGAGGAGATTGCGGAGCAGGGAACGGCCCTGGGTACTGAATAAGAAAGTAATAGGTGACACCTCTTACACCTGGCACTTAACTTGCTGAATTTCAAGATGGTTTTTCCAGAGGGGAGTCACACCAATGGTCACACCAATAGTCACACCAATGATTGTATCGGTGGGCACAACACGTCACGGCCGCTGGTGAAAATTTCACGCCTATATTTTTTCACGAGAGGCCGGTATTTTTTCACGAGAGGCCGGTATTTTTTCACGAGAGGCCGTGACGTTTTTTGGTGTCAGGTGTGGTGCGGGTGTTGGTGTGGGTGTTGGTGTGGGTGTTGGTGCTACCAGACGCCGGTGTAACTGCCTGATAGTCAGCGGCAGGTGCGCCGGGTGTCACCGACTTTCGCGGTTTGGACGGTAGTGCGGGCGCGCGTATGAGAAGACGACAATCGTAAGAGCGGCTCGTAGGGCGCTGGCTGTCAGCGACTTGGCAATTTAGGATTCCGGCGGAGCCCCGTCGGCGCTTGCACCGTTCGCTCTTTCTCCGTAACTTTGCACCGCAATTCGGCACGCCGACCATCTGCCGAGCGGTCGTCGCTTATACAAGCGCACCACTTGCCTGGCGTCGGGTAACGCTGCTGTTCTGACTGCCAAAAACACGGGCAACCATCATCTGGTTGCAAACGCCGGGTGCAATTCCCTGGCGCGTCAGCAGCGAATCCGTCGTCAATGCGTCGACAGCCCCCTTTTATATATATTATAAAGGTGTAACGCCTTCCGCATTTGACGTAAATCAAGAGGCGAAAAAAAACAGGCGATTTTGGCGAAAAAAATCTCGAAAAGTTTTGGTGGTTACGAAAAAAGCCGTACCTTTGCACCCGCTTTCGAGAACACCACTCGACAAGCGCTGAAAGAAAGAGTTCTTTGAAAGATTTTCATAAACAGAGACAAGTAGTACAAGAAGCGAGTGTTTGATGTTTAATCTTTAATGTTTAATGTTGGACACTTGGGTAATTATACGAACTGTCAATTCTTATCTGATAAGAAGTAAGGATAGTCGTTCTGGGTAACAG
>ONDA01000006.1 GCA_900316475.1 uncultured Prevotellaceae bacterium
GTCGGCGGCGTAGGCGTTCATGTCGAGGCATTGCGCGCGGGTGATGCGGGCGGCAGCGGTCTCGGCGCTATAGTCGGCATAGGGGGCCAGCACCAACAGGAAGCCGTCGGAGCAGCCCGACAGGTCTCTGCCGGAGGGGTAGTTGAACTTGCCGTCCAGCCCGCGGCTGACGATATGTATCATGGGGAGCCTTTCCCGATAGCAGGCCTCAAAGACGGCCTTCTCTGCCGGCGAGATAAACGGCGAGACGAGCACCGTACCGCGGTGGGCTTCTCTCAGGTATTTCTCCACCTCCTGCTGTATCTGCTCCTCTGTCAGGTTGCGATGGCAGCGCACCTGGAGACGCTCGGGATGGGTGACGAGGAACGTGTTGCCGACGGCGGTATAGCGGTGGCCCTTCGTGCCGGCAGTGAAATCATAGACCTTGCGCAGGCGGTCAGGGAAATGCCACTTGAGCCAGAGGCGCCGCGGGTTGTCATCGAGGTAGGCCACCCAGGTCTTCAGCTGGCCCCTGCGGAACAGGATGCGGTCGTTAAAGCCGCGGGAGAAGAGGGGCTTCGTTTTGTTCTCCGCACTTAAGTCCTTCGTCCCGTTCTCCGCACTTAAGTGTGGAGAACTCAACGAAGAAGCCCAAAGGGCGTGGGTGCAGGCGCTTTTCCAGGCGGCGACGATTTTACCCAGGGCGTAATCGGCAGGGAGGGTGTCGCGGACGTAGAGGATGCCGTGGAAATGGTCGGGCATGATCTGATAATGGAGCACCTGAACGCGGCAGCCGGTCTTCTTCGTGGTCTCGGCAGCCGTCTGACGGAAGGCCTCCGCGACATAGGCGCCCAGCGGCGTCGGCTCGATGGCGGCAGTAGCGGCACTGTCGCCCACCAGCGTACCAAGAAGGCGCTGGCGGCCTTCCGTCGTCACCGTGATCAGATAGATGCAGGACGAAGTGTAGTCGTGCTTCTCCATCCGCCGCAGGCGGTTGTGCTTGACAGGGGCCTTTATCATTGTTTTTGGTTTTTGGTTTTCTTTTTTTGTTCGTTTTCGTTCGTTTT
Source organism: uncultured Prevotellaceae bacterium (assembly GCA_900316475.1). GTDB lineage: Bacteria > Bacteroidota > Bacteroidia > Bacteroidales > Bacteroidaceae > Prevotella. The sequence goes on from ONDA01000006.1 coordinate 1,047, forward strand.
CGTCCCGTTCTCGGCACTTAAGTGCCGAGCACTGAACGAAGGGGCGCTCTTATGCGCTCTCCTCTTCGTTCATCCACGCCGTGACGCTTTGGCCCTTGCGCTGCCTGAAGGCGACGCTGAAGGTGCGGTAGCTGCGGTAGCCGCTCTGGGCGGCCAGTTCCTGGGCGGTGAAGGGACGCTGGGCAGCGTTGGCCTCACGGACGAGACGAACGAAACAGTCGATGCGCAGGTCGTTGATATAGGCATTGTAGGTGGTGCCCTGGCGCGAGAAATACAGGCTGAGATAGGTGCGGTTGGTGCCCAGGGCCTGAGCCAACTGCACCGACGTAAGGTCGGTCTGCAGGTAGAGTTTGTTGCCCTCGCAGCGGTCGTGCAACAGCTTACCAATCTCCTGGATAGCGGCTTCCGACAGGCCCTCGGCCGGCTGCGGGCGCCCGCCATCGCCGTCGAGAGCATCGTCATCGGCTTCGTCAGCCTCGGCAGCAGCCCGCTGCGCTTCGGCCAACGCTATGTCGCCATCGGCCATTGGCTGGAAACTCAGGTCCTGCAGCGTCTCCACGCGCCACAGCAGATGACCGATGAGCAAGAGGCCGCTCACCTGGATGATGTATTCGTAGGTGATGCTGCCGTAGCCCATCACGTAATAGACGAACAGGAACATGATGACCGCCAATACCAGCAGGCTCTGCCACACCTCCTTGTGCTCCAGGTCGGCATAGTTGTCGCGCAGCCATCGGCCGTACTGCCGCACCTCGAACACCATATATATCATAAAGCCGATGCTTGCCAGCAGGAAATAGCCCTGCAGCCACGGCAATAGGGCGTAACTGCGGGTCACCACACTCCACGCCATCAGGATGACGAGCGGCGCCACGGCCGCCCACACGGGCCACAGCGGCCGGCGTTTGTCTTGCAACATGCAGAGCATGACGACAAGGGCCACGGGGATGGTCAGCAGACAGTCAAGCAGCGCGCCGATGAGCGTCCACCGTTCAACAGCCTCGCCATCGGCCATCATGGTTCCCGGCAGGTACCACACGTGGCCCAAGGCGATGACCGCCAGGAACGCAGCCGTCCAGCGCCTGAGCCGCAATGGCGGCGTGACGTCGGCGGCAAAGGCGTTGCCCCGCCGGAACAGCAGGTAAACACAGCCCAGCGCCGCCAGCACTGCGACGACGGCATAAAGCATCCCAAATATCGCATCTTCCTGTATCTGTTCGTACATATCGTTTTGTGTTTGCAGCCTTTTCGCGTACAAAAGTACTTATTTTTCTTGAAAGCAACGCTATAATTCCCCAAAAAATCGAGAGCCGAGGCGGAAAAACCTCGGCTCCTTAATGCTGCTAGGGGACAAATCAAAAAGTATACCCGTTGACGGCGTCCCAGTCGGGGTCGGCGGTCATGCGGAAGTCGCCGCTGCCCGTCGCCCCACCGCCGCCGCTACCGAAAAAACTGCCGGTATAGCGCGTCACCTGGTTGCGCGTGATGGGGATGTTCTCGAACGTGCGCTCCTTCAGAATGTTGTCGTTGGCGTCGAGTGCTGTCACGGTCAGCTTTGTCAGCACGTCCTCCTCGGTGTGGGGCAGGGTGTAGACTTCGAAGGCGGTCCCGCTGACGAAATCAGCGGGCACCGGACGGATCTCCGTCTGCTTGGAGTTCACGCAGCCGTAGCCGTCCTTCGGACTGAAGGTCGAGGAGCCGCCGAGGTAGTAGAACTTGAGCTTAGCAACTTTAGATGGCACGCTCTCGTCGGTCAGCACCAGGCGGAACATCGCCACGGCGCGGGTCAGCGTGAGGTCGTACGACTGCAGGGCGTCGGTCACCACCAGGGTGCCGTAATAAAAAAAGGTGTCCGTCACCTTGTTGTTGGGGAACGTCACCTTTTCCGTCGAGGTTATTGTGGCCGAGCCGTCGCAGTTGTGGGCAATGACCACCAGGCGGTACGTGCCCGCGGCGAGGCTCAGCGCCACCGTGCCGTAGCTGGCGTCGCCCTCCTTCTGCGCCACGGTCTTCACCTTCGTGCCTTCAGCGTCGAAGATGGCGATGTTGAGGCGCGAACAAAGGTTGGTGATGTCGGTAGCAGAGCGGGTAAATGCCTCCTGCTGGTACTGCGTAAAGTGCAGAATGACGTTGGTCTCTGAAGGTATCATCTTGCCCGTTGTCTCATTGAAAACAGGCTTCTCGCATGCTGCCAATAGCAGGGCGAGGGCAAAGAATAAAAGTTTTTTCATGGGGCGTCAGTCTTTGGTAATGGATACTGTGGCGACGGGACGGAGTACGGTGGAAGCCTTGAGACTGCTAATTGGGCTGAACGCCTCGGCCGATGGCGCGAAGGCGCGATAACCAGTGCCGTTGTGATACAGGTAGCTATTGGCGGTCAGGTTGCCGATGGCCTCTCGGGCGTTGTACATCAGGTGTGCCTCGGCGGTGGTAGGAACTTCCCACCCGCTGATGTCGCCGTCGGTCACGGTGGCCAGCGCGGCCTCGATATGCGCCTGCATGTCCGTAGTGTATTCGATGCCGGTTAGTTCCGTGGGCGATAGCAGCGTCAGTTCGGCGTAGTCGTCCGCGTCGTCCACGGCCAGCACGTAGCAGCCCTGGTAGGTGTCGCCGACAGAGGGGATGTTGTCAGAGTTGTCGTTATTCCCCGATGTGCTGCTGCCGTTCTCATCGAATTCAAAGCTAATCGTCCGCTCGCCCAGCCACGTAGCGCCGGTAATCGTTCCCGTCAGGTTCACGCCCACGGCCTCGGTGTAGGTACCGTCAATGTTTATCTTGTAGGCGGCCTCCAGCTGGTCGCTGCAAGAATAGGTGTAGGTCTTGGTGGCGCCGCCACTGGTGATATTCACGCTCACACTGGCCGGCTGACTGCTGGGCGGCAGAAGCCTCACCCCCGACCCCTCTCCAAAGGGCGAGGGGAGTTTCCATGTGCGGTTATCGGCCTGCTTGGTCAGCGCGATGGTCTGGCTTTGCCCAGCGTTGGCAAAAGCGCCGCTCACCGTCAATGCCTGCCATAGCGGAGCAATGGTCACAGAGACTGCCGTGGCCGCCGTCGGAATCTTCTTAATGGTCACGTCCTGAATGAGCATCGTCTTACGCGTCATACCCAATGTCACCGTGTTCGTTCCGCCATCCACCAGCGTTGCCGTGGCCGAGGCCGCCATCAGGTCGGTGAGCGTGCGGCCCTCCTTCAGCGTCAATGCCGTTGTCGCAGTAGCATTATCCTTCGTGGGCAGCGTGTAGTCCGTAGCCGAAGCCCCCGCAATGGCATAGACGCTATACGTCCCTTCCACCAGCGGGATGTTCAGCGTCTGGCCTTCGTCGCCGATGGTCTGCACAGCCTTGCAGTCGTCGCCCTGGAAGACATACACCTGCACGGGATAGCTGACGGTGGCATCGTTCGTGCCGCGCGTCGTCACCTGTAACAACGCGTTGGCCTCACGGACGACGTTGCTTGTCGCCTCGTCTACCACATCCTTCTCACATGCCACCAGCATCGCGACTGCCATTACAACTATAAAATACTTTAAAAGTCTGTTTCGTTGGCACATCTTTCTATAGTTTTGCTGTAAATGTTTCAGGTCAATTATAGATTATCACTGCAAAGGTACGCATTTTTTTTATATACACCAAAAAAACGCTAAAAAAAAACAAACTCACACCGGTATTTCTGCGCACGGCTCGTCCTGCCAGCGTGACCACAAAGCGGGCACCGTTCGTGTAGCTGGTGTCAAGCACGACATACCCACACCTCTTACACCTGGCACTTAACTAATTGAAAATCAGAGGCTATTTTTTGATGGTAGGTAACACCTATAGTCGCACCAGAGGTGACACCAGGGCATATTGGCAGGCCGTGAAACATTTACGAGAGGCTTATATTTTTTTACGAGCGGCCGTGAAATTTTTGCGAGAGGCTTGTACGTTTCCGGCCTCTGTCGTGAAACATTTTCGGAAACACCAAACAAAATATTAAAGAAACGAATTTGAATAATTATTATAATTTTGCCCATAAATTTGAATAATTATAATTATGGGGATTTGAAGACTTGGTATACGCTTTGTCTGCGAATAATTATTATAAAAATTTGTGGATTAAATTATTTCAATTATTCAAATTCGTTTCAAAAAACAATTCTGTTATAATTCGTTTGACCTACATTGGTGCGACACTTGGTGCGACCACTGGTGTGGGCACTGGTGTGGGTAAACATCTCTGTAACCTGCTGATAATCAAGCTTGGTGTAAGAGGTGTCACCAAACATGTGTCGGTGTGCGCCTCAGGTGGTCACGTCGGCCATAAGGTCACTACGGCCAATGAGGCTGAAGATGGTGATACGGTTGTCCTCGTTCAGGATGCGTAGCGCGCGCAACACCGCGATCTGGGAGGGGCGTCCGTGAGCACGGGCGACCCCTTCAGGGTCGATGTTCCAACTATCCTCCATCCGAGGGTGCTTCGCACCACACGGCTATTGAGCGGCGACCGCGTTGCGGTCAGAGGCGGTTCAACAGCTCGAAAAGATGGAACCTTGACTTAGTCCATACGGCTGCGGTAGTCGTCGTAGGAGAACTGGCGAAGGATCTCGAGCGAGCCGTCAAGATGGAGCATACCGATGGCGGGGTGAGAGATGCCGTTGAACATATTGGTCTTCACCGTGGTGTAGTGGATCATGTCCTCGAAGATGACCTCCTCGCCGACCTGCAATTCGTGGTCGAACTGCCAATAGCCCATGAAGTCGCCCGAGAGACAGCTGTTGCCGCCGAGGCGGTAGGTAGCCTCCCCTCCTCCGGAGGGGTTGAGGGAGGCTTTTGCTCCACGGACTTCGGGGGTGTATGGCATTTCCAGACAGTCGGGCATGTGGCAGGTGAAGCTGACGTCGAGGATGGCCGTGCGGATGCCCTTGTCCTCGACAACGTCGACGACGTGGCTCACCAAGGGGCCTGTCTGCCAGGCGAAGGCGCTGCCGGGCTCGAGGATGATCTTCAGCCAGGGGTAGCGGGCATGCAGACCTCTTAATATATTAATAAGGAGGTCGACGTCGTAGTCGCTGCGCGTCATGAGGTGGCCACCGCCAAGATTCAGCCACTTCAGCTGCGGAAACCACCGGGCAAACCTCGTCTCGATATGCACGAGTGTACGTTCCAGCACGTCGGCACCGCTCTCGCAATGGCAGTGACAGTGAAAGCCCTTGATGTCGCTTGGCAGCTGTTCGGGCAACTTGTCGGCCGTCACGCCGAAGCGCGTTCCGGGGGCACAGGGGTTATAAAGCGCCGTACCCACCTCAGAATATTCCGGATTGACGCGCAGGCCGACAGAAGCCTGCCCCCCTACCCTCGCGTGGAACCGCTCGTACTGCGACAGCGAGTTGAACGTCAGGTGGCTGGAACAGCGCAGTATCTCGTCGAACTCGCCGTCGGTGTAGGCCGGCGAATAGGTGTGGGCACGACAGCCGAACTCCTCAAGAGCCAGCCGTGCCTCGCTGAGGGAGCTGGCCGTCGTCGAACGGATGTATTCGCGGAAGATGGGGAAGGTCTTCCACAGGGCAAACGCCTTGAAAGCCAGGATAATCTCTACGTCGGCACGGCGTGCCACGTCGGCAATGAGCTGCAGGTTCCTGCGGAGCCGTGCCTCCTCTATAATATAAATAGGTGTGTTCATATCAGCATGACGAAATGTTCGGTGCAAAATTACAAAAAAAAAACAAAAAAACAAGGGGCGCAGCAAATTCTTCACGCTTCACGCTTCACTCTTCTCTTTTTTTAGTACCTTTGCAGCCGGTTTTTAACCATATACCGAAACAGACAGATGAATCAGAACAGACTTCAGGCTCACGGAGCCATCCTCATGGCCAACACCATCTTCGGTCTTGGCGTTCCCGTTACGAAACTGCTACTCGACGACTGGGTGTCACCGATGACCTATATGGCAACGCGCAGCCTCGGTGCCGCCATCGTGTTCTGGATAATCGCCTCGCTGATGAAGCCCGAACCGGTGGAGCGTCGCGACCTGGTTGTCATCATGCTCGGCGGACTGATGGGCTTCGTGGTGTCTCAGACGCTGACGGCATGGTCGCTCGACTACACCAGTCCCGTCTACTTCTCGCTCATTGCCACGCTGACCCCGGTGGCCGTCATGCTGACGGCCGCCCTGTTCATCGGCGAACGCATCACGGGCATCAAGTTCCTCGGCGTGCTGCTAGGCATAGCGGGCGCCGTGCTGATGGTAGTCATGGGGCAGACCTCGGGCAACGGTACGAACGACGTGCTGGGCATCATACTGGCCATACTGAGCGTGCTGACATGGGCAATCTACATGATTATCACCCGCAAGGTGGCCCAGAAGTACTCGCCTGTGACACAGATGAAATACGTCTTCCTGATATCGGCCATCGTCACCGTACCCATAGCCTGGCCCGAACTGGCCGACCAGCGGCTGTACTCGGCAGCCACCTTCGGCTGGGACGGTGCCTTGGAGATGGCCTTCATCGTGCTGATGGCCACCGTCTTAGGCTACTTCCTCATACCCTTCGCCATGCGCTGGCTCAGTGCGACGACGGTGAGCATCTATACCAATCTGCAGCCGATGGTAGCCTCGTTTGTGGCCATCATCATCGGCCAGGACCAGCTGACGTGGGACAAGCCCGTAGCCGCCCTGCTGGTTTTGCTCAGCGCCTACATCGTGACGGTGGTCTCATCGGACGACGAAAGCAGGAAAACAGGGAAAAAACAAAAATGATGCAGAAAATATTTGTAGAATATACAAAAAATAGCTATCTTTGCACGTGAAATCAACAATCGGCACATGAAGCTTATTATCATGACGCAATCCACGTTCTTCGTGGAAGAAGACAAGATACTGACTACGCTCTTTGAGGCGGGGATGGATAATCTGCACTTGTGTAAGCCAGGTTCGGAGCCTGTCTATTCCGAACGGTTGCTGACGCTACTCCCAGAAGACTACTACGGCAAGATCACCGTACACGACCATTTCTACCTGAAGGAAGAGTTCCGCCTGAAAGGCATTCACCTGAATAACTGTCAGGCAGAAGTTCCTGCGAGCTACCGTGGGAATATCAGCCGCACCTGTCACAGCATCGACGAGCTTAAAGACAACAAGAAGCGCTCAAACTACGTGTTTCTGAAGACACTCTTCAACAGCCAGAGCAACCCCTCAGACAAGTCGACGCTTACGCTGGAGGAGCTGAGCGAGGCATCACGCCGCGGACTGATAGACAAGAAGGTGTACGCCATGGGCGGCATGAACCTTGACAACATCAGCGTGGCCAAAGAGCTGGGTTTCGGAGGCGTTGTCATCTGCGGCGACCTGTGGAACCGCTTTGACATCCACAACGAGCTGGACTACAAAGCGCTGATCAGCCACTTCGAGAAACTGCGGAAGGCAGTGGAATAGAAAAGAAACAAGTTAACATCACATAGATAAATGGAAAACTCGTACATGGTCTTCTCGGGTACAGCCACGAGATACCTGGCAGAGAAAATCTGTCAAAGTTTAGGTTGCCCATTAGGACAACTCCAAATCACCAAGTTCTCTGACGGGGAGTTCGCCGTCAGCTACGAAGAGTCTATCCGCGGACGCGACATCTTCCTCGTCCAGAGTACGTTTCCCAACAGCGACAACCTGATGGAGTTGCTGCTGATGATTGATGCGGCAAAGCGTGCTTCGGCACGTACCATCAACGCCGTCATCCCGTATTTCGGCTGGGCGCGTCAGGACCGCAAGGACAAGCCCCGTGTGTCGATAGGTGCCAAACTGATAGCAGACCTGTTGAGCGTGGCTGGCGTGAACCGCGTCATCACGATGGACCTGCATGCAGACCAGATACAGGGTTTCTTCGATGTTCCCGTCGACCATCTGTATGCCTCGGGCGTCATCATGCCCTACCTGAAGAGCCTGCAGTTAGAGGACCTGGTCATCGCCTCGCCCGACGTGGGCGGTTCAAAGCGCGCCAACACCTACGCCAAGTTCTTCGGCTGTCCGCTGGTGCTGTGCAACAAGACGCGTGCGCGTGCCAATGTTGTTGCCACGATGCAGATTATCGGCGACGTGGAGGGCAAGAACGTGGTGATTATCGACGACATGGTAGACACCGCGGGCACTATTACCAAGGCTGCGGACCTGATGAAGCAGGCAGGAGCCAAGACCGTACGTGCCTGTGCCTCACACTGCGTGATGAGCGGCCCTGCCAGCGACCGCGTACAGGAGTCGGCCCTGGAGGAAATCATCTTTACGGACTCTATCCCCTATACCCAGCGCTGCGCCAAGGTGAAACAGCTCTCTGTAGCCGACATGTTTGCCGAGGCCATCCGTCGTGTCATCGACAACAAGAGCATCAGCGACCTGTATATTGTATAAACAGAAGTGAGACTTTTAAGATTCATCGTCGGACTGGCAGCTATCCCCATTCTTTTCATGGCCTGTCAGTCCGACACCTATTATATAAAAGGTGAAGCGTGGCAGCTGCCTAACGGTAGCGTACTATACCTCAGCGACAACATCGATGGCGCCGGTCGTCCCCTCGACTCCATCGTTGTCGCCGACGGACGTTTCTACTTTCAGGGACATGCCGCCGAACCAACCGTCTGCAGGCTCTACCCCGCAGACAGTCACCAACAGGGCATCGTGTTCTTCGCAGAACCTGGCAACATCTACATTGAACTTCTGCCGAAGCCTGGCTCAAGCCGCGTGTCAGGCACCACTATCAACAACCGCTGGCAGTCGCTGAACGACAGTGTGGCGAAATACGACCATAGCATCCGCAGTGTCATAGCGTCTGGCAGCGACAGCATCAGTCCCCGTCAACGTTTCGTCGACATAGAACGTCAGTATGTTTCGCTGACACGTCTCATCAAGGAGACGGCCCTCCGCAACAGGGACAACGCCTTAGGACGGTTTATCAGCAACCACTACCAGGAGAAGTGAACGCTTTTAAAAACAACGGATTAAGACGGATTATACGGATTTTATAAATGAACCACTAATTACACAAATTACACTAATTGGCTACGCGCAGACAATCGGCACCAGCGATAATTAGTGTAATTCGTGAAATTCGTTATAATTAGTGTAATTTGTGCAATTAGTGGTTAATAAAAGTGAGAAAGTTCTATTCTTTATTTCTGCGTCAAGAGAGAAAGTTTCACGGGCTTCAGGTTGGGAGCCGTGGCAGTCAGCGTCACGCGACCGGCCTTACGCGTTGCCCGCAGAATAACGGTACACGTACCATTATATAATGAGCGCTTCGTACCGACAGTCAGTTCACCGGAGTTGATGTCGCCATTGACGACACCGACAATCTCGGCCTCGCCCTCCACCTTAAAGGTAACCTCTCCACGCTCGGACTTCACCTGACGCCCTTTCTTGTCGACAGCCACGACACGCACATGAAGCAAATCCTCGCCGTCAGCACGCCAGGCATTGGCTGCCGGCTTCTTAGTCGCCGTCGCAGGACGGTCGGCCTCAGCCTTCAGCAGCGCGGCCTCGCCCGTGGTTTCTATCTTATGACGGGCTACAGCCTTCCCATTCTTATAAGCGATAGCCTCCAGAGAACCAGCGACATAGACGACGTCGTTCCAGCGAATCTGATTACGCATCTTGGCGTTCTTCAAGTCGTTCGGCCGGCGTCCCAGACTCTTACCGTTCTGCAACAGCTCCACCTCGTCGCCATTGGTATAGATTACCAGCTGAAGCTTCTGTCCGGCAACGCGGTTCCAATGGTCGCTCATGCCGTCGTTGCCCGTCTGCACGCCATTCCACATCTGGTCGCCCTTCTTGTCGACGACGGCGATATGTACCACCGGCACGTCTGGGCAGAAGAACGACTTCATGTAGTAAGCCTTCGGTTTGGGTTCCAAGGAGATGTCGAAGACACCTTGGCCCCAGCCCTTAGCCGGCCAGCCCTGCGACTCACCCAGATAGTCGATAGCCCCCCAGTAGGCCAGTCCGATGACCTTGTCGCGATCCATCTCAAAGAAATTCTGTCCCATGGCAGCCACCGAAGCCTCGCTCTGGTAGAACTTCATCCAGGGGAAACGCCGACCGTCGCCGGGGAAATACATATACCTATAATTATAAGCCTGCACGTCGGTAATCATGGCTAAGTCACAAGGCAAGGAGTCAGTCTCCCAATTGCGGTAGCGGGGATGCATGGCCACCGTTACCAGTCGTGTGGAGTCATAGCGGGCCACTAAGGGGCGCATGAGCCGATACATCGTCACGCCAAAATCGTTAAAGGGCTGGTTGGGGTCTTGTTGCAGCTCGTTGCCAAGACTCCATAGAACGACAGAGGGCGAGTTGCGGTCGCGCTTCACCCATTCCGGCACGTCATGCTGCCAGAGCTGTTCAAAGGCGACGCGGCCACCCGTGTGCTGACGTGTCCACTTGTCGTACAACTCGTCGACCACCAGTATACCGTACTGGTCGCAAAGTTCTATGAACTCACGGCTATAGGGGTTATGACTGGTACGTATGTGGTTGATGCCAAACTGCTTCATCAGCTGCAGGCGTTTCTCGATAGCCCGCGGATAGGCGGCAGCACCTAATGCCCCTAACGTATGATGGTTTGCATACCCTTGGAGCAGCACCTTACGGCCATTGAGGAGCAAGCCGCGCTCGGGGGTGATGGCGACGGTGCGAATGCCAAACTTCGTGCAGGCTTCGTCAGCCACGCTGCCGTTTTCGCGATACAGCGTCAGCCGGACGGTATAGAGATTAGGATGCTCGGTGTCCCACAGCTGCGGACTGGGAATCTCAATCTCCGGCAGACGCACCTCGCTGACACGAGAGGGCGTGCTGCGGCGCATCTCGGCTTTCCCCTCGTAGACAACCTTGCCGGCGGGATCTGTCACGGTGACAGCCGCAGGAGCTTTCTTCTCACGCCCACGGAAAGCCACCTCGGCCGTGATGTTCACATAGCGATTGTTGCGCGTAGTGACATAGAGCGGATGGCGCTCGAAATAGAGTTCACGGTTGGTGGCTACCAAGCGTACACTCCGGAACAGTCCGCCCCCGGTATACCAGCGGGAATTTCCCGGCTCACGCGTATCAGCCATCACGGCGATGACATTCTCCTGGCCGGGCTTCAGCCGGTTAGTGACGTCGATCTCGAACCCGACATAGCCATAGTCGGTACCGCCAATACGTTCACCGTTGAGGTAGACGTCGGCCGTATAGATAATACCATCGAACTGCAAGAGCAGACGGCGGCCCTTCAAGGAATCGGCAGGCGTCAGGTGGAGCCGGTACCACCCCTGCCCCATCTCCTTGAACCCACGGCTCGACAGACGGCTCTTGATGTTGGCCGCCGGATCGTTATTGTCGGCCTTCTCGTCGGCGGCAGGTGCCACCCAAGGCTGCTCAATCTGGAAATCATGAGGCACATTGACCGTTCGCCAGCCGCTGTCGTCGAAAGATTTCTGGTCGGCACCTGCCACAGAGCCGGCATGGAAACGCCAACCGAAATTCAAGTTCTCCACGATGCGCCCTTGGGCATTAGCCCACAAAACCGTCATTAGTACCAATGACGTCAAAATACACTTTTTTCCCATCTTCTGTTTGTTGTTTTAGTAGTTATTCTGTTTTCGAAGCCACTAAGTTCGCCATCTTGATGGCAAAGTTACAAAAAAACGAGAGAAAAGCAAAAGATTTTCATCTTTTTTATGCCGAAACGAAGGATTTTCCTTGAGCTAAGCCCAAAGCGGAGCACTCAAAACGCATAAAGTTAAAAAAAAAAAGCAGATTTCGCGCAAAAATAAGGTTAGCTTTTAGAAAAAATTTTGCTCTGCAGTTGTTCGCTAAACGAAGCACCACAGGACCAGATACCAGAAGAAGCGGCCTATACATCAGCAGAAAAACTCTATCAGAATGCTGTCGCCACCTTATATAATTATATGGGAGGCCATTCAGACGGCGAAGGTTTACAGGGCACCTGCCGCGGGGTTTACGACCTTCAGACCTTCGGCTCTGACGAGGCTATGTTACCCACACGCGGCATCGACTGGTTTGACGGCGGCCTTTGGCAGGAGATGTACAAGCACTCATGGAACCCTGGGAATGAGATCGTGGGTAACGCTTGGAAATTCGCTTCGGCCAATTCCGCTCACTCTATAACGGGCCTGATGCCGTTGACGAAAGCGACGGCTATACCACCATCTATCCTATTCCCAGGAATGTAAATACCTTAAATCCGCATATTTTACAAAACAAAAGATATTAAAATCTTGATTTTTTTTGGTTATAAGAAAAAATGTTCGTACCTTTGGCGTGAAAATTGCCAATCAAACATACTAAAGCTATATGTCATTAAAAAGAATTACACTACTTATCATAACGGCAATGGTTGCCGTCACCCATCTCAACGCACAACAGCTACGCGCCTCACAGACGCATTATTCTACAGATGATGGTCTGGCGAGTAATGCCATAGCCTATATTCTCCAGGACGACTACGGCTTTATCTGGTTAGCCACCTGGAATGGCCTTTCACGTTTTGACGGCTATAACTTCTACAACTACCGGACGGGCAATGCCAGCCACATAGCCAACCTACACAACCGTATCTTGAGTATGACCTGCGACCATTCGCAGAACATCTGGCTGAACATGTACGACGGACGTATCTTCGCACTTGACCGTAGCATTGACGCCATTATCAATCCTTTCGAAAACGTTAGCAACAGCGAAGAATACCGCACCAATTACCCATTGTTCAAAATGAGCAACGGAGACATCTTGGCATCCATCAATGGTGTTGGCGTCTATAAGATGAGACTCGACAAGGGCAAAACCAATATGCAGCTCATCACCACTTCACAACATACCGTCAGATGCTTCGCAGAGGGTTATCACGACGACATTTGGGTAGGTACCGAGAAAGGATTGCACCGTGTTGACATTGGCAACCTGAGTATTGAAAGAAAAGGACTTTTCGAGGACGAAGATGTCACTGCCCTTTACTCCAACGGCTATAATATTTATGTCGGATGTCAGAGTGGCAGCATCTATCTCTACTCCTACGGTCAGGAACCCCAGAAACTGCGTGAGCCCGATGGTCGCGGTTTGCTAAGCATCTTCGTCGACAGTCATGGACTGATATGGTTTGCTGACACCAGATACGGTATCGTCAAACTTGACCCTACCACCAAGATTGAGCGCCATTATCAGCAGCGTGTGCTCGTTCCCGAGCACGACGGCATTGGCGGAATCGTCAATGAGACTAACGGTACCGTGTGGATACGAATGAATCATGGTGGCTACGGCTACTATAATCGTGCGACCGACGAAGTGGAATATTTCCACAATGACCCCTCAAACCCCTGGAACATGTCGAACACCGTGAACGCTTCGTGGGAATTGCCAGAGGGCGTCATCTTCATGTCTACCAGCCGGCGCGGACTCGACAAGCTTGAAATACTAAAGAGCAATATCACGCGAACACTACTCGTACCCAATGCCGAATCGACTATAGATAACGAGATTCGTGGCATGTTCTACGAAAAGAAACGCAAATTGCTCCTCTTAGGCAATAAAAACAACACCCTCTTCGTTCTCCACCCAGACAGTACACGTACCACTATTACCAGCGACTCGAAGGGCACACCCTTAGGACGCACCTATGGCATTTCACAAGATTCAAAGGGCAACATTTGGCTCAGTTCCAAGGATCACGGCCTGTTCAAGCTTGTCTTTGGAAGCGGCAATAGCTACACTTTACAGAACTACTGTCATGACCCTCATAACAAATACAGCCTCAGTTCAAATGCAGCCTATCAGACCGTTGAAGACCGGCAGGGCAACCTGTGGGTAGCCACTTATGGTGGAGGCGTCAACGTGATGGTGACCGACAAAGACGGGAAAACGGTTTTCTTGAATCCGAAGAACGAGATGCGCCGATACCCACACAACTCATTCCTCAAGGTACGTACCATTGCCCTCGACAAAAACGGCAATGTCTGGGCTGGCACTACCGATGGTATTCTGATTATGTCGGTAAAGAACAAGAAGGTAAGCATAGAACGTCTACGTAACTCGGACGAGGAGCCCGACAAGATACTGATGAGTAACGACATCGTCTATCTTGCCAGCGACAGTAAGGGCGGAATGTGGGTAGGAACAAACGGCGGTGGCCTTGCTCACACTATCGGACAAGACTCCAAAGGCACATGGCTCTTCGAGTCCTTCGGTTCTAAGGACGGCCTGCCTTCCGAAGAAATCAGAAGCATAACCTTTGACCTCAATGACAACGTCTGGTTTGCTTCAGACCATATCATCTGCTCATATAACCCGGAGAAGCGCATCTTTACCACCTTCTCCAACCTGGACGGTGTAGACGAGACCTTGTGCTCTGAGGGCGCTGCCATCACCTTGCCTAACGGCATCATCCTCTTTGGTACCCTCAACGGCTACTACACCATAGACCGAAAAAAACTTGTGACAGACAACGCATCAATGCTTAAGTTGCGTATCACCGACTTCTTCATTAACGATGAAATTGTCAGTCCACATCTCAATGACTATTACAATTATTACGTTCCAGAAGCTAAGGAGGTAAAACTACCCAATCACAATGCCAATTTCAGCTTCCGCTTCTCGGCAATGAATTTCCAACTACAGCACCGCATACACTACCAGTATATGCTTGAAGGCTATGACAAAGAGTGGAAAAATGCAGACAAACAGCGCAGGGCGAATTATTCGGACGTTCCTACAGGCACCTACCGATTTAAGGTGAAGGCTTTCCTGCTTGACTCACCCGACAAGTATGACCAGCGCACGATTATCGTCCATGTGCCACCTTATTTTCTCCTATCAAGCAATGCCATCTGGATTTACATGGTGCTACTATTAGCCATACTTATCTTCCTGATGTTCTGGTGGCAAAATCACTTGGAGCAGCAGCAGAAGCATAAAGTCCTGAGACTTGGCCCTCAAGAAATGGCATTCGTCCATCAGGAGGATTACGACTTTGTTAAGTCACAGTACGATTGGCTTGAGGCTAATTTCTCGAATCCTGATCTGAAGACAGACGACCTGAGTGCTCAATCAGGACTTAGCCGTACAGAATACTCTGAGAGGATGAAGGAACTGACGGGGCTATCTGTTAAGGAGTTTATCGCCGATTTCCGTATAAAGAAGTCAATCATGTTCCTTGAGAATACTGACGACCTTATAGCGGATATAGCTGCCAAAGCCGGTTTCACCGACTCAGTCATCTTTAGTCGAACCTTCAAACAAAAGGTTGGCACAACACCTTCGAAATATCGTGAACAGAAGAAAAAGGATAATAACCAGCAGAAATCACAGAACATCACTACGGATGATAAAACCGATGACTACGAACTGATTGACTAACCCGTATCACGATAAATAGAGTCGACAACAAATCATTAGCGAACAGAAACCGTTAAAGTTTTATAAATTATAAGCAAATATTCAATACGGATATCTCACTCTCAACTAAAAATCGTACCTTTGCAGCCCGTTAGAGTCCGTTGGGGCAGAGTGAAGTGTGTACGAACGTACACCGCCTCGCGGAAAAACCCCTAAAATACAAACAAAAAGCAAAATGTACGCAATTGTAGAAATTCAGGGTCAGCAGTTTAAGGCTGAACAGGGCAAGAAGCTCTTCGTTCACCATATCAAGGACGTTGAAGCCGGCAAGACTGTTGAATTTGACAAGGTACTGCTCGTAGATGCTGACGGTGCAGTCAAGGTAGGTGCCCCCACCGTAGAGGGTGCAAAAGTAGTATGTGAAGTTGTGAATCCGCTCGTTAAGGGTGACAAGGTGATTGTCTTCAAGATGAAGCGCCGCAAGGACTCTCGTTCGCACAACGGTCATCGTGAGCAGTTCACACAGGTAGAAGTTAAATCAGTAATCGCTTAAAATTGTAGGAGGACAACAGAATGGCACATAAAAAAGGTGTAGGTAGTTCTAAGAACGGCCGCGAGTCAGCAGCTCAGCGACTGGGCATTAAGATTTTTGGCGGTCAGCAGTGTGTTGCCGGCAACATTATCGTTCGCCAGCGTGGTACAAAGCACAACCCAGGTAACAACGTGGCTATTGGTAAGGACGATACGCTTTACGCTCTCGTTGACGGAACTGTTCAGTTCCACAAGGGTAAGCGCGACAAGAGTGTTGTCTCAGTCGTTCCCAACGCTGAAGCCTAACAAACAAACAACAGCAAACAACTTATTCCAACAAACAAACAGCGTCCCGCCTTCATCCGTGAATGGCGGGACGTCTGCTTTGATAGCTTCACCGAACTCATCGAGAGTATCGAATATACGACGACTTAGGAGTAGATCTTGATTTCCTGCTCACCGCGTATGGCTCTAATAACATTCATGGCCAGTGCGGTCAGCTCGTCTTCGCCGGGATAGACGAAGACTGGAGCCAGATAGCTCAACTTGTGACACAGACTGTCGGTGACGTATCGGCTATTAGCGATAGCACCTGTAAGGATAATGGCATCAACGTGGCCGTCAGTAGCAGGAGCCAGCGAAGCCATCCATCGGGCTGTGCTATAGATCATCGCATCAAGCACCAAACGTGCGTGCTCGTCGCCCTCGGCAATGCGACGCTCCACTTCGCGAACATCATTAGTACCCAGATGAGCCGTAAGGCCACTATGACCGTTTATCTTGCGCAACATCTCGGCCTCGGTGTACTGCCCGCTATAACATAGTTTCACTAACGATGCTGTTGGCAGCATCCCGGCACGTGAGGGCGAGAAGGGACCATCTCCGCTCAGAGCGTCGCTGCACTCTATGGCACGACCGTGGTGATGCATAGCAAACGAGATGCCACTGCCCATGTGGCAGACGATGAGATCTTGCTTCTCGTAGCTGACGCCATGCTCGCAACAGTAGCGCTTGGCTATCTCTCTCTGGTTTAGGGCATGCCAGATGGTCTGGTGAGGCAGTTCGGGCAAGCCAGTGATGCGGGCCACAGGAGCAAGCTCGTCGACGACGCCAGGATCTACCATAAATGCGCGGCAGCCTTCAATCTCGCCAGCGATACTCAGGGCGATAAGTGAACCAAGGTTACAAGCGTGGTGCATACGTGGGTGACGAGTATCGGCAATGACCTTGTCATTCAGTTCGTAGACACCGCTCTCAACGGGCTTCACCAAGCCACCGCGCCCCACAACGACGTCAAAATCAAGGCCATAACCTTGCCGCTGCAATTCCTCCAGAATTTTCTCCTTGCGATAGTCAAACTCGTCCATGATGAAAGGGAAACGACATAGTTCCTCGAATGGATGATTCAGCGTAGCATGCATCAGCAGTTCCTCGTCGGAGAATACGCCTAACTTGGTGGAAATCATTCCTGGATTGATGGCAAGTATTTTCATAGCAGTATGTTATTAGGATTCACACAAATGTTCAATGACAAGCATATTACGGGTTGTAGTGCTTACGGCCGCGCGCTGGTCGGTGCGATGCCCAACAAGCCAAACGATGCAACCACTAGCATCGCAGACAACAAGTTGGCGACGTTTCTCCAAAATGGTCAGCTTCAAGTCGGTCAGATAGTCGCTCACCAGGCGGGTGCCCTTCATACCGAAAGGTTGAAAACGATCGCCTGACTTAACGGGACGAATAGTAAGCGGAAACACCACCTTAGCAGCATCAAGGGTAGCACAGAAATGTTCACGGCTAACACTCACACCATCAGTGACCGCGATGCGGAATCGGCGGTCGTTGTGATAGCGGTAAATGCCAGGTTCAGGTATACAGAGCTCTGGTAAGGGCGAACGACGCTCCTCGACAACAAGGCGACCACGGTCGACGACGACCTCGTGGGTAGCTGACTGGAAAAGCCGTCCAGGAGGTCCGCTCAGAGCAGAGAACACCTGTTCTACCTGAGGCGACGAGAACCCCCGCGGGGCAAGCAGTTCGTAAAGCAGCGACTCAGGAGAGGGCTGCTGCATGAGACGGTTTATATTAACAGCACCGTCGCCAAAGATGGCGTCAATAGCACTACCGACAGCCTCATCATAAACCTGCTCAACCTCAGCCATCAGCTTAGCCGTACGGATGATATTCTCCTTGACGGCCGGATTGATAGTCTGTAGCAGGGGAATGACTTCAAGACGGATTTTGTTACGAACGACGTCAGGTACGAGATTAGTACTGTCGGTCACGTAGGGTTGATGGAGTTCATCAAGAAAACCGACAATCTCTGAACGGCTAACACCAAGCAGCGGACGCACCACATGACCATTACGTGGACGGATGCCTGTAAGCCCGTGAATGCCTGTTCCTCGGATAAGATTCATCAACAACGTCTCGACGGCATCATCTTCATGGTGAGCCACGCAGACATCCTCAGCCCCAATATCCTGACGTAACTGCTCGAAATAGCGATAACGTAGTTCACGAGCAGCCATTTCAATGCTTACTTGATGAAGCTCTGCATAAGTATTTGTATCAAAATGGATTAAATGAAGAGGTATTTCATTACTCTTACACAAATCACACACAAATTGCTCATCACGGTCTGACTCCTCGCCACGCAGATGAAAATTACAGTGAGCAGCCTCAACGTCATAGCCCAACTGTTTCATCACAAGCAGTAGTGCCACGCTGTCGGCTCCGCCACTTAGCGCCACGATATACTTGCCGCCATCATGACGGAGTAGCTGGTGGCGCTCAATAAAAGCAGTAATTTTATTCAACATATAGCACCAGTCCCTTCAGGTACTCACCCTCAGGATGATAGATGTTGACAGGGTGATCAGCAGGTTGATGCAACTGGTGCAAGATGCGCACCTTGCGACGAGCCAGGGCAGCTGCTGTAAAGACAGCATTACGGAAGTGGTCCTTCGTCACCACCTGCGAACAGGAGAAAGTAAACAACAGACTGCCTGGCGGCATCTTCTCCATCGCCTTTTGGTTGAGCCGCGTGTAGCCCTTCAGCGCGTTGTGCAACGCCCCGCGGTGCTTGGCAAAGGCGGGCGGGTCGAGCACCACGAGGTCGTAGCGTCCGTCCATCGTGTCGAGAAATTTAAAGGCATCTTCGCAGAACGCCTGGTGGCGTGCATCTTCTGGAAAGTTCAGGGCTACGTTGCGGTTAGTAAGATCAATGGCCTTGGCGCTGCTGTCGACGGAGTGTACAAGCTCTGCCCCACCCCGCATGGCATAGAACGAGAAACCGCCGGTGTAGCAGAACATATTAAGGACCCGACGCCCCCGGGCATAACGCTCCAATAGCGAGCGGTTCTCGCGCTGGTCAACGAAGAAGCCCGTCTTCTGGCCACGCAGCCAGTCGACATAGAACTTCAGACCATTCTCAATGGCGACGTTGTCGTCGCTGCCGCCATAGAGGAAGCCGTTCTCAGGCTCCATAAAAGGCAGAGTTGTCTCGCTCTTATAGTAAACGTTCGCAATGCGGCTACCCATCACCTCAACCAACTGAGCAGCTATTTGCTTACGGCAGAGGTGCATACCGATGCTGTGAGCCTGCATGACTGCCGTCCGTCCGTAGACGTCGATAATAAGTCCTGGCAGATGGTCGCCCTCGCCGTGAACCAGCCGATAACTGTTGCCAACGGCCGAGTCGGCCAGTCCAATCGTCTGTCGCATCTGTAGTGCTGACTGTAAACGGGCAGCCCAGAAACTGTCGTCGATACTGACGTCGCGAAACGACAGCACCCGCACGGCAATAGAACCTTGCTGAAAATGTCCCACAGCAATAAAGTCGCCATTAGCCGTGACGACGCGGACGACGTCGCCCTCTTCAATGTCGTCATCGACGTGCTGGATAGCCCCCGAGAACACCCAAGGATGGAAGCGGCGGAGGCTCTCGTCCTTACCGCGCTTGAGTTGTATTGTCTTCATATCAATCTTTAATTTTCACTCTTACTCTTTACTTTTCACTAGCGAAGCGTCCTCACTCTTCACAATTTCATAGTCACCCGTCTGCTTCAGACGCTCCAGTTCCTCATAAAGCTGTATGCAGGCCCAAGCATCTGTGGCGGCATACGTCTTCTGCTTGTCGGTCAACACGTCGCGCTCCCAGTTCGTCAGGCGCTGCGCCTTGCTAATCTGCTGTCCGAAGAGATTAGCATAGAGTTTCTGCAGGCTGAGGTCTTCGACACCAATCTCGCGAACATGATCCTGAATATCAATGAATGTTCCCGTCTCAAAGCGCCCCATCTTGTGCAGTCCGTTGATGTCATCGTGCCACGACAAGCCAATCTTCGTCACCGTAGTATCTTCCAATAGTTTGACAATGGCAGGCGTCAGTCCTATGATGTTCAGGCGGAACAAGAAGCAGATGTCGTAGGTAGCCACCTGTAACAGGGCGACACGATAGACTGTACCCTTTGAGAAAGAAGGCCGCGTCTCGGTATCAAATCCCAGAACAGGTTGTTTCAGCAGGAAATTGACAGCTTTCTCAGCCTGCTCCTTTGAGATAATGACGTGAATTCTTCCATCGAACTCTGCCCTGGGCAACGTGGAGATTTTACTTTTATCGTACTTGTTATAAATCAGTTTTTTCATTCATAAATTGTTTACGAGGTGCAAAATTACAAAAAAAAACACGAAAGATAGTAAAATGTGAAAAATTTCAGTTACTTTTGCACGGAAAAAACAGTATTGATAAAAAATGGCAAAGAAAAAGACTTCAAAAAACAAGTCTGACAACTCAGCATTTAGCATCTCTGAGATTTTAGGCTTTTTCAAGATATTCCAAAACGAACGGTTGCATTTTTTCCTGGGACTGTTGCTGTTTGTTATTTCCATCTACACGGCACTGTCGTTCATATCATTCATAACAACAGGTGCAGCCGACCAGAGTGTCATTGAAAATTTGCGCGACGGCGAACTGGCCAACCAGAACCATGAGTTTGCAAACTCCTGCGGTTCCTTAGGTGCCTATCTGTCGTCGTACTTCATCAAGCACTGCTTCGGCTTATCGGCCTTCCTCATCCCCGTGACGCTGTTTATCGTATCGCTTCACATGATGAAGGCATACCGCATCAGACTCAGCAAATGGTTTCTCTCGCTGATGGTCATTATGGCGTGGTCGTCCATCACGCTGGCTAAGTTTCTCTCACCGCTGATGTCGGAATCACACTTTAACCCTGGTGGTGACCACGGACGTTTCGTCTGTCAGCAAATAGAGGGTCTGATAGGTACGCCTGGCCTGACGGCAGTTCTGGCCTTAGTAGCCATTGGATTCCTGACGTACCTCAGTGCAGAGACCATCCTTATTATTCGTAAGATCCTGAATCCCAGTAAATTCATAGACCGTGTAAAATTCAAGATTACCAACAATGATCCTGATGAGGCCATTGAGTCGTATGAGCAGCAGATAGAAACGGAGGAAGACCCCAACGTGTTTGACGACCCACAGATGCAGACAGTGGAGTTTCCAGAAGATGGCGAGCCCATAGGCAACGACGGCTACGGCCAACTTCAGGGCAGCTTCGGCAACACCGAGATAGACGCCGCCTCGTCCGTGACTCCTGCCAAAGGAGTCGCCCCCGACTTCGAAGTAGCCGCTGCCAGCGACGAGGCTGCCGCCGACCAGAAGACGCTAGTGACTGTTGGCGACAAGGAACTGGAACCCTACGACCCGAAGCGCGACTTGGAGAACTACCACTACCCCACCCTCGACTTGCTGAAGAAATACGAGAACGACGGCAAGCCCTACATCGATATGGAGGAGCAGACGAAGAACAAGAACCGCATCGTCGAAGTGCTTGGAACCTTCGGCGTCGAGATTTCTACCATCAAGGCCACTGTCGGTCCCACCATCACGCTCTACGAGATTACGCTGGCTCCAGGTGTCCGCATCTCTAAGGTGCGCTCTTTGGAAGACGACATCGCCCTGAGCCTCTCAGCCCTCGGCATCCGTATCATCGCACCAATACCCGGCAAGGGCACCATCGGTATTGAGGTGCCTAATGCAAAGCCGTCGGTAGTGTCGATGGAGAGCATCCTCAACTCGAAGAAGTTCCAAGAGACAACGATGGAACTGCCCTGCGCTATGGGTAAGACCATCACCAACGAGGTCTTCATGTTCGACCTCACCAAAGCTCCCCACCTGCTCGTTGCCGGTGCTACGGGTCAAGGTAAATCCGTCGGTCTAAACGCTATTCTCACCTCCTTATTATATAAGAAGCACCCGGCAGAGCTGAAAATCGTGCTCGTCGACCCGAAGATGGTAGAGTTCAGCATCTACAAGACCATTGAGCGCCACTTCCTCGCCGCCCTGCCTGAGGAGATTAACAACCCCATCATCACTGACACGACCAAAGTGGTACGCACACTCAACTCACTCTGCGTCGAGATGGACGCCCGCTACGAGCTGCTGATGCTGGCTGGCGAGCGAAACATCAAGGACTACAACAAGAAGTTCAAGGAGCGCAAGCTGAACCCCGAGAAGGGACACCGCTTCATGCCCTACATCGTGGTCGTCATCGACGAGTACGGCGACCTTATCATGACCGCCGGTAAGGAGATAGAGTTGCCCATCGCCCGCATCGCCCAGAAGGCACGTGCTGTGGGTATCCATATGATTATTGCTACGCAGCGCCCAACGACGAATATCATCACTGGTACCATCAAGGCCAACTTCCCGGGACGTATCGCCTTCAAGGTTTCGCAGGGCATCGACTCGAAGACCATTCTCGACCGCATGGGCGCCAACCAGCTCATCGGCCGCGGCGACATGCTCTACCTGCAGGGCAACGACCCTATCCGTGTACAATGTGCCTTCGTCGACACGCCTGAGGTGGTCGACATCAACAATTATATTGCTGCCCAGCAAGGCTACGCGGAGCCTTACGAACTGCCGGAGCCGAAGATGGACGACAGCGACGCGAGCAGCAGCGAATCGCGCGACGTCGACATGACCCACCTCGACCCGATGTTTGAGGATGCAGCCCGGCTGATTGTCATGAGTCAGAGTGGCTCTACGTCGCTCATTCAGCGCAAGTTCTCCATCGGCTATAACCGTGCAGGCCGACTGATGGACCAGCTCGAAAAGGCAGGCATCGTTGGTCCCGCTTACGGCTCAAAGCCACGCGAGGTGCTCATCCAGGACGAAGTAACACTCAATAACCTGATTAGTAACTTAAAATCATAACCGAAAATGAAAAAGATTGTTTTTGCACTCACAATGCTGGTGGTCTGCGCAACCGCTATGGCCCAGACCCCGAAGACCGTACTCGACAGGACAGCTGCCGTTATCAGCAACCCCGGTGGCATTACCGCTACCTTCAAGATGACTGGCGGTATGGGCAATGCCAGCGGCACCATCGCCGTCAAGGGCAAGAAGTTCCAGGCCAGCAGCCCCGTTGCTACCATCTGGTTCAACGGCAAGACGATGTGGACGTATATGAAGAAGAACGACGAGGTGAACGTCACCAACCCCAGCGACGCCGAGTTGCAGAAGATTAACCCCTACAACTTCATCAACCTTTACAAGAAAGGCTACGACATGAACATGAGTTCAGCAGGCTCTACCCACACCGTCCACCTGACGGCACAGGGCAGCCAGAAGATTCAGGAGATGTTCATCACCGTCGACAAGAAGAGCTTCCACCCTACGCAAGTGAAGATGCTGCAGGGCAGGCGGTGGACAACATTTGAAATCAGCGAACTGAAAACGACAACGCTCAACGACTCGATGTTCACCTTCAACTCCAAGGACTTCCCCTCAGCAGAAATTATCGACCTACGCTAAAATCAGCATCCGCAATAAAGCCTTGACGAGAAAACGTTTACGTTTCATTTTGACTCTCGTTGAGGCTTTTTTGTATTCTTTTTCACTAACTTTGCAGCAGAAACACATCATACTCATAAAACTATATGAAAACAAATCTACTATCACTCCTACTTTTGTTGTCGGCTGGCACTCTTACCGCACAAGCCGACAATGAGCAGGTCGTTACTGTCAACGGTCAGAAATCTGCAAAGACAGTCAGCAAACTAACCTTCAGCGGCGACAACGTTGTACTGCACTTTGCCGACGGCAGCACCCAGACGGTCGATATGGAAAGTGTTACTATTGCATTCACTGTGGTCGATGCCATCAAGACGCTTCAGACGACTGACAGCGAAGAGCCTATTCTCTATTTCGACCAACAGGGTCGGCAGCTGAAGCAAGCCCCCGTTAAAGGTGCCTACATCATGAAGAGAGGCAACAAGATTGTGAAACTCATAACCAAGTAAGCCATGAAGAAGACATTAATCACACTGTTGGCCCTTGTCGGCATGATGAGCGCCAGCGCCCAGCAGACTTGGGACTTTACCCATACCCCCGATGCCGACTCAACGGCATTGGCTGCCGCCAAGTCAGAGTGGACAGCCACTACCTCGGGTACCATCAACCGCTTCGAGAGCATAAATGCCATCGAGGGCGCCATCACCGCTGGCGGCCAGGAACTGACTATGACCAAGGGACTGACTATCAGCGGGGCTGCCGCAAAGAAGATTCGCATCGACGTGAACAACCGGCTGCAACTGGCCGGCAAGAACATCACCGTCTCTACGCCTGCCCTACAAAAAGGTCAGGTGGTGACTATTGAGTTTGCATCAACGGGCGACAATGCCGTCACATTCGACCAACAGACAAACCTGTCAGGCACGTCGGGCTTTACAACTGCCGACAAGAACACCGTTCAGAAAGGCACAGGCACCGTCACAGCCGACGGCTCTGTGTCGTTCAAGTCTACCGGTGGCTCCATCAACATCTTCAGCATCAGCGTCAGCGGCGGAAGCACACCCGCAGTAGAGGATTTCAACAAGGCCGTCATCACCCTGCGTAACAATACTGTCAAGCAGTACAATACCGCCAACGTCAGCAGCATCGACCTCGCTGACAACGGTAAGGTGACTGTCACAGCCAACGGCAAAGCCGAGAGTTTCGACGATGTGGCCAGCATCAACTTTGTGAAGAAACAGACCACGACGCCCGACACCCCAGATCCTGGCGATGATCCTACTCCTGGCGACGATTCCACGCCGACACCTGACCCCGATTCCGATCCCGAGCCTGCCGTCATCATTAACGGCGACCTGACGATAACCGACGCCAAAGGATGGCTCGAGTCAGCCTACGTCAAGTGGAACCTGCTCGAAGGAGCCAAGTCATACGCCGTCTACGTCAAAGGCGGACAGTATGCTGACTTCACCAAGATAGACCAGCAGCTCGTGCGCAACTATGGCACTTATGGCCGCGCCGATGTGGTGGGCTTGAAGGCCGGCACTTACGAGCTCAAGGTGATACCCGTCAACAGCAACAACCAGGAGGAGGCCTCGAAGTCCAGCAGCGTTAGCAACATCGAGGTGAAAAGCTACGACCGCGCAGGCTTCGCCCATAAGAACATGACTGGAATTGGCGGATACAACGATGACGGCACACTCAAGACTGGAGCAAAGGTGCTGTACATTACCAAGAACAACTTCAATACCGTTACACTCGAAATGGTAACGGATGCCAAGAAGGGAACCAAGCAAACCTTCACAGGCCTCGGCAAGATCTTTGCAGCCAAGCAGAAGGGAACTGACAACACACCTATCGTCGTTCGCATCATTGGCGAAATCAAGCACGCTGATACTGACAGCGACCAGCGCCTAAGCGATGAAGACGGCCTACAGCTGAAAGGTAACAAGGCGGAAACAGAAATGAATGTCACGATGGAGGGCATCGGAGAAGACGCCTGCTTCAATGGTTTCGGTATGACATTCTACAATGGAACGGGTGTAGAGATGCGCAATCTGGCAATCCTGAACTTCAAGGACGACGGCGTACAGTTAAAAGGCACGCAGCACGCCTGGATTCACCACAACGACTTCTTCTATGGCAACGCCGGAAGTGCTTCTGATCAGGCAAAGGGCGACGGTTCGCTTGACGTGAAGGACGACTCGCGCTATTGCACCTTCTCGTACAACCACTTCTGGGACAGCGGCAAGACATCACTCTGCGGCATGAAGAGCGAGAGTGGTCCCAACTACCTCTGCTACCACCACAACTGGTTCGACCATTCCGACTCACGCCATCCCCGCGTGCGCTCCATGAGCGTCCATGTATGGAACAACTACTACGACGGTGTAGCCAAAATCGGAGTCGGTGCGGTCAAAGGTGCCAACATCTTTGTCGAAGCCAACTACTTCCGCAACAGCAAGAACCCGATGCTGATTTCTGAGCAAGGTACAGATGGCAGGGATGGTTTTGCTGACGACCATGAAGGCGGTATGATCAAAGCCTTCGCAAACAAGCTGACTGGTAAATCGCTCACAACATACATTCCTCATACCCAAAACGCCACGGAATTCGACGCCTACGAAGCATCGGCAAGAGACGAGAAAGTACCCGACACTTACAAATGCATTGTCGGTAATCATACATACAACAACTTTGACACTGACGCATCACTTATGTATGAATACGCGCCTAATGACGCCGAGGAAGTTCCGGGTATTGTCAAAGGATGGTTCGGAGCAGGACGTCAGAATCATGGAGACCTGCAATGGACATTCAGCGATGCCGATGATACGTTAGATGCCGTCAACTCTGCGCTCAAGAAGAAGGTGACCGAATACAAGACCACGCTCGTCGGCATCTTCGGCGAAGGAAATACCAGCGGTGGAGGCAGCAGCGATCCGACTCCCGGTGGCGGCGACGATCCTACCCCTGGCGGCGGTGATGATCCCACACCCGGCAGCGGCGACGATCCTACGCCTGGCAGCGGTGAAACGCCCATCACAGGCGCTACCCTCTGCTCGTTCGACGGTTCACCGTCTCATTCGATGTTCACTATTGGCGGCGACTATGGCGACGGCAAGATTACCTATAACGGCGTCAATTATAAGAAAGGTGTCAAGCTCAACAGCTCGGGCAGCATCACCTTTACGCCGACGCAGAACTACAAGATGACCATCGTCATGGGTACCGCCAAGAACGGGCGCGACGTGAAGCTGAATGGTGAGAAGACCACTGTCAGCGGCACCGAGAACACGACTGGCGCATACTACCAGCTGGAGCCTATCAATATTGTAGCAGGAAATGAGTACATCATCACCAAAGGCTCAGCCGAAGGACTGGTTATGCTCATCATCCTGGAGCCGTAACAGACAGAAGTATATCTACAAATAACGCAAAACGAGCCGCCAGTCCGTATCTAAACGAGCTGACGGCTCGCTTTTTTTCATTTTTTGGTAAGAAAAACACCGAAAAGTTTGGTCACTTCAAATAAAATGTGTACCTTTGCACCCGCAAATCGCAAAACGATGCACCCGTAGCTCAGTTGGTAGAGCACCTGACTCTTAATCAGGGTGTCCAGGGTTCGAGCCCCTGCGGGTGTACGAGAGAGAGAAAAATGTTTGCGTTGCACCCGTAGCTCAGTTGGTAGAGCACCTGACTCTTAATCAGGGTGTCCAGGGTTCGAGCCCCTGCGGGTGTACAAGTAAAAAGGAACGCCGATATGGCTCAGTTGGTAGAGCAACGCATTCGTAATGCGTGGGTCCCCGGTTCGAGTCCGGGTATCGGCTCCAAAGGAGGGGACAATCAGAAAATTTTATTCAAGCGGGATTAGCACATCGGTAGTGCACGGGCTTCCCAAGCCTGGGAGGCGGGTTCGATTCCCGTATCCCGCTCTGTATTTATGTATTTACGTTAGTTCATATACGCCAGAAGGCGTTTTTCGTTTCAATACTTCCAACGCCACATCTTTGCCGGCCACGATTCCATAGCTTCGTAACACGCTCTCAACGGTCTTACGAGCTAATTCCGGATGGTTGTTCTCCTCACTGAGATGACACAACCAGACATGTTTCAGACCTTCCTTCATATTCTCGGCAACGGCCACACCACAGTCGCGGTTGCTCAGATGCCCCGTTGAACTCTGTATGCGCAGTTTTAAATGCTGAGGATAAGGTCCTTGTTGCAACATTTCAACATCGTGGTTGGCCTCAATGACTAAGTAGTCAGCTTGGGAAATATAGCCTTTCATCTCGTCGGTGACGCTGCCGGCATCGGTGATAATGCATATTGTGACGCCGCCAGCCTCTACCTGATAGCCTACATTCTCAGAGGCATCATGAGGTACAGAGAACGGAGTAACGCGAAAGTCTCCCAAGAGCAACGGCTCCCCCGGCTCAATATAACGCTTCATGTTTACGGGTAGTTTACGGGCGACACAATAGTTGCGTTCGATACCCTCATGAACATTCCGAGTAGCATATATGGGCAGTTGATACTCATGACAAATACTCCCTACCGACTTAATATGGTCGGCATGATCGTGGGTTATCAGCACGTAATGCACCTTACTAAGACTGAGTCCAAAGTCACGGAACTGCTTCTTAAGCGTTCTTATTCCGACGCCAATATCTATAATTAGCCCCTCAGTTTCGGTATACAGATAGTAACAATTGCCACTGCTACCGCTACCAAAGGATATGAATTTTAACATAATTGGTTATTTTTCCTGCAAAATTACAAAAATAATTAGTATTTATGATTCATAATTCATAATTATTGCCTACCTTTGTACTTTATTAAGACTTAATGACATGAAAAAAACTATTTTACAGCTGATAGCAGCCCTATTGCTGGTAACATGCTCACCCGGTCGGTCAAATACTGACGAGCAAGCACAAGAGACAGCAGCAGAATTTGCCGAAGCCTATTTCAACTACGATTTTCAGACGGCAGGCAATTATACCACACCAGAATCCCGCAAATGGCTAAGCTATGCAGCGTCAAACGTCACACAAGCAATTGTAGACCTCTACAACGCTCAGGAGATACGAGCCACAGCAGATATAGCAGACTTCTATTGGGCCAACGACACAACGGCCATTGTCAACATCATAGTAAACCACTACATTACCAACGACAGCATCGGAGCATCACCTCGCATAGCCGAAGAAGGTTCATTCAGCCTGACCATAGTAAGACGCGACGACAAGATGCTCGTCAGAATGGGAGGCCCACTGCGAAATGAAAAGCAAAATCCCGACTAAGTCTCGGATGCAGCAGCGGATAATGTTCGTCATTATCTGTCTCATAGGCGGGATTTACAGCCTTCATACCCATATCGAAACGCACGATGAAATAGCCAAAGTTGAAACGGAAGCCCATCCCGTAGTCAGCAGCCAGTTCACTGAGGAAGCTATCAAATGTAAACTGTCCGCCTGGCTGGTCTGGATAGTCACGTAACGTCCATATATTACCGGCATCGATGAAGAGTGCGCCATCAAGTTTCCAGAAGAGATGAGTACGATATTCCAAGTTTAAGTCTAACTTCATATCGCCAGTCTGGTTGATAAAGTCAATACGTCCATCAGTACCAATATACTTTCCTGGTCCGATGCCTCTGACGCTCCATCCTCTCAGGGAATTGGCGCCTCCCGAGAAATAGCGCTTATCAAAGGGGAGCTGCGAAGAATTGCCATAGGGGTAAGCTATCCCCAGTCCGAAGTGGCACACCAGCTGGTTTGCATAGTCCAGCTGAATGATTCGCGTCAGGTCAACATCCCCTTTGACGTATTGCGCATAGGCTATGTTGAATACCATATCCTGCCCCTCATCGTTTTTCCGTGCGCCAAAAAACTTGGATGCCGTATAAAGGATATTGCCAGACGTCTCTATATTCGTTTTCAATGCCGTAATTCCATTGTTAAAGGCGAATCCGAAACCTATTTTAGTGATAAACAGGTCCTGGTAATTATAGCGCAGTATAGCATTACGCGATGTCACATCAGCCAGATAACGCTCGTAGAACGTATCACTGATCCAGGGCATAAAGACATAATTCAAGTCAAGCACATCGAACTGATACTGATATGGTTTATCTTGAGGTGCCCAGCGATAGCGCCAAGCTGCCGAGACGAGTCTTCGGTGGAACTCTGGCCGATTCTGCAGGTCATATAGCAGCGATACCTCACTGGTGGCGTTGATGCTACGTCGGGTATCGTAGCTGATGAAAGGCATAAGGAAACGCGGAAACTTCAAGCGAGTCTCGATGCTATACTCTATGAAGTCCTGATTACTATATCCCTCCAACCCCTTGATAGCCTCGTAGGCTCCGCGTAATTCTACCGTCAGATTCTCGGACCCCCTGAAAAGGTTACGATTCTGGTAAGTCAGCGTAGCAGCAGCTCCCAGGTCGCCGGCAGTATTTGTGCCCTCAGGCTGGAAGCTCAGTGTCGACGGCTTATTGGTCTGCAGCAGGATGTTACAGTCGAGCAGCGCCGAGTCTGGGTGTTCCTGAAATGAGATATTCGTATATCGGACGGCTCCCAACCGTGCAAAGTGGTTATAAGTGTTTTGCAGGTCGCGTGACGAGTAGTATGATTCCTCTCTGATATAGCAGCACTCATTGAGCACCTTCTGACGCAGATGGATGACGGTGTCCTGCTCTGTTCCGCTCCTGAACGTCAGACGCCGTATTTTGTATCGTCGGTGCAAGACGGAGCCTTCTTCAGAGCGGTTGGTATTCAGCAAGAGTTTCAAGTTCACGCGGTAGCTATCAGCTTCTCCTATAGTATCAGCCTCATAGCGTATATACTCCTTGTGAAAACGATAGTAGCCATGATCTGTGAGCAGCTGTGTAATGCGCTTGCGTTCGTTATCCAGCGCCTCGATGGTAAACTGCTGACCTGAGATAAGTCCCCAATTCATTGGCTGTGAAAGCTGAAACTCGTTATCGATAACGTGATCGTCAATCTGGTACGTGAGCTTACCAATCCTGAAGACCGGTCCCGGATGCAGCTTGTAATATGCCCATATCTTCTTGTTCTTCGTATGTGTCCAAAGTTCTGCTCCCCCCGACAGGTAGCCCTTACTTTGCAGCATCATCTGTAAGTCATTACAGCTCATTTGCGCCTGCACGGAGTCGTAAAGCACCGGCGGTTCACCCATACTGCGCAGCAGCCGGTTTATCCACTTGGTAGAATCGCGGCCTGAAAGGGAATAAACCTTCAGGGGCAGTTTCACCATAGAGAACCATTTTGCGTTCTCTCTCTGCCTGACAAAACTCTTTGCTGTAGTGACTAACCCCTGATAGCTGCCATTATCGGTCTTCACCTTGACATTGTTAAGCAAATAACGGCCTTCGGGCACGTACTTCGTTTCCGCACACGATACAAACAACAAGGCTGTCAAAATGCTAACTGTAAATGATTTAAACGTCACTCTGCCTGCAAAGGTACAAATATTTTTTCATTTCAGAGTTCTCTATTCCCGTTTTTTTCGTAACTTTGCGCCATAAGCATTTATAATATGATAAGCAAAAACCAAATAAAACTTATTAAACAGCTGGAACAGAAGAAGTTCCGCCGTCGTGAAGGACTGTTTGTGGCCGAAGGGCCAAAAGTCGTTGGCGACCTTATGAAGCGCACCCTGCCAGTAGCCGTCTACGCTACTGACGAGTACACCCCACCCCAGCCTGGCATCAGCGTCCAGCGCATCACGTCAGACGAGTTGCATCGCATCAGCTTCCTGCAGCATCCGCAGCAGGTGCTGGCGCTGTTTCCCGTACCAGTATCCGATCATTTCCTGCCTTCGTCAGACAACCTTACCATAGCCCTCGACGGCATACAAGACCCGGGCAACTTAGGCACCATCATCCGATTGGCCGACTGGTTCGGCATAACCCACATCGTCTGTAGCGAAGAGACGGCCGACGCCTGGAACCCGAAGGTGGTGCAGGCCACGATGGGCAGCATAGCCCGCGTGAACATTTCCTATACCGACCTGCCGGCATTACTCGACACGCTGCCCGAAGACTTCCCCGTTTACGGCACGCTGCTCGACGGAGAGAACATCTACAGCCAACCGCTGACATCGGGCGGCATCATCATCATGGGCAACGAGGGTAACGGCCTGACAGAAAAAGTCAGGCGACGGGTGAACCGTCGCCTGCTTATACCTTCTTACCGTCGTGATGATACGGCAGAGTCGTTGAATGTGGCTATTGCCACAGCTATTGTCTGTGCCGAGTTTAGAAGAAGAGATAGCGGTTGTCCTTAACCTTCGCCTTCTGATACAGCTCCTGCATGTAATTACGGCTGACATTCTCTATGGCCGCCTGCTTCAGCTTGGCCTCAATCTGCTTCTCATGATCCTTGTCGTCAGCGCTTTCGCCGTGCTTGTCGACGCCTACCACCTGGAAGACGAAGGCACCGCCGTTACCCTTGACGGGAGCTGCGTGGAAGTCGCCCTGCTTGGTGGTGACAACTGCACCAGCCAAAGCGGGCTCTGACGAGCCGGTCATCTGGACGAAGACGGGCGAGCCGAATGAAATCTGCTTCACGGTGTCGACCTGAGCGCCCTTAGCCTTAGCGTCGGCAATGCTCTTCACACCTTCGAGCTTAGCCTTCAGCATGTCGTACTTCTTGTCGCGGAGCACCTGCTTTTTCAGCACATCCTTCACGCCGTCAACATCGCGATAGCCCTCGGGATGAACCTTTGTCAGGGCAACTACCAGCAGATGGTCATGAGAACCGCACTCGTAAAGCGGGCTTACCTGTCCGGGCTTGGCATCGAAAATCCACTTCAGAATGTCGCGAGTAGACTCGCGAGGAGAACGAATGCCAGCCACGTTGTAATCAGAGTTCGCAACATCATTACGCTCTAAGACCTTGAAGCCATACTTCTCGGCGTTCTTCTCCAAGCCCTCGATGGTATTGTTCTCGCTGACATACTGGCTGAACTTGTTGTAGGCGTCGTTATAGGTCTGGTTCGAGAAGTCGATGGTATGCTTGATGACGGCGACGTCATACTTCGTCACCATAGCGCGGCGGTCGGTCACCTGCAGGATGAGGTTAATCTGCGACAACTTCAGGTTCTTCATCTCGCCGGCACCCAGCGTATTCAGCGTCAGGAGATACTCCTTGTAGTCGTCATCATCTTTAATATTGGTAGAGTTCTGGTACTGAGCAGAGGTGAGCCACTGCTTGTCGCCCGTCTGACCATACTTCTTAGCAATAGAGTCGAAGGGTGCACCGGCCTTGATGGCGGTATAGATACTGTCGGCACGCTTCTGGGTAGCCTCGGCAGTCTCTGCGCCCACCCGAATCATGCGGAACTCCACAGAGTCGGGCAACTGCTGCTTGCTGATGAGCTTCACCACGTTTATCGTGTTGTCGGCAGCGGTCTCGAAGGGAGCCGTTGTCTGGCCTGCTGCCATAGAGTCGATACGCGAAGCGATATCGTTAGGCAGAGCGCGGCTTGTAACGGGCAGGCCTAAGTAAGGTATCTGCGACGAAACCTTGCGGACGACCTCTGCGGGAGCGGCTCCGCTCTGCAGCTTCTGGCTGGCTTCCTGCATATCCTTGAGCAGGGCGTCGCGGTCGCTCTTCGAAGCTACCACCTGGAAGTCGACATACTTGATATCGCGTGTCTCGATGAACTGGCGGAAAGCCTCCTTCTGGCTGTCGTACTTGGCTTTCAGGTCGGCATCGCTCACCTGTACGTCGTCGTCCTTGATGCTGGAGTAAGGCATAGCGGCGAGCAGGATGGTGCTCTCCTGGTGCTGTGCTTCGTGAGCAGCCTTGGCGCTGACGGGATTGCTCAGCAGGCAGTTTGCCAACAGGGCCTGATACTTCCGGGCGAGCAGCTCCTGTCGCAGAGATTTCTCGACGAAGCGCCAGTAGTCGTAGATAGTCTTGTACTGCTCGGCCACCTGAGGATTCTGGTTCGACTTGTAGTCGTTGAGGAACTTCGTGAGCTGTGCTACGTCGAAGCGGCCCGTCTGATGGTTGACGAAGATTGTCTGCATCAGCATGGGGTTCGTACCCTCGCGCAGGATGTTCTGCATCTCGGTGTCGGTAACGGTGAGACCCAGCTCCTCAGCTTCCTTCTCAATGATTTTGTTGTAAACAAACGAGTTCCAAACCCGGTCTCTCTCGTCATCGGTCAGGTTGTCGCGTCCCTGGGTCATCTTGATGACCTCCTGATACTCGGTGATCAGGGCCTGGAAGTCCTGGACGTTGATTTTTTCACCTAACACTTCACCCACCTGCTGGCGCTGCTCGTTCTTGGATGCTTCACAGGAACGGAACATCTCTTCAGCGATGAATGCAAACAGGGCAAGACCGATGACGATGACAAGGGTCGGCCCCCAGCTTCTGATTTTTCCAATTGCTGCCATTTTTTCTTTTTTTATTTTATTGTTTTTATTCTATTTTCGCAATCAGCCTGCAAAATTAATAAAATTGTTGGACATAACGAAATTTTTCTGCAAAAAACCGCTTATTCCCCGACTTTTAATCGTACAAGTTCTATTTTTGTGGCTGTATTTTTAACAATTTTGAACTCGTAGCGTCCTATTGTCACCACTTCGTTGAGTTTCGGAAACGACTGGTATTCGTGGAGGATGAGTCCGCCGATGGTCATATACTCGTCGCTTTCAGGAAGTTCTAAATCGAACATCTCGTTGACCTTCTCTATTTCCAGACGGGCCGAGAGCATATACTCCCCGTTCCCCACCTGCTTAGCCACATAGTTGTTGGAATCGTGCTCGTCCTCTATATCGCCGAATATTTCCTCCACGATGTCCTCCAGCGAAATCAGTCCACTGGTGCCTCCAAACTCGTCGACGACGATAGCTATCGACTTGTGCTGCTGCATGAAAATCTTCATCAGTCGTGAGGCCTGCATCGTCTCGGGTACGAAAGGCAGTTGGCGGATACTCTCGCGCCAGTCCTTGGGATGCCGGAACATCTCTGAGGAGTGTATATAGCCGACGACGTGGTCGATGTCCTCATGATAGACCACCACTTTGGAGTGTCCGCTTTCTATGAACATCTGCTTGAGTTGCTCTATGTTGCAGGTGTCTTCTACAGCGTCAATCTCAGTTCTCGGCACCATACAGTCGCGGACGCGCGTCTCGGTGAAATCCAGAGCGTTCTGGAAAATCTTGACTTCCTCATCAATCTCTTCGTCGCTTTTGGCATTGTCGATACTCGACTGCACCAGGTAGTCAAGGTCTACGCGGGTGAACTCATGATCGTCCTGCTCCTTCTGCATCTTGATGCCAGCCAACCACAGCAGACTTCGCGACAGGAGTGTGGCGAAACGCGAGATGGGGTACAACACGACGTAGCAGATGAAAGCAGGCACAGCAAAGAATGTCAGGAGCGCATTGGGGCTCGACTTGAAGATAGTCTTCGGCAGGAATTCGCCTGTGAAGAGCACCACGAGC
Organism: uncultured Prevotellaceae bacterium; assembly: GCA_900316475.1. Lineage (GTDB taxonomy): Bacteria > Bacteroidota > Bacteroidia > Bacteroidales > Bacteroidaceae > Prevotella. The sequence goes on from ONDA01000006.1 coordinate 36,234, forward strand.
GTCGAGAGCAACGTGTCGGCCGTCACGCGAGCCCCGTCGCTGAGTCCGCTGAACAGCAGTTCGTCGAAGATAGCAGCGAAGAGTATGCCGTAGATGACCAGCGCAATATTATTGCCCACCAGCATCGTCGATACGAAATTGTTGGGATGATGATAGAAAATAGCGATAGCCCGCTGCGCGAGTCCGTTTTTCTCCTTATCCATCTCTGCCAGCAGACGGTTGCTGCTGACGAAGGCAATCTCCATACCCGAGAAAAAGGCGGAGAACACCATTGAGACGATAAGTCCAACAATCAGTCCTGTCATCGCTCCATCAATTATGAATCATCATATATCAATATCTATTCCCGCTCCCTTTGCGTGCTTCTGGGTTGCCGGACGCATAGGCAACGGCATCTGCTGGGTGGTGTCGCCTGGTGTGTCCGAGGGTGTGCCAGACGATTCTTCCCCGCTTTCGTCTTCGGGAATAAATGAGCCTACGGAGTTCGAGACGGTATAGTACGTCATACGTTCATCGCTGCGGAAATACGTACCCTGCAGCGTTCGTTCGGGCGTAATGACTTTTGAGAACACATTCGAATAGAGTTCGTGCCGCAGTCCGTCCCAAAAGAGTTCCTCACTCTGATACAGCAGCCCGTTGATGTTTCTGATGCGCACGCGTCCCCTCAGTTTCCACAACTTCATCTGGTCGAAATACCAGGCGCTGTCAGCCTGTATGTAAGCCTGAACATGAAACTGCTCGTCGAACTGTTCGAAGAAGATGCCCTTCATAAACTCCCAGCGATTGGGCTGTCGGATGACGTTGACATCCCAGCGTTCGGTGACGATGCGGTACTTGATGACGCCCGAGTCGCTGATGAGCGTATTGACGCCATAGGTGGTCATCATCGACACCGAGTCGCGGTCGCGTATGGCAGCTGCTGTGTGCTCCTTAGCCTCTTCGCCACACGCCGACAGCAGCATGAGTGCTCCCCACAGTACAGCTGCTGAAATCAGCCTGATATGATGATACCTCAGTTCCGACATTAATCAACCTTCCATTTCATAAACCAACGTTCGTTGAACGTGATGCCTATATTGATACGGAACGTGTTCTCGGTAATGAATCCGTCGGCCTTGCTGTGCAGCCACTGGCCGCTGATGTTCAGCACCGAGCGGCTGTTGTAGCCGTTGATAATGGGTAAGGCCACACCGATGCTGGCACTCAGTTCTTTCGGTCCTTCTTGTCCGTTAATATAATAATAAGGTGACGCATACCCCACGCCGAAGCGGTAGTGTATGTGGTCCAGATAGTTTCGGTTGGCAGGATTAGGGTCTGGCACCCAATCGACGCCCAAAGCCACCTTCTGGCGGTCCTTGAGTTGGCCGCTCAGCTTCTTGTAGCTGCCGTCGACATAGCCAGGAACATCAACCCCACCCCATTTGGCGAGCGAAAAGTCTGCTGCTACGGTCAGGTTCTCTGCGTGCTTGTAAGCCAGTCCCAGGCCGTAGCTCATAGGCAACGCCGAAGCATCGTTGACGACGAACAGCGCTGTGTCGGTCTTTGACGACGAGCTGTTCAGTCGCATGATACGCATCTCGGCATCGTTCTTCAGCTGGTGACCCAACCCGACGACGGCACCTATGGTGAGTATGTCGCGCCGGTTCAGGCGCTGCTCCCACTGTAGTCCGAAGTCCAGCTTGTAGCTGCTAATGCTTGTCGCGTATTTCTTGGTCAGCGAATTCGATGCCGACGACACCGTAGGTACTGCCGAGCGGTCGATGGAGCCCCACAGATAGGCAGCATTGACGCCCACCGAGAGGGGCTTTGCCAAACGTACGCCGACACCGAGGAACACTTGGTGTATGCCGCCGCTACCTGTATATTGTTCCGACATGCTTCCTGTCGTCCCATTGTGGCTCGTTGTCTTATAGTCATAGCCGACGTTCGTGAAAGGCAGTACACCGAAGGACACGCCGACGTTCTTCCAGGCGCGGAACGAAGCCGCCACATACTCGAAGGCGGCCATTGACGCATTACGGCTGACGCCGCCCTCCTTGAAGTTCGTCGTCTGTCCCGAGAGTCCCATATCGAAAAGCATTGTGAGCGAGTCGACGCCGGCATACGATGCCGGGTTGAGCGTGTTCACTTGGTTTCCACATTGCAGAGCGTAGCCCACCCCGTTCATACCCCGGCTCATGCCCTGTGAGTAGTCGCTGAGCACGCCAAGTCCGAACTGGCTGTAGGGTGACTTCGTGCCGCCCTGCGCCCAAGCTCCGTTGATGGTTGCTGCCAGCAGCAGGCAGCCTATGATTCTATTATAATACATTGTGTTTACAGTCGTATTCTGCTTTTTGAGCGCACAAAATTACAAAGAATTCTTGTAATAACCAACACTTTAGGCAGAAATGCCCTTTTCTTGTGCCTTTTTAACGTTTTTAGTAATTAAACTCGCACCTCGCACCTCTCACTTCTCCCAAACAAAAGCACCGGCTCAGAGTTGAGCCGGTGCCGATAGTCGTTTTCCTTTTCTGACAGTAAACGGTGTCTTACGCCTGATGCTGCGGACGGAGCAGGTCGTTGACCGTCTTCACGGGGTTGAAGGTGCCGAGTGGCACTTCAACGAACACCGTGTTCCAGTCGCTCATTGCGCCGTTCCAGAGTCCGGGCAGTTCGAGGGCCTTCAGTTCGCGTCCGTTCTTCGACTTCGACGAGATGAATCCTGTGGAGCGGTCGACGAAGTCGGGCAGGTTGAAGGGTTTGCCCTGATAGTCCTTGACGGCACAGACGAGGTCGACAGGATTGAAGTGTGTGCCCTGTGTGAACATCTCCATATACTCCTTATTGTTCTTGTCTATCTGGCTCGACTCCAGTATTTGCAGCGAGATGGTGCCGTCCTGATTGTAGGTGAGGAACGGTCCTCCTCCCGGCTCGCCAACATTCTTGACGACGCCGCAGACGCGCATCGGGCGGTTGAGCTTACGGCGCAGATAGTCGGCCAGCTCCTGGTCGCTGAGGCTATCGATATCGGTACGTCGACAGAAGGCATGCTCGACGAAATGTTTGATTTCCTTCAGTCTGTTGTGGTCGGCCTCGCCCTTGTCGAGTTCTTCCAAGTACTTGAAGGCCAGCTTCTGAAGCTGTATAAGTACGCCGGCGATGACCTGCTTGAAGTCGACGGTTTCGGCTTTCAGCCTGTCGGGCACGACGTTGTCGATATTCTTGATGAAGATGACGTCGGCGTCAATCTCGTTGAGGTTCTCAATGAGTGCGCCGTGACCGCCTGGGCGGAAGAGCAGCGAACCGTCGTCGTTGCGGAACGGCTCGTTGTCGGGTCCGGCAGCAATGGTGTCGGTCGACGGTTTCTGTTCGGAGAACGATATGTCGTACTTGATGCCGTACTTCTGTGCGTAGCCGTCCATCTTCTGTGCCACACGCTTCTTGAACATCTCCATGTGCTCGTGAGAGACGGTGAAGTGTACGCTGGCCTCTCCGTTTGATGCTGCATAGAGCGCTCCCTCGACGAGATGCTCTTCCATCGGTGTGCGTGCACCATCGGCGTAGCGGTGGAAAAGGAGCAGTCCCTTAGGGAGCTGTCCGTAGTTCAGTCCTTTCTGGAAGAGCATGTTCTCGACGACTTTCTTGTATTGTCCGTCCTGAATGAGATACTCAATGGACTTTCCTTCGTTCTTGCGGCAGGCGGCGTCGAGTGCGTCGTAGAAGGCGAAATTCTTCAGTCCGTCAAAGAACTGCTTCTCGAAGGGCGTCGTTGGCGTGTCGTAGTCGGCATCTACAAAGGCAAACATATCCTTGAACATGCGCGAGGCAGCACCCGAAGCGGGTACGAACTTCACGATTTTGTGTCCCTGCGCCTTGTACTCGTCCCACGCCTGAATGTAAGCCTGCTTGTCGTGCTCGCTGGTGGCGACGATACCGTCTTCGATACTGGCAGCGGCTTTCAGTCTCAGGAATGGGAATCCCGTTTTGAACTCACTGAGCTGCTGCTTGACTTGCTCTTCACTGATACCCTTTTGGGCAATCTGCTTGAGGTCTTGTTGTGTTAGCATAATATTGATGTTTTGAATATGGTTTGTCAATTCCAACCGCAAATATACAAAGTTTTTCGTTAATAACAAGTTTTTTTCCAATCTTTTTACTAACTTTGCCACAAAATTAGATTAACTATGGACGAGAAGTTTGAATTTTCTACTGCAGAGCGCGCCGAAACGCTTGAATTATATAGCCGGCTGAAGGAGAAGGTAGGCGACACGCTGCCTGCCGACGACGAGCAGCGGCTGCGGCGGCATATAGGGCAGCTGATGGAGGAGAAACAGATTGTTCGCGACGCCTTCGGCTTGAATCCTGTGCTGACGGAATTGCAGACGGCTTGCATCCTTGTCGACGAGACAGGCCTGAAGCGCGACGCCGTTGTGGCCATCCTGCTGCGCTACAGTGTGGAGTCGGGACTGCTGACCGTCGACGATGTGGAGCGCGACTACGGCCAATCCGTTGCGCGCATCCTGCATGGTCTGCGCCGCATCAAGGAGCTCTACCAGAAGAATCCCGTTGTTGAGAGCGAGAACTTCCGCAACCTGCTGCTGTCGTTTGCTGAGGATATGCGCGTGATACTCATCATGATTGCCGACCGCGTGAACCTGATGCGGCAGATACGCGACACGACGAACGACGAGCTGCGCCGTGAGGTGAGCCAGGAGGCGGCCTACCTGTATGCGCCGCTGGCTCATAAATTGGGTCTCTACAAGCTGAAATCCGAACTGGAGGACCTCTCGCTCAAGTACTTGGAGCACGACGCCTACTACCTCATCAAGGACAAGCTCTCCGAGACGAAGCAGAGTCGTGACGGCTATATCAAGCGCTTCATACAGCCTATCAGCGACAAGCTGACACGGGCTGGCCTGACGTTTCACATCAAGGGGCGCACCAAGTCGATACACTCCATCTGGCAGAAGATGAAGAAGCAGAAATGCGGCTTTGAGGGCGTCTACGACTTGTTTGCCATCCGCATCATCATCGACTGTCCCGAGGACATCGAGAAGCAGCAGTGCTGGCAGGCATACAGTATTGTGACCGATATGTACCAGCCCAACCCGAAGCGTCTGCGCGACTGGCTGTCGGTGCCGAAGTCCAACGGCTACGAGAGTCTTCACATCACCGTGCTAGGCCCTGAGCAGAAGTGGGTCGAGATTCAGATTCGCACGGAGCGTATGGACGAGGTGGCCGAGCGCGGCGTTGCCGCCCACTGGCGCTATAAGGGCGTCAAAGGGCAGAGCGGTATGGACGAGTGGCTCACCTCCATCCGCCAGATGCTGGAGACGAGCGAAGGGCGCGAGGCGATGGACCAGTTCAAGATGGACCTCTACGAGGACGAGGTTTACGTCTTCACGCCGAAGGGCGACCTGCTGAAATTCCCCAAGGGCGCTACGGTGCTCGATATGGCCTACCATATCCACTCGAAGATAGGTAACGCGTGCGTGGGCGCGCGCGTTAATAATAAGGTGGTGACATTCCGCTACTTGCTGCAGAGTGGCGACCAGGTGGAGATTATGACGTCGTCGCAGCAGCATCCCAAGCAGGAGTGGCTGTCGGTGGTCAAGACGAGCCGCGCGAAGGCTAAGATACGGCTGGCCCTGAAGGAGACGCAGCAAAAGAACGGGCTGATGGCCAAAGAGATGATTGAGCGCAAGTTCAAGAACCGCAAGATAGAGTTCGACGAGTCGACGATGATGCACGTCATCAAGAAGCTGGGCTTCAAGGCGACGTCCGACTTCTATCGCCAGGTGGCCGACCAGACGATGGACTTGGGCACCGTCATCGACAAGTATCTGGAGGTTCAGCAGGGCGAGCAGGCGGTCATTGGCGACAACCAGGCGCGCTCGGCCGAGGACTTCGTGCTCGAGGAGTCGAAGATTCAGCAGTTGGCGCAGCCCAACGACGACGTGTTGGTGATAGACCGCAACCTGAAGGGCATCGACTACCAGCTGTCGCGCTGCTGCAATCCTATCTACGGTGACGACGTCTTCGGGTTTGTCACCGTCAGCGGCGGCATCAAGATTCATCGCACGGACTGTCCCAATGCGCCGGAATTGCGCCGCAGGTTCGGCTACCGCATCGTCAGGGCGAAATGGTCGGGCAAGGGTGCGTCGCAATACAGCATCACGCTGAGGGTCATCGGGCAGGATGATATCGGCATTGTCAACAATCTGACGAACATCATTTCGAAGGAGGAGCGCCTCGTGCTGCGCAGTATCAACATCGACTCCAGCGACGGTCTTTTCCGCGGCAACATTGTTGTCATGATTAATGACCTGACGCGCCTCGAGGCTTTAATCAAGCGGCTAAGGACGGTCAAGGGCGTCAAGCAGGTGGAGCGAATATAGTCTCCCCAAAAACGGGCTACTCCTTCAGCAGGCGGTCTATCTCGTCAAACTGCTTGCCCATATTGAGATTCAGGTAGATGCGGTAGAGAGCCGGTCCCCACTTCTGCTTCTGTTGTGGTGCCAGTTTCCTGTAGCGCTCCATATAGGGGCGTGCCAGGCTGTACGTGCTGCGCACTTGCTTCTTCTCGCGCAGCGGATGCAGCTTCAGCGCCTTGTTGATATAGGCCGTCCCGGCATTGTAATAGGGTTCGGGCAGCGAATCGTTCATCGCTATGAGCGTGTCGCTCAGGGCGATGCTCTCGTCGTAGCGCCCGATGTTGAACAGCACGGTAGACTTGGCAAAGAGGAAGAGTTCGCTGCGGCTGTTGTGACGCAGGGCTTCGTCGACGGTCGACAAAGCGCGCTGGTAGTCGCCGCGGGTGTTGTAGAAGTCCATCAGCCGCGGGAAGAAATAGTTGTTTTCCGGCGCATAGGCGAACCCCTTGCGCAGCGTTGCCACATAGAGCGAGTCGTCCTTCAGCTGACGGCGTGCCTCAGCAATGAACTGCAGGGTCGACTCCCGCCGGGCTGTGTCCTGCAGTGCCAGCTGACGGTAGCGGAGTGTGAGCACGGGGTTGTCCTGCCGGTAGCCGCAGTAGGTCGTCCAGTAGGCCACCTCGGGCATGCGAGCGTCGAGCGAGTCGAGACGATGGTCGGCAAACAGGGGCTGACGGGCGCAATCCATATAAGCCTCGCCGTAGGCGTAGGCCGTCTTGTAGTCGCCCTTACGTATAAAATAGGTGCAGGCGTAATAGAGGTTGGGGCGGTACTTCAGCAGCTGCTCGGCATTCTCCTGGCGATACTCCAGGCTGACCTTCCCCTTGTTGTTGGGCCGCGCGTCGAGCGAGTCGAGGGTTTCGGCAACGGTGAAGAGGCGCCGCGTCAGGTTGTAGAACTGCGCCGTGTCTTGTTTCTGCTTCATGTAAAGTTTCTCGTTGACGGCCTGATACTGCATCAGCACCGACTCATACCACAGGGCGTAAATACGCTTGTTGGTCCTGTTCACAGTGTCCTTCAGCAGGTTCGTCATCAGCTTCTCAGCCTCCTCAACCCGCTTGCCGCTCTTCAGTATCGTCCGCGCCTGACTGAGCTCTTTGCGCTGAGCCGGCGACGCGGAAAAAGCCATTGCGGCAAGAACAAGAAAACAGATTCTGATATCCTTCATAACATCCTTTTATCAATTCAGCCGCAAAATTACAATATCTTCACCAATAATATATGCACCTGCCGCCTTTTTTCCATTTTTTTAATAGTCATAAAAAGAATGAAAATTTTTGCCATATCAAAATAATATGCTATATTTGCAGTCCAAAACTCTAAAAACTTAAAAAGAAAACAATGACTGCAAAGCAAACCATCGAGGCTGGAAAAGCCATCCTGGGAATCGAATTCGGTTCCACACGTATCAAGGCCGTACTCATCGACCAAGACAACAAACCCATTGCACAGGGAAGCCACGAGTGGGAGAACCAACTCGTAGACGGCCTCTGGACGTACTCCACAGAAGCCATCTGGTATGGCCTGCAGGACTGTTATGCAGAGCTGCGCAAGGACGTACAGCGCCAGTACGACTGCGAGATAGAGTCGCTGGCCGCCATCGGCTTCTCAGCAATGATGCACGGCTATATGGCGTTCAACGAGAAGCAGGAAATCCTGGTGCCCTTCCGCACGTGGCGTAACACGAACACGGGTAAGGCTGCCGCCGAACTTTCGAAGCTGTTCAACTACAACATCCCCCTGCGCTGGAGCATCAGCCACCTCTATGAGGCCATCCTCGACAACGAGGAGCATGTGGCCGACATCAAGTATCTCACCACGCTGGCAGGCTACGTCCACTGGCAGGTGACAGGCCAGTTCGTACTCGGTGTGGGCGACGCCTCGGGCATGATTCCCGTCGACCCCGCCACCAAGACATACGACGCCACGATGGTCGAGAAGTTCGACAACATCGTGGCACCACGCGGATTCTCCTGGAAGCTCCTCGACATCCTGCCGAAGTCGCTGAATGCCGGCGAGAACGCCGGATTCCTCACCCCCGAGGGTGCCAAGCGCCTCGACGTCAGCGGCCACCTGAAGCCCGGCTGCCCCGTCTGTCCTCCCGAAGGCGACGCTGGCACAGGAATGGTAGCCACCAACGCCGTGAAGCAGCGCACGGGTAACGTGTCGGCAGGCACGTCGTCGTTCTCGATGATAGTCCTCGAGAAGCCGCTGTCGAAGCCCTACGAGATGATTGATATGGTGACCACACCCGACGGCTCGCTCGTGGCTATGGTACACTGCAACAACTGCACCAGCGACCTCAACGCCTGGGTGAACCTCTTCAAGGAGTATCAGCAGCTGCTCGGCGTGCCCGTCGACATGAACGAGGTGTTCGGCAAGCTCTATAACAACGCACTCAACGGCGACACCGACTGCGGCGGTCTCGTCAGCTACAACTACATCAGCGGCGAGCCTGTCACCGGGCTCAGCGAGGGACGTCCCCTCTTCGTCCGCTCGGCCAGCGACAAGTTCAATCTGGCCAACTTCATGCGTGCCCACCTCTATGCCTCGGTCGGCGTGCTGAAGATAGGCAACGACATTCTGTTCAAGGACGAGATGATACGCGTGGACCGCATCACCGGTCACGGCGGACTCTTCAAGACCAAAGGCGTGGGACAGCGCATACTGGCAGCTGCCATCAACTCGCCCATCTCGGTGATGGAGACAGCGGGCGAAGGCGGTGCCTGGGGTATCGCCCTGCTGGCTGGCAATATGGTGAACAACCCCAACAAGCTGAGCCTGGCCGACTATCTCGAGACCGTCGTCTTCGCCGGCAACACAGGCGTCTCGATAGCTCCCACACCCGAGGACGTCGCCGGATTCGAGAAGTACATTGAGAACTACAAGCGCTGCCTACCCGTCGAGCAGTGTGCCGTAGACAACAAGTAAACCGGCGCATGAGGAAGACACTCTTAACCCTGATGGCGGCACTGCTGCTGACGGCCTGTCAGGAGTCGCTCGAGGAGAAGGCGGCCAACGAGGCCAAGCTTTACACAAAGAAGAACTGCCCGGCACGCATTGCCGACAACCTGACGGTGGACAGCCTGACCTATGAGCCGCAGACGCGCACGCTGCACTACTACTACACCATAACGGGTGCGGCAGACAGCGTGGGACGGCTGAACCCGGAGGCGGCACGCAGCGCACTGCTGACGGAACTGAAGAACACGACGTCGATGATGGCCTTCAAGGAGGCGGGCTTCGCCTTTGCCTACACCTACCACTCGCAGCGCCACCCCGGCACGGTTCTCTACGAGACTGTCTTCAAGGCCAAGGATTACAAGCAGTAATCCCCCACCCCACGCGCACGCACTGCAACTTGTCTTTCGCATACACAGCAAAGGGGGGAGCGCAGCCCATACCGGCTCGCTCCCCCCTTTTTCTTTGTCCGTACTGCTAAAAGCAGAAGGGTCCGTGTCCCATCCACGGACTTTTCCCCATGCGCCGGAATTTCGTTTTTGGCACGCTTTTTGCTTAATAATTGTCGAAAACAATAAAAACGCGATACGATTATGCAAAAAGGTAACATCGGGGTTACTACCGAGAACATCTTCCCCGTTATCAAAAAGTTTCTCTACTCTGACCACGAAATCTTCCTGCGCGAGATGGTGTCGAACGCCGTCGACGCTACCCAGAAGCTGAAGACGCTGCAGCAGAAGGGCGACTTCAAGGGCGAACTGGGCGACCTGACGGTGCGCGTCGCGATGGACGCCGACAAGGGCACCATCACCATCTCCGACCGCGGCATCGGTATGACCGAAGAGGAGATTGACAAGTATATCAATCAGATAGCTTTCTCGGGCGTCACCGACTTCCTGGAGAAGTACAAGGACAACGCCAACAGCATCATCGGACACTTCGGACTGGGATTCTACTCGTCGTTCATGGTAGCCAAGAAGGTGGAAATCGTCACCAAGTCGTACAAGGACGGCGCCAAAGCCGTGAAGTGGTCGTGCGACGGCAGCCCCGCCTACGAGATTGACGAGACAGAGAAGGAGGACCGCGGTTCGGATATCATTCTCTACATCGACGATGACTGCAAGGAGTTTCTCGACAAGTCGAAACTGGAAGGTCTGCTGAACAAGTACTGCAAGTTCCTGGCCGTTCCCGTCGCCTTCGGCAAGAAGCAGGAATGGTCGAGCGAAGAGAAGAAAATGGTTGACACACAAGAGGATAATATCATCAACAACGTGGAGCCGCTGTGGACAAAGACACCGTCGACGCTGAAGGACGAGGACTACAAGTCGTTCTACCGCACACTCTACCCCATGAGCGACGAACCGCTGTTCTGGATTCACCTGAACGTGGACTACCCGTTCAACCTGACGGGTATTCTCTACTTCCCGAAAATCAAGTCGAACATTGAGCTGCAGCGCAACAAGATTCAGCTCTACTGCAACCAGGTGTTCGTCACAGACCAGGTGGAGGGCATCGTGCCCGAATTCCTGACGCTGCTGCACGGCGTCATCGACTCGCCGGACATACCGCTGAACGTCAGCCGCTCTTATCTGCAGAGCGACCGCGAGGTGAAGAAGATTTCGACCTATATCACGAAGAAGGTTGCCGACCGTCTGAAGGCTATCTTCGGCGAAGACCGCAAGCAGTACGAGGAGAAGTGGGACGACTTGAAGCTCTTCATCAACTACGGCATCCTGAGCGAGGAGGGTTTCTACGACCGCGCCAAAGACTTCGCCCTGATGAAGGACGTCAACGGCAAGTACTTCACCTTCGACGAGTACAAGAAGCTGATTGAGGCTTCGCAGAAGGACAAGGACGACACACTGATCTACCTCTACGCAACCGACAAGGAGGAGCAGTACTCGTATATCAAAGCTGCTGAGGACAAGGGCTACTCCGTGCTGCTGCTCGACGGACAGCTCGACGTGCCCACCATACAGACGCTGGAGCAGAAGTTCGAGAAGAGCCGCTTCACACGCGTGGACAGCGACATCATAGACCGCCTGATTGTGAAGAGCGACGCCCCGAAGACCGACCTCAGCGAGGATGACAGTGACAATTTGTCAGCCGTCTTCAAGTCACAACTGCCAAACCTGGAAAAGACCGAGTTTATGGTACAGGTCGACGCCCTCGGTGCCGAAGCACGTCCCGTCATCATCACGCAGAACGAGTGGATGCGCCGTATGAAGGAGATGAGCCGTTTCCAGCAGGGTATGAACTTCTACGGACAGATGCCCGACTCGTTCAACATCGTGCTCAACAGCGACCACCCGTTGGTGAAGCGCGTACTGACCGACGCCAAGAGCGCCACCGACGAGGCTCTGAAGCCCATCGTGGCCGAACTGAAGGGTCAGGAAGCCCGTCTGGCTGCCATCCAGCAACAGCAGGAGAAGAAGAAGTACGACGAGCTGACGCAGGAGGACAAGGACATGAAGGCCGAAGCCGAGAAGGCGGTACAGGCCGAGAAGGACAAGAAGCAGCAGGTCATCAGCGACTACGCGAAGACCAACGACGTTGTCCACCAGCTCATTGACCTCGCTCTGCTCCAGAACGGTATGCTGAAGGGCGAAGCGCTCGACCGCTTCCTGAAGCGCTCGGTAGACCTGATTAAGTGATTGTTAATATCTGACGGTCACTAACAAGAAAACAAAAAAGGCGTCCGCTGGAAACAACGGACGCCTTTCTTTTTTCATCTATGCTTGACGGCAGCTTATGCCAGCAGCTTCTTCACCTGCTCGTAGACGTTCTGGCCAGTGAAGCCCAGCTTCTCGTCGAGCACCTTGTAAGGAGCAGAGAATCCGAACGACTCGAGACCCCAGACGCAACCGTCGGCACCTACGAGACCTTCGAGGTTGACGGGCAGACCGGCGGTCAGACCGAACTTCTTCTTGCCTGCGGGCAGTACGCTCTGCTGATACTCCTTGCTCTGCGCGCGGAACAAGCCCTCAGAGGGAACGCTCACCACGCGGGTCTTGATGCCGTCGGCAGCCAGCAGCTTGGCACCAGCCTCAAGGGTAGACACCTCAGAACCGGAGGCCAGCAGGATGACATCGTAGTCGTCGGCAGAACCGGCGACGACGTAAGCACCCTTCGTTGCCTGCGTATAGTCGTTGCCCTCGGGCAGCATCTCGATGTTCTGACGCGAGAAGATGAGCGCTGTCGGCGTGTCGACGTTCTCCATAGCCATACGCCAGCAGACGGTTGTTTCCTCAGCATCGGCAGGACGGACAACGAGGACGCTGTTCTTGCCGTGATGGTTCTTCAGCTTCTCCATCAGTCGGATTTGTGCCTCCTGCTCAACGGGCTCGTGGGTAGGACCGTCCTCGCCAACGCGGAAGGCGTCGTGGGTCCAGATGAACTTCACGGGCAGCTCCATCAGGGCAGCCATACGGACGGCGGGCTTCATATAGTCGGAGAATACGAAGAACGTGCCGCAAGCGGGGATGACACCACCGTGCAGAGCCATACCGATGCAGCAGCAAGCCATCGTGAGCTCGGCAACGCCGGCCTCGAAGAAAGCACCGCTGAAGTCGCCCTTCACAATGTCCTTGGTCTTCTTCAGGAAGCCGTTGGTGTTGTCAGAGTTCGACAGGTCGGCAGAAGCGCAAATCATGTTGGGCACCTGCTCAGCCAGCTGACCGAGAACGGCAGCCGATGCGCTACGGGTAGCCGAACCGGCCTTCTGCTCAACCTTCGTCCAGTCAATCTTCGGAGCCTTGCCGCTGAACCACGCTTCGAGCTGGGCGGCCTTCTCAGGATTGGCCTTTGCCCACTCGGCCTTTGCAGCATAGCGGTCGGCCACAATCTTCTTCAGCTCCTCAGCTCTACGCGCGTACATTTCCTTAACTTCGGGGAATATCTGGAACGGATTCTCAGGATCGGCGCCGAGGTTCTTCATCGTCTGGACGAAATTGTCGCCACCGAGGGGAGCACCGTGCGTAGCACAGTTGGACTCGTAGCTTGAGCCGTCAGCCTTGCGGGCACCCTTACCCATGATGCAATGACCGATAATCAGGCTGGGACGCTCCTTCTCGGCCTGGGCTTTCTTGATAGCCTCGCGAATCTGGTCGACGTCGTTACCGTCAATCTTCTGCACATACCAGCCCCAAGCCTCGTACTTCTTGGCCGTATCCTCGCAGGTGACGACCTCGGTGCGTGTAGACAGCTGGATATCGTTGGCGTCGTAGAACATAATCAGGTTGTCGAGTCCCAGGTTACCGGCAATACGGCCGGCGCCCTGCGAAATTTCCTCCTGCACGCCGCCGTCAGAGATGTAGGCGTAGATGGTCTGGTTCATAACGTCGCCCAGACGAGCCTTCAGGAACTTGGCAGCAATAGCAGCACCGACGGCGAAGGTGTGACCCTGACCGAGAGGACCAGAGGTGTTCTCAATGCCGCGAGCCAGCTCGCGCTCGGGGTGACCGGGCGTCACCGAGCCCCACTGACGCAGGTTCTTCAGGTCTTCAAGATCGTACTTACCGATAAGAGCCAGCTGTGAATAGAGCATCGGAGCCATGTGGCCGGGGTCAAGGAAGAAGCGGTCGCGACCCTCCCAAGTGGGGTTCTCGGGGTCGTAAACGAGAAATTCTGAGTAAAGCGTGTTGATAAAGTCAGCACCACCCATAGCACCGCCGGGGTGTCCCGACTTTGCCTTTTCAACCATTGCTGCAGCCAGAATACGGATGTTGTCGGCTGCGCGGTTCATAACTTTGTTGTCGTTCATAAATGTGTTTTAAATCAATTAAAAGGTTAGATTTGGCTACAAAATTACAAAATAAATTTGAAAAGCCATACTTTTTCCCGAAACTTTTTCCTTAATGAAACATAAACGAAAAACTTTTACCCATTTTGGCACGGTGTTTGCAAAATATTATGTAATTTTGCACACGAATCAAGAAAGGAAAAAGGAAAGAATGACAAGTCAGTTTTCACCCAAGGTGTCAGAGGTGCTGGCATTCTCGCGCGAAGAGGCTGCCAGATTAGCCAGCCGGTCGGTAGGGCCGGAACATTTGCTGCTCGGGCTGCTCAGAATGAAGGACGGGTCTGTTATCAACGTGTTCAACCGGCTGAACCTGAATATACAATCTGTCAAGACGGAACTGGAAAACAAGGTCAGGGAGGACAACATACAAATGCCTGTGCAAGCCAGCGACCTCGTCTTAAACGAAAAGGCGAGCAATATTCTGAAACTCGCTGTGCTTGAGGCACGTGTACAACGAACAGAATGCGTAGAAGAGCAGCACCTGCTGCTGGCCATCCTGCATGACCAGGTGCAGAACGGCGCCAAACAGGTATTAGAATTTAACGATATGAATTACGAAGATACACTCGCTATGCTGCGCGCTCCCCAGAAAAGCAGCGTCAGCGACGGCATAGGACTTCCCGACGAGGATTTTGAGGAGGAAGAGACAGCGGGCGGCAACCAACCGACAGGACGTAACGCCCAGACAACGACGGCGCAGGCAAAGACAAAGTCGAAGACGCCAGTATTAGACAGTTTCGGAACCGATCTGACGCAGGCTGCCGCTGAAGGCAAGCTCGACCCCTGCGTAGGCCGCGAACGCGAGATTCAGCGCGTCATAGAGATTTTAGGCCGCCGCAAGAAGAACAACCCCATATTAATAGGCGAACCGGGCGTGGGCAAGAGTGCTATCGTCGAGGGTCTTGCCCAGATGATAGCCGGGCACCACACGTCGCCCATGCTTTTTGGCAAGAAGATTTATACGCTCGACATGACTGCCATTGTGGCAGGCACGAAGTATCGCGGACAATTTGAAGAGCGACTGAAGCAGCTCATGAAAGAGCTGGAGCAGAACCCGGACATCATCGTCTTCATCGACGAGATTCACACCATCATCGGCGCCGGCTCGCCCCCAGGTTCAATGGATGCCGCCAACATCATGAAACCGGCTCTGGCACGCGGGACGGTGCAGTGCATCGGGGCAACGACGCTCGACGAGTACCGCAACTCCATCGAGAAAGACGGCGCCCTGGAACGCAGGTTCCAAAAGGTGCAGGTAGAGCCGACCACCAACGAGGAGACGCTGCAGATTCTGCATAACATCAAGGACCGCTACGAACAGCACCACCACGTCAGCTATACCGACGACGCGCTGGCGGCCTGTGTCAAGTTGACAGACCGCTATGTCAACGACCGCTTCATGCCCGACAAAGCTATTGACGCGATGGACGAAGTGGGGTCGAAGGTTCATCTCGGCAACACACAGATTCCACCAGAGATTACGGAGAAGGAACAGGAGATTGCCAACATCAAGGACCGTAAGCAGAGTGCCGTCAAAAACCAGAACTACGAGCTGGCCGCCAGCTATCGCGACCGCCAGACGCAGCTTGAGAAAGAGCTTGAAGTGCTGAACAAGAAGTGGCAGACGGGCGAAGGCGACGAGCGACAGATTGTCACTGAGAAGGAAGTCGCTGATGTCATCTCGATGATGACGGGTGTGCCCGTACAGCGTATGGCCGAACAGGAGGGCATCCGTCTGAAGGGTATGAGTACGGAGTTGAAAGGAGCCGTCATCGGCCAGGATGGCGCTATCGACAAGATGGTGCGGGCCATCCAGCGCAACCGCGTGGGACTGAAAGACCCCAACCACCCCATCGGCGCCTTCATGTTCCTGGGGCCGACGGGCGTCGGTAAGACCTATCTGGCCAAGAAGTTGGCAGAATTCATGTTCGGCTCTGCCGACGCCTTGATCCGCGTCGACATGAGCGAATACACGGAGTCGTTCAACACCAGCCGACTCATTGGTGCGCCTCCGGGATATGTAGGCTATGAGGAGGGCGGACAGCTCACGGAGCGCGTGCGCCGTCACCCCTACTCCATCGTCCTGTTAGACGAGATAGAAAAAGCCCACTCCAACGTGTTCAACCTCCTGCTGCAGGTGCTCGACGAGGGACGGCTCACCGACGGCAACGGACGCTTCGTTGACTTCCGCAATACGGTAATCATCATGACGTCGAACGCCGGCACGCGCCAGCTGAAGGACTTCGGACGCGGCATCGGCTTCAGTGCGCACAACGGAACAGGACTCGCCCTGAACGAACAGGACAAGGAGCACGCACGCAGTATCGTGCAGAAAGCACTGTCGAAGCAGTTCTCGCCAGAGTTCCTGAACCGGCTCGACGAAATCATCACCTTCGACCAGCTCGACCTCGAAGCCATCAAGCGTATTATCGACATCGAGTTAAACAGCCTCTACAAGCGCATCAGCGACTTGGGTTACACCATCGACATGACTGACGAGGCTAAAGAGTTTGTCGCTACGAAGGGCTACGACGTCCAGTTTGGTGCCCGCCCCCTGAAGCGCGCCATACAGACTTATGTCGAGGACGGCGTCTGCGAACGCATCGTCAACGGCGACATAGAGACGGGAACTGTCATACACATCAAAAAAGCGCCAGACAAGGAAGAACTGCTTTTTGAGACAGATTAAGCAGTAGCGCTGTTGCAGTTGTTGCAGTGTTGCAGTTCAAAATAAAGTCCTCCACAGTGTAAGAAAAAAACTCTATATTTATATATATATAAATATATATATAAATATAGAACCTATTTTGGGGGTGTGGGAATACCTCCGGGGGAACTGCAACACTGCAACAACTGCAACAGGTCTGTAAAAAAATGGCGATATGAAAAAAAATGGCGATAGTATTCGTGAACCGCAACGGCTGTGTTGTATCTTTGCAGCGTCAAAAAACGAGTGAAGCCACTTAGCACGGCTAACCCGGCCACTTAGCACGGCGAAATGGAACACTTAGCTTGACAAAGTGGAAGCAGACAGCTTAATTAAATAAGGTTAAAGAAAATGTTGTTTCTACCCAAAATTGAGTATTATTTAGTACCTTTGCAGGTGATTTGAATCATCATTTATTTTTATTTCTTAAATATGCAGTATTCTAACGAAGTCAACAACATGTGCGTTGTTGCAAAAGGTCCCAATCACGGACCGGCTCCTATTCCTGAGGAGGGTAAATGGATTCAGGCAAAAGAGATCAAAGACATCTCGGGTTACACTCACGGTATCGGCTGGTGCGCACCTCAGCAGGGTGCCTGCAAGCTGTCGCTGAACGTGAAGGACGGTATCATCCAGGAGGCTCTCGTAGAGACCATCGGCTGCACGGGTATGACCCATTCTGCCGCTATGGCCAGCGAGATTCTGCCCGGCAAGACCATCCTCGAGGCACTGAACACCGACCTCGTCTGCGACGCTATCAACACCGCTATGCGCGAACTGTTCCTGCAGATTGTCTACGGCCGCACACAGAGTGCCTTCTCTGAAGGTGGTCTGGTTATCGGTGCTGGTCTGGAAGACCTCGGCAAGGGTTTACGCTCTCAGACGGGTACGCTCTACGGCACCGTCGCCAAGGGCACGCGCTATCTGGAGCTGACCGAGGGCTACATCACAAAGCAGTTCCTCGACAAGGACAATCAGGTCTGCGGTTACGAGTATGTACACCTGGGCAAGATGATGGAAGCCATCAAGAACGGCATGGACGCCAACGAAGCCGTGAAGCAGTTCACTGGCAGCTACGGCCGCACCACCGCCGAGCAGGGTATTGTGAAAGCTATTGATCCACGTAAAGAGTAAAGGAGGAAACAAGATATGATTAGAAAAGTATCATTCGAAAGTTATGAGCGTCGTATCAACCAGGTATTGGCCGCTCTGAAAGAGAACGGAATCAACAGCATCGAAGAGGCTAACGAGATTTGCGAGAAGGCTGGTGTAGACCCCTACCAGATGTGTGAGGACACACAGCGCATCTGCTTCGAGAACGCTAAGTGGGCATACGTTTGCGGTGCTGCCATCGCTATCAAGAAGGGCGTTAAGAATGCCGCCGACGCTGCCGAGGCCATCGGTATCGGCCTGCAGTCGTTCTGTATCCCCGGCTCTGTGGCCGACGACCGCAAGGTGGGTCTGGGTCACGGCAACCTGGCAGCACGTCTGCTGCGCGAGGAGACGGAGTGCTTCGCCTTCCTGGCCGGTCACGAGTCGTTCGCTGCAGCCGAGGGTGCCATCAAGATTGCCGAGAAGGCCAACAAGGTTCGCCAGAAGCCCCTCCGCGTCATCCTGAACGGTCTGGGCAAGGACGCCGCCATGATCATCTCGCGTATCAATGGCTTCACATACGTACAGACACAGTTCGACTACTACACCGGTGAGGTGAAGGTTGTCAAGGAGACGCCGTACAGCGACGGTCCCCGTGCCAAGGTGAAGTGCTACGGCGCCGACGACGTCCGCGAGGGTGTCGCCATCCTGTGGAAGGAGAACGTCGACGTCTCCATTACGGGTAACTCTACCAACCCCACCCGCTTCCAGCATCCCGTTGCCGGCACTTACAAGAAGGAGCGCGTGCTCGCTGGCAAGCCTTACTTCTCAGTAGCCTCTGGTGGTGGTACGGGTCGTACGTTGCACCCGGACAATATGGCCGCCGGTCCCGCTTCTTACGGTATGACCGACACCATGGGCCGTATGCACTCTGACGCTCAGTTCGCTGGTTCAAGCTCTGTTCCTGCTCACGTTGAGATGATGGGCTTCCTCGGCATCGGTAACAACCCGATGGTGGGTGCTACGGTATCTATCGCCGTAGAGGTGAGCCTCGCCCTGAACGGCAAGTAAGGAAACGTACTATACCATTATAACAAAAGCAGGTATGCCTCGCGTGAGACATACCTGCTTTCTTTTCCGCTTAATTCAACGGAGAATTACTTCCACGTTGCACCTTCGCGCAGAATAAATTGTATCTTCGACTTCTTGGGGAGCTGGGGTTTCTGCCATTCACCACCTAAAATCTGAATGGTCACGGGTTTCTTGCTGTCTTTGACGGCATTGACGGCTTTCTCCAAATTCATATATTCACCACGGCCCTTGCTATCGACAGTGATGTCGGCATCGCAGCGGTACTTCTTCAGAACGGGAATCTCCTCGCATAGGGCATCGGCCAACAGACGGGCCACAACATGAGCACCATATACACTATAATGTGTATTGTCCTGCTTGCCCCTTGGTTCGGTAGGCTCAGTGCCGGGCAGAAACCACATGTGGAGCTTCTTCGACCCCTCGGTACCCAATCCTTGCTCCAGGTCGTGAGTTATCTTGTTGGCGTCGACAAAGTGGACGTGCATACGTTTGGCAACGTCGCGGGGAGCCACGCGGTAGAGTCCGTGAGTATCTATCAGCGAATCGCCCTCTACCATCTTAGCACCGTCAGCAAAGGTCTGGTCGCGCAACTTTTCGTCATCGTCGTTCTTAGGTACGTTGACCAGGAAGTTACGACGCACGACGCTGTTCATCAGTACGGGAATACCCCCGAGCTCACGCGTTTCGCGGACATAGCGGGCCAACATATAGTCGAAGGTGGAGCCGGGAAACGTCTGACGGCCTGCCTTCGGTTTCTGGTCGTTATGACCAAATTGTATGATGACGTAATCGCCAGGCTTTATTTTATCAAGCACCTTCTGCCAGCGTCCTTCCTTGAAGAACGACAGCGAGGTGCGCCCGTTGGCAGCATGATTGTCTACCACGATATTGTCGTCAAAGAAGCATTGAAGCGCCATACCCCACCCGCGCTCCAGCTTTCCTTTGGAAAGATCCTTATTGGCAGCCGTTGAGTCGCCGATGATAAAGATGGTAGTCGTCTTGTCGGTTGTTGCAGCAGTAGCCAGCAACAATAGTGCCACACAAGCAGCAAACAGTAAGATAGTCTTTGTTTTCATCAGTAGATGTAGTTTGTTTTCGGCCGCAAAGTTACGAAAATTTTCTAACTTTTCGAGGCAATCTGCTCACTTTTTATTTCGAGAGGATTCAAATCTCGAAATTTTTATTTAAATTTGCAGAAAAATACGGTAGTTATGAAGCGAAAAGAACGATACCGGGCTGTGCTGGCCTATTTCGCAGAGCAGATGCCGGAGGTGACGACAGAGCTGGAGTTCGGCAGTGTGTTCCAACTGTTAGTGGCCGTCATCCTCAGTGCGCAATGTACCGACAAGCGGGTGAACCAGGTGACACCGGCGCTCTTCGAACGGTTTCCAGATGCTGCGTCGATGGCAGCCGCTGAGGCCGACGAGGTGTACGAATACGTCAAGAGCGTGTCCTATCCTAATGCTAAGGCGCGACATCTGGTGGAGATGGCGCGCACGCTGGTCGGCAGTTACGGGGGCGAGGTGCCAGGAGATATGGACGCACTCCTCAAGCTGCCCGGCGTGGGGCGCAAGACGGCGAACGTCATTCAGGCTGTAGCCTTCGGACGCTCGACGATGGCCGTCGACACCCACGTCTACCGCGTCAGCCATCGTCTGGGTCTGGTGTCGAAACGTGACAACACGCCACTGAAAGTGGAACAGGCACTGATGGCCAACATCCCCGACAAGCAGATACCGCTGGCTCACCACTGGCTGCTGCTGCACGGCCGCTATGTATGCACGTCGCAACGACCTAAGTGTGCGAAGTGCGCATTGGCCGACATCTGTCCGAAACTGCTGGAAGGCTCGAAGTTAGAATAACTTTAACAGCGACTGATAACTAACATGCAAATAGTCGGTTATCTGTATGTCGGAAAGCGGCGCTATAGCCTCCTTCGGGTTCGTAGTAGCCACACCGACAACCTTCATACCTGCCGCACGCCCCGACTTCAGACCGTTGAAGCTGTCCTCAAAGACGACGCACTCTGCAGGCTCAGCCCCGAAGCGCGCTGCACCTTTCAGGTAGCAGTCGGGATGCGGTTTGGAGAACTCAAAGTCCTCGCTCGTCAGTATGGCGTCAAACAACTGCTTGAAGCCCGGCTGGGCACGATAGACACTCTCCATCTTCGGCATATTGGAGCTCGTCACCACCGCCGTCTTCACACCGTGGGCGTGCAGGTCGGCAATGAGTGCCTCGAAGCCCGCAATGTACTCAAACGTCATCTGTGCCTCGAACGCGTTAAGACGCTCTGTTACAATCGGACGCTCAGCCTCTAATGGCCCCGTGAACCAGCGGTCGTAAATCTGTGTCAACGTCGAACCTTTAATCTCGTGCTCCAGTCCGGGATGCTCCGGATGGTACTGTCGGCACTGGCTTCCCCAGAACTCCGTATATTGCGGTTCCGTATCGAACACGACGCCGTCTAAATCAAATAATGCTGCTTTCATAGGTGCAAATTTACGAAGAAAAATCGAGCCTTACAAATAAATTGCCCCAAAAAAGCAAGCAACGCATGATATAAAAAAAGAGGATTCCCGCCAGCCGTTCGGCGGAAATCCTGTTTACATACGGGGAACTGATGTGTCTTACTGTTTCAGCGACGGGTCGAGAGCCTCAAGCTCAGCCATCTTCTCCTTGTTGCCCAGCGAGTAGTACAGACGATAGAGGGGATATGCCCAGTGCGTCATCTCCTGGTTAGGATCCAGCTCGCGCGTCTTCTCCATATAGGAAAGGGCATCTCTCAGCACGACCTTCACCTTCTCTGCATTCTCCTTCGACAGGCCCATCGTCTTCTTGTCCATCAGCTGGTCGTTCAGGGCAATGGCCTTTGAGTTGTAGCAGATGCCGGTGTTGAAGATGCACTGCACCCAGTTCGGGTCAATCTCAAGAGCCTTCTTGAAAGCTGCGATAGCCTCGTCCCACTTCTCGGTATTCATCTTTGCCTCTCCCTTCAGGGCATAAGCCATCTTGTTCTGCGGGTTAAGAGCTATCTCCTCGTCAATCCACGCTTCCTTAGCGGCTGGAGCATCGTGCTGGTGCATGTCAATCAGCAGGTTGAAATAGCGGTCGTTGCTCAAGTCGGCCTTGTGCTGCTCCATGAGGAACTTCTTGAACTCAGCGGAATCGGCAGCCGTCTTGCAGTTGTCACGCTTGGCATAGACCAGGATGTTCTCAGCATCAGACTTTCTGCTGGGGTCGCATTCGAGGAGCTTCTGGGCGTAAATCTCGGCGTCCTTGTAGTTCTTCATCTGATAAGAGAGGAACGAGCAGTAGTAGACGATGTCGTTGAAGAACGGTTCCTTGGGGAAGTCCTTCTCGGCCATATCCTTATAGACAGACGTTTCGCGCATGTTAACGTAAGCCTTCCACAGACGGATGGCCTGCTCATTGTTCTTCTGGTTATAGAAATACTGTCCGCCCTGTGCAAAGAGCACGCCGAACGTCTTGTAACGGTTCTGGGTGTCAGCACAGAACTTTGGCTTCACCTTACCCTTCTCGTTGGGCTGATGGTCGAACTCGTCGGCCTTAACAGCACTCTCCCATGCATCAATAGCGTTAGTGTACATAGCCACTGAGTCGGCCTTCTCCTTACTTGTTGGCAGTGCGCTCTTGATGGCGATTTCAGACTGGTCTGAATACTGCTTGAAGTAGATTTGGCTCAGCAGGTTCCAAGCAGAAGCCTTCTCCTCGCTGGTGCCAGCTTCAAGCGCTGGTTTCACAGCCTCAATAGCCTGTGCAAACTCGCCCTTGTCAAACAGCTTCTTTGCACTCTTCACAACGTCAGCCTGAGCGAAGGCTGAGCTTGAAGCAACGGCCATAGCGGCCAACATTACTAATTTTTTCATAAGCTTTAATTATTGGTTAAACATCTTGTTCTTCTTCATTGACGACCTCGGCCTCCTCGATGTCCTCATCCTGATTCGACATCACCTTGCAGACGCTGGCTATAGTGTCGTTCTTCTTGGTGAGATTGATCAGGCGTACGCCCTGGGTAGCACGTCCGGCAACGCGGACATCGGCACACTTCAGCCGGATCAGTACGCCCGACTTGTTGATAATCATGAGGTCGTTCTCGTCGGTCACCACCTTGATGGCTACCAGGCGTCCGGTCTTCTCGGTGATGTTGAGCGTCTTCACACCCTTTGCGCCGCGGGCGGTCTTACGGTAGTCCTCTACCTCAGAACGCTTGCCATAGCCATTCTCAGAGACTACCATAATAGTCTCGGTCTGCGGGTCGTTGACGCATACCATACCTACCACCTCGTCGTCGCCACCGTCGGTACGCATACCGATAACGCCCGTTGAGACGCGCCCCATAGAGCGGATGTCTTCCTCATCGAAGCGGACGGCACGACCATTGCGATTTGCAAGGAGCAGCTCGTTGTGACCATTTGTCAGGCGAACGCCTACCACTTCGTCACCCTCGTTGATGTTGATGGCGCGGACACCGGCGGCACGCACGTTCTTATATTGGTCGAGACAGGTCTTCTTGATGATACCCTGCTTGGTAGCGAATACCACATAATGCGACTTCAGGAACTCCTCATCGCCAAAGTTCTTGATGCGCAGCACGGCGTTGATGGCGTCGTCGGACTCGATGTTCAGCATATTCTGAATGGCACGACCTTTCGAGTTCTTGTCGCCTTCGGGTATCTCGTAACACTTCTGCCAGTAGCAGCGCCCTTTCTGGGTGAAGAAGAGCAGCGTGTTGTGCATTGTGGCGGGATAGATGTACTCGGTGAAGTCGTTATCGCGGTGACGGGCACCCTTTGAGCCTACACCGCCACGTCCCTGAGCGTGGAACTCATCGAGCGACGTACGCTTAATATAGCCCATGTGAGAGATGGTAATCACCACCGGGTCATCGGGATAGAAGTCTTCGGCGTTGAACTCGTGGTCGAAGGGGATAATCTCCGTACGGCGCTCGTCGCCATACTTCTCTTTTACTTCCAACAGGTCGTTCTTCATCACCTCCTTACAACGCTCAGGGTTGTCGAGGATTTCCTGCAAGTCGGCTATCAGCTTCTGCAGGTCGTCGTACTCCTGATGGAGCTGGTCGACACGCAGACCTGTCAACTGCGCCAGACGCATATCGACGATAGCCTTCGACTGCAACTCGTCCAGTTCGAAGCGAGCCTCCAAATTACGCTGGGCGTCGGTCGGGGTCTTCGAATTGCGGATGATGTGTACCACCTCGTCGATGTTGTTCACGGCGATAATCAAGCCTTCCAGGATGTGTGCACGTTCCTGAGCCTTGCGCAGGTCGTACTTCGTGCGGCGGATAGTCACGTCGTGACGATGCTCGACGAAGTATTTCACACACTCCTTCAGCGTCAGCAGACGGGGACGTCCCTTCACCAATGCGATGCTATTGACGGAGAATGAGCTCTGCAGGGCCGTCATCTTGAACAGTTTGTTGAGCAACACGTTGGCATTAGCGTCACGCTTCACGTCGACGACAATGCGCATACCCTGACGGCCCGACTCGTCGTTGACGTTGGCCACGCCCTCAATCTTATGCTGGTTGGCCAGTTCGGCAATGTAAGCCACAAGGTCGGCCTTGTTGACGCCGTAGGGAATCTCGGTGACCACAATCTTGTCGTGGGTCTCGCCGCTCTCAATCTCGGCCTTAGCGCGCATGACAATGCGGCCGCGACCGGTCTCATATGCGTCGCGAACGCCCTGCAGACCGTAGATGTAGGCACCTGTAGGGAAGTCGGGACCGGGAATATACTTCATCAGTCCCTCAGTATCGATATCGGGATTGTCGATATAGGCACAGCAGCCATCGATGACCTCGCCCAGGTTGTGGGTAGGAATGTTGGTAGCCATACCGACGGCAATACCGTTGCCACCGTTCACCAGCAGGTTGGGCACCTTAGTAGGCATAACGGTGGGCTCGACGAGCGAGTCGTCGAAGTTGTTCATCATGTCGACCGTCTCCTTGTCGAGGTCGTCCATAATGTGCTCACCCATCTTCGATAGGCGGCACTCCGTATAACGCATAGCGGCAGGCGAGTCACCGTCGACCGAACCGAAATTACCCTGACCGTCAACCAGCGTGTAACGCATATTCCAGTTCTGGGCCATACGGACAAGAGCGCCGTAGACTGACGAGTCGCCGTGGGGGTGGTACTTACCCAGCACCTCACCGACGACGCGGGCGCACTTCTTATAAGGTTGCGTCGAGACGTTGTTAATATTCATCATACCGTAGAGAATACGGCGGTGAACGGGCTTGAACCCGTCGCGAACATCAGGGAGGGCACGAGCCACGATAACAGACATCGAATAGTCGATGTACGAGGACTTCATCTCCTCCTCAATGTTGATTTTGATAATTCTGTCGTTGTCGAATGTTTGATCCATAAAAAATTATAATTTTGCGTTTAAGGCACTTTACAGCCTCTCTAACGCGTTTTTAACCTTGCAAAGGTACAAAGAAAAATGCAAATATCAGCTATCCGTTAAGTAATTTTATATCATTTCACGGAATTAATAGCGAGGAATCGCCATAACTGAGGAATCGGAAGTCGTGCTGAAGGGCGTAATCATAGATGCGGTGCCAGTCGCCGTGTACGAAAGCGCTCACTAAAAGCAGGAGCGTAGACTGCGGCTGGTGGAAATTGGTGACGAGCATACGCACGATGTGGTAGTCATAGCCTGGGGCAATGATGATTTGCGTACTGCTGTGCAGCACCGTCAGCTGATGACGGTCCATCCAGGCCAGCAGCGAGCGCAACGATTCAGCGGTGCTCACCAGACGGTCTGACGGCGTCTCGTAGGGTTCCCATTGACAGACGTGCAACTGTCCCTCAGTAATATCAGGCTGACGGATGGTCTTCAGTCCCATATAATAGAGGCTCTCAAGCGTCCTGACGCTGGTGGTACCTACGGCAACGGCGCGGCAGTCGTGGTCGAGCAGCTTCTGAAGCGTCTCGCGACGCACGGCGATATACTCTGTATGCATCTCATGCCCGCCGATGTCGGCACTCTTCACGGGGCGGAAGGTGCCTGCGCCAACATGCAGGGTCACCTCTTCGCGGTCGATGCCGCGACCGTCTATCGCACTGAGCACAGCGGGTGTGAAGTGAAGGCCAGCCGTAGGAGCGGCCACACTACCCTTGATTTTGGAGTACACCGTCTGGTAGGTCGTCTTGTCGCTCTCTTCCGTCTCGCGGTTCAGGTAAGGCGGAATGGGCAACTCGCCCATCACGTCGATGATGTCGGCAAACGGCACGTCACCATCCCACGCAAATCTTACCAGATGGCTCGTCCCCTGCTCGCCAAGATGCTCGGCCGTCACGTTGACAGCCCTGCCCTGAACATTAATCTCGCGCGACAAAGCGCCGTCCTTCCACTTCTTCAGGTTGCCTATCAAACAGAGCCACGAACAGCACTCACGCGTCTGGAACATCTGCTCATAGTCGGCAGGCTCTGACGGTTCCAGCAGGAAGATTTCTATCAATGCGCCCGTCGACTTGCGGAAGTGCATACGCGCCTGGATGACCCGCGTATTGTTGAACACCATCAGAGCACCTTCAGGAAGATACTGCGGCAGGTTGTAGAACGTGTCGTCAGTCACTACACCTTTATTATATATAAGCAACTTCGAGTGGTCGCGCTGTTTTAACGGGTATTTAGCTATGCGCTCGTCGGGTAGCGGATAGTTGTAGTCAATAATGTGAATTTGCTTCGTTTCCATATTCAAGCTGCAAAGTTACTAATTTTTTTCCACGTAAGTGTAGTTTTCTGATTTCTTTTTATTAACTTTGCAGCTGATAAAGACAAAAATCAAGAAATATGGCTGACAATTACATCCTAAACGAGCACAACAAGGAGGAGTTTCCACCAGCTCATACGGCAGAACACCTGCTGAACCAAACGATGATAAGACTTTTCGGTTGTGGACGGTCATATAATGCGCATATCGAAAGGAAGAAAAGCAAAATGAGCTTTCACCTGGAACAGAAGCCTACCAGACAGCAGGAGAAAGACATTGAGCGCCGTATGAACGAACTCATTGACGAAGACCTGCCCGTGACGTTCGACTTCGTCACGCGTGACGAACTGCCTGAAGACATTTCGACGGATAGACTTCCCGACGTTGCCTCAGACACCATCCGCTTAGTACGCATCGGCGACTACGACGTCTGTCCCTGCATTGGCAGACACGTACGTTCAACAAGCCAAATTGGACGTTTCGAAATGTTAGGTACAAACTGGGACGAGATGGAGCACTCGTTCCGAATAAGATTCAAGATTGTATAACCTGGTTTCCTAATACTCAACCTTCATAAGAACAGGATAGTGATCCGAATAGCTCAAATCTAATTTATAATAGGTCAAGCCACTCACAGACTTGTCGTGGAAGATGTAGTCAATGCGAACTCTCTTCCTACCGCGGAAAGTGTACATCCAACCGCTTCCACACTCCTTGAAGCCATCAACGAGGTCGCCCAACATGGTATTATAGACATAAGAGTAAGGCACATCATTGAAGTCGCCACAGATTACCAGCGAGTAATCTTTTTCAGAATCCATTCGCAATTCATTGACTATCCTCTCGGCTTGTCCGGCACGTACCATCATACCCATCGTGTATTTGCCATAAATAGCACGGAGCAGACGGTTACTCTCAACGTCATGACCCTGAACTTGAAGCTTTGCAGCCTGATGAAGGGTACGGTTGAAACCGGTAGTCTCCAGGTGAACATTGACAAAACGGAAAAGCTGACCATTGACATTTACGTCAGCCCACATAGCACTGTTATTCGTATCATCAAAGTCAATGTTCTTCGTGGAAACTATGGGAAAGCGGCTAAACACCACCATATCACTCTTGCCCTTCACCATATATGGGAAATACTCCTTATAGCTGTCAGATATCTTCTTATTACCGCTGACATCATTATACTCCTGTAGACAAAGGACATCAACGCTCTGTTTCCTCATCTGAGCAAGTATGTCCATAGCAATGAAGCCCGTCGTCTCACGATTAAACCGCGCTACGTTGTAAGTAGCTATCTTCAGGCCTGACTTTGACTCTGCTTTTTCATCGAGAGAACGGAACTGATAAAGAGTACCACTATAAGGAATGCAGCAGAGAACAGTTATAAATGGTATGACGGCCCAATGCCACCGGCGGCGAACAAGCCAATAGACAAGCAGCACAATATCGCAGATAATAAGCAAAGGCAAGACATAGACCAACATCGCCCGAGCGGTATTACCAGCAGGCTGGACATCACCTCCGAACAGGCCGAAAAAGGTAAAGCCCGCCATCAGGAAGGTCGTAATCAGAAAGATAAACGAAAAATACTTGTAGACAGCTAACTTACCCATAACAAAAATGGTTATTTAGTATATTTTGCACAGACCTCTATCAAATCCTCAACACGGAACGGCTTAGCCATAAACTCGTCGCAACCAGCTGCCAGCGCCTCGCGTATATTCTCATCGAAAGCATAGGCACTCAATGCTACGACAGGTGTGTCGTGATTCACCTCCTTGATAATCCTGGTAGCATCGAGGCCATTCATCTCAGGCATTCGGATGTCCATGAGAATCAGGTCGGGATGCTCGTCTTCGTTTATGGTGACGGCCTCAATACCGTTGCGGGCGCGAAGCAAGCGGTAACGCTTCTGCAGCACAATACGAACCAACTCGAAGTTGCTCTCCTCGTCTTCAGCAACAAGAATAGTCTTCAAGTTCGACTCGTCAGGACGATTGCTGACACGCAGCGTCCTAACATTTGTCGATGTCGTGCGATTGCTTGTAGCCATACCGCCTATAGTCCCGCTGAACGGCAGAACAAACGTGAAAGTCGAGCCGGCACCGACTTTTGACTCAACGCTGATATGTCCACCCATCTTCTCAACAATGATACGGCAGAGAGCCAATCCCAGGCCGTAGCCTTTCTGCTGTTCAGCATCCTTCGATGCGTAGGTATCAAAAATCTGATCTATGAATTCTGGCGATATGCCCGAACCCGTATCTGAGACATAGAAAGCTATGCGCTGACCTTCTTCGACAATCTCATAACCGAAGGTAATGCTTCCTTTCGGCGTGTGTTTTAGGGCATTACTGATAAGATTAGACAGTATCTGTGTCAGTCGGTTCTCGTCAGTATTCATCGTTATCGGCATCGTGGGGGTAACACACTTTAACACCACCGTTTCGGGACAACGGAACTTAAACAGCTGCTTGATACTGTTGCAAAGGGCTTCAAGATGGACAGGCGACTTTTTGATGACAATTTCGCCAGACTCCACTCGCGAAAGGTCTAGTATCTCATTGATAAGGCTCATCAGACGATTATTGTTGCTCTCAATAATCTCCATATATTTCATACGCTCTTCCGGGGAGTCTGTCTCAGCTATAACACGCGAAAAACCCTCAATGGCATTCAAAGGAGTACGAATCTCATGGCTCATATTAGCCAAGAAGAGAGACTTCATGCGGCTGGCTTTCTCAGCTTTGGCTGCCTTCTCCTCATATTCCTTCAGCTTCAAATTGGCTGCTTCAAGTTTTTCGTTCGCTATCATCAGTTTCCTGTTAGCGTCCGCAAACTTTTGCATCAGGATTTCTCTTTCGTTTTGATTCATTTCACCCTTTTTCCTTATCAAAATGCAAAATTACATATTTTTTTCATATCCGCAAATTATTTTATATATTTTTTACCCTCTTTTTGCTTTTTCCCATGCGCCACTAGTATGATGGGTTGTCAAATAGCCTATTCCCCGGAAAACATTTACGTTCATGAACAAGAAATAATAGAGCACGTAAAACAGTTTGCTCTTGCGTCCCATCTTATCCATCAGCCAACCTATAAAAGCGCCAAGATAGAAAAGAGCCTGCAAAATGCCTATGACAGTATAGACGAGGCCTCCATCCATCATAATCAGGGCAATGTTCAATGGTATAAGTGCCAGCAATGCAAACGGTGAGACTGACCAACGCAGCACACGATGACTGACAAAGAGAAAGCTGACTACCGGATATTTCAATGGGTTCATCAATGCCCGCAACCACCAAATGCTCTGTAAACCGCCAGCAGCAATACGGCGCTTGCGCTTTGATTCTTCATGCATATTGGCTGAACCGTATTCCACCGCATAGGCTTCTGACGTGTAGGCAATGCGGTGGCCGTCCTTGACCATTAGCATAGAAATCATAAAGTCGTCGAGCAAGGCGTTGCTGGGGGCTTCACGATAGTTCGACATGCGTACGGCAAAAAGTTCGCCTGCAGCGCCCATAGCCGAATATAGTTCGCTGTCCCATCGCTTCAGCGTACTTTCATAACGCCAATAGAGACTTTCACCCTCTGAAGCCGTTTGGCCTTCCTTCCGTGCGGCAACGCGCTTTTCACCGGAGACACAGCCCACACGCTCATCCATAAACAATCGTACAATTTCACGTATAGAGTTAGCGTTCAACAATGTATTAGCATCGGTAAAGACAACATACTCCGATTTGTTCAGTTTCAACCCGTGCTGCATAGCTGCTGCCTTACCCCGACGTTCAGGACTATAAACCAGCGTCACTTCATCATAGGCCTTGAGCAGTTCGTTGGTTCTATCTGTGCTACCGTCGGTTACCCACATGATGCAGAATTTATCACGAGGATAATCTATCTGACGGATATTTGCCATTTTCTCCTCAATAACCTCCTCCTCGTTAAATGCACAGATCATGAGGGTGACATTGGGTAGCGAGTTTTCATCATCGGGCAGTGTCAGAGCAGGGCGTTTCTTTCCGAAAAGGCGTTTCAGCAACAACAAGACGTAAAGAAGGATTCCATACCCGATATAGGTATAGAAAACCAGAAACAGAAACAACCAGAAAAACAACTTCACTGCACCCATAACGAATAAATTTGTCCCATTATGTTGCAAAGAAACAAAAAACTATTGATATTTGCAAGAAAAAAGGGAACAAATTTAATGTTCCCTTTACTTTTTTGTCTCAATCTCCTCTTTCATATCAATAAACTGGTATTTTGCATCGTAAAACTCATATTGCAGAAATGCCAATTTCTGTGAGGGGATGACATGCACTCCAAAGCCATACTTCATTTGCCAGCGGCGCTTCAACGAGATAACTCCCTGATTGATAAAGGCCGCTACATAGGGGTGAACATGCAAGTAGAACTTGCTGATGCCTATTTTATTGACGAGGCGGTCAATCTTGCTCTCTAACTGATCAGTGAAAAGTATGGACGACTTAATCTTTCCGGTACCAAAACAAGTAGGACAATCTTCTTCCACATTGACATCCATCGCAGGACGGACACGTTGACGCGTAATCTGCATAAGCCCGAACTTAGACAAGGGAAGGATGTTGTGGCGGGCACGGTCTTTCTGCATATTCTTGCACATACGTTCATAGAGCAACTGGCGGTCTTCTGCAAGATTCATATCCACGAAATCGACAACGATGATTCCTCCCATATCACGCAGTCGTAGCTGGCGTGCCAATTCATCTGCAGCTCCCAGGTTTGTCTCCAAGGCGTTTGCTTCTTGACCGTTTTCTTTCTTAACGCGAGTTCCACTATTGACGTCGACGACATGCATAGCCTCCGTATGCTCAATGATGAGATAGGCACCACGCTTGTAGTTGACAGTCTTACCAAATCCGGACTTCAACTGCTTGGTGACATTGAAATTGTCGAAAATGGGGACTGAACCCGTATAATGCTTGACAATTTCCTGCTTCTCTGGTGCTATCAAACTGACATAGTCTTTCACTTGCTGAAAGATGGCCTGGTCGTTAATGTGAATACCATCGTAGGTGGGATTGAACAGGTCGCGCAGCAATGCTACTGCACGGCTTTCCTCCTCGTAAATCAACTGTGGCCGGTCCTGGGTTTTCTGAACCTTAGTAATAGCATCATCCCAGCGCTTGAGCAGGAGTTTCATCTCCTGATCCAGTTCTGCAGCCCTTTTACCTTCAGCCACCGTACGGACAATAACACCGAAATTCTTGGGTTTTATGCTTTGGATGAGCTGTTTCAACCGGCTGCGTTCCTCGCTTTTCTTGATTTTTGTAGAAACGTTTACCTTGTCACCAAAAGGAATAAGTACGATATAACGGCCTGCAAAGCTCAACTCACACGTCAGTCGGGGACCTTTCGTGGATATTGGCTCTTTCACCACCTGTACCATCACTTCCTGTCCGACCTGCAGAGAATTCTGGACACTACCATCCTTCGGCAGTTCGTGTTGCCGTGTAGCCTTTTGAATAGGAAAAAGTTTCTTTCTGTCGCTCTGAACTTGTTTCAGATACTTATCGTAAGAGCTAAATTGAGTGCCCAAGTCAAGGTAGTGAAGAAAGGCATCTTTCTCATACCCTACATCGACAAAGCAGGCATTAAGTCCAGGCATAAGCTTGCGGACTCTTGCGATATAGATGTTGCCAACCGAAAAAGAGGCTTCGCGCCGCTCATTCTGATATTCCACCAACTGTTTGTCTTCCAATAGTGCAATGGAGATGTCTTTCGGTTGTACATCGATAATTACCTCACTTGTCATTTTTTTTAAATAAAAACTTGGGATTTAGGATTTAACAAAAGGGGTGTAGCACGATATATCGCTACCACACTCCCTTCGTCTCTCAAATGTTGTCAGTTGAGCTTACTTGCTCTTATGACGATTCTTGCGCAGTCTCTTCTTGCGCTTGTGAGTAGCCATCTTGTGGCCCTTCTTTTTCTTTCCGTTTGGCATAGTTCTAAAAAATTAATATTTAAATGTTTAAAATCAGTTTACTTCATCTTTGCAATAAAACTCTTAGCAGGCTTGAAGGCGGGGAAGTCGTGAGCGTCAATAACCAACGTTGTATTCTTGGAAATATTACGAGCGGTCTTTTGTGCGCGATGCTTCACGATAAAGCTACCAAAGCCCCGGAGGTAGACGTTTTCCTTGTTTGACGCCAAGCTCACACGAATCTCCTCCATAAAAGCCTCAACGGTTGCTGCTACATCTTTCTTAGCAATACCTGTCTCGTCAGCAATTTTGTTGATGATGTCTGCCTTTGTCATGTCTTTAAAATACTTTAATTTTTGACTGTTATCTTTACTGTTTTCAATTTCGGACTGCAAAGATACTGTTTTTCAGTGAGATATAGAAATTTTCAGCGTTTTTTTTTCAAAAATTTAAAAAATAGTCCCTCTTTTGGTTTGTTTTCGCCAAAAAGAGGGGCTATATAAATATAATAATGAACGTGCGCGAGAGCAAAGCGGGATTTATACGGGTATCTTGTCGATACGCTTCTGATGACGTCCGCCCTCAAACTCCGTCGAGAAGTATTCGTCCATGATCTTGCGGGCCATCTCCTCGTCGATAAACCGTCCGGGCATCACCAGCACGTTAGCATTGTTGTGCTGGCGGATGAGGTGGGCAATCTCGGGAATCCAGCACAGACCGGCACGAATCGACTGGTGCTTGTTCAGCGTCATGTTGATGCCTTCGCCCGAGCCGCAGATAGCAATGCCGGGGAACACCTCGCCAGCCTCGATGCCGCGGGCCAGAGCGTGGCCGAAGTCAGAGTAGTCGCACGAGTCCTCCGTGTATGTGCCATAGTCCTTATACTCGTATCCCTTCTCTTCGAGATACTTCTTCACAAACTGTTTCAATGCGTAGCCGGCGTGGTCGCTGGCCAATCCGATAGTCTTAACTTCCATCTTAATACGGTATTTATTGGTTTTCTGATGCAAAGGTACGAATAAGTGAGCGAATTACCAAATTTATTTGAGTATTTCCGTCATCGCAAAGCGCTTGCTACTGAAAGGTCGCAAGAACGAATCAGGTAATTCCGTTTGCTCTATATAAGAGGAACGCCGTGACCCTATTCGTCATTGTCTTCAAGAATCTCCTGAAATAGCATCATCCGCATTCTCCTTCAGTCGTTTAATGGCTTTGTCGAAGTCGCTCTCTAAAAGGCGCATCTCACGTTCACGGTATATCTCAAACTCCCGTTCAGCCTTTTCGATGGCTTCCTGATGCGACACAGTGCCTGCACCCTCTGGGTGACTGAACGCGATAACCTAAGGCGATAATCATATCGAGGTTGTAATGATCCATGTTGCGATTCACTTGACGTTTACCCTCTTGGCGAACTAATAAGTATTTCTTGTGAGTTCGTTCATCGTCATCCAATTCATTATCTCCATATATTCCCTGAAGATGCAGACTGATATTCTGCTGAGTAGTCTGATAAATCTCAGCCAACTGTGCTTGTGTCAACCACACATCCTCATCAGCAAAGCGCGTGTTCACACTCACCCAGCCCTCTTCATCTTTATACAGTATCAATTTGTTTTCTTTGTCCCATATATATCCTATTTTACTAACTTTAATCCTTTCTGGGCAAGACAAACTATGTACTTGTTTCTATGGCATCCTGGGGGAATCGTCTTCTGCTGCCATCGGATAACTCATCGGGATTGTTCTTGCTTTTTCTTCTGAAACAGGATCTTTCACGTTTGCACGAATCATTGGAGTATATTCCTCGATAACATGACGCCAATCGTTGACCGTCATGCCTCCATATCGCTCACCAAACTTCTTGATGACTTCTTCCTGAATGCTCAAATCGCTCATTTCACGATTCATGTGCAGCAAATCAAATATCAGGTTTCTAACTTCTCTATCATCCTCCACATGACGAAGTTTAGACGTAAGACCTTTATAAACCGTCTCAAACACACGCAAATTGATGAAGTTCATGAAATCAGGGTTGTCGAGATAGTTCCTACAGAACTCCGTATTCTCACTCAGCATCTGCGCCACAATCATCATCAGCGAATTGGCACATTGCTGCATAGCTGTTTCTTTATTGCTGTTTTTGGCTGCATTAACAAAGGTCGCATCAGTAGCCAATCGTTCAGGCAACTCGTCGAGTTGTTTCTTTGCCAAATCGATATTCTGCCAGTTAATGCTGTTAAACTCATTCAGGATATCGCTGAGTTTAGCCATATCCGGCTGTGATGGAGCCTTAGGACCACCTACTGGAATCGGGTCAATTTCAGAATTCCTATTCTCCAGTTCTATCTTCTGTTCTTCATTCTTGATAATGCGATATTGGTCAAAGTCAATAGCTTCTATCAAACCTTCCGTAAAGTCTTCGTTCTTCAACTTTGGCAGTTTGGTGACCAACAGAGAATAATAGGTGTTCAGCATTTCCCACTCGATACTCTTGAAAGGCATTACTGCGGCTATGAACGGATAAGTGCGGCAGAAGCTCTTCATGCTACTCTTACAAAGTATCTTCGCATTGTCATCCAACTTCCTGAACCTCTCAACAGCCAAATTGATAATGGGATCAATCATCTCTCTTGAAGCCCCTGACCAATACTTCTCATTCAGTTCTTTGACCTCCTCTTCCGTATAGATATTAGCATCCTCAACCTCTGCAATGAGGTCGTTCAGCTTGTTGGGGTCTGTTTCCTTAGAAAGAATGGTTGTCTTATAGAAACGTTGGAAACTCCGTTGAATGCTGTCAGCATCGTTACAGAAATCCAGCACAAAGGTATCGCGTTTCTTGGGGTGACAACGATTCAGGCGCGATAATGTCTGAACGGCTTTCACATCTGTCAGCACCTTATCCACATACATCGTATGTAGCAGCGGCTGGTCATAACCTGTCTGGAACTTATCAGCCACCACCAATATGCGATATGGGTCGTGCTCCATATTCTCCTCTATATCCTTTGAGGGGAATCCGTTGATGTCTGCCTCCGTGACGCTCTTTCCTCCATACTCCTTTGCCCCAGAGAAAGCAACGATGGCCTTGTATGGACTCTTGCGTTCTTCCAATAAGCGCTTTATCTCATCATAGAATTCTATGGCTCGCAAGATGCTACTTGTCACGACCATCGCCCTTGCCTGACCACCAACCTTACCTTTGTCAATTACCCGCGAATGGAAATGCTCCACGATGATACTGGCTTTCTGCTGTATCGTCTCGGGCTGAGATTCCACAAAGGCACGCAGTTTCTTTGATGCCTGTTTTTTGTCAAACTCAGGGTCATCTTCTACAGACTTAATAATCTTGTAGAAACTGTTATAAGTGGTATAATGTGCCAACACATCCATGATGAAGCCCTCTTCGATAGCTTGCTTCATGGTGTATTCGTGGAATGGGCGATGCTCTATCTCACCATCTGGCTTTTGATAGGCCGTTCCAAACATCTGTAGTGTCTTGTTCTTAGGCGTGGCTGTGAATGCGTAGTAGTTGGCATTCTTCACCATTTCCCTGCCCTCAATGATTTTTGTCAGACGGTCTTCCAAATCTTCCTCATCATCACCGGCATTACCACTCAGCGCAATATTCATCTTCGCACTCAGCGAACCATTCTGACTCGAATGAGCCTCGTCGATGATGATGCCAAAACGTTTATGCTTTAGTTCCGTACCTATGGCCTCCAAGATAAACGGGAACTTATGCACAATGGTGATGATAATCTTCTTGCCACTTTCCAGATGCTCTCTCAACGACTGGGCACTATCTGCCCAAGCCACCAAGTTCTGCAGGCGTTTGAAGGCTACGATGTTATTGCGTATCTGTGTATCCAAGTTGACACGGTCTGTCACCACGATAACACTATCCAACAACGCTTGCGTTCCATCCAGCAGCCCTACCAACTGGTAGGCCAGCCACGTAATGGAGTTCGACTTTCCAGAACCTGCCGAGTGCTGAATCAAGAATCGCTGTCCTACACCTTTAGCCTTTGTCTCTACCAACAATTTGCGAACACAATCCAGCTGATGATAGCGAGGCCATACCACGCTTACTTTCTCCGTATTCGTTTTGGGGTCAAATCGTTTTACTACCTGAGCATAGTTCTCGATGATGTCACTTAGCGACTCCTTCTGTAATATCTCTTCCCATAGATAAGCCGTCTTCACACCATTCGGATTGACCGGGTTGCCAGCGCCACCGTTTACACCTTTATTGAATGGCAGGAACCACGAACTTTTGCCACTCAGCCAGGTACACATCTTGATGTCGTCGTCATCCACAGCGAAATGAACGGCGCAACGCTTTGGTGCCAGCAGGGGGTCACGAGGGTCACGGTCTGTCTGGTATTGCTTCACGGCATTCTCCACCGTCTGCCCTGTATAGTGGTTCTTCAGTTCCATAGTAATCAGAGGCAGACCATTCAACGACACCATCAGGTCTATGCGATTGTCGTTTTCCTTACTATATGCCAACTCTTTGGTGATGCAGAAGATGTTCTTCCTATACAACTCCTGTGCTGTCGGATTCAGTTCCGATGGCAGAGGATAGTACATGTCGAAGAGTTCCGAAATATAGCGAAAGCCCTTGCGCAGCACATCAGTCACACCACGATTAGCCAATTGCTTTGCCAACTCCGTGAAGAACCTGCGTTCCGATATTGCATTACTAAAGCATGCCGTATTCTCCACTTTCTTCTTCTGAGTAGAGAGCAGGAAGCGTTTCACTCGCTCCGTATCCAGAGCGTAGTCTTTTACATAGTCATTGCTCGTTCCCTCTTCATATCCCTGCTTATCTCTCAGGTAAGCAAGAATCACATCTTCGAGGTTCATTTCACTTACATTTGTCGGCATATTATTTTCGATATTTATTTTGTTGTTTCAATTATTATATGTATTTTTGCACCCAAGAAACATAGAGGACATGAATACAAGTACATTGACAACCCCGTCGCCTACAAGTGCACGATATTGGGCTACATTGAAAGACCTTAGCAACGATGTTAAGCTGGAGCTTATATCCTTGCTCAGCACTTCCATGCGGAAGACTGAGGAAGACTGGACAGAGAGTTTTGCTGGCAAATGGCAAGATGAAAGGCCAACGGAAGAAATCATTGATGACATTCGTGAAGCCAGGAATGCACACATGAAAGAGGTCGAATTATGAAAGGTTATCTTCTTGACACCAATATTTGCATTTTTGCCCTTAGAAATGAATACGGCATTATTGAACGCATGAAACAATGTGGAGAGGCAAGCTGCTTTGTTTCTGATGTTACAGTTATGGAGTTGCGTTACGGGGCGTATAATAGCAATAAGACTCAGAAGAATTTGATTGCCGTTAATAACTTCCTGAAGAAAGTGAAAACCGTTCCTTTTGCAGAGTCTATTGACGTCTTTTGTCAGGAGAAAGTCAGACTGAAGAAATTGGGAAAGAAATTGGAGGACTTTGACCTGCTTATAGGCAGTTCGGCAAAGGCAAAAGGCCTGATAATGGTAACAGACAACGTTAAGCACTTTGACCGTATCGAAGGGATTATTATTGAAAACTGGGTGAGCAGATAATCTTGTTTTCTTCATACTCCAGATACGTTTACTTGTCCTGTTACGCAGTCGGCAATAAGTCGCTGCTTATATTCTTTCAGATAGTCTATTTCTGATTGTAGCTCAGAAGCAAGTTTATCTATCTTTTCACACTTCTCTTCGATGTAGGCAACAATGGCTTGTTGCTCGTCGAGAGGTGGAACGACAACTACCTGTTTCTTCATTTCATCAAAAGAAAGTGTTAGTCTTATTCCTGTACCCATACCATGAAATAGTTTCATGTTATCCATCGTCTTGAAGAGATAGTTATAATATTGGGCATTTGTGCCTTTTCTTGGTCTTGCTACCACATAGGCAGATGTGATTATACCATCTGATGGAGCTATGGCAACTCTCTGGGAAACGAAGTCATAATTAAGATTAAGCCCATTAATCATGATGTCGTCTTTTTGCAAGATAGAATACTTCACATAAGTATCTCTGTATTCTTCAACATCTCCAACTTCATTCTTTGGTACAAGTGTACCATAATAGAATTTGAATGCATGGTGATATTTGAAATCCGTATTTGCCTGTACCTTTCCTGTAAAGAGGCTGGCAATTCGTTTTACCTCCCAATGCTCTGGTATTTCCCCAATCCACGAGATGCCACTATCCTTCATCTTCGCATCAGGATTCAAGCCTTTTGTGACTGCATCGGCAATGGTTTTCTGTTTCAGTTCCTGAAGCAGTTCTATCTCTTTCTCCTTGTCTGCTACATAAGCATCTATCTTGGAAGTCTTATCCTCCAAATAACTCACAATCTTTTCTTGCTCAGCAAGAGGGGGATAAATTCCCTTTATACTATAGAAAACAATGTTTGATAGATTTTGTAAACCAACTGTCATTCCATTTGAAGAATAAGCATAAATACCCTTATAAATATCGGTATGATATAGCAGTTCGTAATATTTTGTTATAAGAGGTAATTGAGGTTCATAAACCCCATAATGGAAAGATACCATTCCCTCATAATCAGAAGCCATTAGCACTCCAAGATGTGCTTTAAATCGGTTCAATACCAAATCATGTTTAAGAACTTTTTTCCAATTATCATAAGTTGAAGTCTTAAGTGAACTTTCTTTCATTAGGTCGGTAGGAATTAACCCATCTTTTTGAGATAAAGATAAAGGGATATCATTCTCGTTAGGTTTTCTCACATTCTCCTTAAAGAGAAATCCGTTTAAGATTTCCTTCCAATGTGAAGGAATTTCTTTCATTCCAGGCACAACTGATTTCTTATATTCTTTATACCTTTCCATACTACTTTCCTAAGATTTCGTTCAACAATCCATCTGTGCGTTCCTCTATACCACGAATATCTTTGCTGATTTCGTCGATAGTACGCAACTGCTTGGGCTTATAGAAATACTTGGTGAATGAAAGTTCATAGCCTGTCTCGACACTCTTCATGTCCATGATAGCATCGGGAGAGTAAGGCCTGATTTCGTTCTCAAAGAAACCTTCTATGCCTCCTTCATAGCGGAATGGGATAATCTCCACATCCTTGCTCTTTTTATCTATCACAGGTTCACCTTTCTTCATGACGATGTTGCCCTGCTCGTCACGTTGTGGTTGATATACTTTCACACTCCAGTAACCAAACTCGTTGTTGGGGAATATCTTGCTTTGTGGCGTCTCTTTAAAGTCCATCAACAGCTTCATGATTTGCTCCCTGTCTGTATCAGAAGTCTCGCAATTCTTCTCGCCTAAGTTTTTACGCAAAGGCGTTTTTATCTCTGTAGCATCAATGAGCTGCACAAAGCCTTTTCGACGCTCCTCTTTCCTGTTCGTTATAACCCAAATGAAGGTGCCAATACCTGTGTTATAGAAGTCCTTCTCAGGCATAGCGATGATGGCTTCCAGAAGGTCGTTCTCTATGATGTATTGGCGCAAGTTGCTGGCTCCGCTTCCTGCATCGCCTGTAAAGAGTGAGGAACCATTATGCACTTCTACAATACGAGTGCCTAATGCTGTATCTTCTCTCATTCGAGAAAGGTTGTTGGCAAGGAACATCATCTGCGCATCGCCAATATCGGGGATAAAGGACAATTCTTTGCCATCGCTATCCAAAACAGTAAAGCGACTATCCGTAAACTTTTTCTTGTCTTTTTCGTCAAGACCACGCTTTTTGAGGTCTTCTTTCCAAGGTGTGCCAAAGGGAGGATTGGAGATGCAGAAGTCGTAGGTCTCGCCTGGGTGACCATCACGCGATATGGTACTGTCGAAAGCTATATATTCACGCTGTTCAGTGCCATGATGATATTGGAACGAATTGATGTTCTCCGAAATCATCAAGTCTGCCTTGCAAGTGGCAAAAGTATCTGGCTGTAATTCCTGTCCGAAGATGTTTACCTGAACATGCTTGCCTTGCTCATTGGCAATCTCCATGATACAATCCTTGGCAATCGTCAAGATACCACCCGTTCCGCACGCACCATCGTAAATATGATAGGTATTATCCGTAATCTTATCAGCGATAGGAAGCACAGCAAGGTCGGCCAGCAGCTTCACATAGTCGCGAGGCGTAAAGTGTTCACCAGCTTCAGTCACGTTGTTTTCCTCATTGAACTTGCGAAGCAGTTCTTCGAAGATGGTTCCCATCGTGTGGTTGTCGAGTCCTGGTAAT
The DNA here is from genome assembly GCA_900316475.1 of uncultured Prevotellaceae bacterium. Taxonomy (GTDB): domain Bacteria; phylum Bacteroidota; class Bacteroidia; order Bacteroidales; family Bacteroidaceae; genus Prevotella. The sequence continues at coordinate 77,290 of ONDA01000006.1, forward strand.
CGTACATTGCCATCATCGTCCAGTACAGGCTTGTTAGACAGGTTTATCTTATCATCCGTAAACTTCTCGATGATACTGCCCAGACGTTCTGCCTCCGTGAGGTTATCCACCATCTGGCGCAGATGGAACTTGTCGATAATGTCCTGCACATCCTTGCTGAAGCCATTCAGATAGTCTGTGAAATTCATCTTCAGTCGCAGCGGGTCAGTTTCGCTCTTCAACGTCTTCATGGTAAACTTCGACGTATTGAAGAATGGATAGCCCGTTACGTTGTAAAGGATTGGGTCCTGATTCTGAATGTTGCTCTCATCAAGCTTTTGCTTCATGGTAAGCAACGTTTCCTTTGTTGGCTCCAACAGCACATCAATGCGTCGAAGCACCATCATAGGCATGATGATTTTCTTATACTCGCCTTTCTCGAAGGCATACACAAGTACATCTGTAGCAATGTTCCAGATGAACGAGAACAGTTGGTTGTATTGACTTTGGTTCATATACGATAGTTTTAGGCAGCACACTTGTCATTAGAGTGATTATAGGCTTCCCAAAACCAGAGCCTCCAGACATGAAAGAAGCGTAGAACGCTCCTTACCCATATCTGGAGGCCGTGAGATTGCCTATATAGTCAGATAAGTCGTGCCTACGCTATCGCATAGGCATTAACTTGTCGTCGACTATATGAATATCTATGAATTTCTCACGTTCCCAGATATTTCCAACAACATTAATGCTGTATTGTTTTACCCACAAAAATCATACCGGCACTCTGCGCTCAGAGATGGATGCTTGGCAAGCCTGCGTTCTAATGAACGATTTCTTGCCGATGGCAAGCGTCGTTTACGACGATTGGCCGATACTTGCCTGCAAAGTTACAAATTATTTGAGAAAGTGCTACTCTTTTAGGCCGAAAAAAAACAATAAAAAGTGGGTTACGCCGATAATCGCCTTGTTCTGACGGCAAAATTGAAAAATTTATTTTGCTATTTGAAATAAATGATCAGTAGAACCGACCCCGTGATCCGAATCCCCTGTGGGCGCAGCCTTTGGCTGCAAAGGTAACATTTATTTCTGATATTCAACTCTGTTTGCCCGAAAAATATCGATTTCAGTCATTTATTTAACAATGAGTCAAAGTAATTAAGTGGAAAATGGCCCTCACGTACTTTTATAGAAACGATAGGTGACACCTCTTACACCTGGCACTTAACTATCTGAAAATCAGGATCTATTTTTCTGAGGTAAGTAACACCTATAGTCGCACCAAAGGTAACACCAGGAAGTAACGGCGGGCCGTGAAACATTTACGAGCGGCCGTGAGAATTTTATGAGAGGCCGTGAAATTTTTATGAGAGGTTTGTACGTTTTTAGCTTTTGGCGTGAAACATTGGCAGAAAGGTTTGGTGCGACACTTGGTGCGACCATTGGTGTGGGCACTTGGTGCGACCGTCCACCGCTGCAAGTGTCTGATAATCAAGGCTGGTGTAAGAGGTGTCACCAACTTTCGCCATTTCGGCTGAAGCGTGTGCACACGCACGCAAGGAGCGAAAGGCGAGAAACGCGAAGGACGAAAGACGTCAAGGGACAATAGGCATCAGAACGGCCTATACAGCACTGACGATCAGCCACTTGACAATTTAGGATTCCACCAGCCTCCACAAAGCTCTTGCACCGTCCGATCTTTCGCCGTATCTTTGCACCGCCATTCGGCACTCCGACCATCTAACACGTGGCTGTCGCTAACATCTACAAGTGCGCCCAAACTCCGGTGCAACTCCCTGGCGCGTCAGCAGTCTATCCGACATTCGCTACAGTTTGACGCTCGAAATATCGACGAGGCCGTTGACGATGGCATAGATGGTGAGACCTGCGGGTGAATGTATCTGGAGCTTGCGGGCAATGTTGCGACGATGGGTGATGACCGTATTGACAGAGATGCACAGGCGGTCGGGGAAGAGCGTTTTCTCCTCGTACTTCATGTGGCGGCGTATTTCCTGGGCATATTCGTCGTAGAACTTCATGATGAGCGAACCTAAATGATCAGTAGAACCGACCCCGTGCTCCGCTTTACTTTTCAAATTCGGGTGCAAAGGTACGGCGAAAAAAATGTGACGCAATACCTAAAATCGGGGGTTTAGGTATTGCGCCACATTAGCGCGTCAGGAAAAGGTAATCAGAAGTAGGTATCAGTCAAGACCGAAAAGCACCTTCAGACCGCCGTCAACACCTGAGAAGCCCATAAAGGCGAGGCTCAAGAGACCTGCGGAGAGCATGACGATAGCCATACCCTGCATGCCTTTGGGAATCTTTACCAACTCCAACTGCTCACGCATACCGGCGAAAACCGTCAGGGCCAGACCGAAGCCAATAGCCGTAGAGAAGGCGTAGACGACCGACTCTAAGAGCGAGTAGTCTTTCTGGATAACCAGGATGGCGACACCCAGTACGGCGCAGTTGGTGGTAATCAGGGGCAGGAAGATGCCTAATGCCTGATAGAGTGCGGGCGACACCTTCTTGAGCACAATCTCAACCATCTGCACCAGCGAGGCGATGACGAGGATGAAGGCAATCGTCTGCAGATACTGCAGGTTGAAGGGGTCGAGCACGAACTTCTGCACCAAGTAGGTGACGATAGTAGCCAGCGTCAGCACGAAGGCGACAGCTGCCGACATACCTAATGATGTATCTATCTTCTTTGAAACGCCGAGGAACGGACAGATACCGAGGAACTGTGACAACACGATGTTGTTCACAAAGATGGCGCTAATGAAAATCAGTATGTATTCCATGATTATACATTAAAGAATAAACATTAAACATTAAGCATTGCGCAGTTTATTCACAATCGCAATAAGGAAGCCAAGGGTGATGAATGCACCCGGAGGCAGCACGAAGAGCAGGATGTTGTAAGTCTCGGGCAGCAGCGTCAGTCCGAAGATGGAGCCAGAGCCGAGCAGCTCGCGGCAGATGCCGAGCAGCGTCAGGCCGAGCGTGAAACCCAAACCAATACCAATACCGTCGAACAGCGAGGCTACGGGCGACTGCTTCGCGGCAAAAGCCTCAGCACGTCCGAGGATGACGCAGTTGACCACAATCAGCGGAATAAAGAGTCCGAGCGCAGCATCAATATCGGGCAGAAAAGCCTTGATAACTAACTGCAGGATAGTGACGAAAGCGGCAATGACGACAATAAACACAGGGATGCGCACCTTGTCGGGGGTGACGGACTTCAAGCACGAGATGACGAAGTTGGTACAGATGAGCACCGCCATCGTAGCCAGTCCCATCGACATACCGTTCATGGCCGAGGTGGTTGTGGCCAGCGTGGGACACATACCGAGCATCAGGACGAACGTGGGGTTCTCCTTCACGATGCCATTCTTGATAATGCTTATATAGTTCATAATCTTCAATTTTCAATCTTCAATTTTCAATTTGCTTAGTGGCACCGGTTTCTGCATCAACAGGCGTTGCTTTGTAAGCGTTATAAGCATTGTTCACAGCGAGCAGGAAGGCGCGACTGGTAATGGTAGAAGCCGTGATGGCATCCACCTGACCGCCGTCCTTCGAGACCGTCAGCGGCTCGGCAGGCGACTTACCGACGATGTCGCCCTTCTCGCCTTTCTGGAACCACTTGTCGGCCTTGGCTCCCAGTCCCGGTGTTTCGGTATGCGCCAAGAGCGTGTAGCCTAAAATAGTTCCTTCGGGGGCGAAACCGACCATCACCTTCAGGTCGCCACCAAAGCCCATCGTGGTGCTCTCGACAGCAGCACCCAGATCCTTGCCCTGAGCGTCCTTCACCTGATAAATGATATAGGTATATTCCTTTCCGTTAATATCCTGCTTCACAGTATCTGTCTGCGCAACAACCAAGTTGTCGCACACCATAACGGCCTTAATGCCGTCGTCGGTCTTCTTCTTGTTGACCTCGCTGATAGGTCCCTCGGTCAGATGGTTCACGAGGGCCAGGATACCACCCATGATGACGGCGACTGATGTGAGTACCAGCACCATGTTCGTAAGCGTTGATTCAAGTTTCTTCATAGCTTCTTACTGTTTTGCAGGCACTTCGCCGAAGCGCTTGGGTTTGACATAATTATTAATAAGAGGTGTAAAGGCGTTCATAATGAGGATAGCGAACGACATTCCCTCAGGATAGGCACCCCAGTTACGGATGACAACAGTCAGCAGGCCGATGCAGACGCCATAGATGAGCTGTCCCTTGGCGGTCATGGGCGAGGTGACATAGTCGGTAGCCATGAAGATGGCGCCCAGCATCAGACCACCCGAGCAGATGACGGCAAACGGGTCGGCGTAAGCGGGATTAGCGAGATGCAGCAGTCCTGCAAGAACGAAGACCGTGCCGATAATCGAAACGGGTATGTGCCACGTGATGATCTTCTTCCACAGCATATAGGCCAGGCCGAGCAGCAGGGCCAGCGCACAGATCTCACCCATAGCGCCGGCTCCGTCAGGATGATTGCCCAAGAAGAGGTCGAGCGACGAAGGCAGCTGGTCGAGTACCGAAGCGTCGCCGGTCTTAATGGCATCCTTCATGATAGACAGCGGTGTAGCACCTGTCTCAGCATCAAGATAGCTGCCGAGCTGACCGACCTTTGGCCACGTCGTCATCTGAGCGGGGAAGGCCACCAACAGGGCAGCACGACCGACGAGTGCGGGGTTAAAGAGATTATTGCCCAATCCGCCGAACGGCATTTTGGCAAAGCCGATAGCAAAGATGGCACCAATCACGATGATCCATATCGGCAGGTTCGACGGCAGGTTAAAGCCAAGCAACAGACCCGTGAGGATGGCCGAACCGTCAAGCACGGTGTTGCGCGGATTCTTCAGCATGAATTTATTGATAGCCCACTCTAACAGGACGCAGGCAGCCACACTCGTTGCCAGAACGACAACAGATCCAAGCCCGAAGAAGTAGAACGACACGAGCAGCGCAGGCAGCAGGGCGATGATGACGCCGTACATGTTGCGCTCTACGGTATCTGTTCCGTGTGCGTGTGGCGATAATGATACTATTAATTTTCCCATAGTGATGTTTACTTTTTAGCATTACGGGCACGGATGATACCCATGACTGTTGATTTACCTTGACGGATGTTGTCGAGCAGCGGACGGTGGGCGGGACAGGTAAACTGGCACGAGCCGCACTCAATACAGCTGACGATATCCTCGCGCTCAGCACGCTCCCAATTCTTCACCTCCGACAGCTTGGCCAACAGATACGGCTCCAGTCCCATCGGACAGGCGCCGACACACTTGGCACAACGGATACAGGGCTGGGGCTCCTTGCGGCGGGCCTCGTCGTCGCTGATAATCGTCACGGAGTTAGTTCCCTTACAGATAGGCACCTCGACGCTGGTCAGCGCCTTACCCATCATCGGACCACCAGCCAACAGCTTGTTGTCGCCCTCGGGCATACCGCCGCAGGCGTCAATCAGGTCCTTCATCGGCGTACCCATACGGACGAGGAAGTTACCGGGACTCTGCAGACGCTTACCCGTAACCGTCGTATAGCGCTCGAACAGGGGCTTGTGCTTCATCACGGCCTCGTAGACGGCAAAGGCAGTACCCACGTTCTGAACGATAGCACCCACGTTGACAGGAATAGCAGGAGGCGCAGGCACCTGACGACCGATAACTGCGTCGACAAGCTGTTTCTCGCCGCCCTGCGGATAGCGTTGCTTCAAAGGCACTACCTCGACGGTATATTCCGAAGCGGAGAATGCTTCAGCACACTTCTTCGTGAGCAGTTCGATAGCGGGCATCTTGTTGGTCTCGATACCTATGTAGCCCTTCGTCACCTTGGCAGCCTTCATCAGCAGCTCCAGTCCGACGAGTATCTGGTCGGCCTTCTCCATCATCAGACGGAAGTCGGCTGTGATGTAAGGCTCACACTCTACGGCGTTAATGATCACGCACTCGGCCTTAGCCGTTGGCGGCGGAGTCAGTTTGATGAAAGTGGGGAAACAGGCGCCACCCATACCGACGACACCAGCAGCCTTCACGCGGTTGACAATCTCCTCTGGTGTCAGCTCGGGATGATCTTTCACCAACTCCAGCTTGTCAGAGCGGTCGATACTCTCTTCCCACTCGTCGCCTTCCACATTAATAATAATAACGGGCTTGCGGTAACCAGTAGCATCAATAGCGGTATCAATCTTAAAGACCGTACCACTAACGCTGGAGAAAATCGGAGCCGACACAAAACCGCCAGCCTCGGCTATCATCGTGCCAACTTTCACCTTGTCGCCCTTTTGGACAACGGGCTTCGTAGGGGCACCAATATGCTGACTCAACGGGAAGATCGCCTGCTTCGGCAGAGCAGCCACTTTGGTTGCCGCCTCGTGGGTCAGTTTGTTCTCTTCGGGGTGTATTCCACCTATACTAAATGTTCTGATATTCATAATCTATCGTCTCCTTTCTTATTTGATGGAAATACTTGAGTCTGTATCAAGCATTGCTCCACGAAACACCTTCTTGGGAGCAGGCTTCGGAGTTTCGACAGGCTTCGGAGCTTCGACAGGCTTCGGAGTCTCAACGGGCTTCGGAGTCTCAACGGGCTTCGGAGCTTCGACAGGCTTCGGAGTCTCAACGGGCTTCGGAGCAACAGGCTCTTTGGGCTTAGGAGCTGGCGGCGGTGTGGGGAAGTTCACGTCGCGGATGGCCTTCTTCGGACATACGACCACACACTTGCGGCACAAACGGCACTTCTCCGGGTCGATGTAAGCCAGATTGGCCTCAACAGTGATGGCACCGAATGGACATTCTTTCTCACACTTGCCACAGCCGATACAGCTGACGGCACAAGCCTTCATGGCTGCAGGACCCTTGTCCTTGTTGACACACGACACGTAGACTCTCCTACCATTCGGTCCTTTCTTACGGAGCTCAATGATATTTCGCGGACAAGCTTTCACACAAGCGCCACAGGCAACACACTTCTCCTCGTCGACCTCAGCGATACCCGTCTCGACGTTGATGCGGATGGCGTCAAACTGACAAGCCTCCACACAGTCGCCACAGCCTAAACAGCCGAAGCCGCAGGCTGTCTCACCGGCGCCGCAGGCGTGCATAGCAGCACATGTGCGCAGACCAGCATACTCGGCAATCTTGGGACGATGCTCACAAGTGCCATTACATCTCACTACGGCCACCTTCGGCTCGCCGTTGGCAATAGCCATGCCGAGCAGGTCGGCCACCTGCCCCATGACATCAGCACCTCCCACGGGGCAGCTAAGTCCTTCCAGAGAACCGGCATCAGCACCCTTGACAAGAGCGTCAGCCATACCTCCGCAACCGGCAAAGCCGCAACCGCCACAGTTTGCACCAGGCAGGAGTTCGTTGACCTGAGCAATGCGGGGGTCTTCATAGACAGCAAATTTCTTGGAGGCGGCAAACAGCACCAGTGCAGCTATCAAGCCGATGGCTCCAAGGACAATTACTGCAATCAAGATAAAATTCATAAATTGTTTGTTTTAATATTTGTTTAAGTAATTCTTATTCTATTTCGAACGAAACCTGCTGACCTATCTGGCGGCGCAGCAGCCAAAGTAGCAGGAAATAGGGAACCAGAGCGCCAATCCCCGAAAGGGCGGCTACGGCCTCGTCACCTGTCAGATTCAGCACCACAAAGAGAACGCCCACCAGCACCATAAAGGGAACGCCAAAGCCCAGCAACAGTGCCCGGTTGGCTACGGCTTGGGATGCAGAAACTGTCACTTGCTGCCCCGGCTTGTAGGTAGCAGCATCACTACATCTGACATCAACGAGTTTCTCCTTCGACTCCGATGCATTGCAGTGACTAGCCACCTTGCAGGCAGCACAAGCAGAAGTCTGAAGGATACGCACAGTAACACATCCATCAACCACACTATCCACAATGCCCGAATGCCATATTCTATTATTCATTAATCTTATGAAGCTGGTAAAGCTGTTTTTTTGGCATTGCAAAGATACAACATTTTTATGAATTACGAACGGCAAAGATGTATTTTTTTCAAAAAAAAATCGTAATCGTTTGCAAATACAAATCTTTTTGCTACTTTTGCAGGCAAATAAGCAAACAAGACGATGAAAGCAAACGAACAAACTCTTCAGCAGATTGAAAGAATCCTACGTAAGACGGCCGAGAAATTCCCCGCTTCCGACAACCCGTCGTTAATGACGGACATTCACCTGCGCGTCACCCAGGAAACGGGCGAGCTGGTCATTTATAACGATGACGACAGCGAGGTGACGCGGTGCGTCGTTGAGCAGTGGATTGACAATAAGGACGAGAACTTCTACAAGGAGATAACAAGTATCCTGCGCCGCAGCATTGAGAAGCTGAAGAATGTGACTGAGGATCTCGGACTGCTGAAGCCTTTTTCCTATGTCCTGGAGAACGACGACAAAGAGACTGTTGCTGAGCTTTACGTCGTTGACGACGATACCGTTATCATTGACGAGGAACTGATGGCAGATCTCGACCAGGATTTGGACAATTTCTTTCAGAAACTCTTAAAAGACTAAACACGGCCGGCCATTAGTGCGGCAGTTCTACAAACAGCCGGCTGTCGTCTACGACGTAGGTACTTAGCTGTCCTTCATAGTCGTCGTCATCAATATATTCCATAACGTTAATTTCCATATAGCTGGTAATGGAGAAGTAGACGTCGCGATTGTCTTTCTTCATCGCTTTCGACGAATAGCGGCTTGGCTCGTAAATCAGCAACTTGTCAACAGGAATATAGTCATCATCAAGAGAATACAGCCACAACTCATACTCACCGTCTTCCTGGTCGGCAGCCAGCAGCACCAAACGCGAGTTCAGTGTTTCCGGCAGGGCAATAGCCTTCGGCGACCCTTTCCCCTCTAAATCCAGGTACACGACCAACGACGGCGGTACCGTCCTGAAATCAGGCAACGACGTCACATAGTCTTCGGAGTAGCTGATGGGCAAGACCTGTAGATGCAGACTGTCATAAAACAGCCGGAATGGCGACACACCGTCATCGTCAATGTTAACACCTTTCATGCGCAACTGCCGTTTCACTTCCAAGGCTTTGACGCTGTCTATTTTCTCCTGTAATTCTGCCGCCGAAGGACGACGGTTAAAACAAGCCGTCAACAACAGCAGTGTCGAGAATAAAAATAACCATACCTTCTTCATAGTCCATCAATTCCGTCGGCATACATCTCTACGGCGTGACTGTCACGCTCATCGTTGTCCATTTCAATATAAGGATGAATGTTTGAGTCTTCCAGATTGATTCCCAATCTGTTAAGGTTCTGATTTGTATAAGTCAACTCTGCTCCGAAGAGACAGATAGTCCACGAAATCTGCACCCACAACATAAACAGCGGCAGAGCGGCAAACGAGCCGTAGATGGCGTTATAGCCCGTCACCCAAATCTGTGAGTGGACGTAGAACAGCTGCAACCACTGGATTCCCACACCGGCAACGATACCGGGCACGATGGCGCAACGCCACTCGACATGTGTGTTAGGCATCGACACATAGAGTCCGAAGAACAGTGCCGACAGCAATACGTAGGGCAGCAGGCTAAGCAACCACTCCATCACCGTTCCTAACATCAGCACGTTGGGCATACTGCTGGCAATGGTAGTCATCACAATGGAAAGACCCGTTGTCACGACAATAAAGATTGGAAACAGGAAAAAGGCTGCCAGATAGTTCGTGAACGAGCGATAGATGCTACGCGAACTATTTATCTGCCATATCTCGTTGAACGTCTCCTCAATGTTGTTCACCAGCATCAGCACTGTGTAGAGCATAAACACCAAGCCGATACCGAGGAACACACCACTCTTCGTATGCACCAGATAGCTGTTCACCCACTCGATAATGATATCAGCAGCCTGAGGCTGCGATGCCAGAATGTCGCGGAACCACACCTCTATATATATATTAAAGCCGAAGCCGCGGGCTATGGCAAAAACCACCGCCAGGATAGGCACGATAGCCAACAATGTCGAGTAAGTCAAGGCCGAAGCCTTGGCCATCACCCGCTTGGCCGTGAAAAACTTGACGGTCAGTACGAGCGTCTTACAAACACGTTGCAACGACTCTTTCACGCTTTCATCTTTTAAAAAAGGAAAGCACTGCTCCTATAAGCCGGGTTCTGTTCTGGCGCGAACGCCAGCGTCTGTCATTTATCTACTCCGTGAGTCACCCCACGGCTGAAGCATTCTACCCTCCACCGTGTGCCGAAGCCCTCGGACGGACAGCCCTCAGACGATGGTTTACATGAACTTGCAGCCCCCAGATGGCACAGCACGACTGTCACCAGCCGCCTGGTGGTCTCTTACACCACCTTCTCACCCTTACCCTTACGGGCGGTCATTCTCTTCTGCCGACACCTACTGTCACCAGTAGCTTGCACTTTCACAAGTGGGGTGTCCTGCGCTGCCCGGACTTTCCTCTCGCGCCGCTAACGACACCAGCGACAGACCGGAGCACTACTTTCCGACTGCAAAGGTAGTGCAAATTTTCGATTTAGCGAAGAGAAAACAAATTTATTTGTCTTCTTGAACGTGAGATTTCCATAAAAAACCTAATACCGCGACAGCAAAACTCAGCAAGTTACTCTTGTATTAGAGTCTTTTTGGTGCCCAAAAATTTGCCAGTTGAATTTTTATTGTTACCTTTGCAGACTGATACGCTGAAAGTGTGTCAGAAAGCATTAATACATTAACAAGACATTATGCTCAAACAGCTATACATCAAGAACTTTACACTCATCGACACACTCGATATCCAATTACACCCCGGTTTCTCGGTCATCACCGGCGAGACGGGTGCCGGCAAAAGCATCATCCTCGGCGCCATCGGGCTGCTCTTAGGCCAGCGAGCCGACTCGAAGACTATCAAGCAGGGAGCCGACAAGTGTGTCATCGAGGCCCATTTCGACCTGTCGCGCTACCAGATGGAAACGTTCTTCACTGACAACGACATCGAATACGATGCCCAAGACACCATCATCCGGCGTGAACTGACGGCAGCAGGCAAGAGCCGAGCCTTCATCAACGACACCCCTGTGCCGCTATCTACCCTCAAGGAACTGGGCGAACAACTGGTAGACGTACACTCACAGCACCAGAACCTGCTGTTGCATAAACAGGACTTCCAGCTGTCGGTGGTAGACATCATTGCCGACGATGCCCGCGAACAGGAAGCCTACCGCCAGTCGTTCAATGACTACCATGAGGCAAAGCGCCAGTTGCAGGAACTGAAGGACAGCATCATACAGAACCGCCAACAGGCCGATTTCCTCGGTTTCCAGTACAACGAGCTATGCGATGCCCGTCTGGCAGAAGGTGAGCAGGAGGAACTTGAACAGCGGAGCGAGACAATGACCCACGCCGAAGACATCAAAAGTGCGCTCTACGAGGCCGACAACACCCTGCAGGCCGAGCAAACGGGTGTCGTCACGTCGCTACGCAATGCTGCTACTGCCCTCAAGGGCATCAGCCGCGTGTTTCCTGCTGCAACAGAGCTGGCCGAACGCATAGACACGGCTTACATCGAACTAAAAGACATTGCCCAGGAGGTAAGCAGCCACCTGGAGGACGTCGACTTCGACCCTGCCGAACTGGATGCCGTCAACGCACGGCTCGACCGCATCTATGACCTTCAGAAGAAATACCACGCTGACAGCGTCACAGAACTTATCACCCTGCGTGACGACATCGGCAAGAAGCTCTCTGCCATCGAGAACAGTGATGAGGCCCTACAGGAAATGGAGACCAGGTGCCAGCAGCTGAAGGCCTCCTGCCAGCAACAGGCAGACATCCTGACCCGTCAGCGCACTAAAGCCGCCCGACAGATAGAGAAGGAGATGCAACAGCGACTCGTGCCGTTAGGGATGCCCAACGTGCGCTTTGCCATCAATATTGAGCAGACAGAATTGTCGCGAAGCGGCCACGACCGTGTGTCATTTCTCTTCTCGGCCAACACATCTACCCCACTCCAGCCTGTAGCCCAGGTGGCATCGGGCGGCGAGATTGCCCGTGTGATGCTGTCGCTGAAGGTTATGATTAGCGGTGCCGTGAAGCTGCCGACAATCATCTTCGATGAGATTGACACGGGTGTCAGCGGACGCGTGGCTGAACAGATGGCCCAACTGATGCAGGAGATGGGTAGCCACGACCGCCAGGTCATCAGCATCACCCACTTGCCTCAGATTGCTGCCATCGGCACCAGCCACTATAAGGTGGCCAAGAGCGAGACCGCGAACGGCACGACGAGTACGATGAAGGAGCTGACGCCCGACGAACGTGTCAACGAGATAGCCCAAATGTTGAGCGGCAGTGACGTGACAGCCGCCGCTATTCAGAATGCAAAAGAACTATTAAAGATATGAAAAGACTCTACCTATTTATAAGTGTACTGCTGTGGGCGGTCGCGTCAATGGCTCAGCCGTCGTGGGTGAAAAAGGCCACTAAGTCGGTTTTCATGCTCAAGACGTTCGACGACAAGGGTTCGCTATTAGCCAGTTCCTGTGGATTCTTCACCGGCAGTCAGGGTGAAGCTGTAAGCAGTTTCACACCATTCAAGGGAGCTGCCAGTGCTGTTGTCATCGACGTTCAGGGCAATGAGTTCCCCGTGGCCTGCATGCTTGGCGCCAACGACACCTACGACGTGGCCCGTTTCCGCGTCACAGCCAAGAAGACCGTCCCCCTGACCATTGCCGCCACCAATGCTGCCACCGATGCGCCAGTATGGCTGCTGCCCTACCGCGAGACGAAGAGCCTACCGCAGGGCACCATCCGCAAAGCTGAGAACTTCCGGCAGGATTACGCCTACTATACCATTGCGCTAAACATGCCCGAGGGCTATGCCAGCTGTCCACTGCTGAATGAGGCTGGTGAGGTCGTCGGACTGATGCAGCAGCCCTACCGTCAGGACGACACACTGAGCTATGCCGTCAGCGCACGCTTTGCCGACTCACTGGCCATCAACGGTCTGAGCATCAATGACCAGACCCTTCGTAGCACCTCTATCAAGAAAGACCTGCCCAAAGAGCTTGACCAAGCTGTCCTAACGCTCTATCTGGCACAGGTATCGCTCGACTCTGTCGCCTTCAGCCAGCTGTTAGCCGACTTCATTGCCCGCTTCCCCAATGCCCCTGACGGCTATACCTACCGCGCTGAGAAAGCTACCGCCGGCAAGCATTTTGCAGAAGCCGCCCGCGACATGGAACAGGCTATACGCGTGGCCGACAGGAAAGACGAAGCTCACTTCACATACTCGAAACTCATCTATCAGAAAGAGATTTACATGCCCAACGACGCCTATGACGGCTGGTCGCTGGACAAAGCACTGGAAGAGGCTCGCGAGGCTGAGCGCATCAACCCGCTGCCACTCTACCGCCAGCAGCAGGCCATCATTCTCTACGCTCAGAAGAAATATGCCGAAGCCAGCGACATCTATGCCACCATTACCGGCAGCGAACTGCGCTCGGCAGGACTGTTTTATGAGGCTTCACGCTGCAAGGCTGCACAAAACGACACGGTCGGCAGGCTCGCACTGCTCGACAGCTGCGTGGCTATGTTCAGCAAACCCTATCTGAAGGAAGCCGCACCCTACTTGATGGTACGCGCACAAGCCCTGCTCGATGCGGGGAAATTCCGTCTGGCCACTACCGACCTGAACGAATACGAGAAGCTAATGCAGACCACCGTCAATGCCAATTTCTACTACCTGCGCTTTCAGACTGAGGTTGGCGGACGCCTGTACCAGCAAGCCCTCAACGACATCGACCAGGCTATCAAAATGATGCCTGAGTACGACCTCTACTATGCCGAAAAAGCCTCGCTACAGGTGCGCGTCGGCCTTTACGATGAGGCCATAGCAACGGCCAACGAGTGCATCCGCATTGCCCCTGAATACAGCGACGGCTACCTTTTCCTCGGCATTGCGCAGTGTCTTAAAGGCCAAAAGACGGAGGGCGTGAAGAACCTGCAACGCGCTAAGGAGCTCGGCGATCCGCAGGCAAATAGCTTGATAGAGAAATACTCGCATTAATCATCGCGGCGCAAAATTCTCGCATTGTAAAAAAAAAGAGTGTTAAATAATAGTTAATGTGACGGGCACAAAGCCGCGATGCCCTTTATTTTCACTACCTTTGCAAACAGAAATAAACAAACAAAGGATTATGCAGTACTACAGCACAAACGGAAAAGCCCCTATTGCCAACCTTGAGAAGGCCGTAGTGAAGGGACTGGCTGAAGACCGCGGACTTTATATGCCGCAAGAGGTCAAGAGGTTGCCGAAGGTTTTCTTCGACAACATTCAGGATATGAAGTTCCAGGATATTGCCTACAACGTGGCCAGCGCCTTCTTCGGCGAAGATGTCGACGGCGACGCCCTGCAGGACTTGGTGTACGACACGCTGTCGTTTGACTGCCCTGTCGTCAAGGTGACGGACAACATCTACTCACTGGAACTGTTCCACGGCCCCACCCTCGCCTTCAAGGATGTTGGCGCACGCTTCATGGCGCGACTGCTGCAGTATTTCATCAAGCAGGAGGGACAACAGGAACTGGTGAACGTGCTCGTAGCCACCAGCGGCGACACGGGTTCGGCCGTTGCCAACGGTTTCCTCGGTGTCGAGGGCATCCACGTCTACGTGCTCTATCCTAAGGGCAAGGTGAGCCCCATCCAGGAGTGCCAGTTCACAACGTTAGGCAAGAACATCACGGCTGTCGAGGTAGACGGTGTGTTCGACGACTGTCAGGCACTGGTGAAGTCGGCCTTCATGGACGAGGAGCTGAACCAGCACATGAAGCTGACGTCGGCCAACAGTATCAACGTAGCCCGCTTCCTGCCGCAGGCCTTCTACTATTTCAACGCCTACGCCCGCATGAAGCAGCAGGGTCTGGCCGACAACTTGGTGATGTGCGTACCCTCGGGCAACTTCGGCAACATCTGCGCCGCACTCTTCGGCCACGCTATGGGTCTGCCCGTGAAGCGCTTCATCGCTGCCAACAACGCTAACGACATCTTCTACAAATACCTGCAGACGGGCAAGTACGAACCAAAGCCCAGCGTGCAGACGCTGGCCAACGCTATGGACGTGGGCGACCCGTCGAATTTTGCACGCATCATTAACCTCTACAGCGAGAACGGCCAGCTGACGGGCGAGGCCACGCACCACCGCATCACCAACCTGATCAGCGGTGCCACGTACACCGACGAGCAGATACGCCAGACCATGCGCCAGTGCTTTGCGGAGACGAAATACGTGCTCGACCCCCATGGTGCTTGCGGCTATCAGGCGCTTGCCGACGGTTTGCTGCCCGGCGAGGTCGGTGTGTTCTGCGAGACAGCCCATCCGGCGAAGTTCAAGGAGAAGGTGGACGACATCCTGGGCATCGATGTTAAGATTCCCGCTCGTCTGCGTGCCTTTATGGAGGGCGAAAAGCAGAGTGTGGCAATGTCGAAAGACTTTGCCGACTTCAAGCAGTACTTACTAAAACAATAGGGAAAAGGGATATAGGGTCGTACCTGATTGATCGGGATACTCTACATTAAACAAAAACCTCGGGCTGACTTCTCTTGTCAATGGCGGGCCATGTTATTACCCTGTATAGGGGAGCTTTGAAAAAGCCGGTGGATTACAACGACGGAGAGCACCCATATCGTGTGAAACTGGAGTTTTCACCAAATCATCGGTACGACCCTTTTTTTGAATAAAACATTAAGAAGTATGTTTTCTGGAATCATCGAAGAGTTTGCTACGGTTGTAGCCATCAAGAAAGACCGCGAGAATATTGACTTCACGCTGACCTGCTCATTCGTCAGCGAACTGAGTATCGACCAAAGCGTTGCCCACAACGGCGTCTGCCTAACCGTCGTGGCCATCGACGGCAACAACTACGTCGTCACGGCGATGAAGGAGACGCTCGACCGCTCGAACCTGGGACTGCTCAAGGTGGGCGACAAGGTGAACGTGGAGCGGTCGATGCTGATGAACGGACGGCTGGACGGCCACATCGTGCAGGGACACGTCGACCAGACGGCACGCTGCACGGCGATGGACGACGCCGACGGCTCTACATACTTCACCTTCAGCTATGACTTCGATGCGGAGAAGGCGCGCAACGGCTATTTTACGGTCGACAAAGGTTCGGTGACGGTCAACGGCGTGTCGCTGACGGTGTGCAACCCTACACGCGACTCGTTTCAGGTGGCCATCATTCCCTACACCTTCGAGCACACGAACTTCTGCGACATCCGTGTAGGGTCGGTGGTGAACCTTGAGTTCGACATCCTCGGCAAGTACATTGCCCGCCTACAAGCCCTGCAGTAAGCCCTATCGCTTACTGCGGGTAATCATCGTGCGAACCTTATTATTATAGCGGTCTGCGTTGAGCAGTTGCTCAATAGTCAGATGCATACGGTACTGCCAGCGGTTATACGAGTCGCTGGGCACGTTGATGCGCTCTTCACGCGGGTTCTTACGACGCAGTTCGCCGTCCATCGCCAGCCAGTCCTGCAGCGACAGCAGGCAGAGCATCGACGGACAATACAGATGACGCGCAATAATCTCCTCGGCCAGATGGGCAGGCAGGTGCTCGGGGGCGCGCCCTTCCTTCTGCAGCATCGTGACATAGTAGCGCTGCGTACGCTCCGGGTTTTCCTCCCACCACAGTCGCAAGGGCGGCATATCGTGGGTGGCGAAGGTGGCGACCGAACGGTAGGGATTGCCGTCAAGATGGCTGAACTCATACCCCGTCTGCTTAGGCATCGACTGTATCTCAAGTGTCAGGATGCGCAGCGCATCGAGCACGGGACTGACGCAGTCGGGCAGCATACCGAGATCTTCGGCGCAGACCAGCATCCGCGTCTTGCCGATGGTGTCGGTCAGGCGGTGCATAGCTCTCCCACCCCAGAACATCGAGTGACGCTGGTAGAAATAATTGTTATACAGACGCATATAGGCATCCTTCTCCTCACCGCTCAGTGCCTCGTAGACCGGTTCCTGCCAAGCCAGTATACGCGGATGGTACATCTCCGGCTGGCGCGGGTCTTCAACGAAAAGCACATCCGTAATCAGTCTCAACAAACCATCGCGAATCCACAAGCTGTTCTCGTCGCCACGTCCGTCGAAGTGGTCCATCACCTTGCGTTGCGTATCGTAGTCGGACTTCAGGTCGTAAAGCCCGTAGGCCTTAGCCGTCAGGAACGTGTCGCGCACGTACTGGGCGTGCATGCCGAAAAGACGCTCCAGCACGCGGTCGTTGATGAACGGCCGGGTGAACATCTCGCGGCGGAAGGACAGACCGAAATACTCTATCTCGCCCACCGTCAGCGGTAATGCCGGCGAGAAATGGCCAAGTAAGCCATAGACGGCATCGGCGGGAATCTCCCAGATGCGGAAGAAGCCCAGCACATGGTCGATGCGGACGGCGTCGAAGTACTGTTCCATCCAATGGTAGCGCTTCTTCATCCACTTCACCAACGGCTCGCCCCAGCAATACGTCGGGAAGCCCCAGTTCTGACCCAAGGGCGAGAAAGCATCGGGCGGCGCTCCCGTCTGACAGTCCATGTGGAACAGTTCGGGATGCATCTTCGTCTCCACGCTGTCGCGGTTGACGCCTATGGGCACGTCGCCCTTCAGCACCACACCCTTTGAACGGGCGTAGTCGGCAGCAGCCTTCAACTGCAGGTGGAGGTTGTATTGGGTGTAGTAAACGAGAGGCGACTTGGCGGCATAGGGTTCGAGCCAGTCTTTATTGTCGTCGAACCACGCCTTGAACTCCTTCGAAGCCAGCAGCTGCTCGCCCCGCTCGGCAAAAATATCGTTGATATAGTCGGTCTTCACACGGTGGACAGCCTCGTAGTCGCTCTGCGGCAGGGCGTTCAACTCGCGTTGCTGACGGCGATAGGCCGTCATTTTCGACTTGCTCTTCAGCTCGCCCAGCTGTTCCAAGTCCATGTAATGCGGATGCAGGGCGAAGCACGACGTGATGTTATAGGGATAGGAGTCATGCCAGCGTCCGTCGGTCGTGGTGTCGTTGACGGGCAACAGTTGGATAACCTTCATACCCGTCGTCACCGCCCAGTCGACCATCCGTCGCAGGTCGCCGAAGTCGCCCACGCCGTAGGAATGCTCGCTGCGGAGCGAGAACACGGGGATGACCACACCGGCAGCCCGCCACGTCTTCTCCTTCAGGTGCAGCAGGTCGCCATAGAGCACGCGCACCTCGCCGTCGGCAATCTCTTCCGTGAGCAGACGGTTGTCGCCCTCCTCCCATGCTACGAGTTCATGGGTCTTGCTGTCGACAACGACGTACTTGTATTCTATGGGCAGACTGATAGCATCCATATTGACAGACAGGAGCCAGTTCTGCTGTCCGATATACTCCATCGACAGATAACGGACGGGACTCCAGCTGCCCATCATCGGATGGCTGCCCAAGATGGCCAGCGACTGGCCTTCCTCCAACTGTGGAGCCGAAACGCGGAAGAGTGCTGTCTTACGATAGAACGGCACGCGACGGGCCTCTGCCGTCTCGCCATGCTGCGCGTGTTTCGTGGTCAGATAGGCATTGGTATAGAGATGTGCACACAGGGGCAGGTCGCGCCACTGGTCGTTGAACGTATAGTTCTTAGAAGAGTCAAACCAGTAAGTACGCGGCACCTGCGACCACTCACGCCGCAGCACGCGTCCGTCGCCATCCTCCACCTGGTAAGCGTAAGAGACAGAGCTGACGGGGTGCTGCCTACTTTCTACGACAGCAGTTTCCTGAGTCCAGTTTATACCGTCCTGTGTCTGCATCAACAAGTTGGACGTCCTGACTGTGCCGTCCTGACTATAGAAGTGAAGCACGACGTGAATCGACTCGCCCCACTGTGTGCCGTATTGTATTGTAAATCGCAGTTTCATCAGAGTTTAACAGTCTTTTTTCTTGGCTTTGATTCGTTCTGCAGCCTGTTCAGGGCTGTCACCACATAAGTGTACTTCTGCATACCGTTTTTGTAAGGCAAGAGGCAGAAGTTGTTCGTCGTGATGGTGACAATCTTCGAAGCATCGTCGGTGTTCACCTTTTCACCTTTGGCAAAGCGGTATACTACGTATCGGGTGGCCGTATTCTGCCAGTTCTTGCCTTTCGGAGCCGTCCAGAAGAGCACGTAGTCCTTGCCCGTCCATACGGGTTTCAGGTGACGCACCTTGCGCGTGGTTTTCTTATCGATAAAGCTCATGTCGGGCTGCAGGGCTGGTTTACGCCAATAGTAGTTACGAAGCGTCATGCCGTAATTGCCCACGTTGTCGACAGCCGCCTTGGCATACCACAGCACCGTCCCTTTGACGGCAGGCAACTGCTGGTGCAGGCGCATCTTGGCGGGCAGCTGGTGCTGCTGAGGATTCTGCGGGTCGGCGTATTTCACGGTACGCTCCACATCCTCGCCAATGATGAGCGGACGCTTGGCGGCATACTGACTCCACCAGCGTATCAGCGTATCGTAGTCGGCGGCCTTGTTGCCTATCTCCCAGTAAATCTGGGGCACGCAGTAGTCGAGCCAGCCCTTATTCACCCATAGCAAGACGTCGGCATAGAGGTCGTCGTAGTTCTGTAGCCCATTGGTATTACTGCCTATACTGCTCGAACGCTTATTGCGGTAGATGCCGAAGGGCGAGATGCCCACCTTCACCCAGGGCTTAGCCATGTGAACGGTCTTGTAGAACTGCTCGATAAAGAGGTTGACATTGTGACGGCGCCAGTCGCCGCGGTCACGTATGCCGTAGCTGTTCTGGCGGTACTGCCAGTCGTCGGGAATCGACTGTCCGGCAGCAGGGTACGGATAGAAATAGTCGTCCATGTGGATGCCGTCGACGTCGTAGCGGGTCACGATGTCGCGAGCCACTTCGCAGATGTAGTCGCGGTTTTCGGCAATGCCGGGATTCAAGATGGTCAGCCCGTCGTACTCAAAGCAGTTCTGGGGCTTACGGTTCATGATATGGTTAGCTGCCAGCACGGTAGTGTTCTTCGTCCGTGCCCGATAGGGGTTTATCCAGGCGTGTAGCTCCATGCCGCGCTTGTGGCACTGGTCAATCATCCACGACAGGGGATCCCAATAAGGCGATGGTGCCTTGCCCTGCTGACCTGTCAGGAAGCGGCTCCACGGCTCGATGCGACTCTCATAGAGAGCGTCGCACTCTGGACGTACCTGAAAGATGACGACGTTGACGCCGTCTTTCTGCAACTCGTCCAACTGGTAGTTCAGCGTCTGCTGCATCTTCACCGTCCCCATACCCAGGAACTGTCCGTTCACACATTGTATCCAAGCGCCCCGCATTTCGCGCTTCTGCTGTGCCATCGCCATAGTGGCAATAGCCATCATAGAAATCAATACTAAAAGTTTCTTCATGATTATCTGAGATATTCGTAAATTTTCGTTGTCCAGTCAGCACCATTCTCCGGACAGAAGGTGCGCATACCCATCTGGCTGGCGACGGCCACGTTACGCGCGCCGTCATCGACAAAGAGCGTCTCTGCGGCCATCACCTTCTCTGTCACCAACACGTGGTGGAAGAAATCTGTAGAGGGTTTCATCACCCCCACCTGGTAACTGCAATAGATGGCGTCCAAATAGTCGTCAATGGCATGCCCGTGGCCGTCGAACGCCGTCGACCGTACCCACGACATCATATAGGGATTGGTGTTCGACAGCAGTATGAGGCGGTAGCCCTCTTGACGCAGTTTCCGCAAGACGTCGAGGTTACGCTGGGGCACCTCCTTGGCATAGCCTAACCACGCATGGAGACAGTCGTTATACGTCAGTTCACGACCGGCGAGCTGGCTGGCTTCTGTGCGGAAGTCCTCTGCAGAAATCTTGCCTTCCTCTAACAGTCCGAAGATACCGCCTTGCGTATAGGCATTTAGTCGTTGGTCGGCATCAGCAATACCCAACTGCTGGAAGCGTCTGATGGCTTCGGGCTGGTCGAGCGTGATAATCACGCCTCCAAGGTCGAATATGATGTTCTTGATCATTGATGTTTCAGAATAGGTTTGGTTTGTTTCTACGAGCCTCCTCAATCGACACTATCTGCTGCTGTCCCTGCTGCTGATAGTCCTGCCGTATATGTTCGTATTTCGCTTGCAGTTCCTGCTCCACGGCCTGCTCCTCGTTCATCAGACGGGCAGCGACAAGTGCATTCTGCGAAGCGTCTTTCATCCAGACCACAGGACCGCCGTAGACGGGGGCTATCTTTAGTGCCACGTGCAGTTCGCTGGTTGTGGCGCCGCCTATCATGATGGGTATGCTAAGGCCGGCACGCTGCAGTTCGCGCGCCACGTTGACCATCTCCTCCAGACTTGGTGTTATCAGTCCCGACAGACCAATCATGTCGACGTGCTCTTCCTGAGCCTTGCGCACAATCTGCTCGGCAGGCACCATTACGCCCATATCGATGACCTCATAGCCGTTGCAGGCCATCACGACGCTGACAATGTTCTTGCCGATGTCGTGGACGTCGCCTTTGACGGTGGCCAGAAGAATCTTCCCGGCCTTCGTTGACTCTCCCGACTTACCGGCTTCGATGTAAGGCTGCAGGATAGTGACGGCCTGCTTCATGGTGCGAGCCGTCTTCACAACCTGGGGCAGAAACATCTTGCCCTCGCCAAAGAGCTGGCCGACGCGGTTCATACCTGCCATCAGCGGTCCCTCGATGATGTCAACGGCACGCGGGTATTTCTCAAGGGCTTCCTTCAGGTCGGCTTCCAAGTGGTCGCCGATGCCTTTGACAAGAGCTTCGCAAAGGCGGTCCTCAAGGTTTTTTCGAGGTGCGAGGTTCGAGGTACGAGGTACGAGATTTGCATCTGCATTTGAACGATTCTCGCTCCTCGCATCGCGTATCTCACACTTCGAAATCTCCTCCGCCAGTTCTATCAGCCTGTCTGCCGCTCCCTTCTTACGGTTCAGCACCACATCCTCAATTACCTCAAGCTGCTCCTGTGGAATATCGCTATAGGTCACCTTCGTGGCGGGGTTCACGATGCCGAAGTCCATGCCCTGCTGAATGGCGTGATAGAGGAACACGGCGTGCATCGCCTCGCGAATATAGTTATTGCCCCGGAACGAGAACGACAGGTTGCTGACACCGCCGCTGATATGCGCTCCCGGCAGGTGCTGACGAATCCACCCCGTAGCACGGATGAAGTCCAACGCGTAGGCGTCGTGCTCCTCCATACCTGTGGCAATAGCCAGTACGTTAGGGTCAAAGATAATGTCGAACGGATTCATGCCAACACGCTGTGTCAGAAGACGATATGCACGTTCGGCAATCTCAATACGACGCTCGTAGGTGGTTGCCTGTCCCTGTTCGTCGAAGCACATCACCACGACGGCGGCACCATAGCGCATGCAGTCGCGGGCGTGACTGAGGAACGTCTCTTCGCCCTCCTTCAGCGAGATGCTGTTGACGATGCTCTTGCCCTGCACGCACTGCAGACCGGCCACGATGACGTCCCATTTCGATGAGTCAATCATCACCGGCACTCGGGCGATGTCGGGCTCCGAGGCTATCAGGTTGAGGAAGGTCACCATCTCCTGACGGGCATCCAACAGTCCGTCGTCCATATTAATGTCGATGACCAGTGCCCCGTCCTCCACTTGCTTGCGGGCAATGGTCAGCGCCTCGTCGTAATTCTTCTCCTTTATCAGTCGCAGGAATTTTCGCGAACCGGCCACGTTGCAGCGTTCGCCGACGTTGGTGAATGAGGAAAGAGGAGAGAGGAGAGAGGAGAGAGGAGAGAGACTACTACTTACCTCTAATAAATCCAAGCCTGAGAGCCAAAGCGCCTGCGGTCTTTCAGCCGGCACGTGTGGCTTCTTCCATTCTTGAAGTACCCTCTCTCCTCTCTCCTTTCTCCTCTCTCCTCTCTCCTTTCTCCTCTCTCCTCTAACTAAATCCGTGTACTTCGCAATAAACTCATCGGTCGTGCCGCAGCAGCCGCCGATGATGTTCACCAGCCCCTCGTCAACGAGTTCGCCCATCTGCGGCGCCATCGTCTCGGCCGTCTCGTCATACAGCCCCATCTGGTTGGGCAATCCTGCGTTAGGGTAGCACGATATATAATAAGGAGCACGCCGTGCCAGTTCCTTGAGGAACGGTTTCATCTGGCGGGCACCGAACGAGCAGTTCAGTCCGATAGAGAATATGGGATATGTCGACACACTGGCCAAATAGGCGTCCAGCGTCTGTCCGCTCAACGTCCGGCCCGCCAGGTCGCTGACGGTGACGCTCAACATAATGGGCAGCTCCACGCCGCGACGCTGCATAGCAGTCATAGCGGCATCAATGGCACACTTCGAGTTCAGCGAGTCGAAGATGGTCTCAATGAGCAGGGCGTCCACCCCACCCTCTATCAGCGCGTCCATCTGCTCCAAATAGGCATCGAAAAGCTGGCTGTAGGTCAGGTCGCGGCGGGCGGGATTGCTCACGTCGGGCGACATTGAGCACGTCTTGTTGGTAGGGCCGATGCTGCCGGCTACATATCGCGGCTTTTCCGGCGAAGAGAACGCGTCGGCACACTGGCGGGCCAGCCGGGCACCCTCCAAGGCCATCTCACGGGCGTGTTGCTCCAGGTTGTAGTCGGCCTGCGATATGCGCTGGGCGCTGAACGTATTGGTCTCGATGATGTCGGCACCCGCCTTGAGGTAGCGACGGTGGATGTCGGCGACGACATCCGGGCGCGTCAGGCACAGCACGTCGTTGTTACCCTTCATCTGTACCTGCTTCAGGCTGCCAAGTTCGTCACGCAGGTCGTCGCGCCAGAAGTCGGCTTCCGACAGGCCGTACGTCTGCACCATCGTACCCATGGCACCGTCAAGCACCAAGATACGTTCCTTGATAATATCTTGTAGTCTAGTCATTTCCACACTTTCATGGCACGGTCCATCTCGCGCCTGTCTTCCTTCTCCTTCAGCGTCTGACGCTTGTCGAAGGCTTTCTTACCCTTACACAGCGCAATGTCCATCTTGGCGCGGCCTTTCTCATCGAGAAACACCAGCAGGGGCACTATCGTGTAGCCTGTCTGCTTCGTTGCACTCTGCAGTTTGTTGATTTCGCGTTTCGTCAGCAGCAACTTGCGGTCGCGCTTCTGCTCGTGGTTGTTGTACGAGCCGTAGAAATAGGGCGACACACTCATGCCGCGCACCCACATCTCGCCGTTGATAATCAGACAATACGAGTCCACCAGGCTGGCCTTGCCGGCACGGATGGACTTAATCTCAGTACCCGTCAGCACAATGCCGGCGGTGAAGGTCTCAATGAAGAAGTACTCAAACGAAGCCTTCTTGTTGCGTATGTTGACAGGACTCTTCTTCCTGATTTCCTCTTCCTGCTTGTTCATTTCTCAATCGTTGCAAAATTCTCAATATGTTCATCTACATAGTGAGCAATCATCGACGTCCACTCCTCCTCGTTCTCGATGAAGGTGTCGTCCAGATCGTCGAACTCAGGCAACTGCTCAAACAGCGCCATAAACTCGTCCTCCGTCAGGTCGCGCTCTATCACGTCGCGATGCTTCAGCCACAGCGTATGGGCGTCGTAGACGAGCTTCGACAGGTCGCGCATTCCCCAGAGTTTCACTGCCTTGGCAAAGGGGTTCTTGAAGATGAACGGCCCGTAGCCGTTGTGTATCAGCTGGACGAAACCGCCGTCCATCACCTCCTCGTGCAGCGTGTCCCACGCTAAGAGCGTCACCTGGTCTGCCGTCAGCTCACCCAGCGTCTCTGCCGTCAGCTCACCGCCTATCGACGCGCGGATAGCATCGATGAAAACCTTCAGAAAGGCATCCATACCCTCGCCTGCTGCTTGCTGCAAGGCAGCGTCTTTTATCTTAACTTCTATCATAATGAGTGCAAAGATACAACATTTCGGGAGATAATCCAAAAGAGTTGAAACATATTTTCTGAAATATTTTGTAACTACGAAAATATTTCGTACTTTTGTGGCTGTTATGGCAAAAGACAAGATAGCTTACGTCTGCTCAAACTGCGGACAGGAGTCGGCCAAGTGGATTGGCAAGTGTCCCGCTTGCGGACAATGGAACACGTTCAAGGAGATTCGCGTAGCCGACACACGGCAGCAGGCGGCCACGTCGGCAGCGGCCACCGCCGGTCGCCAGCTACGCACTAACAAAGTACTGCGCTTGCGCGACATTTCGGCGAAGGACGACCCGCGTATCGACATGCACGACCAGGAATTGAATCGCGTACTGGGCGGCGGTCTCGTCCCCGGCAGCATCGTACTCTTAGGTGGCGAGCCGGGCATCGGCAAGTCGACGCTTTCGCTGCAGACGATGCTCCAGCTGACCGACCGTCGCGTGCTCTACGTCAGCGGTGAGGAGAGCGCCCACCAGCTGAAGATGCGTGCCGCACGCATCAGTGCCGCTGACAGCGACCACCTGCTCATCCTCTGCTCCAACTCGCTAGAAGAGGTGTTCGAGCACATCAAGGACGTGCAGCCCGAGTTGGTGATCATCGACTCCATACAGACCATTGCCACCGAGGATGTAGAATCCTCAGCGGGCAGCATCGCCCAGGTTCGCGAGTGTGCCTCTGCCCTACTCCGCTTTGCCAAGACCTCGGGCGTGCCCGTCATCCTCATCGGCCATATCACCAAGGAAGGCTCATTGGCTGGCCCCAAGATTTTAGAGCACATCGTCGACGCCGTCATTCAGTTCGAGGGCGACCAGCATTATATGTACCGCATTCTGCGAAGCATCAAGAACCGGTTCGGAAGCACTTCAGAGTTAGGCATTTACGAGATGCAGCAGACAGGGCTAAGGCAGGTTTCGAACCCCTCTGAACTGCTGCTGACGGAAGACCACGACGGACTCTCCGGCGTGGCCATCTCGTCGGCCATCGAGGGTGTACGTCCCTTCCTCGTCGAGACCCAGGCACTGGTGTCGTCGGCAGCTTACGGCACGCCCCAGCGCTCAGCAACGGGCTTCGACCAGCGCCGTCTGAATATGCTGTTGGCCGTCCTTGAGAAGCGCGTCGGCTTCAAACTCATGCAGAAAGA
Source organism: uncultured Prevotellaceae bacterium (assembly GCA_900316475.1). Classification (GTDB taxonomy): domain Bacteria; phylum Bacteroidota; class Bacteroidia; order Bacteroidales; family Bacteroidaceae; genus Prevotella. Next base: position 103,350 of record ONDA01000006.1, read on the forward strand.
CGTCTTCCTGAACATCGCCGGAGGCCTGCGCGTCACCGACATGGCTATGGACCTCAGCGTCATCGCCGCCGTACTGTCGTCGAATGTTGACACACCCATCGAGAGCGGCTGGTGCATGGCGGGCGAGGTAGGACTGTCGGGCGAGGTTCGCCCCGTGAACCGCATTGAACAGCGCGTGGCCGAAGCCGAGAAGTTAGGCTTCAGCGATATCATCATACCTAAATATAACATGCAGGGCTTAGACGCACGTAAATACAAGATTCAGCTCCATCCCGTCCGGAAGGTCGAAGAAGCTCTGCGCGCCCTGTTCGGATAAGTTGCTCTCAGAAAGCATTTGAAAATGAAAACGCTCAAGATACTCATTAGCACCCTAATACTGGCCGTCGCCACACCCGCCAAAAGCCAGAGTAGCCACGTCACGATAGAGACGACGGCAGGCAATATCCGCATCGTGCTCTTCGACGACACCCCAGTCCATCGCGACAATTTCCTCCGTCTGGCCGACGAGCATTTCTACGACTCGCTGCTTTTCCACCGCGTCATCAAGAACTTCATGATACAGGGGGGCGACCCCGACAGCCGCCACGCCGAACCAGGAAAGTTGCTGGGCGGGGGCGATACTGGCTATACCCTTGCGCCGGAACTCTTTGCTGCCGACGGACGGCTGCTGCACCACCACCGCCGGGGAGCCGTCGCTATGGCCCGCGAGGGCGACGACATCAACCCTGAGCGACGCTCCAGCGGTTGCCAGTTCTATATCGTGTGGGGCAAGCTCTGGCCTTCCACAGAACTGGAAGCCATCGGCAAGCGTCTTGATGCCATGACCCAACACCGTGTTACGATGACACCCGAGATGGTCAGTCTCTACCACAAGACGGGCGGCACGCCTCATTTAGACGGCCAGTACACCGTTTTCGGCGAAGTTGTCGAAGGGCTTGACGTCGTAGAACGCATCCAGCGCGTCTTTACCGACGACGACGACCGCCCCGTCGACGATGTCCGCATCGTCAAGATAAGAAGAACGCCGTGACCATCAGTTATTAACTTTGACATTTAACATTAAACAATCTGACAATGCTAAACAACCTATTTCAGGTAACGAAATGGCTTTTTCATACTCTAACTTTTAAAAAAAGAAAAGGCTAAATTACCACGAAGGTGGTGTATTATCACCACCACTTGGGTCTCGTTGAGACGGTGCTTTAGCTTGTTGGGTAATAGTGATGGAGGCAGTCTTGTTATCATAATAGATTTTTATCACCCCCTCTCTCTTCTGCTCAACTGTATTCTGGCCAACAGTAATACGAAGTGAATAGTTACCCGTTCCTGAATAAGCAGACAACTGGCACCAACTGGGACATGTTGCCGTCCAGTTGCCATTACTGCTTATCGTAGCCGTAACCACCTGATACGTTGCACTAACACTTATGGATGTTGGGCTTACCGTCAGCCTTACAGGTTCTTGCTTAGGCTCTGTCAAGACCTCAATACTATCCATGTCGTTAATGGGATCGCATGCATAGAATGCGAAAATTGCCATCATCAAATATAGTAATCTCTTCATAGTTTCAACGCCTTAAAAAGTAACGACAATGCCAGTTCCCATTGAGAAACCTTCCGACCAATTTTTGAACGTGTCGTGACCATTCATCATCAGTTTATAACCATCGCTTTTATATGCAGCAATATTGTACTCTGGTCGTACATACCAGTCGAAATGTTTCCCTAAACATAAGGCAAGCCGAAGTGCCATAGAAACAGACATCGCCATACCGCTTTTGTATGCCTTCACTGTATGCAAGCCTATTCTTTCATTATACCTGCCTGAACCGAATGACAATACACTCTGAAGTCCCAAAGATGGCGTACATGCAAACGCAATATCCCCTTTCGTTCGTATTTCATAGCCATATCTCAAGAACGGTTTTACCAATTGATACGAATAAGTTGATAACCATGTTGTGTTACTGTAATAGTATGTACTATCCGTCTTGCTCAATGCCATCGTAGCACCTGCCTCAACAATATGGTGGTCAGCATTAAATCCCAGAGAAAACGAGAGGCCAGGATCAGGTGTAAACTGATAGCCTGCACCAAGGAAAAAGCGTGTTTGATATTTCTTCATTGTATTCACCTTCTTCTTGACAGGTTGTTGTTTAAGAGTCGCTATCGTTTTCTCACTCTTTGGAGGTTTCTGGGTCACTTGAGGTTTTGTGACTGGCGCAGGTTTTTCATTTTCCTTTGCTGGTTTAACAACTGAATTCTCCCTCCCTACCATATGAGCATAATAAACTTCTTTGCTTTCAATTTTCTCAGGAATGATATACTCTAATGGGAAAAGCCCATAACGCCGGATGGTCAACCGTTTGGTACCGACAGGCACCCAAAGACAGATTTCGCCTGCTTTAGACTCACGTCTCAATAAACCAAGATTTGGTTCAACGATAAAGGTCGTATCCCTAACCAAGAGCTTGATGACAGCACCTGCAACACCATTGTTGTCTTTCACAACGTATCTTTTTGCTGTCAGGTCTGTTGGCTCGTAATGAAAGTTCATCACGGCAATATCTTGTAGCATCGATGTCTGCGCCTCCATCCTTCCGAAGCCCAAAGCCAAGAGCAATGCACACAACCCTATGATTATTTTCTTCATCTTACAATAACCTTATGACCGTTAATAATATAAACACCTGCTGGCAATGCTTGTTTCAATTCGTCAACAGATTCGAACTCTGCGTTCTTTACCTTTTGACCATTGAGATTATAGATACCCAATCGTTTCGTGTCTATCAATTCTTCAACACCCCGTATATCTGTAGGTGTGTCATCGAATATACCAAACCAGCCTCTGGAATTATTCGTCGTAGTCATATATGCTTCAAATGGGGATACATCCCTTAGGTTAGCAACAAACAAACTTCCTTCCGTGCCGTTCGTAGTATACCACTCATTCTTTACATTCAATGCGTAAATACCTCCACTTCTCGCCTGATGCATAAAGCTTGGCACAAATGTACGTCCGCGATAGGATACCGTATTCTCTCTTGTCATTGGTACCGATACATTTGCAGCAGAGAACGTGATCCGTCCGTTCAATCGAGCAGCATCGAAATATAGTTCATTGTTGGGCATACTGATGATATAAGGTGTATTAGCCTTAATGGCCGATGCCACCTTCCATCCGCTACTGGTCAGTTCGTATAACCAGAACCCTTTCTGGCTGCTTGTCCGGACTGCGAAGGGAGCAACACCTCCTTTCGATTCATGACTGATGGTTTGTACGTCAAAGGGCAGCGCGATGGTTTCCCACCCCTGACAGTCGTCAATGCCTGTCGTCATTTGGTAACGATGGGAATACGAAATTGTCCTGGCAGTAAACGACCTTGGGCAATAGAAATCATTACCAGAGGAGGTTTCCGTCAACGTGATAGTTTGAGCTACATTATTGACAATCACATTTTTCGCAGATGATGGTGCATAGCTTGCTGATGTCACGTAGAGCAGCAGATTCGGATTGTTCACCCTCTCTGTGAACGCCATTGACGGATTCCAGATGACAGCCGCCAAGTCTGTTGCGTTTGTAAGGGCACCACTTTCTATACCAGTAACAGTCCAAGTATTTCCTTCATAGCCAAACGCAGCGGGGACATTCAAAACTCTGCCGTAATCTCCTGTAGCCACATTCACCGTCTTTCCATTATAGGAATTCACTTTATAGTTCACACCATCAACCGTCATTCCCGTCAGTGCAGGTGGAATAGTCACAGTTTTAATGTCAGTCGAGTATGTTGTACCATAACTATTGGTAGCATAGGCACGTACATAATAGGTCGTGCCTGGCGTCAGATTGTCTGTAACATAAGAAGATGCGGTTCTACCTGTAGACGGAGAACTCCAACTACACCAGTAAGTGGTAGAGTTTGGCACGTTATTGGTAGTACTATAGCAGACGCCATACGTAGTGGCAGCAGGATTAGCCGTGAATGTCATTGAGAAATAGAATGAAGTTCTGGTGACGTCGTACACGTTGAACGCAGAAATTATCGGCGCACTGCCTGGCACACCGGCCTGCGTCACCGATATTGTCTTTGTTGCCGATTGGCCATTGGCCGTAGCCGTCACAGTGATTGTGGCCGTACGTTGCGAAATGCCCGTATTTTCTTTCGGAGTAATGGTAATGGTTCGTGTAACTCCCGTACCGCTGACTGACACCGTACAGATATTGGTGTTCGATGATGCTGCCGTTACTGTAGCGTTCGTTGGCGACACGGTTGCAGTAACAATTTTGTTATTCGTTTCACTTGACGTCAACGATAATGAGGTTACCGATAGCGTCAGCGTAGTTGGTATCGCCTCAAACGTCACGACCACCGATACATCCTGGTTGATATTGCTTATCGTATACTGACTATTCGTCACGCCTGATATCACATCTGTCCCATTCACTAATACGCTCTTGATACGATAGCCGTCATTGGGTGTAAAGGTCAAAGTAGCAGACGAGCCCTCGCTGACGGCATAACTTTTGGCGGTCTCATTTATAGTGTATCCAGAATAAGAGACATAGCCATTTCCGATAGATGTGATTGACAGTGTATAGTTCGTTGGCGGAATAGTAACTGTCTGCACATTAGAGTACGCTGTACCATAACTATTAGTGGCATAGGCACATACATAATAGGTTGCGCCTGGCGTCAGATTCTCTGTAACATAAGAAGATGTGGTTATGCCTGTCGACGGGGAAGTCCAGCGGAATCGGAAAGTGGAAGAATTTGGTATAGTATTGGTAGTACTATAGCAGACGCCGTATTCAGTGGCAGCAGGATTAGCCGTGAATGTCATCGAGAAATAGAATGAAGTTCTGGTGACGTCGTACACGTTGAACGCAGTAATCTCTGGCGCACTACCTGGCACACCAGCCTGCGTCACCAATATTGTCTTTGTTGCCGTCTGGCCATTGGCCGTAGCCGTCACAGTGATTGTGGACGTACGTTGCGAAGTACCCATGTTCTCTTTCGGAGTGATGGTAATGGTTCGTGTAGCTCCCGTACCACTGACTGACACCGCGCAGACATTGGTATCTGATGATTCTGCCGTTATAATAGCAGTTGTTGGCGAAACGGTCGCAGTTATAGTTCTTTCGTTCGTTTCACTTGAAGTCAACGATAATGATGTAGCCGATAGAGTCAGCGTGGTCGGTATAGCCTCAAACGTCACAATCACCGTTGTATTCTGGCTGATGTTACTAATTGTAATCGCGCACTGATTATTCGTCACGTTCGGAGTTACGTCAGTCCCATTTACCAGAACACTCTTGATACGATTGCCATCATTAGGAGTAATCCTCAATGTTGCAGACGAACTTTCGCTGATAGGAATATTTTTTGTTCCACCACTAACGGTGTAACCTAAACAATTGACGGTACCGCTGCCTGAAGACTGGATTGTCAAAGTGTAGGTCGTGGGAGGAATAGTAACTGTCTGCACATTAGACGAGTACGTTGTGCCATAACTATTAGTAGCATAGGCACGTATATAATAGGTTGTGCCTGGCGTCAGATTATTCACGGTAGAAGATACCGTGCTGCCAGATATATGTTCTGTCCAAGAATTACGATTATCAGCATTTGTAGGTATGGTATTTGTCGAACTGTAACAGACGCCGTATTCTGTGGTAGCTGGATTTGCAGTAAACGTCATTGAGTAAGAGAACGACGTACTAGTCACATCGTGTATGCTAAACGCTGTAATGACTGGCGCACTGCCCGGCACGCCTGCCTGCGTCAACGATATTGTCTTTGTTGCCGATTGGCCATTGGCCATAGCCGTCACGGTGATTGTGGCCGTACGTTGCGAAGTGCCCGTATTTTCTTTCGGAGTGATGGAAATAGTTCGTGTAACTCCCGTACCGCTGACTGACACCGTACAGATATTGGTGTCTGATGATTCTGCCGTTATAATAGCAGTTGTTGGCGAAACGGTCGCAGTTATAGTTCTGTTGTTCGTTTCACTTGAAGTCAACGATAATGATGTAGCCGATAGCGTCAGTGTAGTCGGTATAGCCTCGAACGTCACGACCACCGTTATATCCTGACTAATATTGCTTATCGTGTACTGATTATTCGTAACGCCCGACGTAACGTCCGTACCATTCACCACCACACTTTTGATGCGATAACCGCTGTCAGGATAAAACGAAATACATGCTGTGTTGCCTCTCTTCACTGTTAATGTTTTTGTTTGGCTTCTGATAGTATCACAATAAAAAGCAAAGCCATCTCCCTTAGATTCTATTGCAAATGTAAATGTTTCCTCTCTTTCAATTATTTCCTTAAAATAGTTCCCCCAGCCATAGCAGTTTATGTATTTTTCCTTTGTCCCATAAGGTACATATAAAATACGATCATGATGTCCACCACTCCACGAACTAAATGCATATGTATGGAATGGTTCAAGTATTTTTGATTCTACCTCTTTTACGTTCTGATCGAAAACCTCTTCTCCCATTGAAGAAAGGTTCTTGGGCAATATAATGCTTTTTAAGCCTGTATTGACAAATGCATTTTTACGAATTTCCTGCAAAGAATCTGATAATACAATACTTGTAAGATTTCTGCAACTCTCGAAAGCGGACTTCCCTATTATGATTATTGATGTTGGTATTTTTATTGACTCCAAATTTTGACAACCAAAGAACATACGATCTTGTATTACTTTCAGAGATTTAGGCAACGTTACTGATTTTAGATTAGTACGAGCAAATACATCTGTCCCAAAGGTCTTTAATTGTTCTGACAAATTAATTTCTTCTAATGCTATACAATCAGAAAACGCGTAAGAACCTATAGATGTAAGATTCTCAGAAAACTCCACCGACTTAAGGCTATCGCAACACATAAAAGCTTCTTCACCAATTGAAGTAACAGTATTGGGAATAGTAATTTTCTTTAGATTACTATGAAAAAATGATCCTCTGGGCAGTTGTTTTATAAAAGGTGACAATTCTGTTATATCAATACTTTCTAATTTACTATAGGCGAAAGCATATTCAACTATCTTCGTAACAGAATTAGGAATTTTAATATGGGTAATTCCCGAATTCATTATAAAGCATCTTCCTAAACTGTCAAGACTATTTGGTAATTCTAAACTGGTAAGAGATGTACAATTATTGAATGCTTCCCTCCCTATATATTTAATTGTATTGGGTAAATGAATTGATGTTATTCGCGTTCCACCAAATGCACATTCACCAATCCCTACCACAGTATACGTTTTCCCTGCTAATTCCACTTGTGCCGGGATTTCGATTTCGCCTGATACATTTTTATTACCTTGAGCTTTAATATATACATCACTACTTCCATCTATAATAGCATACACATACGAATAAGCAGAATTACTGTACATCAATAATAATAATAACGAAGCAATCATATATCTGATTTGTTTCGTTTTATGGGTACTATTTTTCATATTATTGAGTTTTAGCTTAGATTTGATAAAACTATATCATTCTAAAAGGAACCGATGAGGGCTCTATTTTAACTAGTTGCTGTGGGTTACAAAGTTTCATATAAGCGTGTATCAAATCCATATCTGTTTTGCTATTTGAGCAAGGACCGACTATTACCTTTTTTAAAGCACAAAAAGGAATGTTTATTTTTACATAAGGAATGATTGATCCATTATTGTTCTTCCTATATTCAACTTCGTGAGTCGAACAATATCTGATAAGTCTCCATTCGTTTTCGAAACTGAAACTATTATGTTTAAAGAAAGGAGAAAGGAAAGTAGCTAAAACACGAAGACAAGTATTTTTTTTATAAAATAATTCTTCTGCATCTGAAACTTGTTCGATTTCTTCATAATACTTCTGGAGTTGATCTTGGATAACACGTCTTATCATATTCTTGTCTTCATCATTTGTGGATTCAAAATCATATATAACGGGAAAACACAACAGTTTGTCTGATTCTGAAAATCTGTTTAGATCAAAGCACAAACATACTCCTTTCCCGTTATCTCCATACATACTCCATAAAGGTATTTGCTCTGGTTTCGAAGAAAATGAAATAGCATATGGCGCGCGTTCCATATTAAAAGAATTATCTCTAATAAAGGAAGGAATTTGCTCATCTGTCATGTCTTTTATTTTAACTTCGCTACATATATTTGACAATCGCAAATGTGGTTCATGTTTTTTTTCTTCCTCTTTAAGTAGCTCCATAAGGATCCCATATCCCTGTTTCAATTCTACAGTATCATTCATGCAAAAACAACTACTTGCCCAAAATTCAAATTGTCGTATCAAGCTTTTGGCCTCAAGCATTATTTTTGTCATGGAAAAAAACGCCTCTTTAGATGTATAATGATACAAAAGATTTTCCCTTAAATTAGTCATAATATGCTTCTGCTCCATTGTCATAAAGGTCTTATGTCAAGCAGATCCCAAACTTGGCCATTCTCTATAGTTATTGGTAGCTATATGATACGAAGAAGCGTGGGAATCTACCTGTTACTCGTCCCACGAACCGAGGCTCTGGCATCGCCCTAACAGTTGAACGAGCAACGCCGAAGCCCACGCCGATATGTATATAAACGACACTGATTGCAACGGAGCCAATGATGGCTGTGCAATACTGATGTCGGATATTACATACCCATGAGCGTCATTGCTGCCATGTTCTTGACTGTTAGTTTGGAACTGCCAGATTCCGATTCGTCAAGCACAAAACGTCAAGTACGCCTTTCCTATATATAGGTTCCCGTCCCCCAGCCTCCACCCTTGAGCTTCGGCATGGTTCAGAGAACGGGTACAAAGATAAAGAATAATTGTGAAAATACCAAATAATTGCGAAAGAAATTTAAAAAAAATTGCTGTGCAAGGCTTGTCTTACATTTCAACAGCACTATGAATTGTATCAAAAGCAAAACAGGTGACACCTCTTACACCTGGCACTTAACTATCTGAAAATCAGGGACTATTTTTCTGAGGTAAGTGACACCTATAGTCGCACCAAAGGTGACACCAACGGATCATGGCGGGCCGTGAAACATTTACGAGCGGCCGTGAGAATTTTATGAGAGGCCGTGAAATTTTCACGAGAGGCTTGTACGTTTCTGGCTTTTGGCGTGAAACATTGGCGGAAAGGTTTGGTGTGACACTTGGTGCGACCATTGGTGTGGGCACTGGTACGACTGCCCACCGCCGCAACTGCCTGATAATCAGTATCAGGTGTGCTGGGTGTCACCAACTTTAGCCTTTTCGGCTGTAGCGTGCGCACACGCGCGTTAGGAGCGAAAGGCGAGAGACACGAAGGACGAAAGGCGAGAGACGCGAAGGACGAAAAACATCAAGGGACGGCAGCCGTCAGGACGGCTTATACAGCACTGGTTGTCAGCCACTTGACAATTTAGGATTCCGTCAGCCTCCACTAAGCTCTTGCACCGTCCGATCTTTCGCCGTATCTTTGCACCGCCATTCGGCACTCCGACCATCTAACACGTGGCTGTCGCTAACATCTACAAGTGCGCCTGCAAACTCCGGTGCAATCCCCTGGCGCGTCAGCAGTCTATCCGTCATCTTTGCGTCGGCAGCCAAATGCACACAAAGCGATCTTTGACTTTTAATCTTCATACACCGTCGGGTCGGCGATGCCGGCCTCAGCGAGGGCTTCGCGGCGCTCGACGCAGGTGCCGCAGCGGCCGCAGTGGCGGTCGCCCCCCTTGTAGCACGACCAAGTCTCGGCGTAGTCAATGCCGAGGTCGCGGCCCCGGGCTGCTATCTGGCCTTTGGTAAGGCTGGTGAACGGACAGAGAAGGGTGACGCCGGGATGGTCGGCCTCGCCGTCGGTAGCGTTAAAGCGGGTGCCGGTGCGGGCGGCCTCGCTCATGGCGCTAACGAACTCCGGACGGCAGTCGGGGTAAATGGTGTGGTCGCCGCTGTGGTTGGCCATCATGACATAACGCAGGCCGCGACTGTCAGCCAGTCCGACAGCGATGCTGAGCATGATGCCGTTGCGGAAGGGTACGACGGTCGACTTCATATTGTCGTCGGCATAGTGACCCTCGGGGATGTCGTCCTGACCGGCAAGCAGCGAACTGGTAAAATACTGGCCCATGAAGGCGAGGGGTATGACGATGTGCTCAATGCCGAGACGCTCGCAATGCAGACGGGCGAAAGGTATCTCACGTGCGTTATGCTTCGAACCATAGTCGAAGGTGACGGCCAGGGCTATGCGCTCCTGCTGGTCGTAGAGCAGCGTCACGGAGTCCATGCCGCCGCTGAGGATGATGACTGAATCTTTTTCCATTGCGGTGCAAAGGTACATAAAAACGGGGGATTTTGCAAACTCCGTCTTACATAATAATCGTATGTACGCAAAAAAAATATAAATTCGTCATTAAGGCGAGAGAATTCACAATAATTCTTTGTATCTTTGCGCCACGTTTAAACGAAGTTTTTCACATTATTAACAAAAAGAATCATGACAATCAACGAAATGAACTTTGCCGGTAAGAAGGCAATCGTACGTGTAGACTTCAACGTACCCTTAGACGAGAATGGTAAGATTACGGACGACACCCGCATCCGCGGTGCTCTGCCCACGCTGAAGAAGATTCTGGCCGACGGTGGTGCCACCATCATCATGAGCCACATGGGCAAGCCCAAGGGCAAGGTGGACATGAAGAAGTCGCTGGGCCAGATCCGCGAGGCTGTGGAGAAGGCTCTGGGCGTTCCCGTAGCTTTTGCTCCCGACTGTGCCAAGGCTCAGGAGCAGGCAGCTGCCCTGAAGATGGGCGAGGCTCTGTTGCTTGAGAACCTGCGCTTCTATCCCGAGGAGGAGGGCAAGCCCGTAGGCGTTGAGAAGGGTACTCCCGAATACGACGAGGCCAAGAAGGCTATGAAGCAGAGCCAGAAGGAGTTTGCCAAGACGCTGGCCAGCTATGCTGACTGCTACGTGATGGACGCCTTCGGTACAGCTCACCGCAAGCACGCCTCTACGGCCGTCATCGCCGACTACTTCGATGCTGACTCGAAGATGCTGGGTCTGCTGATGGAGAAGGAGGTGCAGGCTGTCGACAACGTGCTGTCGAACATCAAGCGCCCGTTCGTGGCCATCATGGGTGGTTCGAAGGTATCTTCAAAGATCGGTATCATCGAGAACCTGTTGGGCAAGGTCGACAAGCTGATTCTCTGCGGCGGTATGACCTACACCTTCGCCAAGGCTCATGGCGGCGAGATCGGCGAGTCTATCGTCGAGCTCGACAAGCTGGATGTGGCTCTCGGTGTTGAGGAGCTGGCCAAGAAGAATGGCGTGGAACTGGTGCTCGGTACTGACTGCACGGCTACCAACGGTCTGGACTTCGACACGATGTCGGTGAAGGAGGGTGCTGAGATTATCACCTGCCCCGCTAACCAGGTGCCCGCCGGTTTCGAGGGTGTTGATGCCGGTCCTGAGAGCCAGAAGGCTTTCCAGGCTGCCATTGCCGGTGCCAAGACCATTCTGTGGAACGGCCCTGCCGGTGTGTTCGAGTGCGACGCCTTCACCGCTGGTTCACGTGCCATCGGCGACGCTATTGCCAAGGCTACTGCTGAGGGTGCCTTCTCGCTGATTGGCGGTGGCGACTCTGTGGCTTGCGTCAACAAGTTCGGTCTGGCCGACCAGGTGAGCTACATCTCTACCGGCGGTGGTGCTCTGCTCGAGGCTATCGAGGGTAAGGTGCTTCCCGGTGTGGCTGCCATCAAGGGCGAATAAAGCTACTACGACAGACAACAAAATAAATATGCTGCCATTCTCCTTAGGATGGCAGCATATTTTGTTTATCAGATATTAGCTGGATTGCTTACGGCTCGTCAGTAGCCTCGGTATTCTCTTCGTCTACAATGCCACTCTTATAGTTTTCGGCCATAGTCTTACCTTCAGCACTCTGGCTGAATTTGGTTTCCAAAAAAGCCTTGTAGGTGGCCTCAGCATCGGCCTTACGTCCGAGATTGCTTTGAGCCAGCGACTTATAGATGGTGAAACGGCCTACCTGACGGTCGATGTAGGAGGAGTCGACTCCGGGGCGCTGCTCATACTCGATAAGGAGTTCGCCAAAGTTGCGGGTGTAATAGAGCGCTGGCTCGTACTTACCCGCCATAACACAATAGTAGGCTATGTTCACAAGACCGGCAATAGCATCCTTATAAGCATCGTCGCTGTGATTGCTGTCTATGAGCTGACGATGCTTTTCACAGGCAAGCTGAAATCCCTGATGCGATTCCTCCTCTGACTGTCCCAAACCGACCTGACTCAGGCCGATGTAAATGAGCAGGTTGATGTAGTCGCTGGTATTATCGCACTTGAGCTTCTCCAAGCGGGCAACGACGGGCTTTGCCATTTTCAGAGCCTCTTCATAGTTGCCTTCAATACAGAACTGATTTGCCAGTCGGCTGGCCGACTTGACGTAGTTCTCCACTTCCTCGTCGGTCTCAGACTTTGCAGCCTCGTTTAGCGAGCGCTGCCAGTAGCTAACGGCTTCCTGCTTACGCTTCATACGGTCGCAGGCATAGCCACGCCAATAGTCGGCAGTCGACGGCAACAAGTCGCCTTCGCCCTGAAGGCTATCTGCCAATGTCATCAGACGACTAAAGTCCTTCGACTTGTAGGCCTGTTTCATTGACTGGAGAGCCTCATCGGTACTACTACTGGTACAAGCGCTAAAGGCCAGCGTCATCACAGCTAACGTGGCAGCCAACAAGAATCGTGACCTTGACATCGTCATATCAGTCAGCTTTCTTGGCAGCCTTTGCAGCCTTCTCGGCAGCCTTCTCAGCAGCCACCTTAGCCTTGGCGGCCTTCAGCTGGAGCTTGCTGTCATCGGGGTTCTTGGCGGCGTCTTCGGCAAGTTTGGCATACTTCTTCTGAGCCTTCTCGGCATCCTCGCGGGCATCCTCAGCCTTCTCTCTCAGTTTCTCGCGCTTCTTGGCCTCTTTCTCCTTCTTCTTAGCCTCGGCTTCTTTCTTCTTCTGAGCCTTCTCAGCCTTCTTCTGAGCCTTCTCAGCTTCCTTCTGAGCCTTTGCAGCTTCCTTCTGAGCCTTCATCTCAGCCTGCTGGGCAGGTGTGAGTACTTCTTGCGCTTTTACGGTCTGCGCTCCCGTCAGCATAGCGACGGCCAGCGCCATTGTCATCATAATTTTTTTCATCGTTTTTCCGTTTAAATGATTAAATTCTGCTGCAAAGATAGAAAAAAGATTTCTTACTGCATATAATTTTTTGTTTTTTTATATTTTATCCAAATCAACCGAAAAGCCAATACTGAAAGACGTGCCCGTCGTCAATGGCGAACAATAGTAATACGACTTGGGCTTGTAGTTGAAGAGGTTGTCGACGGCGATGTTCAGACGGATGCCGCGCCAGATATGGTGCTGGAGCATCAGCCGCCAGATGGTGTACCCCTGGTCGACATCCGTTCGTCCCGACTGGGGCTTGCCCTGACTGCGGCCTGAAAGAGCAGCATCGAGCGCATAGTGGCGCGTGAAGCGGTGCTCGTAGCCCACACGCCACGTCAGGGAGTGCGCACGGGGTTGGTAGAAGTCGGAGTAATAGACGTTGCCCGTCTCTTTCATCCACGAATAGTTCAGCTTGAACATCAGCCCACAATCCCAGACATGGCTCAGACTGGCATCTACGCCCCAGACCGTGATGCCGTCTTCGTTCCAATAGAGGGCGCTCTCCATCCCTTCGAAGGTTCCGCCGTCGATGGTGGTGATGCGCTTGTCGAAGACGTTGCAGTAGCCCATGAGCGTAAAGTTGTAACGTCCGTCGAGGATGCCGCTATTACGGATGCGGTTCGTCCGCTCTATGGCGACGTTGAAGTTGTTACTCTTCTCGGGCTGCAGGTCGGGGTTTCCGCGCAGCAGATAGCCCATATTGCCCATGTCGAAGTGCATGTACATCTCTTTGAGCGACGGTGCACGGAAGCCGCTGGCATAGTTGGCACGGAGCGTCAGCCAGGGAAATCTGTAGACCACTGCGAGACGCTCGGTGAGTCCCTTCTGTGAAGAGGCTGAGAAGTAGTCGAAGCGTACGCTGCCCACGACGTTGAGCCGCTGGGTGATGTTCCAGTCGAACTGCGCATAGCCGTCGATATTGTCCTGAGAGTGGACGGCGCCGGCAACGAACTGATAGGTCGTGAGATAGTCGTGCATATAGTCGGCTCCCAGAATGAGGTGGTGCTTGCCTAACGCCTGACTGTAGAGCGCGTGCAGGGTATGTTGCTGGTTGCTGTAGTCGTGATCGTGGGTGCGGGTGCCGTCGGGCAGGTAGTTGGCTTTGTCGTATTGGTCGTAGGCGTACGACAATTCAAGAAAGCGGTTGTCAGCCCATGTGTACTTGCCTCTCAGTCCGCCACTGTAGCCGTTGAAGTGGTAGTCGTGGGTGTCGCGCTCACTGGTGCGAAAGAAGTATCCGCCACGGCCAGTGAGTGTCAGCCGGTCCGTAGGGCGCCATGTCAGCCGCTCCTTCACGTTGTAGGTCTTCTGTCCGTAGAGGCGGCTGACGTTCGAATCATCAGTCAATACCGATTCGTCGTAGGGCAAGCCCATCATCTTCTTCATCAGTTCCTGGGCTATCTCCTCTGGCGAATGCGACTTGGGCAGGTCTATAGGGTCGATGCTGGTATGCTGGAAATTGGTCTGCGAGTTCCATTTCCCGGTGTTAAACGAGAACGAGGCTCCATGTCGCCACTCATGGCCGAAGGAGTTATAGCGCGAGTTCACGTTGGCCGTCCAGGGGTCAAGGTTCTCACGGCTGATGATGTTCACCACGCCACCCACGGCATTCGAGCCGTAGAGCGCCGACGAGGCACCCTTGACAATCTCGATACGCCCTACGTTGTCGAGATTCAAGCGGCTGTAGTCCACATTGTCCATCGTCTCGCCGGCCATCCGCTCGCCGTCGACCAGGAAGAGTACGGCATTGCCGCCGAAGCCGCTCATGTTGAGCGACGTCTCCTGGCTCATGGCAAAGCCGAACTCAAGGCCGGGAATCTCTTGTATCAGCAGATCCTGAATGTTGGTGGCGTCGGTCATCTTGATGTCGTGGAGCGTGATGAGTCGGGTGACGACGGGAGCGTCCTTCAGCGCCTTTGGCAAATAGGAGGCCGTGACGACGACGGGTTCCAGCTCTACAGAGTCGCGGATGACCGTCTCTGCAAAGAGTGGAATAGCTGGCACGGCCAAAGCCATACCAGCTAAGATGAGATGCTTGATCGGGCTTGTTACCACTTACTTCTCGGTGCCTGTGAAAGTTGTTACCATCAACATCGGCATGTTGCCGTATTTCAACGAATAGGTAACGACAATGTTCTTGCCATTAACGAGAACGGCCAAACCGGTGATGGTAAAGGCTTTCTCCGACCCATCGGCATTAGTCACGCTCCCCGTGTAAGAAGCGAGTGCTCCGCCTATCGTATTGTCTTTCTTCGTCAGGGGAATGTTCTTAACCTGAAGTGCGGGAATGCTCATGTGACCGCCCATTCCCATTTCGGGAATAGTCATGTTAATGGAGGATTCTGAGGCCTTGGCAAACGAGTAGGTCTTGGTATCGTTTGACGACTCCTCGCCCATCACCATGACAACCTCTTTACCGGAGTATTCCTTCGCCACCTGGTCGGCAAGGGCTACCACGGGATCGTCATCGTCACTACTACATGAACATACACTCAGGACGAAAGCCATAGCGACTATCGTCATAGTCATAAAACTTTTGAACTTCATCATTTTGCTTTTATTTTTTTAATTGTTGTGTTGTATAATCGTATTCTGAACCGTAGGCACTGTGGGGAACGCTGAAGATAGCCACCATGAACAGGACGGCGAGACAGACGACCCACTTGTTGTATTTCCACCGCAACGTGACAAGCGCCGCAACAAAGCAGAGGAACGACAGCAGCGTCTTGTTGTCCGTCAGGTCGGTGCCATAGGGGAATCCCGTCCACCAGGGGCCGAAGGCGGCGTGCTGCACGAGCGGTCCGAAGAGGAATCCGCCGACGAACAAAGTCGCCACCGTAATCCAGAGCCAACGGCGATAGGGCTTGTGGGTAAGCACCAGCAGGAACGTATAGACGGCCAGCAGCATCGAGGCAAACATCAGCAGGATGTGGGGCACGAGGATGCCTGCAGGCACATCGTTGCGGAAACGTATCACGACAGGCTCTTCACTGAGATAGTCCTTGCCGCCGACGGTCAGGTAATACTGCAGTTTGCCGGCCACGGGCTGTACGGGTAGCGATGCCTGCCACTGGCCATCTTGCCACACGAAGTCTACCGTCGTATAGTCATCGGCTGTCGGGTAGCGACGGTAGTGCAATTGCGACTGCACGTCGGAGGGAACGTCCTTCAGCGTCACCGTCTCATCCTTCTGCACGCCGCTTCGCGGCAGTTTCACCTTGTATTGTTCGCCATTGAGTTCTACCGTCACCTTCTTAGGATAGGTTGGTCCCGTCATGCGCTGGTAGATGCTCAACACCAGCGTGATAACAAAAGCTAATAGCCAACAGACAGATTTCTTCATCTTACGGGAGGTGTCAAGTGAACCTGAAACTCAATAGTCTTTCCGTCGCGGAGCACCTTGACGGGAATCGTCGTGCCGGCCTGGAGTTCAGACAGTCGCTCCATGTAGCCGTTCATATCCTTGACGGGCTTGCCGTCGATCTCCTGAATCACGTCGCCACTCCTGATACCGGCATTGTGTGCTGGCTTGCCTGCCACCACGATGTCGGCACGCAGTCCGGGAATGGTGCTGGCTCCCATGACGTCGGGCATCAGGCCCAGGGTAACCTTGAACTTAGCGTGGCTCATCGTCTGTGTGCTGGGCACGCTGATGTAGTCGGGCGTCGCCGGCATAGCGGCTATCTGCGTGATGAGCTGCTTCGAGAAGGCCAAGGTCTGCTCCATACCGTCGTAGTTCAGCGTCGAAGGCACGTCGGCAGGGGTGTGATACTCCATGTGACCGCCCGTCGTGAGGAACAGCACCGGGATGTCCTGAGCCACGAACGATGCATGGTCGCTCGGCCCGTAGCCATCGGGGATGCAGCTGACGTTCAGCCCCGTCTGCTTGGCCGTTTGCTCTACCAGTTCCTTGAACGAACTGCTGGTGCCAGTGCCCGACACGCTCATGGCATGGTCGCGCATACGGCCTACCATGTCCAGGTTCACCATCGCCACGATGCTCTTAACATCCTGCGGCAGGTTGACACGACGACGGTCGGCTTGCTTCATCCATTCCAGAAACTTCTTCGAGCCGACAAGTCCCTGTTCCTCGGCACCAAAGAAGGCGATGATGATGCTACGGGGCGAGCGTACCTTACTGAAGTGCCGGGCCAGTTCGAGAACCACTGCATCGCCGCTGGCATTATCGTCTGCACCGGGATGAACGCCCAGGGTGTCGGGACGGCGTGAACCAGAGCCTTGACCGCCTAATCCCAAGTGGTCGTAGTGTGAAGCCACGACAACGTACTCATGCTTCAGCCGCTTGTCCTTACCGGGGATGACGGCCATGATATTATGAGTATGATAGTCGGTGGTCGTCTCGGTGACGATGTCTTTCTTGCTGAAATGAAAGTCCTGATAGTAGCCTTTCGCCTTCTTTCCCTTAACGATGGGCTTCAACTTCAGGCCGCGAAGTTTGGCGGTAATATATTCCGAGGCCAGGGTGTCGCCGGCAGTGGCGGGAAACCGTCCGCCGAGTTCCTGGGAAGCCAAGTATTCCACTGTCTGCTTCATAGCGTCCTGAGCCTGTGACTGCAGCACAAGGACGGAAGCCAGGAACAACAAAAAAAATCTATTCTTCATTATCATTGGTTTTGCGGGTGCAAAGGTACAAAGAATCCCTGAGACGGGCAATCCCTATTAATGATGATTTTCTGCTTATTCGTTCATGGCGCCACAATGGGGGCACGTGCCCTTATGGTAGAGCAAGCCGCCACAACGGCCACACTGATAGCGGGGACGGGGACGGCGGAAGTAGCTCCAAAGGGCAAACACACAGTACGCCACCAGCAGGGGGTAGCCTATATAATATAAGGTGAGAACGCTGAACACGATATAGGCGACGGCACAGGTAGCGCCCAGTCCTAAGAGATAGAGGACGGCCTCGCCGAAGGGCAGCAGCCGGCGCACATCGTCGAGCACGGCGATGGCGACAATGAGTATGACCCACACCGACACCAAGAACAGGCCCAGGCTAAGTGGTACGGCAAAGGGGTTGAGCGTCGGGTTGAAATAGAAGTGGCGCCACTTCTCGGGGTCGAATAGCTGGATGGAGCTATAGAGCGTTGCCGACGAGGCCACCAGCAGACAGAGCAGTGTAGGATAGAAGGAGGCGATGTCGTTGAAATGCACCAGGTGAGCCTGGCGACGCATCTGACGGCGATAGATATAGGCGGCGACAACGGCCACGACGAAAGTCAGGAACACGAGCAGGTGGACGTCGGAGAACACATCAATGAACTCCGAGATGGGGTCGTCGGGCGAAACTGCCAGCAGCATATCGTGCTCGTGAATCCAACCGAAAGTCTGCTGGTCGCGCGCCACTTTCACCCATATCGAGTCGATGGTGTCTACGGGAACGGTCGTGATGTCGGCTACCACGATATGGTCGTTTCTGTAAACCATCAGCGTGTCGATGGGCATCTCGTTGATAGCCTCTACCGGCAGCTGTACGATGAGGGGGATGGAGTCGACACGCACCTGGAAGTTGTAGTTCTGGGTGTAGTGGTGCGTGGTATAGAAGGAGATGCTGTCCAACTGCCGCTCCGTCAAGTCCCAGGCGTCAGGCGACAGCTGCCCACGATTGTAACATGAGGACAGTAAAAGGAGAAATGAGAAAATGAAAAAAAGATTTCTCATCTCCAATTTCTCATTTTTCATTTGCGTCAGCATAGACATTCATTTGACAATGGGCACAATCGAACTCAAGACGGAAGCGGCGGCCGTCGCCAAGACGGAGGAAGAGCGGTTCGCGCCACGTAGGACGCTGACCGCCGTGACGGACGCAATAGCCAAGGGCGTAGCGGAGACAGTGGCGACACTGCATCAAGACGGCGTCGGGCGTGGGGCGAAGCTCGTAGGCTGAAGGTGCGTCAACGCCGTAGAAGTGAGCGGCGGCGTGGTTGGCGATATTGAGGAGGTGGGGGGACGAGAGGGGAAGAAGGGAATAGGACGTGTGGGATGAGTGGGATGAGTGGGATGAGTGGGACGTTTGGGAATAGTGGGACGTTTGGGAATAGTGGGACGTTTGGGACAGCTTGTCGACCAACAGCCTTCTTAGCTCTGCGAGCTGGCTGCTGGGGATGAAGTAGTCGAAGTCGGCGGGGAGGTCGACGCTGGTACACTCAAAGGGGGTGTTACCTAACTTCGTGAGCTGGCGGACGATGTTCTCGCACTGCGGTTTCTCGGCCTTCTGATGACTGATGACCATCGTCACGGACACGTCGCCAGAAGAGAGACAGGAACCGTCGCCAGAGAGGCAGAAGCCGTCGGCAGTAGGCCGCAGCGCCAACGAGACGGGAATCTTGCGCTCGGCACTGGGGCGGCTGAGCAGCCGGTCGAACTCCTGGTCGTTGTTGCGATAGAGACGAAGGCCAGGACGCAGACCGTCGGGCATACGCTGCGGGAACAGGCGATTCCCCTCTACCCTATTCACGCGGAAGCCCTGCAGTTGGCGGTCGGCATCGAGGAAGCACAAGCCGTCGCCGTTGGCGAAGCTGGCCGTCCCCGCTACCGTGAAAGCGTCGCGCCGCAGTTCCTTGACCGTCCCCACGAACTCACCCATCGCCTTCGGTGTGTCGAAGGAAGCGATGTCGGGACGACGGCCACGGGCGAAATAGTCTGTATAGCCTCGATTGAACGTTTTTTGTAAGTTTGGCGTGAAGGAGTAGCGGCAATGCCCACGAGAGGCACGATGATAAAGGTCGGGATGACGGTGCACAATCTGGTTGAGGCGCTCGCTATAGGCCGCAGTAACATTCTTGACGTAGGCAACGTCCTTGAGTCGTCCCTCAATTTTGAACGACGTAGCGCCGGCCTCCGCCAAATCCTCTAACAGCTCTATGCGGCACATATCCTTCAGCGACAGCAGGTAGCGGTCGTGCTGGATGACGCGGCCGTCGGCGTCGACGAGGTCGAATGGCATCCGGCAGAACTGGGCACACTCACCACGATTTGCCGAGCGGTGGAAACAGTATTGCGACGCATAGCACTGACCGCTATAGCTGACACACAGCGCCCCGTGGACGAAGACCTCCAGTTCGACGTCGGGCACAGCCTTGTGAATAGCCCGTATCTCGTCGATGGAGAGTTCGCGCGCCAGGACGACGCGTGAGAAGCCGAGGTCGCGCAGCCAGGCGACCTTCTCGGCCGTGCGGTTGTCGGTCTGGGTGGAAGCGTGATATTCGATGCTTTTTCGAGGTGCGAGAATGCTTTTTCGAGGTGCGAGGTGCGAGGTGCGAGGTGCGAGCAAAGCCATATCCTGCACCAAGACGGCATCTACCCCATTCTGCTGCAACTCCTCCAAGAGCCGGCGCGTGTCCTCCAGTTCGTCATCGTAGATGATGGTGTTGACGGTGACGTAGACCTTAGCCCCAAACAGGTGGGCATAGCGGCAAAGTTCGGCAATGTCGGCTACGCTGTTGCCCGCCGACGCTCTGGCGCCAAAACGCTGGGCACCGATATACACAGCATCGGCACCGTGATCGATAGCGGCGATGCCGCACTCCAGGTTTTTGGCCGGAGCCAACAGTTCCAGTGGTCGCGTCACTTGATATCGTCGATATTATAAGGTGTCTCCTGATAGACGTAATAGTTAATCCAGTTGGCGTAGAAAAGGTTGGCATGAGCCCGCCACGTTACCAGCGGTCCCTCGTTAGGGTTGTTATGCCAGTAATAGTTTCGCGGCAGTTCCACATCCTTTCGGATGTCCTTGTCGCGCCGATACTCACGGTCGAGCGTGTCTGGCGCATATTCCAGATGGCCGGTAATGAAGAACTCACGTCCCTGTCGGGCCATGATGATGCTGACGCCACTCTCCTCGCCGTCGGCAATGAGCTGCAGTTCGGCGTTGGCCAGTATGTCGTCGCGATGCAACTCCGTATGGCGGCTATGGGGCATGTAGAACACATCGTCGAACCCCCGGAAGATGGGCAGGCGGTTGTCGAGCGCCTGTTGCGGGAAGACGCCAAACATCTTCTTCGGCAACGGGTATTTGGGCACGCCGTAGTGGTAATAGAGTCCTGCCTGCGCCGCCCAACAGATATATAATGTACTGGTGACATGCGTGCGTGCCCACTGGAAGATTTCGGTAATCTCCGTCCAGTAGCCCACCTCCTCGAACTCCAACTGCTCAACGGGAGCGCCGGTGATGATCATACCGTCGAACTTCTCGTTGCGCATTTCGTCGAAAGCGCGGTAGAACATCATCATATGCTCGATAGGCGTATTCTTCGGCGTGTGGCTCTGCAGCTTCATGAAGCTGATGTCGAGCTGCAAGGGTGTGTTCGACAGCAGGCGTATGAGGTCGGTCTCGGTGGTTATCTTCAACGGCATGAGGTTGAGGATGACGATGCGCAGCGGACGTATGTCCTGAGTGTGTGCCCGCTCGTCGCCCATGACGAAAATATTCTCCTGCTTGAGCAGGTTGATGGCCGGTAGCCGGTCGGGTAGTCTTAATGGCATAGTCTATGTTTCGTTCCTTCTTAAACAATCTTGATGAGGCATACTGACACGTTGTCGTAGCCGCCGACGTCGATAGCCGCCTGGCAGAGCCCTTTGGCATCGGTGCCCGCCGTGAGGAGCCGTTCTATCCGCTTGTCGCTCAGCATACAGGTGAGCCCGTCGCTGCAGAGCATGAAGACGTCGCCGGGCAGCACCTGTTCCGTACAGTCGACCATATCGATATACGACGTCTTACAGCCGCCGCCGATGCAGTTGGTGATGTAGTTGGTATGCTCGTTGGAGCCCCCAACGAGGTTAGTCAGCGAATGGTCAGTAGAGATCTGCTTCAGACTGCCGTCGTGCAGGCGGTAGATGCGGCTGTCGCCACAATTCATCCAGTAGAACCTCTTGTTAAAATAGGCGAAAGCGACGAGCGTCGTGCCCATATTGTGATAACAGGCCTCAGAACGCCCTTTCGAATCGATGATATTGTTGATAGAGTTGAGCCACTCAAAGATAGCCTCGTTATAGTCAGAGACGCTCAGCCCCTTTGGTATGTCGCCAAAGAAGTAGTCGAGATTATGCAGCACGTCGCTGCTGGCCACCTCTCCGCCGAGATGCCCTCCCATACCATCGGCCAGAGCTGTCAGGCTGCGGTCGGTGTCAGTCAAATCTACCGTATCAGCGAAGCTGTCTTCGCGCACACAAGTATGGCAAGCGAGCACCATGTCCTCGTTCTTCTGGCGAACACAGCCCACATAGCTTGCTGCAAGTATATTCAGTCTCATGAACGATTTGTGTATTTAATAATTGATACTAACTTGGAGGTTGACGTTAGCCACACCGACGATGTCGCCATTCTTGAGCGACATCTCGACGTCGGGCTGCAGCGAATGCTGATTCAACGTTGTGCCGTTCGACGAATGCTTGTCGACGATGCACCATCCGGTAGTAGCATTGTACTTCAGCTGGGCGTGTACACCCGAGACATAGCCGTTATGCTCGAAGAACTGCGTATAGGGTCCCTGTCTGCGCCCGATGACCGCACCGTTTACCGCCTGAATACGTATATTAAGGTTCGTATTATAAAGCGTCAACGTCGGTATGCCTGGCATCGCCGTAGCGTTCTGTTCGTTTGACCGATGAGGTATCTGATTAGAATTCGACGTCACCGACACGTCGGTAGCAGAGATTGACATCGGTGAGAAGTCGCTCTTATGGCCGGTGCTCTGACGCTCCTCTGACGACACCATCAGGCCGCCGCAAAACGTGCAGCGCCGTCCGAGTCCTACACGTCCGCAGTTCTGGCAATAGAGCAACGCCTGTCCACACTGGTCGCAGTAGTGGCTGTCGTCGTCAATTTCTTCTTTGCAATTAGGACATATAATCATGCTTTTTCAATAATATCTTCTGGTAAAATAATCTGATAGGTCTCCTTCGTCACCTGTTCTGGCGGCATCTGTGAGACGCGTTGCGACAGCTGCTGTATGGTCTGGTCTAGCAGGTTGCGCATCTCGCGGGCATTGCCGAAAGAGGCGTCCTTGGACATCACCATCTTGAAGATGACGTCGAGCGCCTTGAACTCTGCCGTCGGCGAGAGTGTGTACTGCTCCTTCTGTGCCATTTTCTTGAAGATAGACAGCAGTTCGTCCTCGTTATAGTCGTCGATATGCAGCTTATGGGTGAATCGGCTGGCCAGACCGGGGTTCATCTGCATGAACTCCTCCATCTTGTCCTTATAGCCGGCAGCAATGACAACGAACTTGCCGCGATCGTCCTCCATGCGCTTCATCAGTGTGTCGATGGCCTCCTTGCCGTACTGGTCGTTCTGGTCGCTCAGGGTGTAAGCCTCGTCGATGAAGAGTATGCCGCCCATCGCCTTGTCGCACATATTGTTGACAATCTTCGGCGTCTCGCCCATATACTTTCCCACCAGCGTAGCGCGGCTGGTCTCCAACACGCGGCTCGTCGGCAGTATGTCCATCGAGTTGAGAATCTCGCCCATCTTCCGGGCTATCGACGTCTTACCCGTTCCGGGATTACCGGTGAGCACGAAGTTCATAGCCATCTGCTGCACGTTGCCGGCGCCCATAGCGGCACGCTGCTTCATGAACATGCTCTGTACGGCGAGTCGTCGGATGCTGTTCTTCACCGAGCGCATACCCACGAAGTCGTCGAGCTCGTTGAGCACCTCGTCCAGCGGGCGTGCTTTCTCGTTCTGGGCCATCGGCAGGTCGTCGGTGGTGAGACGGTACATATCCTCCTCGCGGAATCCCGGGTCGCTCATCAGTCCCACCAGTCGCTGGCTCTGCTTCTCGACGGCCTCGTCGAAGATGCGCCGTGCCTCGCGGGCATTGCCGAAGTTCTTGTCGCGACGCAGGTAGAGCTGTTCGAACTGCCGGTGTACGGCGCCCTTGGTCTCGTCGCTGATGGTGAAGTTCTTGGTCTCAGCGAGATGCAGGAAGATTTCCGTCAGTTCGTCGGGCGTATAGTCGTCGAAGTGTATGGTCTGTGTGAAGCGGCTCTTCAGTCCTGGGTTGGAGTCGATGAAGTCGTGCATCTGGTCGGTATATCCGGCGACGATGCAGATGAACTTGCCGCGATCGTCCTCCAGTCGCTTCAGCAGCGTGTCGATAGCCTCAGCGCCAAACGTATCGGAATCGCTCGACTTCAGCGTGTAGGCTTCGTCAATGAAGAGTACGCCGCCCATAGCCGTATCGATGAGCTGATTGGTCTTGATGGCCGTCTGTCCGCTATAGCCCGCCACGAGTTTGGCGCGGTCGGCCTCTACCAGCTGTCCTCGTGAGAGGATGCCCAACGTGCGGAAGACGTCGGCCATGATGCGTGCAACGGTCGTCTTGCCCGTACCGGGATTGCCGGTGAAGACATAATGCTTGCCCTGGAAGGTGTTCGATTCTCCGCGACGTATCTGCAGGTTGAGGAAGGCTGCCAGATTGCTGATTTCCTTCTTCACTGCCGTCAGTCCCACCAGCCCGTCGAGTTTCTTCAGGCACTCTGAGTAATCGACGGCCTTTGGCGCCTCAAACGGGATGTCCTCTTCCTCGATAGTCATCAGCTGCTCGTTGGTCAGCGCCGACATATCGCCGTGTTGCAGTCGCTGGGCTTGCTTCTTGCAAATCTCGTCGAACAGCGTGCGCATAGTACGTCCGTTGGCGAAGTCTCTTTCGCGCGTCTCGTACATCTGCTTGATGCACGCCCTGACCTTGGTCTCTGCCTGTGGCGACATCAGGTATTTCTTGTCTTTGGCAAAGACGAGCAGTATCTCGTAGAGCTGATCGGGCGAATAGTCGTCTATATTGAGGAAATAGTTGAAGCGGCTCTTGAATCCCGGGTTTATGCGGAACAGGTTGTCCATCTCCGTGCGGTAGCCAGCAGCGATGACGACGAACTTGCCGCGATCGTCCTCCATCCGCTTCATGAGTTTCTCCAAAGCCTGTGCTCCCTGGTTGTCGCGGTCGCCGGCCTGACTGACTGGGGCCAGCGTGTAAGCCTCGTCGACGAATAGGATGCCTCCCATCGCCTTGTCGCAGAGGTGGTCTACCACCTTTGGTGTCTCGCCCTGATAGGGACTTACCATCTTGGCGCGGTCTACCTCGACGACGTGTCCGCTGTCGAGATAGCCTATCGACGCCAGTATTTCGCCCAGCTTACGTGCGATAGTCGTCTTTCCCGTACCGGGGTTACCCGTCAGGATGATGTGCATCGACATCTTCTCCTGCTCGCCCAGTCCGCGCTGCGCGCGCTGTATGCTGTTCTGTACGGAGTATGCTATCTCGCGTACGGCCTGCTTCACCTCGTCCATACCGATGAAGCGGTCCAGGTCGTGGAGGATGTCGTCGAGCGAGCGTTCTTCTGGCACATAGCCCTGTATGTCGTCCGGCTCGACCTGCGCGGCGTCGGCACCGCGACTGATGAACGACGTGAAGATGTCCTCCGCCGTCTTCATAGCGAGATGGGCGTTGCCGAAGGTATCGTCCTTGATTTTTATCTGATACTTGAAGTAGCGTGCCAGTTTCTCTTCCGCCTCTGCCGAATAGGCATTGATGCCGTACTTCAGCCGTAGCGACTGGCGTGTAATATCGCACAGCTCATGATAGTTTGGCGTCGGCAAGCGGAACATATACTTGAAGCGGTTCTTCACCGCAGGATTGCTCTCCAAGAAGTCGTCAAGTCCTTTGGGCAATCCCGCCATAATGACGATGGGGTTGTCGTCCCACTTGTCCATCTCGACAAAGAGCTTGTCGAGGGGGGTCACCTGGTTGGAATACTTGTCGGGCAGCAGCTTCTGAACGTTGTCAAAGAAGAGGATGCCGTTCTTGGCCTTCTTGATATTGTCGTCCCAGTTGTCGACGAACCGGCTATAGTCTACCGCATCGACAATCGTGAGTTTCGACTTCTCTATAATCTTGTTCTGATAGAAATATTCGCGCAAAATCTCTGCAAGTGCCGTCTTGCCCGTTCCCGTCTCACCTATTATTATTGCATTCACCGAAAGCCGCACATTGGCAATGTCCTTTCGCGAGCGCAGATAGGTGTAAGTATCGACAATGGTTTTCAGCTGGGCCTTGATTTCGTCCAGGCCTACCAGTTTATCGAGGATATTCTGGCTGGCTATCGGCTGGCCGCACCACTTACAGTACTTGGCGATGCTTCGATTTTCCTTATGACAATATTCGCAAATCATTCAACGTCCTTTTCTAATTGCTTAATGATCTTATGCGGTTGCATTTTCCATTTTCCATCAAGGTTCGGGTTACGAACGTTCATGACCGATGGGCTGAAAACGACGAACTCTGCCACGAGCAGGGCCACCAATATGCTCCAGAAGACATAGTGCAGCACCGACTCTCCGGAGACGGAGCGCACCTGGTCGGAGATGTCGTCGAGGACGCCGAACTTCGAGCCCTTGAACTTATACGACCTTGTCTTGAAAGTATAGAAGAGCGGCTCTATGAGCGACGACTGTATGTCGTCGTCGAGCACCTCGTTAATCAGTTTGTTGTCTGCTTTCTGGTCGCCGCGGAAGTCTGTCATGTGACAAATCAGCATGTAGATGCCTGTCATCAGGACGATGGCGATATTAAAGAGCGAGGGGTTCGAGCCGTTGAGGAACTTCAGGATGTAGATAGGGATGGCCGACGAAACCGCTCCGAGCAGTCCCCAGAGCAGTGAGAGCATGAAGCCGTAGCCTCTGAAGTAGGCTCTGGTGGCGACGATGAAGGCCGACATGCCTCCCAGGGGCAGGCCGATGGTGACCAGCGAGTTGCGGAGCAGGAAGTCGCGCCCTGTGACGCCGAAGACGAGCACCAGCAACATCCAGATGCCGCAGAGTCCGTAGAAGGCTATTCGCCACATCTTCTCCTTACGTTTGGCATGAATCCACGACATCTTGACGCTTTCCATCTTGTTTTTCGTCGACTCCCTTGCGTCGATATAGCGTTTGTAGTAGTGGTTCGTCAGGTCTATTTCTCCCAGCGTCATCAGCCACTTCTCGAGTTCGCGTTCATAGGCGTACTGCTCCTCGAAAGACTTTGCGGGGTCTTCGTGATAGAACACCGAAAGCCACTGGGCAAAGTTTCCGCTGCGCAGTTCGTTGCGCATCTGGGCATTCTGCGAGCGGTCCAGCTGTCGCCCGTCGGTCTGTTCCGTACCGTCGGGGAGAATGTATGTCGGTATGACGCCCAAGATGCAGCAGAAGCGATAGACGGCCGTCTTCAGGTCGTAGGCTCCCAGTCGCTCGCGGTTCTCGTCCGACTTCAGGTCAAACGTCCGTACGGCCTCTGCCTGCAGTTCTATCCAGCCGTGCAGCTGTGCGAAGTAGGCGAATCGTCCGTCGGGTGCTACGATGTCGCTCATCTCGCTCTCAAACTCCTCTGCACTGAGATGCTCTGCATTCCTCAGCCGTTCGGCCAGCAGGATGCCTATCTTCTTCGGTGTGTCAGCCTGTCGCAGGTCGTAGGCAGCCTCTCTGTCAATGTTGTAGAGCACCTTGTATGCCAGCGACTCCGAGTGCTTCTGTCCTTGTGTCATGATGCGCAGGCTCTCACAGGCCATCACGTCCTCGTGGCTGAACATCCACGAAAGCAGTCGTCCGTCGGTGAGACTCCTCCAGTCGTCGTCCGACACCATTTCGTAGCCGAAGGAGTGGACTATCTGCTCGATGGTCGACGACGGGAATCGCGACAGGAAGGGTATGTCCTTGTCTATCTCGTACACGCAGCGCATGATGGCCACGCGACTGTCGACGGGTTCTTCCTTGTCTTCTGTCTGGAAATAGGAGCGCAGGCGGTTGACGTCGCATGTAGAATGGCTCTCGAGGAAGAGGAACAGCGTGTCGTTGGGGTTTCTGAGGAGTATGGCGTACTGCTCCTGATAGCTCAGCAGCGAGATGGCCACGCTGTGTATATCGTCGCAGAGGTTTCCGTGAACGTCCTTATAAGGGTATGTAGGCTCCATTGCATAGACCGCCGCCATCAGTCCGGCGTGCTGGTCTACGGGGTATTTGTTGACGACGATATCCTTCACGACGGTTGCCAGCTTCATATTGCCGCACGACTCGAGCCACTGGCTGATGCGTCCGTTGTAGAGATAGCCCACGGCCAGCCGCTCGTTGTCTACCAGCAGCGGTATCAGCTCGTGGACGTTGTCGGCCACGAGGTTGCGGTCGGGGTCGACGATGAAGTTCTTGTAGCGCAGGAAGGGCGAGCTGATGTCTACGGCGACGTTCTCCCCCTGGAACCATTTCTCCACCTGCTCGTAGCCCCATCGGCTCATCGGGTTGACGGCTGTCAGGCCCTGCACGATGTGCTTCACCTCGTCGGGGAGCTCGTTCAGGCGGGGCAGTCGTCCCTCGTTCTTCTGTCGCATCATGACGCGCTCGTTGGAGCTCATCGGCGTTTCGCCCAGCCACAGGGCAAAGAGCGTCATACCCAGGGAGTAGTAGTCGGCGGCGGGCGTCAGTTCCACGACGCCGTCTATCACGTCGGAGTACATCTCCGGTGCAGCGTATATCGGCGTGCGCGCCTGTGTCGTGCGGTGTGCCTTGCCGTCCTGCTCCATGATGGTGGAGATGCCGAAGTCGCCGAGCACCAGTTCCTCGTGGGCTTCGTCGCGGAAGAAGAAGTTCGAGGGTTTGATGTCCTTGTGCAGGATGTTCTCGTTATGACAGTAGGCCAGTGCTGCTGCTCCCTGCAGGGCTATGCGGCGGAACAGGTTGATGTCGCCGCCGAGATGGAAGTGGCTCAGCGTGCCGCCCTGAAGATACTCCATCAGTTCGTAGTAGCGGTGCTTGCCCTCGACGTAGGTTTTGCCAAAGTCATAGATTTTGACAATCATCTCGAAGTTGAACGAGCGTATCATCAGGAGCAGCTTCTTGTTGACGTCGAAGTTGGGATAGTACACCTTCAGCACGAAGTCCCTACCCTCTTCGTCCTCGACGAGGAATATCTGTGCTTCTCCCGAGGAGTCGCTCAAGCACTCTTTGTTCAGATACTTATGGCCCTTGACATTGAAGTATTCCTTCGGCTGTTCGACACTCTCGGCAACCTCTCTCACACTTCTGATGGTGCGCATAGTGGCGTCATCGACAAGGGGCCGGTCTTCTGGGGCTTCTTTTTTGATGGTTCGGTCAATAGCCATTATTTATCGTCTTTTATCTCTCCGTTAGTATTCTTTCCTAAAATAACCCACTTGCCGCCCAGATGGGGTTTGGCGCAGCCGCAGGGACTGGAGTGCATAGCCTGCTTCCAGTTGCACACCCAGGCGAGCCTAACACCGGCGGGCTTCTGCGCCATAGCGTAGTTGCGGGCCTTGATGGGCGACGGCAGCGGCGGAACGGCCATCCGGTCGAGGATTTCGGTGATGAGCTTCATCTTCTCATCTTTCTTCTGCTGCAGTTCCTCTTTGGAATATTTCTTGGTCTCCTTCTTCTCTATTCTCGGCTGGGCGACGCCCTTGTCTTTGGCCAGCAGCATGAGGACGCGCTCGCGCAACTCCTGACTGCGCTGTGCTCTGACGACGTCGCGCTCCGAGGTGTAGGGCAGCTGCATGTTCAGCTCTTCCAGTTCGCTGGCTGTTTCGGCCAGCAGCTGGTAGTCGGGCAGTTTCTTGACGTCGGCCACCAGCATCTTGGCTTCCTCCGTCAGCGGCGTGCCGCATTGCTTGCAGAAAGAGAAGTCGTTGAGGGTTTTACACACGGGGCAGACGATGCCTCCACGCGGATTACCGCACTCGTGGCAATAGATTTCGCCGGGGGCCATTCGCGTGCCGCAGAACGAGCAGATATCGGTTTTGATATACCGGTGGCAGACTTCACAGAAATCGGCATCGGGGTCTATCGCACTGCCACAGTTGGGGCAGGTAGCCATTTTCAGCGGGTGGCCGCAAGAGGCGCAGAACATCGCCTCGGGGTCGTTCACGGTGCCACAGGAGGGGCAGGCGACGCCCTGGGCTTGGTTTTGCCGGTACTGTGTTTCGGCACGCATTTCGGGTGCGGTTTCCCTGACCAGTTCTTCCCGCTGCATCGGGCGTGCGTTGAAGTCGGGACTACCGGGTTTTATAGTAATATCTTCGGTCATCATATCGGTTGTCTTAATCTTTGACGTGCAAAGATATAAAAAAAAAATAATTGCGCAAAAAAAACCGCCGCATTTTTTGTTGCGACGGTCTTTTTGTGCTAAAAAAAGAGGAATTTTACCAGAGTTGCAGGCGTTTTTCCTTCGGAATATACATTTTATCACCTTCTTTTATACCGAAAGCCTCATACCATGCATCGATATGCGGCAGTGCGCCGTTCACACGCCAGCGTCCCAGTGCGTGGGGATCGCTCTTCGTGCGGTTGCGTATCTCGGCCTCGGTGATGTTGCCTGCCCAGACGCCGGCGTAGGCCAGGAAGAATCGCTGGTCGGGAGTGAGTCCGTCGATGACGGGCAGCGTCTGGTTTTTCGTGGCGTTTTTGAAGGCAGCGTAGGCCACCATCAGTCCCCCGTGGTCGGCCAGGTTCTCGCCGAGTGTCAGTCGGCCGTTGGCCTTCAGGTCGGGCAGGACGTCGATGGCTGAGAAGAAGTCAGCATACTTGTCGGTGCGCTCTGTAAAGTTCTTTCCGTCGGTTGCCTTCCACCAGTCGTGCATGTTGCCGTCCTTGTCGAACTGTCGTCCCTGATCGTCGAATCCGTGTGTCATCTCGTGGCCTATCACCACGCCGATAGCGCCGTAGTTGAAGGCATCGTCGGCGGTCATATCGAAGAACGGAACTTGCAGGATACCAGCGGGAAAGCAGATTTCGTTCGTGGTAGGGTTATAGTAGGCGTTGACGGTTTGCGGCGTCATGTACCAGTCCTCTATGTCGACGGGCTTGCCGGCGGTATGGTCAATATAGTACTCGTTCCAGAATGTCAGGTTGTTGATATGGTTCTCGTAGTAAGATTTTTTCGCATCCACGACGAGCTTCGTGAAGTCTATCCACTTGTCGGGATAGCCCACCTTAACATAGAAGGAGTTCAGCTTCAGCAGGGCGTTCACCTTCGTCGAGTCGTCCATCCAGTCCTGGGCGGCAATACGCTCGCCGAGGGCTATCTGCAGGTTCTTCACGAGCTTCAGCATACGGGCTTTGGCGGCGGCGGGGAAGTACTTGTCGACGTAGATGCGGCCGAGTGCCTGTCCCATAGCGCTCTGCACCTGACTGGTGGCGCGTCGCCATAGCGGGTGCTCCTCCTTGCGGCCGGTCATTGTCTTGCCGAAGAAGTCGAAGTTGGCCTTGCGCACGTCGTCGTTCAGATAGTTGGCGGCGCTGACGATGACGCCCCACTCCATATAGTCGCGGTACTCGGCGGGCTTCATCCTGGCCAGCAGCGTGTTGGCACCGGCCATGAAGGCGGGCTGGCCTACTACCAGCTCCTGCATGTACTTCGACTGCAGGCCCTGGGCGTTCATCACCTGCTCGAGCTTCAGGTTGGGGTATTTCGCCGTGAAGTCCTTCAGCGTCATCTTGTTGTAGTTGGCCTGCGGGTCGCGCAGCTCGGTGCGGCTCTTCGACACTTTGGCCAGCGCCAGCTCGAGTTTCCAGACGTTCTGCATCTTCTTCGTGGCCTGACCTTTAGAGAAGCCGAAGAGCTGGAACATGCGCACGATGTGCTGCTTGTAGGCTTCGCGAATCTTCGTCGTGGCCTCGTCGGTCTCCAGGTAGTAGTCCTTCTGTCCCAGCGTCAGACCGCCCTGACTGACGTTCAGGATGTTCTGCGTGGCGTTCTTCTCGTCGGCACCCATACCGGCGCTGTAGAACTCGGAGTCGCCGAACTTGGCCATCTCTAACTGCACGTCAAAGAGCTGCTTGACGGTCTTGGCGGCCTCGAGTTTCTTGATGAGGGGCATCACGGGCTGGATGCCTTCCTTCTCGCGGCGGGCGGAGTCCATAGCCAGCTTGTAGTAGTCGGAGAGTTTCTGCTCTACCGTTCCCTGCGGGTAGGTATTGCTCTGGAGTTCCTTCAGGATGTCGTTGATACGCTTGTTGTTGTCCTCGCCCAGGCGGTCGAAGCTGCCGAAGCGGCTGTAGGCGGCTGGCAGGGGGTTGGCCTTCATCCAGCCACCGCAGGCGTATTCGTAGAAATCGTCACCGGCCTTCACGCTGGTGTTCATGTCGGCAGGGTTGATGCCCGACTTCAGCGGCTCGTCAGCCGAGCCGTTCATGGTGATGGCAGCAAGTGCCATTGTGAGAATCATTGTCTTCAATTTCATAATCGTGATAGTATTCTTTAGCTTATCATTTTGGGTACAAAGGTACAAATAATATTTTGCGGTTCCAAAATTTTTTGCAAAAAAGATGACATTCGGGAGTAATTTTTTTCGTGGTCTAATTCGTGAGACTTTCCAGCTCTGTCGAGAGCTGTTCCCAGCGCTCCACTTCCTCGTCCAGTGAGCGTTTCGTCGACGTGTATTCGGTCACCAGCGTCATGTCCGAGGCGTTCTCGGGCGACATCAGCAGTTCGTCGAGTTCTTTCAGGCGGGCTTCCATTTTCTCTATTTTGGTCTCCGAAGCCTTCACGGCCTTCTCGGCGCGTGCTATGCGCTTCTGCTGCTCCTTATGCTCGGCGTACGACGTTTT
This sequence comes from uncultured Prevotellaceae bacterium, assembly GCA_900316475.1. GTDB lineage: Bacteria > Bacteroidota > Bacteroidia > Bacteroidales > Bacteroidaceae > Prevotella. The sequence goes on from ONDA01000006.1 coordinate 136,169, forward strand.
CTGCCTCTCATTCGTCCCAGCTGTCCCAGCAGTCCCACTCGTCCCACCAGTCCCACTCGTCCCACCAGTCCCACTCGCAGTCCCACCAGTCCCACTCGCAGCCCCACCAGCCTTATTCGCTCCCAGCTCGCTCAGCTCGTCGATCTTGCGGCTCTGCAGGAAGTCGTAGATGCCGCCGAGATGCTCGCGGACGCGACCGCCGCCGAACTCGTAGACCTTGGTGACAAGGCCGTCGAGGAACTCACGGTCGTGGCTGACGACGATGGCCGTACCGTCGAAGGCGCGGATAGCCTCTTTCAGCACGTCCTTCGACGCCATATCGAGGTGGTTCGTGGGCTCGTCGAGTATCAGCAGGTTGACGGGCTCCAGCAGCAGCTTGATCATCGCCAGACGGCTCCGCTCGCCGCCGCTGAGCACCTTCACCTTCTTGTCGCTGTTCTCGCCACCAAACATGAAGGCGCCGAGAATGTCGTTGATGCGCAGGCGCACGTCGCCTTTGGCCACGTTGTCGATGGTCTGGAACACCGTCAGCTGCTCGTCAAGCAGCTGGGCCTGGTTCTGGGCGAAGTAGCCTATCTGCACGTTGTGGCCTATCTTCAGATGGCCGTCAAAGGGTATCTCGCCCATGATACACTTCACCAGCGTCGACTTGCCCTCGCCGTTCTTGCCGACAAAGGCGACCTTCTCGCCGCGCTTGATGGTGAGGTTCACGTGGTCGAAGACCTGGTGGTCGCCATACACCTTCTTCACCTCGTCGCAGATGACGGGGTAGTCGCCGGAGCGCAGACAGGGGGGGAACTTCAGGTGCATGGCCGAATTGTCAACGTCGTCCACCTCGATGGGCACGATTTTCTCCAGCTGCTTCACCTTCTGCTGCACCTGTACGGCCTTCGTCGCCTGATAGCGGAAGCGCTCTATAAACGCCTTCATGTCGGCGATTTCCTTCTGCTGGTTCTCGTAGGCGCGCAACTGCTGTTCGCGGCGCTCGCGGCGCAGCGTGACGTACTCGTCGTACTTCACGCGGTAGTCAACGACCCTGCCGCAGGATATCTCCAGCGTGCGGTTCGAGACGTTATTGATAAACGCCCGGTCGTGACTCACCAGCACCACCGCCGACGCCGACTGCGCCAGAAACTGCTCTAGCCACTGTATGGACTCTATGTCGAGATGGTTCGTGGGCTCGTCGAGCAGCAGCACGTCGGGCTTCTGCAGCAGTATCTTCGCCAGTTCGATACGCATACGCCAACCGCCGGAGAACTCGCTCGTCGGACGGTCGAAGTCTGTGCGCTCGAAACCTAAGCCGATGAGCGTACGCTCCAATTCGGCCTCACGGTGGGCAGCACCCATCATCATGTAGCGCTCGTGCTCCATCGTGTAGCGCTCCACCAGCGCCATATAGCTGTCGCTCTCGTAGTCAGTACGCTCGTTCATCTCGCGCTCCAGGCGGGCTACGCGCTCGGCCATTGCCGTCACGTTGGCAAACGCCTTCTGCGCCTCGTCGCGCACCGTGGTGTCGTCCTGCAGCTTCATCACCTGCGGCAGGTAGCCTACACTGGTGTCGTTGGGCATGCTCACCGTGCCCGCCGTGGGCTGTTGCTGTCCGCAGAGCACCTTCAGCATCGTCGACTTCCCGGCTCCATTCTTGCCCACAAGGGCGATGCGGTCGCGGGGGTTGATGACAAAGCTGGCATCCGAAAACAGAGGCTTCACGCCGAATTCTACCTTTAATCCTTCAACAGAAATCATTCGTCTCTACAAGTTAAATTTGTGAAAGTGCTTGCAAAGGTACGACTTTTTTTTCAATACAGAAAAAGAAAAGCATAATAATTCAACTATATGTAACACAAGCAACGGCGGAGTGTATCTCTCATCGTGCAAGGGTACGAAAATTACAGGAAAAGACATGTCGCTGTTGCAGTTGTTGCAGTGTTGCAGTTCAAAATAGTGAATACAAAAGTGTGGAAAAAAACTCTATATTTATATATATATAAATATATATATAAATATAGAACATATTTTGGGGGTGTGGGAATACTTCCGGGGGAACTGCAACACTGCAACAACTGCAACAGACAGAAAAAAATGCGATATGAAAAAAATAATTGCAACAGTATTCGTGAACCGCAACGGCCGTGTTGTATCTTTGCAGCGTCAAAAAAAACGAGTGAAACCACTTAGCACGGCTAACCCGGCCACTTAGCACGGCGAAATGTTCCACTTAGCCCGACAAAGTGACAACTCCGGTAGGTGTGCCACGGAAAAAAAAACTGCGCCCAATTTTCAGGCAATAAAATCGCGAGGGTTTTCTTGTCTCTATTACAGATGGAGCGAGCGCGTGTTTTTTGCGTGCTTTTTTGGAGATTAATTTGCAGGATTCGTTTTTTCTCTGTATCTTTGCACTACCTTTAAGGGTATCGTGAGTATTCGAAAGGTGCTTAATAATTTATAAAAGGAGAAGCAGATGAACATCATAGCACGACTGATAGCCGAACGGCTGAACATAGCAGAGAAAAACGTTGACGGCACACTGCAGCTGCTGGACGAGGGATGCACCATCCCTTTCATAGCACGCTACCGCAAGGAGCGCACGGGCGGGCTCGACGAGGTGCAGATTAGTGCCATCAGCGACCAGTACGAGCGGCTGAAGGAACTACAGAAGCGCAAGGAGACCGTGCTGAAGACCATCAGCGAGCAGGGCAAGATGACGCCCGAACTGGAGAAGCGCATCAACGACACGTGGGAGTCGACGACGCTGGAAGACATCTACCTGCCCTACCGCCCCAAGCGCCGCACGCGCGCACAGGTGGCCCGCGAACAGGGACTGGAACCGCTGGCCAAGATGCTGCTCCTGCAGCGCGAGCGCGACCCGGAACGCGCCGCCCAGCGATTCATTGCCGGCGCCCAGCGTCCCGCTGGCGACGGTTCCCCCGTCGCCACTGTCGAAGACGCCCTCCGCGGTGCCCAGGACATCATTGCCGAACAGGTGAGCGAAGACGAGCGCAGCCGTCAGCAGGTGCGCGGAGCTTTCCGCCGGACGGCCATCATCACCTCGAAGGTGGTGAAGGCCAAGCAGAATACCGACGAAGCCCAGAAGTTCAGCGACTATTTCGACTGGCAGGAACCCCTGAAGCGCTGTTCCAGTCACCGGCTGCTGGCCATGCGGCGCGGCGAGGCAGAGGGCATCCTGCGGCTGAGCATCGACCCCGTGAGCGACGACGAGTGCGTAGAACGCCTGCAGCGCCACTACGTCTACGGACAAACACCCTGCGGCCGACTGGTGGCTGAGGCCGTCGAGGACAGCTACAAGCGCCTGCTGAAGCCGTCGATAGAGACGGAGTTCTTCAGCCTGAGCAAGGAGCAGGCCGACGACGAGGCCATCCGCGTGTTTGCCGAGAACCTGCGGCAGCTGCTGCTCTCGGCACCCCTCGGACAGAAACGCGTGATGGGCATCGACCCCGGTTTCCGCACAGGCTGCAAGGTGGTGTGTCTCGACGCTCAGGGCAACCTGCTCCACCACGAGGCCATCTTCCCCCACCCGCCCGTGAACCACCGTATGCAGGCCACCGTCCACCTGCAGCAGATGTTAGCCGACTACCACATCGAGGCCATCGCCATAGGCAACGGGACGGCCAGCCGCGAGACACGGGCGTTTGCAGAGGAATGTCTTGCCGGCGAAAGCGGTAAGCACATCAGCATCTTCGTCGTCAGCGAGGACGGTGCCTCCGTCTACTCGGCCTCGAAGACCGCCCGCGAGGAGTTCCCCGACGAGGATGTCACCGTTCGCGGTGCCGTCTCCATAGGTCGCCGACTGATGGACCCGCTGTCTGAATTAGTCAAGATAGACCCTAAGAGCATCGGCGTGGGCCAGTACCAGCACGACGTAGACCAGACAAAGCTGAAACAACAGCTCGACCAGACGGTGATGAGCTGCGTCAACTCTGTCGGCGTGAACCTGAACACCGCCTCGCAGCACCTGCTGCAGTACGTCAGCGGACTGGGACCGTCGCTGGCCAAGAACATTGTAGACTACAGAAAAGAGAACGGGGCGTTCACCAGCAGGGCACAGCTGAAGAAAGTGCCGCGACTGGGCCCCGCGGCCTTCGAGCAGTGTGCCGGTTTCCTGCGCATTCCCGATGCCAAAAACCCGCTCGACAACAGCGCCGTACACCCTGAGCGCTACAACGTCGTGGAACAGATGGCACGCGACCAGCAGTGCACCGTTGCCGACCTGATAAAGGACAAGGAGAAGCGTCAGGCCATACGCCCCGAGCGCTACGTGACGGATGACATCGGACTGCCCACGCTGACCGACATCCTGAAGGAGCTGGAGAAGCCCGGTCGCGATCCCCGCGAACAGATTGAGGAGTTTGAGTTTGCCAAAGGCATCGAGAGCGTCGACGACCTTGTGGAAGGGATGGAACTGCCCGGCATCGTGACCAACATCACCGCCTTCGGTGCCTTCGTCGACATCGGCGTCCATCAGGACGGACTCGTCCACGTGTCGCAGCTCGCCGACAAGTTCGTCAAAGACCCCAATACCGTCGTGAAGCTCCACCAGCACGTCCGCGTCCGCGTCATCGAGGTGGACCGCCGCCGAGGCCGCATCTCACTCTCCATGCGCGGCATGAAATGATTGGTAAAAAACATTCAGCATAATGACAACAGAATTCATTCTACGCATTTTCATCGCCGGACTGCTCGGCGGTGCCATCGGACTGGAACGTGAGTATCGCGCCAAAGAGGCGGGATTCCGCACCCACTTCCTCGTGGGACTGGGCAGCGGCTTGTTTATGATTCTATCGGCTCACGGCTTCAGCGACGTGGTCATCAACGAGGCCACACGCCACGACGTGTCGCGTATTGCGGCGCAGGTGGTGTCGGGCATCGGCTTCATCGGTGCCGGCTGCATCATCTTCCAGAAGCGTGCCGTCCGCGGACTGACAACGGCGGCAGGACTCTGGGTAGCAGCAGCCATAGGAATGGCGGCAGGTGCCGGTATGTACGCCGTAGCCTCTGCCGCCACGATGATGGTGATTATCTGTCTGGAACTGATGAACTTCCTGCATCACCACGTGTTTCCTCATCACCGTCAGGACGAGTATGATGCTGACGAGGAGGACGTAAAGAGCGCATCGCATTGAGCACAGCCAGGACGGTGACACCGACGTCGGCAAAGACGGCGAGCCACATCGTGGCGAGACCGAAGGTGGCCAGCACCAGGACGGCAACCTTGACACCGATGGCGAACCACACGTTCTGACTGGCAATACGCAGCGTGCGACGGGCTATGCCGATAGCATCGGCAACCTTCGACGGGTGGTCGTCCATCAGTACGACGTCGGCAGCCTCTATAGCGGCGTCGCTGCCCAGACCGCCCATAGCTATTCCTACGTCGGCACGAGCCAGGACGGGCGCATCGTTGATGCCGTCGCCAACGAAGGCGACGTTGGTCATACCGTCGACATACGCCACCTTATCGGCAGGCAGCAGTTCGGCATGATACTCCGAGAGATGCAGTGCCTGAGCCACATGCCCGGCCACCTCACGACGGTCGCCCGTCAGCATGACGGTACGCGTAACCCCTAACCCTTTCAGACGACTGACGGCCTCGGCGCTGTCGGCCTTGAGACGGTCGTTGATGACAATATGGCCAGCATACGTGCCGTCGATAGCCACGTGGATGATGGTACCCACATGATGGCAGTCGCGCCACTTGGCGCCTACAGCGTCCATCAGCCTGGTGTTGCCGACGGCAACCTGCTGACTGCCTACACGCGCACGGATGCCCTGACCGGCAACCTCTTCGACGTCGGCAACGACGCAGCCGTCGGTAGCCTCGTCGGGGAAGGCATCGCGCAAGGCGGCGGCGATGGGGTGCGTAGAGAAGTGCTCCACATGGGCGGCCAGGTGCAGCAGCTGACGCTCGTCGACGACGTCGGGATGGACGGCCTCGACGGCAAACTGTCCGTGAGTCAGCGTGCCCGTCTTGTCGAAGACAACGGTGTCGACCCGTGCCAGCACGTCCATATAGTTGGCTCCCTTGATGAGGATGCCGCGACGCGAAGCGCCACCGATGCCTCCGAAGAAGGTCAGCGGGACACTGATGACCAAGGCGCAGGGGCACGAGACGACGAGGAACATCAGGGCGCGATAGAGCCAGACGGAGAAGGCGCCGCCCAGCACGGTGGGCACGACGGCAATGGCCACAGCGGCAAAGACGACGACGGGCGTATAGACGCGGGCGAAACGGGTGATGAAGGTCTCGCTGTGCGACTTGTGGCTGGCGGCATTCTCCACCAGCGCGATAATCTTCGAGGCCGTACTCTCGCCGAAGTTCTTGGTAGTACGCACGCGCAACAGTCCTGAGAGATTGACACAGCCCGACTGCACCTCGTCGCCCTCGGCCACCTCGCGCGGCAACGACTCGCCCGTCAGGGCTACGGTGTTCAGGGCGGACCGTCCGCTGACGACGACGCCGTCGAGGGGCACACGCTCGCCCGGACGGATGACGATGGTAGCTCCCACCCCCACCTCGTCAGGACTGACGGCTTTCACTTCATCCTTACCGACCTCCAAATACGCTACATCGGGGCGTATGTCCATCAGATGGCTGATGCTGCGGCGACTCTGACCCTCGGCATAGCCCTCGAAGAGTTCGCCCACCTGGAAAAACAGCATCACGAAGACGGCCTCCGGGAACTCGTTCTCGGCTCCGGGCAGGAAACCGATGCAGAGGGCGCCAATGGTGGCCACCGTCATCAGGAAGTGCTCGTTGAAGGGTTCACCCTCCATCAGTCCCTCGACGGCCTCCTTCAAGGTATCGTGACCTATTATGATATAAGGTACGAGATAGACCAGCAGCAGTTGCCAGGTAGACAACTGCAGCTGATGCTCGACAACGACGGCGCCGACGAGCAGCAGCGCCGTGACGCCGATGACTGTCAGCTGGCGGCGCAGCCCTCCTTCATGCTCGTGATGATGCTCGTGGTGATGCTCGTGATGATGCTCGCAACACTCACTCTCTTGATGCTGGTGATGATGAATATGTGCCATAACTTTGACCCTTTAAATGTTTTCGGGTGCAAAGTTACGGCACATTTCGCGCAACTCGGTTGCAAAGTGCTGTCAGAAGGTGTAACCGACGGTGGCCAGCACCTGATGGCGCTTGTTGTTGACCTCAGTGGTCTGAGGCACGTTGGTAACGGTAGCGCCGTCGAAGGTGAACGACGTGTTGGGCTGGTAAGGGTTGAACGTGCCCTTCGTCATCGAGTACTGATAAGCCAGGTCGAAGTTCCAGCCATTATACTTGTAGCCTAAGCCGCAGGTAACGCGGTGGGTGTCTTTCCAGTTGACGTAGTCGTTGGTGGACGAGTACATCACGCCGATGGAGTTGATGGTCATATCGCGCACGCCGTTCTCCTCGTACATCGGCGACACGTAGTTGTAGCCTACACGGACAGCCAGAGCGGGATCGGGCTTCAGCTCGGCTCCTACCTTCAGCATGTGTACGCCTTTCAGCGTGTGGTCGGTCTGGGTGTTCATCGCGCGGTCACTATGTGAGTCGCGGTTGCCGTTATAGTCGTAACCGTCGTTCACGCGCATGTCCATCGAACTGTAGTCGGCATACTCGTAGGTAGCGCCGAGGGCCAGCTGCGTGCCGATGGTGTGGCCCAGACTGACGTCGAACTTCCACGGGGTGTACATCTTGAACTCGTAGGTCTCGCCATTCTCGCCCCTCTCCCAGAGTCCGATGCCGTTGTAGTAGCAGTTGTTATAGAACACGGTGCTGTTGCTCGTCTTCAGGTCGTACCACGTAGGCGTGGAAACGGAGAGGCCGACACGGAACGGTGAGTACTCGAGGGGACGGAAGATGACGCCAGCTTTGATGTCGACACCGGTACCCGTCACCTTATGCTCGTCGGAGAGCAGCGTGTTTCCTGCCCGCGAACCGTCGGCAAAGACGAGATTCTCGGCATAGTCGGTCGTCGACTTGTAGTTGACATCGTGCACACCTACCGTCAGACCCAGGTACACGCGGTCGTTGACATTGCCGCTGAGGTTGATGTCGAAGTCGGAAATCCAACCGTGCTGCCCGCTGTTGTACGCATAGCTGTCGCCATCGAGATAGCCTATCTCGATGTCGGTATCGCTACCGTTCTTAGGCCAGGCATTGAAGGCATTCATATAGAGATAGTCCACCTGCGTGAAGGTATTGGCGCGATAGGCGTCGGGGGAGTTGTTCTCGAAGCCCATCAGGTCGCCGTCGACGTTCCAGTCGAGGTTGTAGCCGCCGCGGTTGACGTTGTCCTTGTCGTACTTGGCAAAACCCACCTGGTTGAGCGAACCGCGACGCAGGCTGTTGGCTGCCGACAGTATCTGATTGAAGTTGCGGCTCTTGTGGTAGTTGAAGGCAATGTTGATAAACGACTGTCTGTCCATCCGCGTAGAATAGACGAAGCCCGCCTGGTCGAAGCTGACGTGGGTCTTCCCTACATCAGCAAACTTCACGGCATCCTGCTGGGAGACGACGCTGAGCGACGTCTGGAAGGTGCTGTGCCGGAACAGACCGATAGCTGCGGGGTTTGTACCTATCGCCGAGATGTCGGCACCGAGTGCCTCCAGAGCGCCACCCATACCCACATAGCGTGCCGTACCGTTAAGGTCGGTGGTCATGAGCTTGGCTCCCTCGTAGGTGTCCTGAGCTGCCGACGGCAAAGCTGCCGCCACAGCCAATGCTGCTGTTAATACTATCTTCTTCATACTCTTCAAATTTCAATAGTCAATGATAAATGCTTTAGAAAATCAACGTCTGCCGGCACGACCGATGCTGCCGCCGCCACGTGAGCCACCACCGCCTGCCGAGCCGCCGAAGCTGCCGCCACCCGACGAACGGCTGAAGCTGCCCATACTGCTGCTCGACGAACGGTTGTACATGCTGCTGTTGGTCGTTGAGCGGTTGAAGTTGCCGCTGCTGCTGGTCGTTGAGCGACTGAAGTTGCCGCTGCTGCTGCGCACGACGCCGTTGTTATAGGTGGCACGCTGCGTAGCACGGGCCGACGATGCTGACGAAGCACGCGAACCGCCGGTGAAGTAGCCGTGAGAACGACCGCTGCGGTTGATGGTTCCGGTATTGCCGTTGCGGGCATAGACTCTGCTGCGTACGCTGCCGCCATAATAGTACGGACGGTAGTAGCTATAGTAGCCGTAAGGACGGTACCAGGGGTCGTACCAGGGGTCGTACCACGTAGAGTACCAACCATAGCGGCGGTAGTACCAGGGGGTGTTCCAGTACCAGTAAGAGTCGTACCACGGGTAGTAGGACGAGAAGAACCACGTAGAGTGCCACGAGTCGTTGGCACCGTCGCGATACCCCTCACGATAGGCAATGTCGGCATCGTAGCCGTCGTAGCGGGCCATCTGGCGCGTCAGGGCGAAGTCCTCCTTCATAGTGGAGTCAGGATAGACGCCGCGCTCGCCGCTGAACTGGATAATGTCGTTACCCGTAGTGTCGGTAGAAAGAACCTCATAATGGCTGCCACCGAAACTGCCCCGACGGTTGTATTCGTCGACGCTGCGGTTGCTGCCGCAATAGTAGGTGGAACGCGGCGCTTCACGATAGGAGGCTGCGCGCTCGTGAGTCTGCTTGGAGGGAACGAAGTACATATCATCGTCCTGAGCCATCATCGTCAGAGGCATTGCCCCCAACAAGAGTGATAATAAAATACGGTTGTTCATTGTCATATCTCCTTTGTTTTATTCTTTCACGCTACAAAATTAAATCTATTTTTGATGCAAAATTAGGGAAAAACCCTAAACCATGATAGGTTTTTCCCTATTTTTTGTAATTTTGCGGCAAATTTAACATCATTATGAAGTATTTCGAGGTAAAATTCAGCATAAAACCGCTCAACGGCGATGCTTGTGACCTGCTGGCAGCAATAGCCGGAGAGGCCGGTTTTGAAACATTTGAGAACACCGACGACGGGCTGACGGGCTACGTCCAGCAAGCACTTTTCGACCAGCAGGCGCTGGACAGCGTGCTGCAACAGCTGCCGATGCCTGACGTCAGCGTCAGCTACACGGTCAGAGAGGCCGAGGATCGCGACTGGAACGAGCAATGGGAACAGGAGGGGTTTGAACCTATCACCGTAGACAACCGGCTGGTGATTCACGACGGCCGGCATCTGCCAGCAACCACGAATGGGGCTGTTGCCCCCCTACTCATCGAAATTGACGCCCGTCTGGCATTTGGTACGGGCACGCACGAGACGACGCAGATGGTGTGCGCCACACTCCTCGATACCGACCTGACCGACAAGCGCATACTGGACTGCGGCTGCGGAACGGGCATCTTGGGCATCACGGCAATGAAGTTAGGAGCACGCGAATGTGTAGGCTACGACATCGATGAGTGGAGCGTCGACAACACGCGCCATAATGCCGTCATCAACAGCGTCGACGTGACGCCGCTCCTGGGCGATGCTTCTATATTAAATAAGGTGGAGGGCACGTTCGACATCGTCGTTGCCAACATCAACCGCAACATCCTGCTGCAGGATATGCCGGCTTTCAGACAGAAGATGGCGACGGGCGCCAAACTGATTCTCAGCGGGTTCTACACCGAGGACATTCCCCTGCTGCAAGAGAAAGCGGCCAAACTGGGACTCAGTCTGACCGCTCAAAAGGTATGCAACGATTGGGCTTGCATCGTACTGCAATAGCCCTCTAATTAATCGTAATACTCGACGTGCGCTCCCTATCGCCCAAGCGCTGAATCCACGCAACAAACGACTCTAACGACGAGAAGGTCTGAGACGATAGCGAGATGGAATTGCCCGGAACGACCTCACCGTTGCTCCGCATAGCGGTCACTGCGGCAAAGGGCGCAAAGGTCTTAGTGGGGAAATCGGTGGGCTCGACGCCCGTCAGGACAACCTTCGACTTGCAGGATACGGTTGCACCCGTTGGCGCGGTGAAACGCTGCGTACGGACGATACATGAGTTATAGTCTATCGTAAAGCCTAACAGCAGCTCCAAAACACTCATGGCCTGCTTCGAATAGGAAGGAACGGCATCCGACGTCTCACCGTCGCGCACCGTAAAACTCTTGGCCGCGCCCTGGGCGTCATAGTAGGTCACCTCGAGGCTGGCACTGGGAGCAATGCTCTTCGGAAGAACGGCTACCACGCACACCTCACCATTTCCATTGACCGCAGGCTCATCATCGTCGCCACAGGCGGCAAAGGCCGTCAACGTCAAACTACAGGCGACAAGAACACCTAACAAACATACAATAGTTTTTTTCATGATTTTCTCTGTTTCAGGTTTATTGCGGGCAAAGATATGAAAAAAGAACGAACTACGCAAGCAAAAAGACGAAATAATTTATTCCGCCTACTGATAAGCTTTCTCGCCGATAGTCTCCATCGAACCGAGAGTCATCTGGCGCAGGTCGTAATAGGACCCGTTGTAGATATTGAAGTCAACATGGCCCTTGATGCCGGGCAGCTTGCCCACATCGGTGTGCTGCCAGAACTTCCAGCGCCCTTGATACTCTACGGAGTCAACATAGTAGTGGGCTATCCAGTAGGGGTATTGGTCGAAGATGGAGTCGTTCAGGTAGCGTAGCTTGAACTTATAATAGGTGTAGATGATGGGCTTTACGTTGTAGTGTTTCTCAACGATGTTGAGCCACTGCAAGACCGACGCCTTGAACTCGGCGTCTGTCTGGTTCTTCGGCTTGTGCTCCACATCGAGTACGGGCGGCAGGTCGCCGTTCTCAAGCTTCACCTGACTGAGGAAGTGCTGAGCCTGACGCTCGGCCGGCGTATGCACGCTATAGAAATGGTAGGCACCACGAGTGAAACCATACTCGCGGGCTTGGTGGAAGTTCTCTCGGAAGTTCTCGTCGGTCTGGGTGGAGCCTTCGGTGGCCTTAATCATGATAAAACGGATAGGACAACGATTGATTTGACCTTCGTCCTTCAGTTTTTCCCAATCGATATGCCCCTGGTGGTGGGAGATGTCGATACCGTGAATCTCGTAGCCGTCAGGATAGCTGACATCGCCGTAGAGCGCACGCCAGCGAAAGCCGAACGGACCGACGAAGAAATAGTAGAAAAACCAGATGTAGCCAGCCACAACAGCCGCGCCGCCGAGCCAATAGGCCCAATCAGGCATACGGCGCAGAAAACGGATGAAGACATTCGGTTTTCTACGCCCTTCCGGGCCATGATACGTATGGGTCGAACCAATGCCCTTCCGACGAACTGCACGGCGCTTTGCTGCCATAGAATCAAAAAAAACAGCACGGATTACACGATTGACACGGTGTCAGGTTGCCGTGCCTCTCATAAGATGAGCCGTGTAATCCGTGCCTAAGACAATCAACAGTTACTTAGCTTGTTCGAGAGCCAGCGTCTTCGTAGGCTGGTCGCAGACCTCTGAAGGTCCCCAGTACTGGATAGGACCAGGATAGACGTAGGCCGTCTCGCGGGCCCAACGGTCGCGCTCTTTGGCGAAAGCCTTGAAGGGAGCACCGTCGAGCTCGACAAGAGCCTTGCGGATAACGGGCTTCATCTCGCCGGCACGCTTCTCCATATTCATCATCATCGTGATGGGCACACCGCCGGCAACCCACTGGTCAGCGGGAGCGGTCGTGTTCTTCACAATGGCCATATAGCCCGTCTTGCCGTTGGCAATGAGCTGGGCGGCACTGGTACCGAGGGCGTAGCAGTAGTCGGCGTCGAAGTTAGAGGGAGCAGCGCAGCGGCCCTCATAGCCGAAGAAGTGGTGCTGTGTACCGAACTTGCCGGTGTACTTGCCTTCCTTCTTCATCTTCTCAAGCTTCTGGGCAACCATCGTAGAGAGCAGCTTCTCGGTCTCGATGAGCGACACCTGCACGTTTCCGTGAGGATCGCGGTCGAGGGCGAGCTGACGGGCTACGCCTGTGGGCAGCGAGTTGAACACGGCGAGGTTTTCCTCTGAGAGGTGACTCTTGGCGAAGTCGATGGTCTCCGTGCGACCCATCTCCTTCACCTCGGGCAATGCCAGCACGTCGTTGAGCTGGGCAATAAGCTTCTTGATGGCGGGAATGAACTCGATAAGGCCCTCGGGAATGATGACAGTACCGAAGTTGTTGCCGTCAGCGGCACGAGCAGCTACGGCGTTGGCAATGTTTTCGACGATATCGTCAAGACTCAAACCCTTGGCCTCGACCTCCTCACTGATAAGACAGATGTTAGGTTGAGTCTGCAGGGCACACTCCAGAGCGATGTGAGAAGCCGAGCGGCCCATCACCTTAATGAAATGCCAGTACTTGCGGGCTGAGTTACAGTCGCGCTCGATGTTGCCAATGAGTTCAGAGTAGGTCTTACAAGCGGTGTCAAAACCGAACGAGGTCTCAATCTGCTCGTTCTTCAGGTCGCCGTCGATGGTCTTCGGACAGCCGATGACCTGCACACCGTAGTTCTTGGCGGCATAGTACTCAGCCAGCACGCAGGCATTGGTGTTGGAGTCGTCGCCACCGATAATAACGATAGCCTTGATGTCGAGCTCGCGAATAATCTCCAAGCCCTTCTCAAACTGCTCTACCTTCTCGAGCTTCGTACGGCCGGAGCCAATCATGTCGAAACCACCGGTATTGCGGTACTGGTCGATAATCTCCGACGTCAGCTCCATATAATTATGGTCTACAAGACCACCAGGACCAAGAATGAAACCAAACAGACGGTTCTCGGGATTCAGCTTCTTAATCTGGTCGAACAAACCGGTGATGACGTTATGACCACCAGGAGCCTGACCACCCGACAGGATGATGCCCACGTTCATCTTAGTAGTGTTGGCCTCAGTAGCTGGCTCAAACTCCACAATGGGCATTCCGTACGTGTTGGGGAACAACTTCTTGATCTCTTCCTGATCGGCAACGCTCTGCGTAGCCTTACCTTCTTTCACCTTAACAGCTCCCTGCAGCGCTTTAGGCAGCTTGGGCTGATAGGCGGCTCTTGCAATCTGCAATGCACTCTTTTCCATAAATGTAAATACTCCTATTTATTGAATAATGAAATTTTCGACGTGCAAAAATACGCATTTCTGACGAGAAACAGAAAGAAAAAATGCTTTTTATGTTTTTTTTTGAAGAAACTCCTTGCTATTTGAAGAAAAATAACTATCTTTGTAAACTGTAAATGACAAAATCACGAAATTATGGCGAACAAGAGAACACTGAAACATGCAATCAACCTCATCTGCTCAGAACTTTTTGCTGAAGCCGTTGCCGCCTCTCTATACGGCAACGAGAAGAATCAGGAAAATGCTGACGCCGTGCTTCACAGTATCATCCGCTTGGAGAGCAACTACATCAGCCGTATTTCACATATTGAGCCGGGGATGAAAGCCAGCAAGTATTTCAAGGACTTGCGAGAGAACTTCACTAAGGAGGCCGACGAAATAGTTGACACCATCAATAATCTGTAGTACGACTATGATTTGGAAAAAATTCTGTAACTGGCTTTTGTATAAACGCTGGGGGTGGACGGTAGACGTGACAGAAAACCACCCCGACAAGTTTATTATATGCCTGGCTCCGCACACCAGCAACTGGGACTTCGTGCTGGGGCAACTGTATATTGGCGCAAAGGGTATGAAGAGCAATTTCCTCATGAAGAAGGAGTGGTTCTTCTGGCCGCTCGGCACCGTCTTCCGTGCGCTGGGAGGCATCCCCGTCTACCGGCAGAAGCATACCAGCATGACCGACTCTATGGCCGAAACGGCAAAGGCGGCCAAGGTGTTCCATCTCTGCATCACCCCGGAGGGAACGCGCTCGCCCAACCCCGACTGGAAGAAGGGCTTCTATTTCATTGCCCTGAAAGCTAACCTTCCCATACTGCTCTACGGCATTGACTATGAGCGCCGACACATCCAGTGTACGAAGACTATCATACCCAATGGCGACCTGGAAGGACAAATGCGCGAGATAAAACTCTACTACAAGGACTTCAAAGGCAGATATCCCGAGAACTTCACCATAGGAGACGTGTCATGAGAATACTGCTTGCCTTGATAGCCTTGATGGCTATGGCCACACCTTCCACGGCACAGTCGTGGGGAGACATTGATTACAACGGAGAACCGTGGGTTGACAATGTTTCCAGACCATACAAAATCACAAAGGGACTGACGGGAAGGCATCTCTCCGTATGGGCCAGTCACGGACGATACTATGACGCTTCGACAGGAGGCTGGCGCTGGCAGCGGCCCACACTCTTCGCCACCAACGAGGACTTGTTCACACAGACCATCGTCGTCCCCTACCTCATCCCGATGCTCGAACGCGCCGGAGCCGTCGTCTTCACACCGCGCGAACGCGACTGGCAGCGCCACGAGGTGATTGTCGACAACGACGACCACCACAACCTCATCGGCTATCACGAGACGGGCTTCCGACAGATTTGGCAGGATACGGGCATTCCGGGTTTCGCGCTGCATAACGGTCACTATCGCGACGGCGAGAACCCGTTTGAAGCGGGCACTGCCAGATGGACGGAGACCACAACCAGCAAATCGAAATACAGTATGGTAAGCTACCAGCCCTCGATACCTGAGGCGGGACGCTACGCCGTCTATGTCAGCTACCAGACCGTAGAGGGCAGCACCGACGACGCCCACTACACCGTATGGCACAAGGGAGAAAAGACGGAGTTTCACGTCAACCAGCAGATGGGCGGCTCGACGTGGGTCTATTTAGGAACGTTCGATTTCGATGCCGGATGTAACGAGTGGAACTGCGTGACACTGACCAACCAGAGCCACAAGCGAGGCGCTATCGTCACTGCCGATGCCGTACGCTTCGGTGGCGGTATGGGCAACATCGAGCGCGGCGGCAGCGTCAGCGGTCTGCCACGATGCCTGGAAGGCGCACGCTACTATTGCCAATGGGCGGGCATGCCCTACAATATATACAGCACGCGCAATGGGCAGAACGACTATGCCGACGACATCAATGCACGCTCGCTGACAGAGAACTACCTGGCGGGCGGGTCGTGCTACGTGCCCGGCTCACAAGGCTGCGGCGTGCCCATCGAACTGTCGTTGGCCATACATAGCGACGCGGGATATCACAACGACGGAACGTCGGTCTACGGGGCGCTGGCCATCCATACCACAGACAAGGATGGCAAAAGCGTTTTCAACAACGGACTGCCACGCTCGATGTCGCGCCAGCTGGCTGCTACGCTGCTCCGCAATGCCAACAACGACATCAGCGCACGATTCGGTATCAGTTGGCCCGAGCGCGAGGTTCGCGACCGCAACTACTCCGAAACACGACTGCCAGAGGTGCCCAGCGCCATCTTCGAGACGATGTCGCACCAGAGCTTCCCGGATATGAAATACGGTCAGGACCCGGAGTTCAAGTTCACCCTGGCACGCTCCATCTACAAGACGGTGCTGCGCTATATCAGCGAGGCTCACGACGCAGACTGCACCGTAGCCCCGCTGGCTCCCGCCCAACTGAAGGTGGAGTTCGTCAACCGCAAGAAGGGCGAGATACGACTGTCGTGGCTGCCAACAATCGACCCGCAGGAACCGACGGCGCGCTCGGCAGGCTATATCGTCTATACGGCGACAGGTAGCGGCGACTTCGACAACGGGCAGTATGTCAGCACCAACAGCTGTACACTGCGCTTGGAGCCCGGCACACTCTACTCCTTCAGAGTGACGGCTGTCAACAAGGGCGGCGAGAGCTTCCCAACAGAAGTGGTTTCGGCACTGTTCAACCACAAGAGCAGCAAGACGGTGCTTATCGTGAACGGATTCCACAGACTGTCGGCACCGGCTATGGTCGACACGCCTATGCAGCAGGGCTTCCTACTCGACCGCGATATGGGGGTCAGCTATGGACGAACGGCTGGTTGGACGGGATGCCAGACAAACTTCAACAAGGACAAAATGGGAGTCGAGGACTCCACTGGACTGGGCTACGGCGGTATGGAACTGGCAGGACGCTTCATTGCCGGCAACGACTTCGACTACATACGCACACATGCGGAGGCTGTACGACAGGCTGGCTATTATAACGTCATCAGCTGTTCGGCAGATGCTCTGATTTCCATCGGAGCCAATGCCTGTGATGCCGTAGACCTGATATTGGGTTTGGAGTGCAACGACGGCCATAGTCTCATTCCCTACAAGACGTTCACCGACGACATCAAGTCGTGGCTCAGCATCTTCGCACAACAGGGCGGCAAGGGAATACTGGTCAGCGGTGCCTTCGTGGGAAGCGATATGACCAGTGAAGCCGAGAGGCTGTTCCTCGCCGACATCCTGAAATGCCGGTATGCCGGCAAGGACAATAGCCAGAGCGAGACCATCGACGGTATGGGCACTACCCTCAGCTTCTACCGCCACCTGAATGAGCAGCACTACGCTGCACAGCACCCCGACGTACTACAAGCAGAGGAAGGGGCGTTCGTACCACTGGTGTATGACGACAACTACGGAGCAGCCGTCGCTTACAGTGGCGACAACTACCGCACCTTCACGATGGGATTCCCCTTCGAATGCATTAAGTCTAAAAATATACAGGCTTCCATAATGAAAGGTATTCTAACCTATTTAATTAAATAACTTAAAACCACATTACTATGACAAGAATCCAAACAAACTCTTCTGGCACAAGAAGTATCGACATTACCGACGAACACCTGCAGACCATCGAGGACTACCAGCTGCTTCGCGACCTCATCGACTCTAATGGTTACGTCGATGAAGATGTTCTTAACAAACTGAAACTGAATATCCGCTCGATGCTGGAGTCGGAAGCCGGTAAGGATAAGCGACTGCTCGACCTCTGTCTCGACGTCATCTATCATCCTAATATGAAGGCCTACGGCCTCCAGCAGTTGGTACTGCTCTACATCAACTGGAAGAACCGTGCTAACGCTGACCTGGGAATGACGACGCGCGCGTTTCAGGGGACTCCCTTCAATTGATGACAATTCATAATTCACAATTGACAATTCATAATTCATAATTGAAGATTGAAGATTATAGACTGACCGACTTCCTGCCGACAACGAAGAAGGAACTGGAACTACGGGGATGGGACAACGTCGACGTCGTCCTCTTTTCGGGCGACGCCTACGTCGACCATCCCTCGTTCGGCGCTGCTGTCATTGGACGTACACTCGAAGCTGCGGGCTATCGCGTAGCCATCGTACCACAGCCCGACTGGCACGGCGACTACCGCGACTTCAAGAAGATGGGGCGCCCACGGCTGTTCTTCGGCATATCGCCAGGCTGTATGGACTCTATGGTCAACAAGTACACGGCTGCCAGAAGACTGCGCTCGGAGGATGCCTACTCGCCCGACGGACGTCACGACCTGCGGCCGGAATACCCCACCATCGTCTACTCTAAAATCCTGAAGCAGCTGTACCCTGACGTCCCCATCGTATTGGGGGGCATCGAGGCCTCACTGCGACGCGTCACCCATTACGACTACTGGCAGGACCGCCTGCGCCCCTGCATCCTCTGCGACGCGGGGGCCGACATCATCGTCTACGGCATGGGCGAGAAACCCATCCTCGAAGTGGCCCGCAGACTAAGTGAAAATATAAAAGCGAAAAGTGAAAAACTTGCTTCACTGAAGGACATTCCACAGACGGTCTACCTCGACGCACACTTCTCACCGCTCAGCACCGACATCGTGCTGCACAGCCACGAAGAGTGCCTCAGCGACAAGCGAGCACAGGCAGAAAACTTTCGCCACGTCGAGGAGCAGTCGAACATGATGCACGCCTCGCGCATCGTCCAGGCCGTAGGCAGCAAGTTCGTCGTCGTTAACCCGCCATACCCGCCGATGACGACCGAGGAGCTCGATGCCTCGTTCGACTTGCCCTACACCCGCCAGCCGCACCCCAAATACAAAGGCAAGCGCATACCGGCCTACGAGATGATCAAGCACAGCGTCAACATCCACCGGGGATGCTTCGGCGGCTGCGCCTTCTGCACCATTTCGGCCCATCAGGGTAAGTTCATCACCTGCCGCTCGAAAGAGAGTATATTAAAAGAGGTGAAACAGGTCATCGACATGCCCGACTTCAAGGGCTACCTCAGCGACCTCGGCGGACCGTCGGCCAATATGTACGGCATGCACGGCCGCAACATCAACGCCTGCGAGAAGTGCCGGCGACCCAGCTGCATACATCCGCAAATCTGTCCTAACCTCGACACCAGCCACGCCAGACTGCTCGACATCTACCACGCTGTCGACGCCCTGCCCGGCATCAAGAAGAGCTTCATAGGCAGCGGCGTGCGCTACGACCTGCTGCTTTATCACAGCAAGGACGACGCTGCCAACCAGGCTGCCCGCGAGTACACACGCGAACTCATCACACGCCACGTCAGCGGACGACTGAAGGTGGCACCCGAACATACCAGCGACCGCGTGCTGCGACTGATGCGCAAACCGTCGTTCCAACAGTTCTTCGACTTCAAGCGCATCTTCGACCGCATCTGCCGCGAGGAGCATCTCAACCAGCAGATTATTCCTTACTTCATCTCCAGCCACCCCGGCTGCCACGAAGAGGATATGGCGCAGTTGGCCGACATCACACGGAAACTGGGATTCAAGCTCGAACAGGTGCAGGACTTCACGCCTACGCCAATGACCGTCAGCACAGAAACGTGGTACACAGGCTACGACCCCTACACGCTGGAACCCGTCTTCAGCGCCAAGACGCCACGCGAGAAGGAAGCCCAGCGACAGTATTTCTTCTGGTACAAGGCTCCCAACGAGCCACAGAAGCCCAATAAGCCCTACGAGTCTCATAAGCCCCATAAGTCCCATAAGCCCTATGACAATCATCGAACAGACCATTGTCCCGAAAAACCCGACAAGGAAAAGCGAGGACGGAATCGTCGTCACTGACGACTTCATAGCCGTCATCGACGGCTCTACCTCGAAGTCAAGCCGCAGCTACAGCCGCTCCGACACCAACGGGTGCTACGCCATGAAACTCGTGACTAAGCACGTCAGGACAATGCCCGCCAACGCCAGCTGTCACCAGTTCTGTGTCGGTGTCACCCGGCGTTTTGCCGACGCCATGTGCCGCCATCTGCTGCGAAGCCGCAGTCCGCTGCCACCACCCGTCGACCGCCTGGCAGCCTCAGCCGTCGTCTTCAGCCGGCGACGCCGCGAGATATGGATGGTCGGCGACTGTCTCTGCATGGTGGGCGGGCAGCTCTTTGAGAATCCCAAACCCTACGAAGCCCAACTGGCACGACGTCGCGCCGACATCATCAGAAACAGCGGGCAGCGTGAGCAGTTCCTGACCGACGACACCGCACGCAAGCAGATACTGCCCGAGATGATGCGCATCATGCAGGAACAGCAGAATGTCGGCTATGCCGTCATCGACGGAGCACCAATCCCCGAACAGCATGTCCGCGTGCTGCCCCTCGACTTCCAGCCGCATGAGATTGTGATGGCCACAGACGGCTACCCCTTCCTCTGCCCCACTCTCGAAGCGTCGGAGGCGGAACTCGCCCGCCAGCTGGCCGACGACCCGCTGAATATCGGCCATTTTCAGGCCACGAAAGCGTGTATGAAAGGAAATCTGTCATTCGACGACCGTGCCTATATAAGATTTAGGGTCTGAAATTTGGTCATTTCCGAAAAAATGCCTACCTTTGCAACCGATTTCCAAGAATCAGGATGGTTCCGTAGCTCAGCTGGATAGAGCAACAGCCTTCTAAGCTGTGGGTCTCGGGTTCGAATCCCGACGGAATCACCAAGAAAGAAAGAGAGGTTGTCCGAAAGACAGCCTCTCTTCATGTTTTCAGCGTGTCACTTGCTGTTTACTACGGAAAACGGCAATTATTACACCTTACATCTTTCATTAATCTGAACACTGCTATGAGCCCGTGGGAATGAAGAGTATCAGCTTGGCAATGATGTTGCGTCCCATATTGCTAATTCCCTGACGTCCCGTGACGCTGTTGGTGTCGCAATACTTCAGTCGTGAGAGGTGACTTTGATAGGTCTTGTTAAACAGGTTATCGGCAATCAGGTGAATCTCGGCCACCTTCTTGTGGTGTACGGTAATGTCGCTGCCTGCCGAGAGTTTCAGCAGCGTGTATGAGGGTGTGCGTGTCTCCGTGTCGTCAACCTTATAGTAATGGTCTTGCGCCAGATGGCACTCCGCACCGATGGCGACATAGGCGTTGTTGAACACGGCGTGGTTGTGGTGAGTCAGCTCGTACTTCAGTTCCGATGTCAGTCGCGGTGCAGGCGTCATAGGCAGATAGCGGGCGTCGCTACTGGTGTTCAGCTGCCGTGCATCGACAAAGGAGAAGGCGTTGGCGAAGTGTATGCTGTGAATGGGATGCAGGTCGAAGCCTGCCTCAAAGCCGAGAAGGCGGGCATCACCCTGGGTGTACTGATAGGTACGCATTCCCTCCTCCATAACCACGGGCACCCGCTGGGCAAAAATGTAGTTCTCGATACGGTTGGCAAAGAGCGCCACCTGCGCCGAGAGAATGGTGCCCGAATAGTCGAGGCCGAGGTCAGCCTGCCAGCTGTATTCCTGTTTCATGTCAGCATTTCCCAGCTCGTAGCGCTGAGTGCCTTCGTGAACGCCGTCGCTGCCCAGTTCGCTCATATTAGGAGCACGGAAGCCGCGGGCCACGTTGAGTCTGAGATTCGTGTGGTCGCAGAGGTTCCATACGGCACCGACGCTGCCTGTAGCACCAGTGAAGTCGAGCGAATGGTAGTCGATATGGCGGTTGTCGAGGCGCAGGCCAGCGTTGAGCGTCATACGTCGTAACGACTTCGTAACCGTCGCATAGCCTCCAATGTCGAAAAGTTTATAAGCTGGTATGAGTGACTCTTCGCCAAGATTCTGCGACTGCTGCCACATGCCGCCTATGCCGCCAGCAACCTTCCAGCCAGAGAACTCCTGCGAGAGGTAGCGGACGTCATACGTCAGCGTGTGGAGCCTGAGGTACACTTCATAGTCATCCTCACTCTCCTCAAACTCCTGACGCCGGTTTTGCTGGTAGCCAACGATGGTCTTCAGCCACCCGTGACTCAGGTTCAGAGAGTTGTCGAGCACGGCTTTGTAGTGCCAGATTTGCTGGAAAGGCAATGCCTTCGAATAGGTCTTCACGTCGCTGGTATTGCAGACGAGTTCGCCTGTATCCTCGTTGCGTTCGCCCTCCACGATGCTGGGCGTCTGGTGGAAAGCCGTCATCGTCAGGTGACTGTGTCCCCACGACTTATTGAGACCGACCATCAGTCGGCCGGCCCGCTCAGCAAACTGCGAACCTGGCACGTAGCCGTCGGTCTCGTTCTTGTAGGCATGGGCATACTTGTCAGTAAACCGGGCGTCCCACACAAAGCCCTGCTTATTGCCAGCCAGGTTGAGAGAATAGCTGAAGAGCCCATTGTTGGTCTGATACTCGGTGCTGACGGTTCCCTTCACAGAACCTTCAGGAAGTATGGGAGCAGGATGCATGATGACCACGCCGGCCATAGCGTCGCTGCCATACATCAGCGAGGCAGGTCCCTTCAGGATTTCTACCGACCCTACACCCTGACCGTCAATCTCAATGCCGTGCTCGTCGCCCCACTGCTGACCTTCCTGACGCACGCCGTCGCTCATCACAATAATACGGTTGTAGCCTAATCCGCGGATGATGGGTTTCGAGATGCCGCTGCCAGTAGTTATCTGCGACACACCCGGCTGACGTGCGATAGCGTCGATGACATTGGTTGACGACGCTTGCCGCAGTTCCTTGCCCATTACCACCGAAACGGGGGCTGTAGCATACTTCATTTTGGTTTCACCGGTAACACCTGTCACAACAAACTCATTGAGCTTCAGATGTTTGTAGAACACATCGGACGAATCTTGGAGATGTTCATGCTGATTATGTAACAGACCATGCAGATGCTGTTCGTGACTATGTTCGACTTGCGCTGCCGCCACTATGCTCATACACAGCAGCGACAGAATAATATGTGTTTTCTTCATTCTGTTTTCTTTGTTTTTTAAAAAAAATAAACCTTCCTATTCTGCTAAACAAAGAAAGCCGGGGGTGCCCGCAGGCAGACGATGCCCAAATGAGTCATCGATACATGGTGACGACGGGCATCAACATTCACCCTGTACGCTCTATCCAAGAAAAACAGGGAGACAGCGGCTACGGCAATGAACGGCAGTGTGACGAACTGGCACAGCAAGCACTGGTGTATCGTCGGAATGAGCTGAGTAAAGTGACCACTACAATGATGATGTACGCACTCTGCACACGACTGTTCTGAAGTTTCTCCCTGATGATGAACGTGGAGCGACGACAGCAGAAGCATTGGCACAAACACTGCCAATAGCACCCACGAAGCAATATGTCTCTTAGTTTTCACGTTCACGGCAACAAAATTACGACTTTTTTTTGTAATCATACCCGTTTTTCCTGAATTTTAGCTATTTTTACCTATTGACGCTTTGGCAGTAACTCTTACCTTTGGCAGATGTTACTCTGCCTCAGCAAAAAAAGATTAAAATCTTTTGTTCTGCTCTCGTTTTTTCGTAACTTTGCAACCACTTATGAAATACAGGTATTATTTAGTGACTTTGGCGGCGGCAACGATATTGACGGCCTGCGGCGGCAACGACACTGGCGAGGAGATGACGTTTGAGAGCGTCAAGGTGGAAAAGACGGTAAGCATCACCAACGAGTCTGGTGCTCCGCAATGCAAGGTGAGCCTACAGCTGGCTGCCGTCAAGGGTGGTCCTGCCGAACGGGCAAAGGCTGTCAACGAGATGTTAGCCCAACAACTGCTGGGCATTGAGGGCGTAGGCCTGAAGGTGGCCGCCGACTCGTTTGCCAACAAATACACGGGAGACTATATAAAGAACTTTGCCCCACTCTACCGCGAGGATCGTAACGACAAGCAGAAAAGGGCGTGGTATGAATATCACTACAACATCACAAGCGACACAAAGAAAGGGCGTGAGGGAGTAACAATATACTCGGCAACGATAGACTACTACGAAGGTGGCGCGCACGGTATCAACCAACGGCTGGCGATGAACTTCGACAACGCCACAGGCCAGCTGCTGATGCTTGACGACGTCTTCGTGCCAGGCTACCAGCATAAGCTTTGCGAGCTGCTGCTGGAGGCACTGACGGACAAGGTGGAAGCTAAGGACACCGACGAACTGAAGGCAAAGGGCTACCTCTGCGCTATGGATATGTTTGCCCCGGAGAACTTCGAGCTGGGCGACGACGCGGTGATCTTCATCTATAACCCGTACGAAATTGCACCCTACGCTGAAGGCATCATCGAGCTGGTGATTGACAATGACGAACTGAAGGAGCTATGGAAATAATCAAGAAGTACTTTAAGCAACTGACTGAGCGACAGCTGCAACAGCTACAGATGCTCGACGAGCTGTACCGCGAGTGGAACGCGAAAATCAACGTCATCTCGCGCAAAGATATTGACAACCTCTACGAACACCACGTGCTGCACTCGCTGGCCATTGCTAAGGCTATCACGTTCCGACCTGGCACAGAGATTCTCGACTTCGGAACGGGGGGCGGTTTCCCCGGTATTCCCCTGGCCATTCTGTTCCCTGAGTGCCACTTCAAATTGATTGACGGCACGGGCAAGAAGATACGCGTGGCACAGGAGGTGGCAACGGCCATCGGACTGGAGAACTGTCAGCCGGAACACCTGCGCGGTGAGGACGAGAAGGGACGCTACGACTTTGTAGTGAGCCGCGCCGTGATGCCCCTACCCGACCTTGTAAATATTGTACGTAAGAACATATCGAAGACCAATAGAAACGTGCTGCCCAACGGCGTTATCTGCCTGAAGGGCGGTGAGCTGCAGGCTGAGACACAGCCATTCAGGAAGGTCGTTGAGACCAACCCCATCAGCAACTGGTTCGACGAGGAATGGTTCAAGGAGAAAAACGTGATATACCTGCCACTATGATTGAAATACGTAGATTTGTCTGCAATATGTTGCAGGAAAACACTTACGTCGTCAGCGACGATACCCATGAGGCCGTCGTCATCGACTGCGGTGCCCTCTACGATGAGGAGCGTCAGGCCATTGTCAACTATATCGACAGCCAGCAGCTGAAGCCCGTACACCTGCTTTGCACACATGGCCACTTCGACCATAACTTCGGCAACGACACCATCTGGCACACTTACGGTCTGAAACCTGAAGTGGCAGCAGCGGACGAGAAGCTGATGGACCTGAAGACGCAAGTAGAGCAAATGATTGGCACTGGCTACCAGAACGACGTACCACCTATAGGACGCCTCCTGACGACAGACGACATCATCAGCTTCGGCACACACCGGCTGACCATCCTCCCCACCCCGGGACATACACCAGGCTCCGTCAGCTTCTACTGCCGGGAAGAGGGCATCGTGTTCACGGGTGACACGCTGTTTCGCCTAAGCATCGGACGTACCGACTTTCCCGGAGGCAGCTGGACACAGATGACCGACAGTCTGAAACTGCTGGCCACGCTGCCCGGCGAGACGAAGGTGTACTGCGGCCACGGAGAACCGACGACCATCGGCGAGGAGCGGCAGTACAACCCCTACGTCAGCAACCGTTAGTCGAAGAGGTTGTCAATCTCCTTGATCTCGTCTTCATCAAACCATTTCGACAGTTTTTCCTTAGCGCGATCCTGGATAGAGGGGTCGACGTCGGTCCACACCGTCTTCAGCACGTAGAGCAGTACGGCCAGGTCATCGCTCAGTCCAACGATGGGAATAGCGTCGGGCACCACGTCGAGCGGACTAATCATATAACCTAAGGCACCGATGATAAGGGCCTTGTTCTTCACGCTGATACGGTCGCTCTGCAAGGTATAGAACAGAATGAGTGCTGCGTAAACCAGCTTGGCGCCTGCACGCTTGGCGATGCGCGAAATCTTCTCAACAAACTCGCTCTGCGAGAACTTGTTGGCATAACTCATAAAATCGGGTAATTCCATATCTTTTGCTTTTAATTTGTTTTTTCTATTCTTACAATTCGTATACCCGTGTGCGACGGGTGTTTCTTCAGATACTCCTTCAGGGTCATTGGCTCCTCCACAACTTTCTTGTGCAACTGCGACGCATTGAGCAGGTGGAGACCGTCGCGCCGCCAGACAGCAAATCCCAGGTGGGCGATGTCGAGGCCCGGCTTCGAGCAGGTAATGGCAATAATGTCGCCATCGTGAACGGCAGCACGCATAGCCTTACTGTCGACGACACCATTCTTGGGGATGTAGCGATAGCGCCGTCCTGTGAGTGCAGCCTCCTGGGCAGCAATGACGCTAACCATCTCGGGGTGAGCCTTCAGAGCCTTGTAGGACTGCGGATGCTGACTCATATAGTTCACCTTGACGGTCTGTACAGCACTGAAGGGTGCCGTCGTCTGGCTGACCTCGCTGACGATTCCCCGTCGGGCATTGTCGTCAATCCAGTCGGAAAAGTAATGCAGGCGGCTGGTGTAGCCGTTCAGCTTGCCGCCACGATAGCGTATCTCACGCAAATACTTCTTGAAGTCGCTGTATGCCAACCGCTGACGATAGACGCAGAGCGTCAGTGCCGTGACGTTCTCGACCAACGTTGTACAGTCAAGCTGGCGCGTGTTCACCACTAAGCGTTCAGGGTCGGCCACCTCTAACGTATGGGCAACGTATGGGCGACCTATGAAAAGGCGTGCGAAGTGCAGGGGGAAGTTGGTGGCCGACGGCAGGCTCTGTGCCTCCTTCAGAGCCTTCGTCACGAAAGCGCTGTCTACGTCAGCCGCCATCATGCTGCAGGCCGTCGCTATACCTATTATTATTACTATCAGTCGTTTCATTTCTTTCTGTAACGTTTACGGGGCAGGAAGTTATAGCCTACGAAGGCGTTAATGGTACCATAGATATTATTCGACGTGAAACGCGACGTATGGTAGTTGTTGGAGCGCACGACAGCGTTCAGTCCTGCATACCACTTCATGTTGTTAAAAACCAGCGCAAAACGCCCGATACCATCGACATTCACCTTCCCGATGCTGAAGCCTTCCATCTCGTCGGCCATCTCGCCCAGACTGGTCTTGTAGGCCAGTGCTGCCTGTCCTGAGGCACAGAAGATGAGATTCTTGAGCACGACCCACGTATAGGCGTAGCCTGCCGAGAGACTGAAGTCATTGTATTCGATACGGTCGAACAGCATACCGCTGTCGAGCTTCACATTCGTACTGCCGGCCAAACGGTTCTCTATCAAATCTTTCAGACGGTCGAAGTCCAGGTCGAGCGTGTTCTTGGTATAGCCAGCACCCGCCAGCCACGAGCCGCAACTGATTTTCTGAACCGTTCCGGGACTGAAGGCAGCGGGATAGGAGAAATACCGGTGGTTGAAGATATAGTAGGCGTTGATGCCGGTAATGCCCACACTCAAGCCGTCGAAGGGAACGGCCTCGAACTCATTGCCGTCGATGCCGTATCCCAGTTTCACGTCGCGCAGTTTATAGTCGCTGCCCGTTCGGCGGTAGAAGAGGTCGACACCCACCTGTGACGAGTAGATGGAGAAGTCTAACTCGCGCTTGGCACTGTTGCCGAAGAGCTGGATGTTCTTCAGGTTGAACGTCGTACCGAGGAATATCCAGCGCCAGCCGAAATATGGGCCGAACTTGACACGCTGGTCAGGCGAGAACATAATGCTCTGGCCGTTGCTGCTGAGTACGAAGTCCTCGAAATTACGGGTCGCGCGAAACTCGACGCAGAACTCGTAGTGCGGCGGCTCAATGTAGTCGTCCTCCGTGCGGTCAAACTCGCGCACCACCTCTTTGACGGCATTCACCACCTTGCGGTTGCGCAGCGAGTCGGCCACGTCGGCCCACGTTCCCTGAACAATCGTCAGCGCTGACACCAAGACAAGAACAATTCTCTTCATCACCATCCGTCACGCCATCATATTTTACCTAATATACGGTCGAGCGCCCAGTTGACGGGGGTTGCCGAAACACTGGTACACTCACATACGCTAAGTCCCTGAAGATGCTCGATGACCGCCTTGATAAGCGGAAACTGAACGTATGGAGGGTTGGGCACCTCGATGTGCTGTACGCCTTCACTGGTATGCAGCACGATAGGAGCATAGTCGAAGACAGAGAAGATGACTTTTCCCTGGTCGCCGATAATCTCTATGCAATCCTCGCGGGCCGACTCGTGGGCCACAAAGCACCACATGCCACTGCCGGAAAGGCCGTTCTCGAAACGGAAACAGGCCGACACCGTGTCTTCGGCTTGATAGAGCCGTGCCCTGTTCGTGCTGAAACCCTCGGCATCGAGAATGACGCCAAACATCATCTGCAGCAGGTCGAGCTGGTGAGGTGCCAGGTCGTAGAAGTAGCCGCCGCCGGCTATCTCCGGCTGCAAGCGCCAAGGCAGTCGTTCGGGATGGTTGTAGTCAAGCGCGCGTGGAGGCACAGCAAAGCGCACCTGCACGTTCATGACACGGCCTATCAGTCCGTCGTCAACAATCTGCTTGACACGAAGGAAATATGGGAGATAGCGGCGATAGTAAGCCACGAAACAGGGCACGCCCGTGCGTTCCGAAACGCTGTTGATACGGGCGCAGTCCTCATAGGAAGCCGCCAGTGGCTTCTCTACATAGACGGGCTTACCGGCCTTCATAGCCATAATAGCAAAGGTGGCATGGCTCAACGGCGGCGTGGCCACGTAGATGGCATTCACGTCGGGGTCGTCAATGAGTTGCTGCGCATCGGTGTACCACCTGGCAACGTCATGGGTAACGGCGTAGGTGCGCGCCCGCTGCTCGCTACGGCTCATGACGGCGACGATGCTTGAGCCTTCAACCTCGTTGAAAGCCGGGCCGCTTTTTTTCTCGGCAACTTCGCCACAACCTATGAACCCCCACTTGAGAATCTTCATAAAATGTTTTAATTTTCTGCTTAAACGGTGCAAAGTTACGAAAAAAGTCAGTACCTTTGCAAGAAATAACCAAAATATAACAGATTTTATGGAAAAAGAGAACGAAGAGTCACTTATTAAAATACGCTCAGCCCGTGCTGCCATAGCGGAAGGATTCCGGTTGTACACCAGCAATTTCCGCCGCATTTTCCGCGCTACGTGGATTCATCAGCTTGTATTTGCCGTCGTCAGCGGCGTAGCCGAAGCATTGTTGGTGGCCTACTATCCACTGCTCGTTGCGGCACTCATGCTGCTGTGGTATGTCATGTACCGTTTCCTGCTGCGGCGCCGTCTGACGATGATTGCCACCGTCAAGGCCCCGCTACAGACATACTTCCGCCACGCAGGACTGCTCATCGTTGTGGCGTTGGTGACGTTCATAGCCTGTGCTTCCCTGTGGTTAGTGACATCAGTGCCTGCTGTCATTCTGAGTATTGCCAACATCCAGGCGGCAACAGGCGTGCTCTATGGCGACCCGTTAGGTATGCCTGAGTATATGCTCTGGCTCACGATGGGCGTTTTCACCCTGACAAGTCTCATGCAGGCTTATATCTACCTGTCGTTCTTCTTCCCCCTACGCTACGCCCAAGGCTCAGTCGTAGCCATCGAGCTGGAGCGCGAGAGTGCCATTAAACAAATGCAAACTAACGTATGAAAAAGCAGAAAATACTCTTTATCGACCGCGACGGAACACTGATACGCGAACCAGAGGACGAACAGATTGACGCCTTCGAGAAACTGCGCTTCACCGAAGGAATGTTCCAACACCTGGGGTTCATACGTCGCAACCTCGACTTCAAGTTCGTGATGGTAAGCAATCAGGATGGCTTAGGAACGTCGTCGTTCCCTGAAGACACCTTCTGGCCCGTCCACAACTTCATACTCCAAGCCCTTGAGGACGAAGGCATCACCTTCGACGACCAGCTTATAGACCGCCACTTCCCTAAGGACAATGCCCCCACACGCAAGCCTGGTACGGCGATGGTAGAGAAATACATGAACGACCCGCAGTACGACATTGCCGGCAGCTACGTCATCGGCGACCGCGAGACGGACGCGCAGTTTGCACGCAACATCGGATGCCGAAGCCTCATCTTAGGGCGCGACGGCATGACGTGGGCGAAGATTGCCGAACTGCTGTTTGCCGGTGAGCGTACGGCCGAAGTACGACGCACAACCAAGGAGACCGATATATATATTAAGGTGAACCTTGACGGCTCTGGCAAGTGCGACATCTCGACAGGATTGGGATTCTTCGACCACATGCTCGAGCAGATAGGCAAGCACGGCATGATGGACCTGACCATCAAGACCAAAGGAGACCTGCACGTCGACGAGCACCACACCATCGAAGACACGGCGCTGGCTTTAGGCGAGTGTCTGTTGAAGGGACTTGGCGACAAGCGCGGCATAGAGCGCTACGGCTATGCGCTGCCAATGGACGACTCGATGTGCCAGGTGTGTCTCGACTTCGGCGGGCGTCCCTGGCTTGTCTGGGACGCAGAGTTCCACCGCGAGAAAATCGGCGAGATGCCCACAGAGATGTTCTACCACTTCTTCAAGAGCCTTAGCGACACGGCCTTGATGAACCTCAACATACGTGCTGAGGGACAGAACGAGCATCACAAGATTGAGGGCATCTTCAAGGCACTGGCACGTGCGCTGAAAATGGCTGTCAGGCGCGATGTGTACCACTACGAGCTGCCTTCTACGAAGGGTACATTGTAATCACAGCTTATATTTACTGCGCTGACGGTTCGACTTACGCGGTTCCTGCGTAAAGCCTTGTCGTGGGGTTTTCACACCACGATAGGAGAGCCAGCGCTGCTGAATCTTGTCGACGTAGTTGGTTGTCTCCGTACCGCGCATATAGCCATACTTCACGATAGGGTCGTTGAAATAGGCCGGCTGAGACAATTTCAACACATATTCTTTGACGCTTGACCATTGATGGGCATTATGACCGTCGCGCCGGCAGAGTGCCATAGCGTCGCGGATATGAAGGATGCCGCCATTGTAAGCCGCCAGAACAAAGTTTGTACGTTCGCGGCGGTCGGCAATATCACAGAAACTACGTTCCAACTGTCCTAAGTAGCGGGCGGCAGCAGCAATGTTCAGTTCCGGGTCGTACATCTGGTCGCGTGGCAATCCCAGATGGTCTGCCGTCGAGGGCATAATCTGCATCAGACCCTTGGCACCGGCAAACGAGGTGGCTCTTGGGTCGAAGGTCGATTCCTGATAGCATTGGGCGGCCATCAGACGCCAATCCCAGCGTATCGGTCGGCAGTACTGTATGAAGAACGCGTCGTAGTGGCTGATGATGCCACCCTTGCGGTCGAGCATGGGCGAGAAGATGCGGCGCTTGACGCTTCGGCTGCTGAAGAGATAGGCTTCCTGACGGCGGACTTCTTCCAGTATGTTGGGGGTATACCAGGCTTTCAGCTCTTTAGCCAACTCGTCCTTTGCTGGCGAGGCCTCCAACCGCCCCACCTCGGTACTGGCCATGATGTCGCCTTCGTCAGCTTGCAGACGAGCTACCATCTCAGCGGAGTCCCGGCAGACCTCGACACGAAGCCGCACGCCTAACTTGGCGGCAAACTTCTCGGCCAGCAGATACTGGGTGCCCATGCGCCGGCCGCGATAGTCGTAGTAATAGTCAGGACCCGTCAGCGTGAGGAGTATCATCTCGCCACTGCCTTGAATCTCAGGCAGGTCAAAATCGGCATCGACAACGGCCGTATCGGCAATCTCTCCCCACGGCGCCACCACCGGCTCAGCCTCCTTCTTACCGCCACAGGAAAGAAGTAAAGCGACGGAAAACAGTATATATATACCTATATTTCTCAAATTTCCTACATTTTGGCCGCAAAATTACACAATAAATTGCATAATCAAAATATTTTCCGTAATTTTGCACCACTTTTTTAGGTATTATTATGTTAAGAATCGCAGTACAGTCAAAAGGCCGTCTCTTTGACGACACCATGAATCTGCTCAGTGAGGCAGACATTAAGGTGAGCGCCACCAAGCGCACACTACTTGTACAATCCAACAATTTTCCCCTTGAAGTGCTTTACCTGCGCGACGACGACATCCCCCAAAGCGTTGCCACTGGCGTTGCCGACATCGGCGTGGTGGGCGAGAACGAGTTTGTTGAGCGGGGCGAGGATGCCGACATCATCTCGCGTTTAGGCTTTTCACGTTGTCGCCTGTCGTTAGCCATCCCCAAGGAAGTCAACTACCAGGGCGTGGAGTGGTTCAACGGCAAGAAGATAGCCACCAGCTACCCCAACATACTGCGCCGTTTCTTGGAGCAGAACAGCATCAATGCCGAGATTCACGTCATCACCGGCTCGGTAGAGATAAGCCCGGGCATCGGTCTCGCTGACGGCATATTCGACATCGTCAGCTCTGGTTCTACCTTGGTGTCGAACAACCTGCGCGAGGTGGAGGTCGTCATGCAGAGCGAAGCCCTGCTCATTGGCCATAAGGGTATGGACGCCGACAAGCGGGCCACACTCGACGAGATGCTCTTCCGTTTCAAGGCCGTGAAGGATGCCGAGGACAAGAAGTACGTCCGCATGAATGCCCCGAAGGCTCATTTGAACGAGATTATCAGTGTATTGCCTGGCTTGAAGAGTCCGACAATCATCCCGCTGGCTGACGAGGAGTGGTGTTCCGTACACGCTGTGCTCGACCAAAAGCGTTTCTGGGAAATCATCGGCAAGCTGAAGGAAATGGGTGCTCAGGGCATCCTGGTCACCCCGATTGAGAAAATGATACTGTAAAACCATGAACATCATCAAATACCCTGCCCGTCAGGAGTGGGCACAGATTATTGAACGGCCACACCTTGACACCGCACAACTGAACCAGACGGTTGCCGCCGTCCTGGCCGATGTGAAGACCCGAGGCGACGAGGCTGTCAAAGGCTACGAACTGAAGTTCGACCACGTAGACCTCGAGGCGTTAGCCGTCAGTCAGGCAGAGATTGACGAGGCTCAGAAGCTGGTGAGCAGCCAGCTGCGCCAAGCCATAGAACTGGCTCACGACAACATACGCAAGTTCCATGAGTCACAGCGCTTCCGCACGAAGAAGGTGGAGACGCAGCCTGGCGTCGTCTGCTGGCAGAAGAGCGTGGCTATCGAGAAAGTGGGCCTGTATATTCCCGGCGGAACGGCACCCCTCTTCTCGACGGTGCTGATGCTGGCCACACCGGCGAAGATTGCAGGCTGTCGCGAGATAGTGCTCTGTACCCCACCCGACCGTCAGGGCAACGTCAACCCCGCCATCTTGGTGGCTGCCCATGTTGCTGGTGTCAGCAAGATTTTCAAAATCGGCGGCGTACAGGCTATCGGTGCTATGGCTTACGGCACGGACTCTGTACCGAAGGTGAGCAAGATATTCGGTCCTGGCAACCAGTATGTGATGGCCGCCAAACAGCAGGTGAGCCTCCATGACGTAGCCATCGATATGCCGGCCGGTCCTTCTGAGGTCTGCGTCATTGCCGACGAGAAGGCCAACGCGGAGTTTGTTGCTGCCGACCTGCTGTCGCAGGCTGAGCACGGTGCCGACTCGCAGGTGGTGCTCATCACGACGTCGAACAAACTGATTGACGACGTGCAGCAGGAGATAAGCCGCCAACTCGACCGCCTGCCTCGTAAGGAAATTGCCGAGAAGGCTCTGCAGAACAGCCGCATCATTCTGGTGAACGACAGCAAAGAGGCTATGGACCTCTCTAACGCCTACGCTCCTGAGCACCTGGTCATCCAAACCGAGGACTACGAAGCCATGGCCGAGCGCGTCATCAATGCCGGCAGCGTCTTCCTGGGACGCTACGCCTGCGAGAGTGCGGGCGACTATGCCAGCGGCACCAACCACACGCTGCCTACTCACGGCTATGCTACGGCATACAGCGGCGTCAACCTCGACAGCTACTGCCGCAAGGTGACCTTCCAGCATCTCACCGAAGAAGGCATCAAGTCCATCGGACGTGCCGTTGAGCTGATGGCTGAAGCGGAGCAATTAGATGCCCACAAGAATGCGATGACAGTTCGATTGAGTTCAATTAGGAATTAGAATATTTGGAATTATGATTAGTTTAGAGCAGTTGGTACGTCCGAACATCTGGTCGCTGGCTCCCTACAGTTCGGCTCGCAACGAGTATGCCGGACGCGAGGCACGCGTGTTCCTCGATGCCAACGAGAACCCCTATAACAACCCCTACAACCGCTACCCCGACCCCTTACAGTTAGAGGTGAAGGCTGCTATCTCGAAGGTCAAGGGTGTGCCGGCCGAGAATATCTTCCTGGGCAACGGCAGCGACGAGGCCATCGACCTGCCCTACCGCTGTTTCTGCCGTCCGGGCATTGACAACGTGGTGGCTATTGAGCCTACCTACGGCATGTACAAGGTGTGCGCCGACATCAACGACGTGGAATACCGCCCCGTGCTGCTCGACGACCATTTCCAGATAACGGCCGACCGGCTGTTAGCAGCCTGCGACGAGCATACGAAAATCATCTGGATTTGCTCGCCCAACAATCCTACGGGCAACAGCCTTGTGCGTAGCGAGATTGTCAGCGTTGTCGAGCGTTTCGGGGGCATCGTCATCGTCGACGAGGCTTACAGCGACTTCTCGTCGCAACCGTCGCTGCGCAGCGAACTGGCAAAATTTCCCAACCTCATCGTCCTCAACACCATGTCGAAGGCATGGGGGTGCGCGGCCATACGTCTGGGAATGGCTTTTGCCTCGAAAGAGATTATCGCTTTGTTCAACAAGGTGAAATACCCCTACAACGTCAACCTGCTGACGCAACGTCAGGCGCTTGAGGCATTAAGCGACCCCTTCCAGGTCGACAAGTGGGTGCGTATGCTCCTCGTCGAGCGTAGCCGTATGATAGAGGCGTTTAAGTTGCTGCCCAACTGTCAGATGGTGTACCCCACGGATGCCAACTTCTTCCTGGCTAAGATGGATGATGCACAAAAGACGTACGACTATCTCGTAGACCAGGGCATCATCGTCCGCAACCGCTCACGCATACAGCTCTGCCAAAACTGCCTGCGCGTGACGGTAGGCACAAAAAATGAGAACAACGAACTCATCGCTGCTCTCCGTCAGATGTAAAAGAATGCATTAGCAAGAGGGGCACGGAGTCATTGTTTACTCCTGCCCCTCATGTCCTTTCACATATTCGTCATATTCCTTGCGGTCGCTGCTCTTCACGCGCTTGAAGTCTTCCTCCTGTGGAGCATCAGGAATGTCAATCAGAGGCTCATCGAACACATCTTCATCGGAAGCTTTCTCCACATCGTCGTGCATGGTGGAGTCTACCGCCGGACGCGCGTGTATCACCTGATAGTTGCGGCGGCATCCTGTCAGCGCAACGACGACGGCTATCATACCGCTCACCATCAAAAACTTCGTCACTTTCATGGCCGTTCGTCTTTTTATCTGTTATCCATTAAGGTTTGCGTACGCACGCGTGATAATGTCTCGGGGGTCATCTGCAGATACGACGCGATATACACCAGAGGGGCACGCAGCACCAACTGAGGCGAGCGCTTCACCAATTTCTGATAGCGGTCGATGGCCGACTCAAAGCGCAGCATATCGGCATGCACCTGGCTCAAGATGAGACTCTCCTCCAGAATCTTTCGGTAGAGTATCTGAATGTTCACGCTCTTCATAGCCACTGCCTCCAGCTTGGCTTTCGGCAGACAGTAGAGGATGGTGGGTTCGATAGCCATAATCTGCAGCCGTGTAGGCTCCTCGTTAAACAGGCTCTCGATACACATACAGATGTTATTCTCGGTGGCCATGTATTCCGTCAGTTCCTTACCATTCTTATAGTAGAACTGACGTACAAGTCCCTTGACTATCCAATATATATTCTCACAGACCTCACCCTCGGTCAGGATCTTCTCGTTCTTAGCGTATCGCTTGGCAACGAGGATGCTCTCCAACAAATCCAGTTCGTCGTGAGTCATAGTGCTGTAGCGGCGGGCTAACTCCCTGGCTACGTCCCGTGGGGCAATACTAATGGTTGGCATAGGCTAAATATTCTATTTCTCGATTTACAATTTATGGGTTTTATCAGTCCAGCTTCAGCACGGCAAGGAAGGCTTTCTGAGGCACCTCCACATTGCCTATCTGCTTCATGCGCTTCTTGCCGCGCTTCTGCTTCTCCAAGAGTTTACGTTTACGGCTGACGTCGCCGCCGTAGCACTTCGCCGTCACGTCCTTGCGCACCTGCTTCACCGTCTCGCGGGCAATAATCTTCGCACCGATGGCGGCCTGGATGGCAATATCGAACTGCTGACGCGGTATCAGTTCCTTCAGTTTCTCGCACATACGGCGACCGAAGCTGACGGCGTTGTCCTGATGGGTCAGCGTCGACAGGGCATCGACGGGTTCGCCGTTCAGCAGGATATCGAGCTTCACGAGCTTCGACGGACGGAACGAGTCGACGTGATAGTCGAACGAGGCGTAACCCTTCGATATCGACTTCAGCTTGTCGTAGAAGTCGATGACAATCTCGCCCAACGGCAGCATGAAGTGGAGTTCCACGCGGTTGCCTGAGACGTACTGCTGGTCAATCAGCTCGCCGCGCTTGTCGAGACAGAGTGTCATAATCGGCCCGATGTAGTCGGCGGCGGTGATGATGCTGGCACGTATGTAAGGCTCCTCAATATGGTCTATCAGCGTCTGGTCGGGCAGTCCCGAGGGGTTGTGTACTTCCTTCTCCTCGCCCTGCTTCGTATAGCACATATACGACACGTTGGGCACGGTGGTGATGACGTCCATATCGAACTCGCGGTCGAGGCGTTCCTGGATAATCTCCATGTGGAGCAGTCCGAGGAAACCACAGCGGAAGCCGAAGCCCAGAGCCACCGACGACTCTGGCGTGAAGGTCAGCGAGGCGTCGTTCAGCTGTAGCTTCTCCAACGAGGCACGCAGGTTCTCATATTCCGTCGGGTCGATGGGATAGACACCGGCAAACACCATCGGCTTCACTTCCTGAAAACCCTCGATGGCAGCGTCGCACGGACGCTCCACATGGGTGATGGTGTCGCCCACCTTCACCTCCTTCGAGTTCTTAATGCCGCTGATGATGTAGCCCACGTCGCCCGTCTTCAGCTCGTTGCGCGGTATCATGTCCATCTTCAGCACGCCAATCTCGTCGGCGTCGTACTCCATGCCAGTGTTGAAGAACTTCACCAAGTCGCCCTTGCGGACAGAGCCGTTCACGATTTTGAAATAGGCAATAATGCCGCGGAAGGAGTTGAACACCGAGTCGAAGATCAGCGCCTGCAGCGGCGCGTCAGGGTCGCCCTCAGGATGAGGCACGCGGTCGACGATGGCGTCCAGAATCTCGCCGACGCCCTCGCCCGTCTTGCCTGAGGCGCGGATGATGTCCTGCGGGTCACAGCCAATGAGGTCTACTATCTCGTCCTCCACCTCGTCGGGCATCGCCGACGGCATGTCTATCTTATTGATAACGGGAATAATCTCCAGGTTGTGGTCGATGGCCATGTAGAGATTGGAAATCGTCTGCGCCTGCACGCCCTGCGTGGCGTCGACCACCAACAATGCACCTTCGCAAGCGGCAATGCTTCGCGAGACTTCATACGAAAAGTCCACATGTCCCGGCGTATCGATGAGGTTCAGTATGTATTTCTGTCCGTTGCGCTCATATTCCATCTGAATGGCGTGGCTCTTGATGGTGATGCCACGTTCACGCTCCAGATCCATGTCGTCAAGCATCTGTCCTTCAGTCACTTGAATGGTCTTTGTAGCCTCCAACAATCTGTCCGCCAGCGTCGACTTGCCGTGGTCAATATGTGCTATGATACAAAAGTTTCTTATATTGTTCATTCTTAGTAGTGCCAAATAATTTGCAAAGATACAAAAAAAATAAAAGTTCCCCAAATATTTAGCGTTTTTTATAATTCTTGGCAAACCAAGTGAGCAAGCTCGAGCGAGAAATATCTACAAGGGAGGGGAGAGCGGCGGCTCTCGTGAAAACATTACGGCTCTTGAAATGATTTTTATCGGAAAGCAAAAAAAATTTCCTGCAAAATGTTGTTTGTATTGCAAAATTTTATTACTTTTGCCGAAGAAAAACTTTTATACCTATGGTCAAAACAAATAAAATCCTTACATCGTTGATGCTGTTAGCTGTCTGTATTCTGACAGGTTGTGAGAAGATGCCAGACGACGAGGCAGTGGTTTCGTCAAGTTCGACGTCAGGCAAAAATGTTGTCATTTCTATTTCGGGTATCGATGCCGGTTGGGATGGCAATTCTACCCGCTCGCTGGTTCCTATCTCCGAAGTGTGCAGCCGTGTGTGCTTCGCCGTCTATCAGGACGACACGCGGCTGGTGTACAAGAACCAGAAGGCCGGCGACGCCGACTTCGGCTCTTACTCCATCACCCTGGAAGCGGGCACCTATCAGCTGCTGGTTCTCGGCCACAGTGGTGCTGCCAACCCCACGACCACCAATCCTGCGAAGATAGCCTTTTCGAACCCGACATCCTCTAACGGTACAGGCTTTACCGACACCTTTTACTATTATGGCACGATTGTTGTCAACGACGGAACGACGCAGTTAAACATCAACATGAAACGCGCCACGGCCATGTTCCGGCTGAAGACCACCGACACGAAGCCCACGGCGGTGAAGAAATTCCACTTCTACTACACAGGCGGCAGCGGAACGCTGGATGCGACGACCGGCTATGGCTGTGTTGCCTCGAAACAGTCGGTGCTCGTCGATGCTACGGAAAGCGGTTGCCAGCAGTTTGACGTCTACACCTTCCCGCATCAGGAGGAGGACGAGGTAACCTTTACGGTGAAAGCCATAGGTGCCAACGACAACATGCTCTATTCGAAGGAGTTTGTGAACGTGAAGATGCAGCGCAACTGCATCACGCAGTACTCGGGCAAATTCTTTACGAATAGCGACGTGACACCTCCTGAGGAGCCTGACGATTCTGACAGCAGCGAACCGTCGTCGGTCATCAAGGTCGACCCGGAATGGGGGCAGATTATTGAAAAGACCTTCTGATTCGTTTTTCTCTTCACTCAAGTTTCCCACCGCTAAAATCTTTTAAGAACCACGATTTTTATAGTGAACTACTAATTTCACTAATTACACTAATTTAATAATGAACCACTAATTTCACTAATTTTCTACGCGCAGGCTATCGGCACTTGCGGCGAATAATCGTGAAATTAGTTATAATTCGTACAATTAGTGTAATTAGTAGTTGAAAAGAAAAGTGGTCAATTCGAGTAATTAGTGGTTGAAAAGAAAAGAGTGGGAAAACTCAAATCTTCAGTTCCTTCAGGATGTCCGACATTCGCTGGATGTTCTGTATGCGCATAGGCACCAGCGGCAGGCGTAGGACGTTCTCAATGAATCCCATCTCATGGAGCATCGCCTTCACGCCGGCAGGGTTGCCGTCGACGAAGAGCAGCGAGAAGAGGTCGATGAAGCGGTGATGAATCTTGCGTGCAGGGTCGTACTCGCCGCGCATCTGCAGGCGTATCATCTTCGAGAACTCCTTTGGCAGCGCATTGCCGATGACGGAGATGACGCCTACGGCACCACAGCTGACCATGGGGAACGTCAGGGCGTCGTCGCCTGAGATGACGTCGAAGTCACGCGGTTTGTTCTTGATAATCTCGTCCACCTGTTCCAGTTTGCCGCTGGCCTCCTTGATAGCAACGATATTGCGGCAGTCGCGTGCCAGCCGTACCGTTGTCTCCGCCGTCATGTTGACCCCCGTACGTCCTGGCACGTTATAGAGTATGACAGGCAGTTCGGTGGCTGCAGCAATGGCCTTGAAGTGCTGGTACAATCCCTCCTGCGACGGTTTGTTGTAGTAGGGGCAGACGCTCAGGATGCCGTCAATACCCTTGAAGTCGCCCGTCTTCAACTCCTCGACGACAGCCGCCGTGTTAAAGCCTCCGCAACCGATGGCGATGGGCACCTTGC
This sequence comes from uncultured Prevotellaceae bacterium, assembly GCA_900316475.1. Taxonomy (GTDB): domain Bacteria; phylum Bacteroidota; class Bacteroidia; order Bacteroidales; family Bacteroidaceae; genus Prevotella. Next base: position 176,173 of record ONDA01000006.1, read on the forward strand.
CTTTCACCACCTCAACCACCAAGTCCTTGATGCGCTTTTTCTCTTCAGCCGTCAGTGTAGGCGTCTCGCCCGTCGTGGCAAGAATACAAAAGAAGTCGGCACCGCTGTCTAACTGATACTGAACCAATCGCTTCAGCGCGTCGTAGTCAACGGAGCCGTCTTCCTTGAACGGAGTGATGAGTGCAATACCCAACCCCTTGAATATGTTTTGTACCATGATGTAACCTTTTCTGCTAATTTCGCTGCAAAATTACTCAAAAAGATTCGATTCTGCAACAAAATAGGCAAAAAACATCGGTTACCTCAACACTTTCTTACCGCTGATGATGTTTATACCTTTCTTCGGCGCCCTTTGCCGTACGCCATTCAGGTCGTAGACGGCGTTATGCTGAGCTGCCGTCGTCGGGGCGTTGACGGCTGAGGGCTGGCCACCTGCCATGATGGTCTTCACGTCGTCGGCATCCACGGCGTAGTTATAGATACGCACATCGTCAAGCTGTCCCTGGAACAGTGGGTCGGCAACAAACTGGCTGCGTCCCAGATAGTTGAGCACCGGTCGCACGTCAGCAGGAGTGATGGTGACCCCCGAACTTGCGCCCGCCACCTCGCCGTCGACGTAGATGGTCGTTGCCTGCCGTCCGATGGTGACGGCCACATGCTTCCACACCGCCGTCGGCAACTTCGCCTGGCAGTCGACGGTTTGCTCCTCGCCACCGTTCTTGATAGCAAAGCGCATGAAGCTGCCGTTGTTAGGCGTCAGGAAGAGGTAGTGGTCGGTATCGTAGCCAAAGTCGAAGAGTCGCAGCCACGACGTGTTGCTCTGCAGCTTTACCCACATGGCCACCGTCAGTTCGGTGCTGGCAGCCACCCCGTAAGGCAGTTGCACGTACTGCTGGCTGGTGCTGTTGTTGTTGATGAGCCGCAGGGCCTTGCCCGTCGACTTCTCAGCGTCCACAAAGGTGACGCTGCCATGGGCCACGGCATCCATGACGTTCCGGGTCTCGTCGTTCAGGCTCTCGTCCATCTGCCAATGAGCCACGAGTGCGCGCTGCCCCGTAGGCGTGGCTTCCACCTCGGCAGACGCCAGCAGCGACCGGTTCTGCGACTTGTCGACAGCCTTCACCTTATATATATAGGTGACGCCCTGACGACAGGTGTTGTCGGTAAAGGAGTTCGTGGTGACCATGCGTCCCACGGTGTTCCACTCGTCGGACCCCTTCTCAGCCCGCATGACCATATAGCCCGCCAGGTCGCTCTCGGTGTTCGCCGTCCATCGCAGTGTCACCGAGGCGCTATTGGCCTCTGCCGTCAGTCCCTGCGTCTGTGCCGGCGTCACCCGCTCGTACTTCACGTCGGCGGGCAGTATGCGCCATAGCATACGGTTGCGGACGGTTTGCGAGGCATTGGCCGAGAGTGTGCTCTGTTCGACGTTTGTGCCGTCAGTACTTGCTGCCAGATACATCGCGCTCTCGCGGTTGCGTATAAAGTAGAAACCGTCGGCGACATACTCCAGATACCATTGCTCGTTCGTGTCGGGTACAGTATTCTGGGCGTAGCCTATCACATTGGCATTACCCGTAGAGAAGTTCAGCACGTTCATACGTGTGGCGTTATTGGCTACACAAACGAAGTCGTAGAAGCTGTAATCGCCACCATACTTGCAGTTGGCCGACACGGCGGGGGATACATTCCATTGCTGCATCTTCGACGTTTCAGAATAATTCAGCAACGCGATATTGTCTCCCGACCAAGTGGCATACTTCGACGCGCTCTTGTTCACCAACCGATAGATACCTGCCGTAACAGGAACTACGGGAACGTCCTCACCCCACGTCACATCGATGACACACTCCGCATTGGTCTGGCCTTTCTGGTAGCCCGTTCCTCCCGGCAGCGTCTTCACGAACTCGTGCTGAGGACCGTAGCCGTCGAAATAGACCAGCCGGTCGGTGGACACCAGCTGGTAAGTGGTCGTCGCCGCCTGACGCTCGCTGCCGCCCACGAATGCCTTGACGCGGCCGTCGTCGTGGCGCCATACCGAGGCCGCCGTCCAGTTGGGGCGGTGCTCGCCGTAGGCCAGGCGCTCGCCCTGGCGGCTTATCTGACAGAACTCGCCACGGGCGCGGCTGTCAAATCCCCACCAGATGCCGTAGGTCATGCCGTACTCCAAGCCCACCATAGCCTCCGCCACGTTATGCATCTCGTCGGCATAGCCCACCTTGCCGTCGTTGGCCAACTGCTGATAGAAACCGGCAAAGGTGTCGAACGAGCCAGCCAGCTGGTGGGTGTTGCCCCACTCGTAGAGGCTCTTGCCCGGATTGTACCATTCCAGCGCCTTGTCGTTGTTCAGCGTGTTGCCGCCCACCATGATGACGTCGGCACAACGCGGGTAGTTCTCCTTGAGCAGGCGTGCCACCTGATAATGCTTCAGCGGCGTAGCGCCCTCCTCCTTCGACCAGTAGTCGCCCTCGTTGAAAGGCGAGATGCCCAGCACGGGGTGCTTTGTATTCTTCTGTATCCAGTGTACGTGGCTGTTGATCATCGCCGCCCAATGCTCATTGTTGGCGACACCATTCTTGACGTAATAGCTATGCGGGTCATGGACTTTCACCTTCCCCTGCGCGTCAGTGTATTCAAAGGCGCCCTGGTCCGCCGTGAGTAGCAGCGGCAAGTAGGGACTTACCTGGTTGAAGTAGTTGCAGCGTATGCGCAGCGTGTCGATGAGCGGCGCCGGCAATACGGAGTCGTTCTGCAAGGGCCAGGTGTACCTGAAGGCCACGCGCCCAATGCCGATGTTCTCCTTGCCCATGTGGTTGATGCCCTTCTTGACGACCTGCTCGCTGACGGCCGCCTGGTCGAGTCCCCATACCGGCTGGAAGCGCTTGCCCTGGGCGGTGACGTCGAAGCTCAGCGAGACGTCGGACTTGGAGAGAGCCGGCAGATACAGGCTGGACGACGACCGCTGGCCGTTATTCTGAGAAACGGCAATAGCCGCGCTCAGCGCAGCTACTGCCAGGAATGTCGTTCTGTAGATGGTCATTGCCTATTCCGTCTTAAACAAGTCCTTGATTCCGCCGATAGACCCCAGCAGGTTCGTAGCCTCGTAGGGCAGGTAGACCGTCTTGGTCTTGTCGCCCTCAGCCAGTTCCTGCATCATCTGGATATACTTCTGTGCCAGCAGGTAGTTGGCAGGATTGGTCGACTTACCCACCGCCTCGGTAATCAGTTCGATGGCCTTGGCCTCGGCCTCAGCCACGCGGATGCGGGCCTGGGCCTCACCTTCGGCCTGGAGGATAGCCTCCTGCTTGGCAGCCTCGGCCTTGTTGACGATGGCCGTCTTCTCACCCTCAGAAGCCAGGATTTCGGCCGCCTTCTGACCTTCCGACGTCAGGATCTGTGCACGCTTGTTACGCTCGGCCTGCATCTGCTTCTCCATCGCCGTGAGGACGGAGTCGGGAGGCGTGATGTCCTGCAGTTCCACGCGGTTCACCTTGACGCCCCACTTGTCGGTGGCATCGTCGAGGACGGCGCTCAGTTTCTTGTTGATGGTGTCGCGCGAGGTCAGCGTCTCGTCGAGTTCCAGCTCACCGATGATGTTACGCAGTGTGGTCTGCGTCAGTTTCTCGATGGCGTTGGGCAGGTTGTTGATTTCGTAGGTAGCCTTGAAGGGGTCAACAATCTGGAAGTAGAGCAGTGCGTTGATTTCCGTCTGCACGTTGTCCTTCGTGATGACGTTCTGCTTCGGGAAGTCGTAGACCTGTTCACGCAGGTCGATGGTTGTAGAGTACTGGTAGCGGCCGTGGTTAAGGACGACAATCGACTTAGCGCGGTCGATGAAGGGGATAATCATGTTGATGCCCGGCTGGAGCGTGGCGTAGTAACGTCCCAGGCGCTCTACAATCTTGGTTTCAGACTGGGGGATGATGACCAGTGCCATTTTGGCAAAGATTATCACACAGACGATGATGGCAATTAAGATGTAGCTCATAATCATTTCTTGTATTTGTTGTTTAGTTGATTGTTTCGACAGTAATAATAGTGCTCGCGCGACCGACGACACGGACATGGGAGCCCATGCCGACGGGCTGGCCGTCGTGGCTGACAGCCTTCCAGACGTCGCCGTCAATCTGGACGCGGCCATAGCCGCCGGCCTCGATGGCCTCCACCACCCTGCCCTGCCTGCCCATCAGGGCGTCGGCGTTGCTCGCGCGGTTGGCGTCGTGCCGTTGAAGATAGCGCTTGGCAAACGGACGCACCCAGAAGAGACAGATGAGCGTGAAGACCGCGAACAGGGCCAACTGCCAGTAGACATTCAGCCCGACAGCCGCCGTCAAAGCAGCAAAGACGGCACCTATAGAAAAGCAGATGATGAAGAAGTCACCCGCCGTGAGTTCCAGGATGAGGCAGACGACGGCGATGACGGTCCACACCTGCCACATGTTCAATAATAAATACTCCATGATATTCATGACTAATCTTCCATCAATTTACGATATCTGGCACGCTTAGGTTCCTCAAGTCCCAGTCGCTGGGCCTTGTTGACCTCGTACTCTGAGAAGTTGCCCTCGAAGTAGAAGACGTTTCCTTCGCCCTCGAACGCCAGTATATGCGTACAGATACGGTCGAGGAACCAGCGGTCGTGGCTGATGACCACGGCACAGCCGGCAAAGGCCTCAAGGCCCTCCTCAAGCGCGCGTAACGTATTGACGTCGATGTCGTTAGTAGGCTCGTCTAAAAGTAATACATTACCCTCCTGCTTCAGGGCGATGGCCAGATGCAGACGGTTGCGCTCGCCACCGCTGAGCACGCCGCACTTCTTCTCCTGGTCGGCACCGCTGAAGTTGAATCTGCTAAGGTACGCACGTACATTGACATCCTTACCGCCCATGCGGATGGTCTCGTTGCCGCCGCTGACCACCTCGTAGACCGACTTTGCGGGGTCGATGTCCTTATGCTGCTGGTCGACGTACGACAGCTTCACCGTCTCGCCCACGCTGAACGTTCCGGCATCGGCCTGTTCCAGACCCATGATGAGACGGAAGAGCGTCGTCTTGCCCGCACCGTTGGGGCCGATGACGCCGACGATGCCATTGGGTGGCAGCATGAAGTTCAGGTCGCTGAAGAGCACCTTCTCGCCGAAAGCCTTGGCCACGTGCTCGGCCTCGATGACCTTGTTGCCCAGTCGCGGACCGTTGGGGATGAAGATTTCGAGTTTCTCCTCCTTCTGCTTCTGCTCCTCGTTGAGCATCATCTCGTAGGAGTTCAGACGGGCCTTACCCTTGGCGTGGCGGGCCTTCGGTGCCATACGCACCCACTCCAACTCGCGCTCCAGCGTCTTGCGGCGCTTCGAGGCCGTCTTCTCCTCCAAGGCCAGTCGCTGGCTCTTCTGCTCGAGCCAGCTGGAGTAGTTGCCCTTCCAGGGTATGCCCTCGCCGCGGTCGAGTTCTAGAATCCACTCGGCGACGTCGTCGAGGAAGTAGCGGTCGTGGGTGACGGCAATGACCGTGCCCTCATACTGCTGCAGATGCTGTTCCAGCCAGTCGATAGACTCTGCGTCGAGGTGGTTGGTAGGCTCGTCGAGAAGCAGGACGTCGGGTTTCTGAAGGAGCAGTCGGCAGAGGGCTACGCGGCGGCGCTCACCCCCCGAGAGGTTGGTGACGGGCCAGTCGCCCGGCGGACAGTGCAGGGCGTCCATAGCGCGCTCCAGCTTGGAGTCCATGTTCCAGGCGTCGGTAGCGTCGATGATGTCCTGCAACTCGGCCTGGCGTGCCATGAGTTTGTCCATCTTGTCGGCATCCTCATAATATTCGGGCAGGCCGAACTTCACGTTGATGTCGTCGTACTCCTTCAGGGCGTCGTAGACGTGATGCACGCCCTCCTGGACGTTCTCCTTCACGGTCTTCGTCTCGTCGAGGGGCGGGTCCTGCGGCAGGTAGCCCACGGTGTAGCCGGGGCTCCACACCACCTGCCCCTGGTACTGCTCATCCAGTCCGGCAATAATCTTCATGAGCGTAGACTTACCGGCACCGTTCAGACCGATGATGCCAATCTTCGCGCCGTAGAAGAAACTGAGGTAGATGTTCTTCAGTACCTGTTTCTGGTTCTGCTGAATGGTCTTGCTCACGCCGACCATCGAGAATATCACTTTCTTGTCGTCAACTGTTGCCATGGCAAGACTTTATATCAATGAGAAAGCAACGTCCATCATGTGTGTGAACGTCGTCTGACGCTCCTCGGCAGTGGTCACCTCGCCGGTAATCAAGTGGTCGGAGATGGTGAGGATGACCAGCGCACGCTTGCCGGCACGGGCGGCGTTCATATAGAGAGCCGTGGCCTCCATCTCGATAGCCAGCACGCCCATCTTCATCCACTTGTCGTTATGCGGGAATTCAGAATAGAACGTGTCCGACGACAGCACGTTGCCCACCTTATAGTGATAGCCCAGCTTCTCGCAGGTGTCGGCAGCGCCGCGCAGCAGGCCGAAGTCGGCAATGGGCGAGAACGTGCCGGGCAGCTCATACTGCGCACCGTAGTTGGAGTTGGTGCAGGCGCCCATGGCTATGCAGAGGTCGCCCACGTGCAGGTCGGTATTCAGCGAACCGGCGGACCCCACGCGGATGATGGTGTCGACGTCGTAGAAGTTGAACAGCTCGTAGGTATAGATACCGATAGAGGGTATGCCCATGCCGTGGCCCATCACGCTGACGGGCTTGCCCTTGTAGGTGCCCGTGAAGCCCAGCATACCGCGTACATTATTAAACTGGACGGGATTCTCGAGGAAGTTCTCGGCCATAAACTTAGCGCGCAGAGGGTCGCCTGCCATGATTACCGTCTTGGCAATTTCGCCTTTCTTTGCCCCGATGTGGGGAGTGGGAGTGTGGTTCATAATTGTTGGTTTTTTAGTTGTTTAATACTTACGCTTGCAAAGATAAGAATTTTTTTTCGTAACTTTGCCATCTGAATAAAGAAAAATACTTAAAAAAATTATGAAAGCAGACATCATTGAGATTACATCGCTCGACCAGTCGGGGGTAAACGTCTTCAGCAGACTGACCGAGGCACAGCTGCGCAACCGCACCGAACCCAGCCAGGGCATCTTCATTGCCGAGAGTCCGAAGGTCATCAACGTGGCACTCGACCAGGGCTACGAGCCCACCGCCCTGCTCTGCGAGCGACGCCATATAGAGGGCGACGCCAAGACCATCATCGACCGCTGCGGAGCCATACCTGTCTATACCGGTACGCGCGGCGTGCTGGAACAACTCACGGGCTACACCCTGACGCGCGGCGTGCTCTGTGCCATGAGGCGCCCTGCCCCACCCGCTCTCGACGACGTTTGCCGTAAGGCACGGCGCGTGGTGGTCATCGACGGTGTGGTAGACACCACCAACATCGGCGCCATCTTCCGTTCGGCGGCCGCCTTGGGCATCGATGCGGTGCTGCTGACGCGCAACTCCTGCGACCCGCTGAACCGCCGGGCCGTCCGTGTGTCGATGGGCAGCGTGTTCCTGGTGCCCTGGACGTGGATTGACGACCCTGTGGACGACCTGACGCGGAGGGGATTCCTGACGGCGGCCATGGCGCTCACCGACGACTCCATAGCGCTGGACGACCCGCTGCTGAAACAGGCCGAGCGGCTGGCACTCATCATGGGCACCGAGGGCGACGGACTGCCCCACGCCACCATTATGAAAACAAACTACGTGGTGCGAATACCGATGTCGCACCACGTAGATTCACTGAACGTCGCGGCAGCTGCCGCCGTTGCTTTCTGGGAACTGAGGGTTAGAGGTTGAGGTCTTTCTTCAGTGCCTCAATCTTCTCCTCGGCCTTCTTCGAGCAGCGCTCGTAGTCGGCAGCGTCGGCGAAGCTGGGGTCTTTCACCTCGGTGTAGAACTTAATCTTCGGCTCGGTGCCCGACGGACGCACACTCACCTTCGTGCCGTCCTCGCAGAACCACTGCAGCACGTTCGACGTGTCGGGCATGTCAATCTTCTCGACGCTGCCGTCGGCCTTCTTGGCCTCCAGGGTCTTGTAGTCCTTCCACAGGCAAATCTTCGAACCGCCAAGCTCCTTCGGCGGGTTCTCGCGGAAGTTGGTCATCATCTGCTTAATCTCGTCCTGACCCGTCTTACCCGGACGCACCACGTTGATGGTGACCTCCTTCGAGAAGCCGTACTCCTTGTAGATGTTCATCAGCAGGTCGTAGAGCGTCATGCCGTTGTCGCGTGCCCAGGCGGCAATCTCGCAGATGAGGCAGATGCTGGCGGGGGAGTCCTTGTCGCGCACCTTGTCGAAGGGCAGGAAGCCGAACGACTCCTCGCCGCCGCCGATAAACTTCTTCTTGCCCTCGTTGACGCGTATCTCGTTGGCAATCCACTTGAAGCCGGTGTAGCAGTCCTTGTACTCCACGCCGTTCTTCTTGGCAATCTCGGCAATGACCTCTGTGGTAACGATGGTCTTCACCAGGAACTCGTTGCCCTTGAGCTGGCCGAGCTTCTTCTTGTTGGCAATGATATACCACGAGAACATCATGCAGGTCTGGTTGCCGTTGAGTATCTCCCACTCACCCTTGGGGTTGCGGCAGACGATGGCCAGACGGTCGGCATCGGGGTCGGAGGCTATCACCAGGTCGGCATTCAGGCGCGTACCTAACTTCATGCCTAAGGTCATGGCCTCGGCGTTCTCGGGGTTGGGGCTGACGACGGTGGGGAAGTTGCCGTCGATGACCATCTGCTCGGGCACCACATGGATGTTCTGGAAGCCCCATGAGCGCAGGGCCATCGGGACGATGACGCGGCCAGTGCCGTGCATCGGGCTGTAGACGATGTTCAGGTCCTTCTGGCGCAGGATGACGTCCTGGTCGACCATAGCTTCCTTCACGGCCTGGATGTAGTCCCAGTCCATCTCGCCACCGATGGGGATGATGAGCTCCTTGTTGCCATCGAACTTCACGTCCTCAATCTTCACCTTGTTCACCTCGTCGATGATGCCCTTGTCGTGGGGAGCCAGCACCTGGGCGCCGTCGTCCCAGTAGGCCTTGTAGCCGTTATACTCGCGGGGGTTGTGCGAGGCCGTCACGTTGACGCCGGCCTGACAGCCCAGCTGACGGATGGCGAAAGAGATTTCGGGCGTGGGGCGCAGGCTCTCGAACAGGTACACCTTGATGCCGTTGGCCGAGAAGATGTCGGCAACGGTCTCGGCGAACATGCGGCCGTTGTTGCGGCAGTCGTGACCCACCACCACGGCCGGCTGTATGCCGGGGAATGCCTTGTTGATGTAGTTGGCAAAGCCCTGCGTGGCCATACCCACGATGTACTTGTTCATGCGGTTGGTGCCGGCACCCATGATACCGCGCAGACCGCCCGTACCGAACTCCAGGTTCTGATAGAAAGCGTCGATTAAGGCCGTCTTGTCATCGTTGTCAAGCATAGCCTGTACTTCCTTACGTGTCTCCTCGTCAAAGGCAGGAGAGAGCCACTCTTTTGCTATTGCCTCGCACTGGGCAATCAGCTGTGCGTTATTCTCCATAAGCTGTGTTTTAGTTTTGTTTTAGATTTGCAAAATTCGTATATTGTCTACAAAGTTAAGCAATAATCGCGGAAGATTACACGTTCGGCCTCCTTTTTTTTGTTTTTTTAGCAATCAAGGGAAAGAAAAAAGGAGTTCTTTGCGTAAAGAACTCCTTCCACTTCGCTTAAGGCTCGTCGTCGGGATCGGGGTCTGGCTCAGGGTCGGCCTCGGCCTGGCTGATGGCGTAGGTCGACAGCGGCGTGCGCACCTGGTAGGTGTAATCCTTGCCGTCCACCGTCTTGTGCTTCGCCTCAATGAGGTCGTGCATCTCGAAGACGCACTTCTTCATCAGCTCGCGCGACGTGAGCTTCTCACCCTTAGCGTTCTCAGGACGGAAGCGCATGTGGACGCCGACGATGTGCTCCTGCGGCGAATACGCCTCCACGGTGGTGGTGCCGGCCAGCTTGTTCTCAATCGTCGGGTAGAACGTACCCAGACCGTCCAGCTTCACCGGCTGTCCTTGGGTCATCATCTCGGTCATGCACTCCACCAGCTGCTGCAGCACCAGTACTACCATCGAGTAGTCGGCCAGCTTGCCGTGCGATGTCATGTGACGGGCGAAACCCTTCAGCGACAGCGGTTCCTTACTCTCGGCCTCGCCGAAATACTGTCCGTACGACTTCGACGTGGTCAACGTGTTCTTCCTCAGGTTCACGAGGAAACTAATTTCATTTCTTGCCATTTTGTTGATGTTTTTCGTGGTATTAGAAACTCGTTGCGACGAACTGTATCGGGTCGCCGCCTCCCGCCTTTTTAAGAGCTCTTTTCTGCCTACAAAGTTACAAAAAATCTGCGAGACTACCAAATATTTTGAAAGAAATTTTCAAAAAAAACACACAAAGAGCAGCGCGCCCTTTGTGTAGTTTACTTAAGCTTTCATGCAAGGTTGCAAGGTTGCAAGGTTTGCGTCTTCGTCCAGTTGTTCTTGTCGGCCTTCTCAATCCACCCTTCCGCTTTCCAGCGGCTTAGTATTGAGTAAAGTGTACCGTCGGCACATTCGTTACCCTTCAAGCGGCGCAGGTCATCGATACTGAAGGGCGACGGCAACTGTTGAAGGACGTTCTGGTTGACAGTGGCTGTCGGCATCCGGTCTCTAACCCTTTCGTTCTGCAGCTTCAGTAGCGGACCGAACAGGCGGCATTGGTTCTGTAGCGTGTACTCCGCCATTGTCAGTGCAAACTCTATGCAAGCGTTCGACTCCTTACCGACCAACAGCATGAAGATAACCCCACAGCGAAAGCCGATGACGGCAGCTCGGCGACGGTAGATGTCCTTGATGGTGTCGAGCATCTGGGCAGCCTCCAGACGCTTCTGCTCCTGCCATTCGTCGATGGCCTTGCTCAGGCGCGGTGTTGTCTTGAAGCCCTTGGCCTCGCGCAGTTTTCTGATGCCCTCCTGGATGGCATTCATGTCGGCCTCGGTTATTTTCTTGAACTTGGGCATCTTGCGGAACGAGTTGTCGGGCATCTCGGCAATCATCGTTCTTGATGAGAGTCCGTTCGAGGCATTCTCGTTGCCATACATCTTGAGGAACGAGCACGCCTGTCCGCAGATGGTCCACGAATAGAAAGCCTTGACATTGCCCGACTGCGAGTTCAGCGACATATAGTCCTGACCGAAGTTTGAGCCGTCCCAGGCCTTTCGGTAAACGTCGTACTTAGCCGACCACGAGCCGGCGCCGTTGGTCTTCAGCAGTGTGTCGGCCTCGGACTCAATGCTGTAGAGGCAGTGTCCACGGGCGTTGATCTGGCGCTGCAGCAGCTTGGCTACTGAGATGGTGATGGGTACGACGCGCACACAGCCGTCGGGTGCCTGCTGGCCGCGCTCGTTAGCCTTGCGGGTGCGGTTCTGCTTGGCGACCTCTTCCTCCTGTGCCCTGACCACCTCGTCCTCCTGGCGCAGCGGTGCTATCCACTGTTCCACGACGTCCTCCACCACGCTCTTGTTGTCGCTCTGCTCGCCCTTGATAAAGGCAAAGAGGCCCATGTGGTGTGTCTTGCCGTTACAGTACTCGTAGGTCACCTGGTCGGCCAAGGTGGCCAGTGCAGGCATCAGTCCCATCAGGATGGGCATGTGGAAGTCCTCGGGATAGGGTTTCAACGTAGCCTTCAACGCTGGGGGCAGCTGGCGAAAGTTTACTACTGGCATTGTCTCGTTGGCCTTTGCGGCCGTTGTTGGATTTTGTTTTCTCATATTACTGAAATTTTTAATAGTTATAAATTGATTCCGGTTTAAACTCTCTGGCAATACTGCTCAGGTCGACGCCTGCCTGCTTGGCCATCTGATAGAACGTGGCTATGGTGGTGCGTCCGTCGTTTTGACGCAGACACTGCTGCCACTTGCGCTCGCAGTCGCCCTCACGGTACTTCGGACTCATGCTGCTCAGCTGATGATACAAGTCGCGCCCCTGGTTGCCAAGACCGTTGGCCAGCGCGAAGCCCAGCTTCAGGTAGTCGCCATAACTGTCGGCAATGTTGGCCCCCCGGCGCACCAGCTCGCGGGCAACGGCCCTTGCCTTGGCCAGCTCCTCCATCGGAAGGAGGGGCTGGCTGCTGGCACTGACGGGCTTGGGCTTAGACTGTTTGACGCCATCCGACTTTCCTGCCCAGGCTATTGGGTCGAAGTGCAGTCCCGGCTCATTGACGTCGGTGTTGACGTAGGCCTGTGGGTCATAGCAGAGGAAGCAGGCGCGCGACACGTTCTGGCATTGTCTGTCCACTTGCTTGTCGGTCAACTCATCGTAATTAGCCAGCAGATAGTTCCTCACACCATGAAACCACGTCTTGTGGTCAGCCGTCGTAAGGTCAATCACGATGACCCATTTCACGCCGTTGCCACTGGGTGAGCGGAAGGCCAGTACGGTGAAGAAGTGACCGTCGGCTATCAGCCGCTGCTTCAGGCCGTCCACATCCTCCACGCCGTCGAGGTCGATACAGAGCAGACCGGAGTGGCTGACGAGGCAGGCATCCGAGCAATAGCTGAACACGCCGCTGGGCGTCACATAAGGGAGGTTCAGACCCTTGTAGAGCCTTGCCTCTGCCTTGTCCTTTATGGCGCGCAGCTGCTGCGTCTGCACGCCAAGTATGGCACTGCGGATTGTCTTTGCCACCTCGACCAACGTCACTACTCTCGACGGCACCTTGTTAGTTATCGGCGGGTTGAAATACGACATTTCAAAACTTCTGTTCTCCATAGCCTTAGAATCTTACGTTATTAATCAGTTCCACAGCCTCGCGCAGCAACGTCTCCTTCACGTCCAGTCCCTCGCGCTTGAAAATCTTCAGCGTCAGCTGGTAAGCCTCGTCCTTCGTGGCCGAGATTCGACCGTGAGCCGCCTTGCGCAGGAGCGTAGAGTTGGCGCGGACGCGCTTCTTGGCGGGCACGAAGAAGAACGAGCCGCTGCGCATCAGCTGCGCCGTTCCGCTGGCTCTCATAGGCGTCACCACCTGACCATCCGGGTCGTCGGCCCAGAACTCGAATCCTACACTCTTACCGTTCTCGTCGGGCGTTATGGTGCCCAAACCGCTTAATGAAATAGTCTTGTTCATGATCAGTCCTCCTTAACGGTTAAGTTTCACAATGTCGTTGCATACCACTTTTTGGTAGAGCTTGCCGTCAACCTCGCGTACATAGTAGATAAACGATGCTGCCACCACGTCGCCCTCAAAGAATCGGCACAAGGCCAAATTGCCTGAGAGGTGAGCCAGGAACTCGTCTGCTCGTTTCGCACTACCCAACGTCTTCAGTCGGATTTCACACTTGGCCACCAGGCCACCCTCCTTCCTCATGGAAGGAATGTAGGTCACGTCTGATTGTGACACTACGCGATAGATGTTTGTCTTCATCCTTTTAATTGTTTTTGAAGTTAATAAAAAGATGAGACCCGGTCTCCATGCTCACTCTCTATAGGCGCCTGAAAGCTTGCATGGCAGCTTCGATTTCTCTCTACTGCGATGCAAAGGTACGAAGGATTCTGTAAAGAGTCAAAGAATTAAGTGGACTCTTAAACCGTTCTAAATAAAGCACTTAGAATGTGGCAAAGGGACCTGAAATATCATTTCATGTACACTGTCATCCCTCATCCGTACACGAAAAACAGCTTTCGTATACACTTATGTACTTTTCGTGAATATGAATCAAACACAAAGCCCATTAGACGTACACAAAGCAACACAAGCACTCATTACGTGTACAGAAATGCAGGCATAAAACGCACGTACAAAGAAAACGAAATCGAGAATCGGGCTAAAAAAAGACACCAAACAGAGGTGTCTACGATGCAATTTCCATCGGGTGGAATTTCTTTTTGAGCATGGAGTTGATTTTGCTCAGCATATTTTGTTTGATGGTGTCTGTCGAGCTATCATTGCACTGGGTATGCTTTGTACAAGCCCCACCGAGGGCCGACTTGCCAATAGTTCCCCATCGACCACCGTGCTCTTTATAATACTTGTCAAAATACCTAAGGAACGACTCATAACCAACAATCGGTTTGCACCACTCGTAGAAGAAAAACAATTCCAGTGCAGGCACCTTGTCGCGCTTGCACTTCTCGGGTAATAGGTCATCGAAGTGCTCTATCACATAGTTGATCTTCAGGATTCTCTCTGCGTCATCACCGAAAACCATCTTGGCAAAACTCATGTTCGGGTTATCATCGGCAGCAGAATTGACTTCGTAGATTGTTATCCTGTCAACGTCCTTGGGCGAGCAGTTGTGATAATACTTCTGGGCAAACTGCTCCTTGCTGGATGTATCTTTCTTATACGCTTTAAGTACAGGGTTCTCGTCGTCACCCGATATTTTCTTGTTGCTCATCACGGCCTTCTTCATTTCAGGGTCAGACATGATGGCCTCAATGAGCAAACGCTGGTTCTTCTTGCTCTTTTCGCATGAATCGACCAGAATTTCAAGGCACTTCTTGGCATCTCCCCTCGTAATTTTCTCTTCTTTAAGGGCGCGCATGCCTTCCTCGATGCATTCGTTCATGTTGGTGTAGAATTCGTACATCGACTTGAACAGGTCCTTCACACACGATGGATAAGACGACAAGCCATACAAATCGAGAATATAATTATCGGTATTTATCAGCGACCGCTCGTGAGCCTGATAATCTGGCACACCCGTAGGCAACTGCTTGCGCGAAACCTTGCAAAAACGCTTGAACACCTTTTTTATACCAGCCGAACCACTACGCATGCGCCATGAAACCTTGACAGAGGAGTCGACCAAATTATTATCCTCATGGGCAAACTCCTTAGGGAATGTCTTGCAATACTTGAACAGGTATTGCTTCTGACGGCTCAGCTTGGCATTATACTCATTGATGTCGTTCGTCAGACTATAAATTTGCTCTTCATCTAGCTGCTTGCCGTTGATGGCATACAGAAGCCTATATACATCAAAATTGGCGATGAAGTCGGCTATTAACTCCATCTGCTCCACATGTGAGTTGCCTATTTGGCGAGATATATGCATGTGTACCTACTATTTATAGTTTTACAAAAAGCAACAAGCAAACATCGCGCCAAACTCCACGTTGTATTGAATGAACTGACAATGTGGCAGATTATATGACAAAAAGTGGCAGCTCCGTGAGGGGCTGCCACTTATATCTGAACCTTGTCTCAAAGCCTCATAGGTCATCACCTATCGTATTATTATAATTGTTTTCATAGTACATAACTATAGAATATTCCCCGTATTTTTCAGTAATCATAAACCACACATGCTTGGATTCTAATAGTTCATCATATAGCTTATTTGACTCATCCTCTACAAATTTATCTATTTCTGCCTTTTCTTCTATAGTAGGATTATGTAACTGTTCTTCACTAAATTTTTGTTTGACAGCTTTGGCCAATCGATTCTTAGCAGTTTCCAGATCCGTTAAAGATGTATCTATAGTTTGATAAAAAGAGGCTTCATAACGTTTATTATGGACAGTCATCTCATATGATATATCTTCATCTTCAGGTATACGATTAGCTGTTCTACCTCCCACATATTTATCTTTTTTTTTGCAGAACATATCAATAAGATTGTTAAATCTGTATTTTATTCCTGTTTCAGATGATGGATTAGCATCTATAACCACTATTCTCCAAACTTTATTATTATTGTTGGTCTGAATGCCGATATATGAGTCTGATCCATTAAATTTCCCCTTTAGGATATCTAGCTTTGCATCATAAATAAAACCTTTTGCTTTCAATTTAGTCATCATTTCCGACTTCGTCCCGTCAACAGGTATCCCAAGGAATGTTGTAACATCCTTTTGCGCAAAAACTTGGGTGAACGCAAATGCAAAAATTACAGATAATAAAAACTGTTTCATTGTATATAGTGATTTGTTAATAATATTTATGCCTCTACTTTCTTACCCCATAGGCATCATCGTTTTTTAGGGTTCAACATTCGTAATATTTACCAGCTCCCCCACAGCTGTCACAAAATCATGTGATAGAGGAGCCATTTCGAGCACTTCGGCTTCCGTGATGTCTGCAATGCTGTTATAATCGGCCTTAATACGAAGCTGTATCATACGAGCAAAAAATCGGCCGTATTTCTTGTCCAATTGACCTGTCATGATGAATTGCCTGCCCAATTCGGTAAGTGTGCCATCGTGAGTCTTTGTGGCAATGTTACGCGTAATGAAAGCAGCATGAACAATATGATAACAGGCATAGTAAAACCGATTGGCAGCCAAATCCCATCGTTTCTGGAGAACCATGTCATCAGCTTCCTGAAGGAACCGGTGTGCCTTTTCCGTCTGTAGTTTTATGAGCAGATTTGTATCCATAGGCTTAAAGCAGATTGATGGCATCACGCTGAACATTGTCATAGAAAGGCGTAATGCTATTGGCTTTCCATTCCTGTTCAGTGTACACAATAGGGTTGATTTGTTCACCAATCTTCCATCCCAGCTCCACAAGTGGATAGCTCACCAGATCGTAGTCTTCCTGTCGCAGCTGGTCTTTGGGTAGTATGATAAGAATGTCCCAGTCAGAACTCTTTCGCGCCTGACCTCTGGCCCTGGAGCCAAAGAGAAGCACGACACTACCCTTAGGCGCAGTCTTTCGAACTATCTGCCTAATCTGGCTTAATACGTGTCTGTTCTTATTTGTCATATCTTCATACCTTTATCTGTGTGCAAAGATAGGCAATTATTCCGATACTTCCAAACAAATCGAAGAAAAAGTATCACAAGGTCAAACCTTGCAATCTTGCAACCTTGCATCTTGCATGAAGGTGGTTACAAGTGCAAGTAGTGGTATACCTGATTAATGTATGTTAATTATTATATAAAAATATTATAATAATATAACCATTATTGTTAACAAATTTACTGTAACAGGCCTTATGCAAGGATGCAAGGATGCAAGATTGCAAGAAATGATGATGATGCTTTGCTTACGGCGCCCCCGACCTTTGCTTACGGTAAACCCGACCTTTGCTTACGGTAAAGGTGGGGTTTGCTTACGGCAAACCCGGAAAAGAAAAGGCGTATAACAAAAGGGGCGGCGCTTGGGCGCGCCGCTGCTGCGCCTTGTGTTACAGGCTATGGCAATAGGTGAACAGTTCGGGCGGGAAGTGGGCGGTCAGGTCGACGGGACTGCGGAAGAGGCCGAAGACGGCGGAACCGCTGCCCGACATGGCGGCATAGACGGCTCCAAGGTCGTAGAGTCGCTCCTTGACGGCTGCAATCTCGGGGTGCAGGACGAAGACGCTCTGCTCGAAGTCGTTCACCAGCTGCTCGCGCCACGTCTCTATGGGCTGGCGGACGATGTCGTAGCAACACTTGGCGGGCTTCGCGGGGGTGATGAGCGCGAAGGCTTCCTTCGTCGATACCGGGATGTCGGGACGGACTACGGCGATATGGTAGCCAGACAGGTCGAGGTCTATGGGCTGCAACCGCTCGCCGATGCCTTCGGCGTAGGCGGGTCGGCTGAGGATGAAGAAGGGGCAGTCGGCGCCAAGGCGGGCTGCATAGCTTATCATCTGGTCGTCGCTGAGCCCCAGGGTGAACATCTCGTTCAGCAGGCGGATGGTGTAGGCGCAGTCGCTGGAGCCACCCCCCATGCCCGCCTGTGTGGGTATGCCCTTGAAGAGGTGGGCGTGGACGCGTGGCATCTGCTGAAAGTCCTGCTTCAGCAGGTGGTAGGCGCGCACGACGAGGTTGCTCTGCTCGTCGCCCTCGACGCTGATATTCGTGACCTTGATGTCGCAGTCGACGGCCGACGGGAATTTCGGGTTCATGATGGTGAGTTCCAGTGCGTCGCTGACGGGCACGGGGTAAAACACGGTTTCAAGGTTGTGGTATCCGTCCGCACGCCGTTCTACCACGTTCAGCCCCAGGTTGATTTTTGCTATCGGAAATGTTATCATGCTGCAAAGGTAGAAAAAAAATAATGAAATACAAGCCACGGGATAGGTTTTTTTTCGTATCTTTGCAGCCCGAAACAAATTTTACTATGCCAGAAAACAATACAACCACCAGCGGCTCCCGTCGCCAGCGCCGCACACAAGTACCTGTCGACAATACGTTCGGGCACCTGCAGCCCCAAGCCCTTGATGTGGAAAAGGCCGTCCTGGGTGCCCTGATGATTGACAAGGACGCCTACAGCGTCGTCTGCGAGATTCTCTATCCGGAGAGTTTCTACGAGCCTCGCAACCAGAAGGTCTATGCCGCCATCCGCGACCTGGCCATGGCCGAGAAGCCTGTCGACATTGTCACCGTCACCGACCAGCTGTCGAAGTCGGGCACGCTGGAGGACGTCGGCGGACCGGTGTATATCGCCGAATTGTCGGGGCGCGTGGCTTCGTCGGCAAACGTGGAGTACCACGCCCACATCATCGCCCAGAAGTTCCTGGCACGCCAGCTCATACAGTATGCCAGCGACCTGGAGACGAAAGCCTTCGACGAGACCATCGATATCGACGAGCTGATGCAGCATGCCGAGGGTGCCCTTTTCGAATTGTCGCAGAAGAACATGAAGAAGGACTACACCCAAATAGACCCGGTGGTGACGCAGGCCGTGAAGGTCATCCAGGAGGCTGCCAGGAACAAGGACGGCATGACGGGTATCCCCTCCGGCTACCACGGGCTGGACGACAAGACCAGCGGCTGGCAGGAGTCCGACCTGGTGATTATTGCCGGACGCCCGGCCATGGGTAAGACCGCCTTTGCCCTGTCGATGGCCAAGAACATTGCTTGCGACTATCAGGTGCCCATCGCTTTCTTCTCGTTGGAAATGTCGAACCAGCAGCTGGTGAACCGTCTGCTGTCGAACGTCTGCGAGATTGAGGGCAAGAAAATCCTGAACGGACAGCTGCAGCCCGACGAGTGGGAACGCCTTGACAAACGCATCAATAAACTGCTGGGAGCCCCCCTCTATGTCGACGACACGCCGGGCCTGTCGGTCTTCGAACTGCGTACCAAGGCCCGCCGCCTCGTCCGTGAGCACGACGTGAAGATTATCATGATAGACTATCTGCAGCTGATGAATGCCAACGGCATGCGCTTCTCCTCGCGCCAGGAAGAGGTGTCGACCATCTCGCGCTCGCTGAAAGGTCTGGCCAAAGAGCTGAACATACCCATCATTGCCCTGTCGCAGCTGAACCGTGGCGTCGAGAGCCGCGAAGGCCTGGAGGGCAAGCGTCCGCAGCTGAGCGACCTGCGTGAGTCGGGTGCCATCGAGCAGGATGCCGATATGGTGCTCTTCGTACACCGTCCCGAGTACTACCATATTTATATGGACGACAACGGGCGCGACCTGCACGGCATGGCACAGATTATCATTGCCAAGCACCGTAAGGGTGCCACCGGCGACGTGCTGCTGAACTTCCGCGGCGAGTTCACCCGGTTTGAGAATCCCGACGACAGCAGCCTCAGCAGGAGCAAGAAGAGCGATAGCGGCGGCGAGATTATCGGCTCGAAGATTAACGGTGAGCAGGACGGCGGTGCCCAGCCCTTCATTCCCGGACAGTCAGACCCCTTTGCCGGCACGCCACTGCCGGAACCCGGCAACGGCCCGCTGCCTTTCTGACGGGGAGCGTGCCGGCGGTAGCTGCCGCGCGGGGCTTACTGGACCTGTGCTTTTATCTGCATCAGCTCGTCCCAGTGCTTCATCGCCTCCTCTTCGCCCATCTTAATCATCCTGCGGCTGTTCTTGTTGCCGAAGCTGGAGGCGTCCATATTGGGCAGGACGGGCGAGATGCAGATGGTGGAGAGCTTCTTGTTGTCGGCGTATTTCGTGATGTCGGGACGGTTGGCCACCCAGTTGAGCAGTCCGCCGAAGCCCAGCATCTCTGCCACGCCACTAATCATACTGAAGTCGTAGTCGGGCGTCCTGGCCGTCGGCTCGTTCTGCGTCAGGTCGACGGCAATGATGATGTCGGCGCCCATCTTCCTGACAACATCGGCAGGCAGGTTGTTGAGCATGCCGCCGTCGACCAGCTTCATGCCGTCGTGATTGACGGGCTTGAAGATGCCCGGAATGGCGATGGAAGCGCGGATGGCCTTCGAAAGCTTCCCCTCGGCGAACACCACTTCCGTGGCCGTGCGGAAGTCGGCAGCCACACACCGGAAGGGGATATGTAGCGACTTGAAGTCGCGGCAGCCCTTGCTCGTGGCCATCGAGTCGATGACCTGTTCGACACGCTCGCCGCGCATGACGCCGAAGCCGCCGATGTCGCCATCGCTGATGTCGCCCATGACGGGGAATCCGAAGATGTAGGTGACGCCGTCCTTCACCTTATAAGGCTCGTTGCCCAGGTCGCTGCGGCGGTCGGTGATGAGCGACAGCCACTCCTGCCGGCAGAACATCGTGTCGAGCTCGGCCGAGGTATAGCCCGCGGCATACAGTCCGCCGACGATGGAGCCCATGCTCGTTCCGGCAATGTAGTCGATGGGTATGCCGGCTCGCTCGAGCACCTTGATGACACCCACCTCGGCAGCACCCTTGGCACCGCCGCCGCCCAAAACCAGTCCCACCTTGGGACGCCCGGCAGCGGCCGTCAGCCAGCAGCCAAGCATACAAAATAATATAAATCTTTTCATATCAGGGTGCAAAAATACGAAAAAAGTCGTATCTTTGCACCAATAAATACATTTTTTAAGATGACGGACAACGGCTTAAACAATTATTTGGACGAAATAGGTCAGGAGAAGCTGCTCACTGACGAACAGGAGCGTGAACTCTCGGAACGTATCAAGCAGGGCGACCAGCGTGCCTTGGGGCGGCTGGTGCAGGCCAACCTGCGCTTTGTGGTGAAGCTGGCCACGCTCTACCGCGGGCAGGGCTTGCAGCTGGACGACCTCATCAGCGAGGGCAACTTAGGACTGATGGCGGCAGCGGCTAAGTTTGACGCTTCACGCGGCACGCGCTTCGTCGTCTTCGCCGCACCGTATGTACGCCGGCAGATAGAGCGCGCCATTGAAGAGCAGAACGGCATCTACAAGGTGCCCAAGGATGCCGACAAACAGGCCAAGCACCAGGGGAAAGCCCTGTCGGTGGACGCACCCCTGGGCGGGCGCACCAACCTGAGCCTGCTCTCGGTACTGGTGAACCAAGACTCGCCGCAGGCCGACGAGCGCGTCTACAGCGAGGCGATAGAGCGTGCCGTAGAGCTGGCGCTGATGTCGCTCAGCGAGCGTGAGACGCAGGTCGTCAACCGCTTCTTCGGACTGGACCGCGAGCACGAGACGATGGCGGAGATTGCCGAGGACATGAACCTGAAGCGGGAGCGCGTCAGGCAGATACGCAACCGCGCCATACGCCGGCTGAAGAAGAACTACAACAAGGAATTAGCCGAACTGCGGAAATGAAAAAGCTCATACTACTGCTCACAGCCATTGCTACGACAGCAACCACAGCAACGACAGCAGCGCAGACAGCCCAGCAGTGGCGCGACTCGCTGACGGTGCTGAACAGGATGATTGACCACCGCCCCCACTCTACCGACCTGAGGCTCAAGAAGGCGGCCGTCAACATACAGTTAGGACAATGGGACTATGCCGTCGAGGAGTACGGCAGGGTGCTGGCCATCGACCCCGACAACCCGGCAGCCCTGTACTACCGGGCCTACTGCCTGACGAATCAGCGCCAATATGCGATGGCACGGAGCGACTATGAGGCGTTTCTCAGAAAGATACCCACCCACATGGAAGCCCGCCTGGGGCTGGCTACGGTCTGCGCACGGATGGGACGCGTGACCGACGCCCGCGACCAGTACAACCAGATGGTGGAGATGTTTCCCGACTCCGTGGTGTGCTACGTGGCGCGTGCCGTCTTCGAGACACAGCAGCAGCAATACGACGTGGCCCTCTACGACTGGGACGAAGCCATCAGCCGGCAGCCGCAGAACGCAGACTATGTGGTGAGCAAGGCCGACCTGCTGCTCAGACTCGAAAGACGCGAGGAGGCCCTTGAGGTATTAGAAAAAGCACTCCAGCGAGGTATTCCCCGAGGAGTGCTTAAAGAGTGGATTGATAAGTGCCAGAAGGCTACTCGATGACAATCAGTGCCTCGTCTTCCATCACGCTCTGACCAACCTGCACGCAGATGGCCGTGACTTTTCCCGACTTTTCGGCCTGCAGGTTGTTGGCCATCTTCATGGCCTCCAGAACAACCACGTTCTGGCCGACCTCTACTTCCTGACCAACCTCTACCAGAATGTCGGTGATGACGCCAGGCAGCGGAGCCTTCAGCGCATTAGCCTTGCCCTCAGCAGCGGCAGGCTTGCCCTCAGCAGCGGCGGGAGCAGCAGCGGCAGCCGCAGGACGCACTACGGGCTTCTTCTTCTCGGGCTCGAGTTCTTTCTCCATTTCTACCTTGAACTCCTCGCCGTTGACCGTCAGCGTAGCCACGTTGTCGGTGATGTCACCAATGGCAACTTCGTATTTATTACCGTTAATGGTATATTTATACTGTTTCATTCTCTACTCATGATTTAGGGGTGGGCTGTCATTGTCTGGGCATAGCCGTTCCACTGTGTGGGATGCTCGGCAATTGTGATGATGCCGGGCTCCACATCGTGGACGTTATTGCCAAGATGCTCGTGCAGGGCCAGAGCTATGGCAGCATAAACTTCGTTTTTGTTCATTGTCAATGTTCAATTGTCAATTACATTACATAGGGATGTTACCGTGCTTCTTGGCGGGCAGGGCGTCGCGTTTGGTGGCGAGCTGGGCCAGTCCGCGGCAGATGCGGAAGCGCGTGTTGCGCGGCTCAATGACATCGTCGATGTAGCCATACTTGGCAGCCTGGTAAGGATTGGCGAACAGCTCGTTGTACTCGTCCTCCTTCTCGGCGATGAATGCCTTGACGTCCTCGCCGGCCTCCTTCTTGGCCTTGGCCTCCTTAGCATAGAGCACAGCAGCAGCACCCGAGGCACCCATCACGGCAATCTCAGCCGAGGGCCATGCATAGTTCAGGTCGGTGTGGAGCTGCTTGGAACCCATCACGATGTGCGAACCGCCGTACGACTTACGCAGCGTGACCGTAATCTTGGGAACGGTAGCCTCGCCGTAGGCGTAGAGCAGCTGGGCACCGTGCAGGATGACGGCGTTGTACTCCTGACCCGTGCCGGGCAGGAATCCCGGTACGTCGACGAGCGACACGATGGGGATGTTGAAGGCGTCGCAGAAACGGACGAAGCGGGCACCCTTACGCGAGGCGTTCACGTCGAGCACACCAGCATAGCAGGTGGGCTGGTTGGCCACGATACCGACGCTCTGGCCGTTGAAGCGGGCAAAGCCGACGATGATGTTCTTGGCGAACTTTGGCTGCACCTCGAAGAACTCGCCGTTGTCGGTGATAGCGGCAATGACCTTGTACATGTCGTAAGCCTCGTTGGGGTTCTCGGGGATTATCTCGTTCAGCGTGTCCTCCATGCGGTTGATGGGGTCGTCGCACTTGCGGCGAGGAGCCAGCTCCATATTGTTGGAGGGGATATACGACAACAGCGTCTTAATCATCTGCAGGCCTTCCTCCTCGGTCTTGGCCGTGAAGTGGGTCACGCCCGACTTCGTAGAGTGTACCGATGCACCGCCGAGGTGCTCCTGGTCGATGTCCTCGCCCGTGACGGTCTTCACCACCTTCGGACCGGTGAGGAACATATAGCTGGTGTTCTCCATCATCAGCGTGAAGTCGGTGAGGGCTGGCGAATAGACGGCACCACCGGCGCAGGGGCCGAAGATACCGGAAATCTGGGGGATAACACCCGAGGCCAGGATGTTACGCTCGAAAATCTCGGCGTAGCCGGCCAGAGCGTTGATACCCTCCTGAATACGTGCGCCACCCGAGTCGTTGATACCTATACAGGGAGCACCCATCTTCATGGCCATATCCATGACCTTACAAATCTTCTGGCTCATGGTCTCAGAGAGTGAACCGGCGTGGACGGTGAAGTCCTGGGCAAAGACGAAGACAAGGCGGCCGTCGATGGTACCGCTGCCGGCAACGACACCGTCGCCGGGGAACTGCTTCTTCTCCATACCGAAGTTGTGGCAACGGTGCTCCTTGAACATATCGTACTCTTCGAACGAACCTGAGTCGAGCAGCATGTCAATGCGCTCACGGGCGGTGTACTTGCCGCGGTCGTGCTGTTTCTGAATCGCTTTCTCACCACCACCGAGGCGAGCCTGTTCGCGCTTCTCGATGAGCTGCTTAATCTTTTCTAATTGTTTTGACATCTTTCTATTTACGATTTACAAAATTACGATTTACAATTTATCACTCCGGGTGTTCACAAAGTTCTGTGAGGATGCCACAGGTAGACTTCGGATGCAGGAAGGCGATGTTCAGACCCTCGGCGCCCTTGCGGGGCTTCTCGTCGATGATGCGGACACCCTTCTCTGACACTTCTGCCAAAGCGTTGGCCACACCGTCTTCGATGCAGAAGGCAACGTGGTGTACGCCCTTGTTGCCTTTGTCCAACCACTTCTGAATGGTCGACTCTGGCGACGTGGGTTCCAGCAGTTCAAGTTTCACCTCACCGCATTTCAAGAAGGCGGTCTTTACTTTCTGGTCTGCAACGACTTCTGTAGCATAACACTCCAGCCCCAGCACGTCCGTGAAGAACGGCAGGCTTTCTTCAATGCTCTGGACGGCAATGCCCAGATGCTCAATGTGGGAAATCTTCATATCAATAGTAAATGTTAAAACTATTTTGGGTGCAAAGGTAGTAATTCTAATTGAGAAACGGCAATAGACAATATTAAAGATTATTAAAACTCCAAGGTGAGTTTCCCGTTCAGTTGGCGTCCTGTGAGATAATTGGGAACGGCCCACTGCCGGTTGGTGACGTCGGTCACCCAGTAGTAGCTGTTGACGTTTGAGATGCCGAAGAGGTTCAGACAGTCGATGCCGAGCCACAGGCGTCTGAGGCCGAATGACGAACGCTGAAGGCGCTTGTAAGCCAGCCAGGCCATACCGATGTCGGCACGCTTATAGGCCGGGGCCCGGAAGTTCTGCTGCTCGAGTCCGCGGTGGGGTGCGCCAAAGGGCAGTCCGTCGGCATAGGCCAGCCGCAGCGTCATCTTGAAGCGGTCAGTGCCGGGGAAGTAGTCGGTAAAGTGCAGGTTGATGGCGTAGTGCTGGTCGGTGGGCATGGGGAAGTAGCTGCCGCCGTCCATCTTCTGTCCCGTCTTCATCAGCGAGAAGGTGAGCCAGGAGTCGGTGCCGGGCACGAACTCGCCATAGAGTTTCATGTCGAGGCCGGCGATGTAGCCCGAGCAGAGGTTCTCGCCATAGTAGGTCACCTTGACGTTCTGCACGTTGTAGGGTATGAGGTTCGACAGGGCCTTGTAATAAGCCTCGGCCGTGAAGCGGAAGGGGCGCTGCATCATGCGGAAGCGGTAGTCGAAGGCGGCGATGAAATGTATAGACCGCTGGCTCTTGATGCGCTCGTTGAGGGTGACGATGGTGCGCCCGTTGACCGTACTCGTGTCGCGCAGTTCCTTGAAGAAAGGCGCCTGATAGTAAAGTCCTGTGGCAAAGCGCAGCGTGACGTCGTTGTTGAAAGAGGGAATGACGGCCAGCGACAGACGGGGTGAAACGGTGGTCTCGCGGTTCCACGACCAGTTGCTGAACCTCACACCGTAGTTCAGCGTGTAGAACGTTTCGCCGGGCGTCTGCCAGCGGTAGGTGTCCTGGATGTAGCCCTCTAACCGTCTTGACGACATGGTGTTCTTGGAAGACAGCGAATAGATGAGGTTCAGCCGGCTTTCGCTGTGGGGTATGGAGTAGCCGCTGGAGTCGCGCATCTCGTATTCGCGCGACTGTTCCTTGATGTGCTCCCACTTCATGGTGATTCCGGCCTCGACGTTGTGACTGCGGAACCGTCGGTTGGCCATCAGCTTGAGACTTTGGACGTCGGCCGTCAGATAGTTGCGGGCGTGCTCCATATACGTGCCAACGCCTAAGTTCTCGGACGACTCGGTGTCGTCAAGCCAATACTGTCCCTGAATGTCGTAGGTCTCTTGTTCCTTGGTATGGAAGGCAGAGGCCAGCAGCTTGACCGTCGTGGAGTCGCTAAGGTGGCGGGCAATGGAGAGGGTGCCGAAAAAGGTGCGGAACACGTCTTTCTCCTGACCGTCAAAGTAGACGCGGAACGACTTGACGTCTTCCATCGTTCCGAAGCTCGTCTCACGGTCCTTGGGCGTGAACTGGTATTTGTTTTCGGAAATGTTGCCAATGAAATCTACCGACCACCGGCTGCTTGGCTTCCAGTTGACATAGGTCTGATAGTCGAGGAAGTCTGGCCGATACTCGCCTGTCGTTTCCAACGAGCCTAACAGGTATTTTGTCGTCTTGTAGCGCAGGCCGTGGCTCATGGAGAACTTCTTGCTGCCGACGCCCAGATAGGCACTGCCACCAAGCAGCGAGCCTGTCAGCGAGGCTTCCGTCTGTTGGGGCGTGCGGTAAAAAATATCCAATACCGATGCCATCTTGTCGCCGTATTTGGCCTCGAAGCCGCCCGTGGAGAATCCCACCTTCTCGACCATGTCGCCATTGATAATGCTAAGGCCCTCCTGTTGGCCTGAGCGGATGAGCAGAGGGCGGTACACTTCCACATTATTTATATATACGACGTTCTCGTCGAAGGAACCTCCCCGCACGTTGTACTGACTTGACAGCTCGTTGTGCGTCGAGACGCCGGCCTGTTGCTGAATGAGTTCCTCGACGGCATTGCCCGTAACGGAAGGACTGCTTTTCAGGTCCTTGATGTCAAGCTGCTCCGTTCCCGTTGTCTGGCGGCGCCGCTCGGTGATGGTCACCTCGTCAAGGGCTTCCTGCTGGTACATAATAATCTGTACGGTGAGTGTGCCGCGTGGCCTGATGAACTTCCGGGTACGAGCTTTGTAGCCTACCATAGAAAACTTAACCGTCACTGAATCAGATGATTGCAGACTGATATTAAATTCTCCCTTGAGGTTTGTCATGGCCAGCTTACCTTGCTCGAGGCACATCACAGAGGCCAATTCCAAGCCGTTGCCGTCTTCATCGACGACTTTACCTTTCAGCGTAAAGTCGGCAGCAGAGACGGCGTCAAGTGCAGATACAAGCAACAGGATGGCAGCCAGTATGCGCAAATATGATATTACTTTCATCGCAAATAATATAACGGATTCGTTGCGGTTTTATTGCATCGAGAAAGAAAGTCATTCAATTCTTTTGATATTTGCGTAATTTATTGTATCTTTGCACCCACAAAATAAATGATTGATGAATACACAGAACACACCTATACACGTAAGACTTTGGCATCGTGACTTCTGGCTGCTGTCATTGGCAAGCCTGCTGCTGTCGATGTCGGTCTATGTATTTGTTCCCTCTTTCCCGGTATGGCTGTTGGAAACAGTGAAGTTGTCTACTACTGAAGTGGGTATTTCAATGGGGGCCTTTGCCTTCGGACTCTATGCCTTTGGGTTCTTCTGCTCGTGGCTCGTACAGAGATTCCGCAGAAACAGCATCTGCATCCTCTCGATATTGGCAATGTTTGGCTCCATATCCCTGTTGTATTATATTCACGGCCTCACCAGCGATTTCGTAGAGTTCTGGCTGATTCTCATCCAGCGCGTCTTGCTGGGCGCAACATTCGGCTTGGCACAGATGATTATGCTCAGCACGCTGATTATCGACGCCAGCGAGTCGTATCGCCGCACGGAAGCCAACCATTCGGCCGCCTGGTTCACCAGGTTTGCACTGTCGCTGGGCCCTATATTGGGATACGTCTTGTTCTATTACAAGAATTTTGATGCCGTCTTGCTGGCATCGCTGTTTTGTGCAGCCTGCTCCGTCATACTGATATCGGCGGTGAACTTCCCGTTCCGCACGCCGAGCGACTCCTTCTATATCGTCAGTACCGACCGCTTTTTCTTGACGAACAGCATCCCGCTCTACATCAATCTCATCTTGTTTGCCGTTGTCGTCGGAATGCTGATGTCGTTAGGGCTCAGCGACCGATTCTATGCGTGTATCATGGCCGGATTCCTGCTGGCTCTGGTAGCCCAGCGCGTCGTCTTCCCCGATGCTGACTTGAAGAGCGAAATCGTGACGGGCTTTATCATCTTGCTGATGGTGCTTATCTTGATTTTCACACGGCCCTTGCCGGTCGTATGGTATATCGCACCGTTGCTGCTGGGCTTCTCGATAGGCATCGTCTGTTCGCGGTTCCTGCTTTTCTTCATCAAGCTCAGCAGGCATTGCCAGCGGGGAACATCGCAGAGTATGTATTTCCTGGGATGGGAAAGCGGCTTAGCCCTTGGCCTCGGCATAGGCTACGGATTCTTCTTCAACGATGACAAGGGAAACCTGATAACCTGTATGGTGCTGACGGTCGTCGCATTGGCCATGTATAACTTCTACACGCACAAGTGGTTCTTAAAACATAAAAACAGATAACGATATGAAAAAGTCCATTCTGCTTGCTCTGTTACTGGGTGTTTGCTCCTTGGCAAAGGCGCAATCTGGCTATTTCACCCGTGAGTTCAATGACAAAGTATTGGAAAAGAAAGCTCGCGCATGGGTCAAGTCGGGGGTCTGGCGTCATGATTTCGAAAAGGCCAGCCCGCATAGTTCAATGAATGTCGTTGAATTCTACCAGCAATACCAAAAGAACCCGTTGCAGTGGACGGCGCTGTTTCGTTGGCTGGCAGATACGGACTTGCTGGCAATACCAGCGGGAAAGCATCCCATCGCCGGTACCAAGCTGGTGGCAAGTGTAGAAGATTCGAAGAACGGACCGCTCGCCCAGCGGAATAGCGAAAGCCATTACCACCATATTGATTTTCAGTATGTCGTGAAGGGCGTTGAGCGGTTCGGCATCATCGACCATCTGACTTCCGTGCCTAAGGACAAGTACAAACCTGACGTCATACACTATGATTATGATGTGTCGAAGACGCGATTCTACGACTCCGACCCAGGCAAGTTCTTTATCTTCTTTCCGTCTGATTGGCACATCGCCAAAATCAATTCGCCAAAGGCTAAAGACCAGAACATACGCGTCATTGTCATTAAGGTGGATTACGTCGACTGAAGTCCACTTTTTGTTAATGCTTTTTGTTAATGAATGGTCTGTATTGCAAAAAAATCTATTTTTTCTTTGGCGATTCGGGAAAAAACCGTACCTTTGTACACACTGAAAGAAAAAACCTAACAAAGTTTTAATCTTATAATAAAAAACAACTTATGAGTCAAAAAAGAGTTTAC
This sequence comes from uncultured Prevotellaceae bacterium, assembly GCA_900316475.1. Classification (GTDB taxonomy): domain Bacteria; phylum Bacteroidota; class Bacteroidia; order Bacteroidales; family Bacteroidaceae; genus Prevotella. The sequence goes on from ONDA01000006.1 coordinate 205,467, forward strand.
CTCTTCGGTAACGGTAAGGCCGAAGGTAATGCAAAGATGCGTGAGGAACTTGGCGGCAAGGGTGCTAACCTTGCTGAGATGAACCTGATTGGTGTACCTGTTCCTCCTGGTTTTACAATCACCACTGATTGCTGTAACGAATATTATCAGGTAGGTCAGCAGAAGATCATGGAGTTGCTGAACGACGACGTGATGGCTGCTGTAAAGCACATTGAGACCCTGATGAACTCAAAGTTCGGCGACAAGGAGAACCCCCTGCTGGTTTCTGTTCGCTCAGGTGCTCGTGCC